>JBBSBV010000008.1:0-120739 GCA_038250905.1 Acidimicrobiia bacterium
CGTGCCGGGCGCTGACGCTCGCTCACGGCTGGAGCGAGCGCGCACGATGCTCGCTATCGTTCAGCGCAGAAACGGAGTGCCCCGGCCGAGCGCTAACTCGACCGGGGCGAGCCGACCACCTGATAGGACCAGGAGGGCGACACCATGAGCGTTCACCGACGCGCGGGCGCGCGGGGCAATCGCTACGACGTGAGGTTCAGGACTCCGGACGGCGAGCATCTCAAGCGCACGTTCCGGACTCGTCGAGAGGCGGATGCATTCGAGGCGCAGCAACGCGCGGACCTCTCCCGCGGTTCGTGGCTCGATCCTCGCGACGCCGAACGCACCTTCGGAGAGGTTGCTCGGCATTGGGCCGAGCGTGATGTCGCGAAGCGGTCGAGCACGCTGGGACGCGAGGAGACAATCCTTCGCGTCCACATCCTGCCGACACTCGCGAGCCGCCGGTTGCGGACGATCCGCCAGCCAGATGTTCAGGCCCTCGTCAACACCTGGACCGGGTTGTCGAAGCCGCGAACTGTGCGGCGTCACTACGGAGTGCTTCGCGCGGTGTTGGCATACGCAGTCGAGTGTGACTACCTCGCACGGACACCTTGTCGCGGCATCAAGCTTCCCGAGGTTGCCCCGCTTGACCGACCGCAGCTCACGGCGGGTCAGGTGGTCGCACTCGCCGAAGCCATGGGACCAGACCTGGGTTCGATGGTGTACCTCGGTGCCATCCTCGGGTTGCGCTGGGGCGAGTGTGCAGGCCTGCGGATAGGTCGAATCGATCTCGAGGAGCGACGGCTTGTGGTCGCTGAGCAACTCACCCGTGGTAAGTACGGCGTCCACTTCTTCGGTGAACCGAAGAGCCATGCCGGTCGTCGAACTCTCGCGATGCCCGAGGCGCTGGCCATCCTTCTCGCTGAGGTCCTCACGTTCCGAGGACTGACCGAAGGGGACTCCGATGCGCTCGTATTCACCACGGGCGCCGGTGAACCACTCCGATACGAGCACTGGCGCCGTCGTCGGTGGATGCCGGCGTGTGAGAGGGCCGGCGTGGTCGGGGTGACCTTCCACGATCTCCGGCGCGCGAATGCGACCGGGCTGCTGGCCGAGGGGGTGGATGTGCGCACTGCGCAGGCGCGGCTCGGGCACTCTGATCCGAGGATGACGCTGGCCATCTACGCGCAAGCGACGACAGAGGGTGACCGACGCGCGGCCGAGGTGCTCGGCGCCCGGTTTCTCGGTGCCACCGAGCCGCGCGCCATAGACGCGCCATGACCGGTTTCGCGGTGTCGAGCGGGTGCGTCCGACACCAGGGCTGACCTGCGAAAACATGGTCGGGATGCCGGGATTTGAACCCGGGGCCTCAGCGTCCCGAACGCTGCGCGCTAACCAAACTGCGCCACATCCCGTAAGGGGCGGAAGTGTAGCGACCCGCTAGCTCGAAGCTGGAGCCGGTGTCGGTCCGAGGAGCGGTTTGGCGGCCCGGCGCAGGATGCCCGCGTCGATCGGCTTCACGAGCTCGGCGTCGGCGTCGGCCCGCACCGCCAGGAACCGGTCGGCCTCACGGTCGAGGAGCAGGAGGATCTTCGTGGGCGGGATGCGGTGCTCGGCCGCTTCCATCCGCAGGTCGATCGCGCAGGCGATGCCGCCCATATTGGCGATCTGCATGTCGAGGACGACGAGATCGGGCGAGTGCTGGGCGACCGCGCCCCGTACGTCCTGACCACGGCGGACCTCCACGACGGTCTGGCCGGTCCCGGCGAAGGCGGTGGTCACCTGATCGCGGATCCAGGATGCTTCGGCGGCGACGAGGATCGTGGACACGGGCGAAACGCTACTCCCCGACGGCGGGGGGCCTGGCCTCGATATCGGCCGGGGCGAAGAGGATGCGGCCGATCTCCGCCAGCGCGGTGAAGTCGTGGACGTCGTGGGCGAGGTACGGCACGAACGCCACCCCGGCCGAGCGGGTCCGCACCCGCACCGTCTCGATGTACGACCGCTCCCGTTCGGCGATCTCGTTGAACTCGGCGAGGTTCTGGTAGCGCGCGGCCAGGCGGTCCCGGGCGTCACGCTGGGAACGCCTGGGAAACTCGAGGTCGCGCAGCGTCGCGGCGCGGGCGCGCAGCCCGGCCGACATCTCGGTCCCGAAGCGGGGATGCACACGGTTCACGACGAGCGCGTCGACCGCCAGGTCGTGGTCGCCGATCCGTTCGGCGAAGAACCGGGCCTCCTCGATCGCGTCCCGCCGGGGTGAGGTCACGAGCACGAAGCGGGTCTCGTCCTGTTGAAGGATCTCGACGACGCGTCCGGCCCGGGTCCGGAACCCCTCCTCCATGCCCTCGAACGAGCGGAAGAACGCGACGATGTCGTCGACGACCTCCGCGCCCACCACCTTCGACACCGTGCGGATGAACGCCTGCACGGCGGCACCCGCGATCTTGAGGTACGTGCGCGTCGGCACCATGAGGACGCGGAAGATCGGGTTGTTGAGGAGCCGCAGGAGCCGTGCGGGCGCGTCGAGGAAGTCGAGTGCGTGGCGGCTCGGTGGAGTGTCGACCACGATGAGGTCGTACCCACCGTCCTCGTGGAGTTCATGGAGCTTCTCCATCGCCATGTACTCCTGCGTGCCGGAGAGCGCAGAGGAGATGTTGCGGTAGAAGTTGTTGGCGAGGATCCGCTGCGCCTGCGCGGGGGAGTCCGCGTAGCGGGTGACGAGCCCGTCGAACGTGCTCTTGGTGTCGAGCATCATCGCCGAGAGTTCGCCACCCTCCACCCGGTCACCGTCGGGATCCCACCGCCCGACGTCGATCACGCGTGGCACGTTGGACAACTCGTCGAGCCCCAGCGCGTTCGCGAGGCGCTTCGCCGGGTCGATGGTGACGACCACCGCGCGCCGGCCGCGACGCGCGCCCTCGATCGCGACGATCGCCGCGGTCGTCGTCTTGCCGACACCGCCCGAACCGCAACACACGGCGATGCGGCCGTGGTCGACGACGTCGTTCAGGGTGTGCGGGTGCTCGGTCACAGAGCTTCGACGCCCTCGGTGAATGCGTCCGCGAGCGTCTCGATCTCCGCGGGTCCGATCTCGGAGGTGAAGACGAACGGCAGGCGGATCTGGGGGAGCGGGAGTGCCTGCGCGAGACGCTCGGCCTGTGCGAGTTGGATCCCGGTGCGCTCGGCCCGGAAGTTCGCGGCCGCCGCGAGATCCGCGGCCTCGGTGTCCGAGACGTACACGTCGATCAACTCCGCGTCGGCCTGCGCGGCCGATGCGGTTGCCTGCGCCGTTCCGGAGAGCGCGAGTTCCGGGTAGTACCCGTTCACGACGACCGGCCCGAGCCGCACGCCCACGCGGTCCTCGATCGCGAACGCGGTGTCGACCGCCTCGTTGACCGGCGTCTCCTCGGGCAGCGTGACCAGGAGTACCTGGGTTCGGACCGGGTCCGAGAGCAACTCCACGACGTCGGCCGCCTGCTTGCGGACCGGCCCGACGGCGACCGCGTCGAGGAGCCCGTGGGCCGAGGTGAGGAAGGTGAGGGCATGACCTGCAGCGGGTGCGTCCACGATGATCAGATCTGCGGCGCGACTTTGTTCGAGACTCTTGACCTTGCCCAACACGAGGATGTCCTTCATGCCCGGCACTGCCGTCGCGATCACGTCGAGTGCGCCCGTCTGCACGAGGCGCTTCGAGATCCGCTTCAGGCCGTTGCCTTCGAGCCAGTCACGCAGCGCGGCGTCGGGAGTGAGCGTCCGCCCTCTGATTCCGGGCGCCAGGTCCTGTTCCTCGTACCCGAGGGCCGGGCGGTTGAACGCCGTCGCGAGCCCCGATTTGCCCTCGACCTCCACGATCAGCACGCTTCGCCCCGTCCGCGCGGCCGCTACGGCCAACGTCGCGGTCACGGTGGTCTTGCCGACCCCACCCTTGCCCGCAACGATGACCACCCGGGAGGTGGAGCAAAAGTGAGCCAGCTCCATCGAACCGACTCTACGGGAGCCGCCGGGTCACACCTTCGACGCATGGCGACCCGAATGGCCGTGATGCTCGTCGCGTTCGGCATCGTGCTCGCCCTCGTGGGGCCCGACGCGGCCGTGGCAGCGCCGCGAGGAACCATCGACGTCATCCAGGTCGACGGCCTGATCGACCCGCCCAACGCGGCGTTGATCCGCGACGCGATCAAAGCCGCGAACGCCGATCGATCCGAACTGCTGGTGATCAAGGTCAACTCCGGCGGGGCCGTCGACGTGAACCCGAAGCCGCTCTACCGCGCGATGGACGGGTCGCGGGTCCCGATCGTGGCCTGGGTCGGTCCATCCGGCTCCAAGGCACGCGGCCTCGCAGCAGTGCTCGCGCTCCAGGCGTCGGTCGTCGGGGTGTCGAACGGATCGAGCATCGGAGCCGCGGAGCCCGTGATGCTCGACGACACGGGCGTCTCGTTGCCGCGGACATCGACGCCGGGCGGTACTCCGGCGCACCACGAGCTGCGGCCGATCCTGCACCGCTCGCTGAACTCCGACCAGGCCGTCCGGCTCGGCGTGACCGACCGCGTGTGCCCGGCACCGCCCGGCTGCGCCACGCTCGGCGACTTCCTCATCTCGCTCGACGGCAAGACCGTGCAGACCGCAGCCGGGCCGGTGAAGCTCGAGACCGCCAAGGTCGTCGGCACCGGGAAGGACCGCCGGCGACAGCCCAACTCGGCCATCCGGTTCCGCAAGCTCGACCTCACCGGTCAGGCGGTGCACACGCTCACCAGTCCGACCATCGCGTACGGCCTGCTCGTCGTGGGCCTCGCCCTCATCATCTTCGAGTTCTTCACCATCTCGATCGGCCTCGCCGGCGGCACCGGCGCCGTCGCGCTCGTGGGCGCGTTCGTCGGGTTCTCCCACCTCCCCGTGACGATCTGGGCACTGGCCCTGATCTTCGTCGCGATGTTCGGGTACGCGATCGACGTGCAGGCCGGGCGCGCGTATTCGTGGACGGTCATCTCCACGGTCCTGCTGATCGTCGCGTCACTGTTCCTCTACGGCGGATCGTCGAACCTCGACGTCTACTGGTGGGCGATCATCCTGATGGTGGTGGCGGTGCTGGCGTTCTTCGTCACCGCCATGCCCGTCGCGGTCCGATCCCGGTTCTCCACGCCGACCATCGGGCGGGAATCGCTCGTCGGCGAGGCCGGTGAGGCCGCGGTCGACATCGCGCCCGACGGTGTGGTCCTGCTCCGGGGCGCCCGCTGGCGGGCCCGCACCAACCGGGCCACGCCGATCCGGGCCGGGGCGCCGATCCGGGTGATCGAGGTGGACGGCCTGGTCCTGGAGGTCGAACCCGAGGAGGGGGCGGCCCGCGACTACCGGGAGCGTCGTCCCCGTGATCCCGAACCGACCGCGGAGTCCGACGGCGGGCCCGCCTCCGAGTCCTGATCCAGGGCGCGGGAGCCCCGATTGGCTCGGGAAATCGGGCTCTTGTGGCCCGTCACACCCTGGGAGTAGGTTCGCCGGACGGGCCTCGGCGGAAGAGGCCTGTCGCAACCCTGCAGGAGGGTGTTCGGTGAGTGTCGGGACGATCAAGGACCCATGGCAGACGCGAGCCGCGTGTCGCGGGCCGAAATCGAGCGTTTTCTTCCCACCGGCGAGCGGAGAGCGACGCGACGATCGGGAACTGCGTGAGGCGCGGGCCAAGGTGATCTGCGGCGAATGTGCCGTACGCGCCGAGTGTCTGGATTACGCGCTGGCGATCAAGGAACCGCACGGCATCTGGGGCGGCCTGAACGAGCACGAGCGCCAGGCGCTGCTCGCCACCCACGCAGGCTGAGGTCACACCTCCCGGTCACCGTCACCTGCCGCATTTCAACGACCCGCGAGCCCGGACGTAGGGCCGGGGATGCGATCGTCGCCGCGGCGGCGCGTCACCCCTTCCCGGTCCAGGTGGGTCATCAGCGGCACCACGTACTTGCGGGTCGAACCGAGCACGTCGCGCGCGTCGGCGATGGTGAGCGAACCGCGATCGGCCAGGGCGGCGACGACCAGTCGTCGGGCCTCGGCGATGGCGGCAGGCGTGAAGTAGATCCCGTCGATCTCCACCAGTGCGCCGGCGCGGACCAGGACCCCGGCCAGGGTCCGGTCGTCGGGCGGGGGCGGTGCGAGCGGCGTCGCGCCCAACACGGCCAGCAGCGCGCGGGCGGGAGCAGAGTCGGTGGGGTCGCCGCCGTGGTCGCGACGGTGGACATGGCCGCGTTCGAGCACCAGATCGGCCGCAGACGCGACGAGGGCTTCGAGTTGGCCGACGGTGATCCGCAGCCGACGGGCGAGATCCGGCGTCGCGGTCCCGGGCGCGGCCGGATGCTCGGCGTGATCGGCGGTGACCAGCGTGGTCGCCTGCGTGCGCAGGAGGGTCGCGGCTTCCGTGGCCACGAACCAGCCGCCGAGTTCTTCGCCACCGCCGTCGGCCATCAGCGTTCGGGCCGCGGCGAGCGGGGTCCCGGTCCGGGATTCGAGTTCGTCGATCGGGACCCAGCCGGTGTCGAGCACTCGGGCCGGCAGGGCTCGACGGAGACGCTCGGGGGCATCGGCGGCTTTGCGGGTCGGGTCGGTATCGAGCACGCGGGCGCTGGCGACCGTGCGGTTGGAGCCGGTGTCGCGCAGCACCATGCGGTCGCCCGGCGCGAAGGGCAGAGGACGATCGAACCGCACCCGGGCGAACTCGTCGTCGAGTCGGCGGATCCACACCGGGTGCTCGCCGGATCCGACTGCTGCCGCCAGTCGGCCGCGCCGTTTCACCTCGACGCCGGGCAGCGGTGCGAGTTCGACGTCGACCGTCGCCACGTTTCGCCACTGGTCGGGACGCACGACGGCGTCGCCCCGATGGATCTGCTGGTGGTCGACGCCCACCAGGTTCAACGCGACCCGGGCGCCGGACGCGCCGGTGCCGCTGGCAGTTCCGTGCGACTCGATGCCGCGGACGCGCACGCGGTGACCGCCCGCGGTGAGTTCGTCGTCGACGGCGATGGATCCGCCGGTGAGGGTGCCGGTCACGACCGTCCCCGCGCCCTTCGCCACGAAGACGCGGTCGATCCAGAGCCGCGGCCGACCGTCGTCGCGCGCGCTCGGCGTGGCGGCGAGCGCGCGGTCGAGCGCGGCGCGCACGGTGTCGAGTCCGACGCCGGCGCGCGCGTCACAGGTGACGATCTCGAGCCCGGCGAAGGTCGTGCCCTCCAGGTGCTCCTGCACCTCGAGTTGGGCGATCTCCAACGTCTCGGCGTCGACCAACTCGGATTTCGTGACGACGACGATGCCGTGGCGGATGTCGAGCCCGTCGAGGATGCGCAGGTGTTCCTCGCTCTGGGGCTTCCAACCTTCATTGGCCGCCACGACGAGCATCGCGACATCGACGGCGCCGACGCCGGCGAGCATGTTCTTGATGAACCGGGTGTGGCCGGGAACGTCGACGAAGCCGATGTCGGTACCCGACGGCAGGGTGGTGAACGCGAAGCCCAGGTCGATCGTGAGCCCCCGCGCCTTCTCCTCGGGGAACCGGTCGGGGTCGGTGCCGGTGAGCGCGAGCACGAGTGTGGACTTCCCGTGGTCGACGTGACCCGCAGTGGCGACGACGCGCATCAGATACGGGCGAGTGCAGCGGCGACGATCTCGTCGTCGCTCGGGTTCACACTGCGCAGGTCGCACACGACCCGGTCGGACTCGGTGCGGGCGATGACCCCCTGGACCCGCAGCCGGGCCAGCGCCGCGTCGGCACCGCGCACTGCGAGCGCAATGCCGACCGACGGGATGGTGAGTCCGGGGAGCGATCCGCCGCCCGCGACGGCCTCGGTGTCGACCACCTCGGCCTCGCCCACCTTCGCGACGATCGCGGCGGCGCGGGTCCGCAGCCGATCGAGCGATGTGGTCGCCATCCGCCAGAGCGGGATCGAGGTGGCGTCGCCCGAGAGGTAGACGAGCGCGACCTGCTGCAACGCGGCGAGGGTGAGCTTGTCGGCGCGCATCGCGCGGGCCAGTGGATGCCGGGCGATCGTCGCGACGAGATCGGCCCGCCCCACGATCACACCGGCCTGGGGACCGCCGAGGAGCTTGTCGCCCGAGAAGGTGACGATCCCTGCCCCCGCTTCGACGGCCTGGCGCACGCCGGGTTCGTCGCGGAGCCACGTCGGCCGCTCGGGCAACCAGGGCGTGGTGTCGTCGAGGAGGCCTGACCCCGCGTCCACCATCACCGGTGGTCCGAGGGTGGCCAGCTCGGCAACCGGCGTGGCCTCGGTGAAGCCGATCATCCGGTAGTTCGATGCGTGCACCTTCAGGAGCAGCGCGGTGGCCGGTGCCAGGGCGTGCTCGTAGTCGGCGCGCCGGGTGCGGTTGGTGGTGCCCACCTCGACGAGCGTGCAGCCCGACTCGGCCATGATCTCGGGCACCCGGAACCCGCCGCCGATCTCCACGAGTTCGCCGCGGCTCACCACCACCTCGCGACCACGCGCCAGCGCGCCGAGGGCGAGGAGTACGGCGGCGGCGTTGTTGTTCACCACCATGCCCGCCTCGGCTCCGACCGCGCGCGCCAGCAGCGCACCCGCATGTTCGTGCCGTGAGCCGCGTGCGCCGGTGGCCATGCGCAGTTCGAGATTGGACGCGCCGCGGGCGATGGCGAACGCGGCGGCGATCGCTTCGTCGCCGATGGGGGCACGACCGAGGTTGGTGTGGAGCAGTACGCCGGTGGCGTTGATGACCGGCTGCAACAGGCGCCCGCGCTGCTCGTCGACCCGGGTCCGAGCGTCGGCGATGACGGCGGCCTCGCTGGGGTGCTCACCTCCCGCGATCGCAGTCCGGGCCGCGTCGACCGCGGCGCGGGCGGCGTCGGCGAGCAGTTCGTGGGGCAGGCCCTCGAGGGCGGCCAACACGCGGTCGACCGGCGGCAACATCCGTCGTGGGTCCATCGGTCGCCGAGCGTACGTCGTCCCCGGATTTTCCGACGCGGATCGTTTTCGACACGGGATTCTTTTTCGACGCGGGGTGTCCTCGGCACCCGGTCCCGTTCGTCGTATGGGTCGTAGGGTCACAACGATCAAAGGAGAGTTCCATGCAGTACTTGCTCATGATCTACGGCGACGAGAGTGTCGCGGTCACGCCCGAGGAACAGGAATCGGTCTACTCCGAGTAGCAGTTCGGCGAGCCGAGCGGTACTACCTCACCCGCCGCCTCGGCGACGTGACGCCTTGATGGCTCGTCCGCTCAACCTCCTGATGGATGGTGCTGACGTGGGGTTCGCTGCCTCGCGGCTCGCTCCGCAGGCTCCGCTCGGTTGGTGGTGTCGATCGAGACGTCGTATGGGTCATCCGCTCGGGTGCCGGTCGTAGGCTGACGAGCGTGACGGCCCCGACGGAAGCGGAAGTGATCGTCCCCCGGGACGCCGCCACCGTGATGCTGGTGCGCGACGATCCCGACCTGCGGGTGTTCATGCTCCGCCGCAACTTCGACTCGGTATGGATCGCCGGCGCGTCGGTGTTTCCGGGCGGCGCGATCGACGACGACGATCGCGATCCGGCGTGGGAAGCGCGCACTCGAGGAGTCGACGATCCCGCCGCCAGCAGCGCGCTCGGCCTCGACCGCGGTGGTCTCGCGTTCTTCGTCGGCGCGATCCGGGAGACGTTCGAGGAGGCCGGCGTGCTGCTCGCCCATGCCGCGGACGGCGTGGCTGCCGATGGACGCCACGCCCACCTGGTTGACGCCCGCGACGCGCTGAACGCGGGCGTGACCGATTTCGCCGAGTTCGTTGCTGCGCACGACCTCGTCCTCGCGACCGACGAACTGCACGTCTTCTCCCACTGGGTGACCCCACCCGGGTCACCCCGCCGGTACGACACATGGTTCTTCGTCGCGGCGGCACCGCCCGGCACCTATGAACACGACAATCTCGAGCTGATCGATTCGGCCTGGGTCCGGCCGGCCGATGCGCTCGCGGCGGCGGATCGGGGCGAGGTCGATCTCATCTTCCCGACGCGCAAGAGCCTCGAATCCCTCGCCGAGTTCACCTCCGCGTCCGACCTCCTCGCCACAGTGGGCCACTGATGGTTCCTGAAGTGCCAAGCGCGCTGTCGCCATTGGTCCGGCGCATCGTCGCTGCCAACCCGAGTGCGATGACCGGACCGGGAACCAACACGTATCTCGTGGGCGTGGACGAGGTCGCGGTGATCGACCCCGGCCCGGACCTGGTGCCGCACGTCGACGCGATCATCGGCGGGGCGTCGCGCGACCGCATCCGGTGGATTCTCTTGACCCACACCCATCCCGACCACGCGCCCGCCGCCACCCGCCTCGCCAAGGCGACCGGAGCCGAGGTCCTCGCGTACTCCAAGCGGGAGAAGACGGTGCGGGTCGATCGCGCGATCGGCGAGGGCGACACCGTCGACGGCAGCGAGTTCCGGCTCGAGGTGCTGTACACGCCCGGTCACGCGCCCAACCACCTGTGCTTCCTGCTCGACGAGGAGCGGATGCTCTTCACGGGCGACACCATCCTTGGTGGCATGTACTCGGTCGTGTCACCGGGAACCGGCGGCGACATGACGCAGTACATGGCGACGCTCACCCGGCTCCGGAAGCTGCGCCTGCGGTCGATCGCCCCCGGCCACGGTGAACTCATCGAGGAGCCGCGCGCCCGGATCGACGAATACCTGCAGCACCGCCGACAGCGGGAGCAGCAGGTGCTGACGTTGGTGAGTGCGGGGCCGACGACGGTCAAACGGATACTCGCGGCGCTGTACGTGGACACGCCGCCCGCGCTCCAGCCCGTCGCCGCCAAGCAGATCTACTCGCATCTGAAGAAGCTGCGCGCCGAAGGCAAGGTCACCGGCCGTGACGCTCGTGGGAGTTGGGCCGCAGCATGATCGACGAGAAACGCCCGGTGCACGGACCGCCGCGACCGGATGGTCGGCTCCTGCAGGCTGCCGCCGGTCAGTTCCACGAGATGTTCGGCGTGCACCGCCAACTCGACCACGTGTTGCACGAGTCGGCCAAACGGGTGGGGGGCGTCGAGTTCGACAGCATCTTCAACCCGATCGCGGCCAAGGCGTTGCACGCCAAGCCGCGGATGGACGCCATCAACCACGACCAGGCGTTTCTGCGGTCCTCGGCGATGTCGACGGCCGAGACCGAGACCGCGCTCGGCCTGCTCGAGATCCTGCACGGGGACTTCGCGCCGCCGAACGTCGAGGCGTTCGTCCGGTTCACGGAGCGGGAGCACTTCTTCGAGCGCCTCGCGGCCGGCCAGTCGTTCGTCTTCGTGGGATCCCACCTCGAGTTCCAGGACGTCGGGTTCAACGTCGGATACCTGACGCGCGCCGCCCAACGACGCGGGTACGACCGGTTGGACACGCGCACCACGCTGATGATCGGGCGCTTGTTGGGCTACCTCGAGGTGATGGGCCTCAACGTGATCGACGACATCCTCCGGAGGGTCGCGAACGTCCTGAAGACCTTCCCGGTGAGCGGTGGGGAGGCGGTCAACGAGGGCGACATCACCGACGAAGACCTCAATCGTCGGGTGCGGAACTTCCGCAAGCGTCAGAACGCCCGCACGCGCGAGGAGTTCATGAACCTCATGACATCCGACCACGGGAACGTGGTCATCGAGGCCGGCAGTGGATCGCGTGACGCGAAGGACGCGCACGGCTTCGTCGTGATGGAACCGTTCGCCGCGGGAACGCGCGAAGACCTCTTCCTGGCGGTGCAGGCCGGCGCGTCGATCTACCCGATCTTCGGCGACTACGGGAACCGGGAGGAGCCGAGCGTCGTCGAGTTCGGACCGGAGGTCCGCACGCTTGCGAGCGCGAACCACGCGCACTCGATCGGCGAGATGATCGCGAGTATGGGGAACCGTGCCCGTGGCATCGCGTCGCAGATGCATCCGGACGTCCACCGATTCCGCATCCCTATCCGCTACGGCAACTACGAAGCCTGAGTGTCGACGGACCTCTGATCACTCGACCGACTCACCGAGCAGGTCGGAAGCACGTTTTCAGGAAACTCACCACGGGCGGGGTCATCACGGTGTCGCCCGCAGCACCGATCCGCGCGTTGACCTCGCCGTGGGAGAGGCCCGCCGCGTCGATACGTGCCGTCCTGATGCCTGCCGCGGTCAGGCGGTCGAGGAAGTTGGTCTCGATGGCACGGCGACTGGCCGCCCCACGCACCACCCCGATCGTGGGCGGGATCCCGACGTTCGGCCGGATCCACGTGACTGCGGACGTCATTCGCTCATAGTCGGGTGCATTCCCGAGTGCATCGTTCCAGGCCCCCTTCTCGCCGCTTCCGGCCGCATCGGCAGTGACCTTGTCGAATCCCTCGGTGTCGAGGGGTCCGGCGCAGGTGACCGCCCGCAGCCGAAGGCCACGCCGAGCCAGATAGCGCGGATTCGTCGTGACATTGGCGACGATGTCGGCACCGGCCGAATGGCCGAGGAGCGCGATCCTCGATCGGTCCCCGCCGAACCGGTCGATGTGCGCGTGCACCCAGGCGACGGCGGTCGCCACATCGTCGTAGTGGTCGGGGTAGTGCGCGGACGAGGGGTCGCCGGCAACCGTCAGTCGATAGTTCACGCTGACGAAGAACCATCCGCGCGCATTGAAGAGGCGGACCTTGTCGGCGACCTGGTTCCGTTTGTCGCCGATTTGGTATCCACCGCCGTGAACCCACATGACGACCGGAGCGTGGCAGGCGCGTGCGGGGGAATACACGTCCAGACTCGTCGAGTCGGCCGGCACACCGGCGATGGTCTCGTAGGTGATCGTCCGCTTCACCGGCGCACCCGTGCAGCCCTTGCGATGCGACGGAGCGGCACACGCGCCGGCAATCGGTGTCAGGGCGACCATGGCCAGTGCCGCGCTTCCCGCGGCGAGCGCGACGGTACGACGGCGCCGAGGGGTAGGAACGGATTCGGGGTCACCGTGCCTCGTCATCGATCGAGCATGTGCCGCTCGTGTTACGTGAAGGTGATCCGACGGCCACCAGTTCGTGATCCTCGGCGCCGGTATGCGGCCCGCACGCTCGCGCGTCAGCCGGTCGGAACTGCGAGTGGGTACAGTGCCCTGATGCGCCGGTCTGCTGTCGCCGCCGCGACGCCGCCCGGGGACGCCGAGAGCTTCTGCGCCGGCCAGCACGCTTCCGCCTCGTCATGACCGGCACGGCTGAACGGCGGCCCGCTGCGTTCGATGGCTGGAGCGCGGGATTCAGTGCGCTCGTGCTCACACCGTTGATCGTCGGCGCGGTTCGGCTCCTTACGGTGTTCGGGGGTAGCTACACGGCGTACGCCGACAATGCGCTCAACGAGCTGACCGTCCGCGACATCGGATCTCGGCTCATCCTGCTCGGGCCTTTCTCCCGCGACGGCTGGAGTCATCCCGGACCGGCATTCGCGTACCTGATCGCGATCCCCTATCGCGTCTTCGGCTCCAACAGCACGGCGATGCTCGTCGGAACCCTGCTCATCAACGGCACGGCCATGGTGATCATGGTCGTTGTCGCCCGCCGTTGGGGAGGCCGGGACCTCGGCGCCGCCGTCGCGCTGGGTTTGCTGCTGCTGGCCGTCACGCTGCCCGCCAACTTCTTGCAGGATCCGTGGAACCCCTTCGTCACTGTGTTCCCGTTCGGCGCCTTCGTCATGCTTGCGTGGGCATCCACGTGTGGTGACCGATGGGCGCTTCCGGTCGCGTGCGGTGTCGGCACCTACTGCGTTCAGACCCACGTCGGATACACGGCGCCCGTGGTGGGGCTCCTGCTCTGGGCGGGCTGGCGCGTCGTTCGACACCGCGATCTCGACCAGGTATCAGGTCGGCCGGGTCGAAGCGGGCTCACCGCGTTTGCGTGGGCGGCCGTGGTACTGGGAGTGCTCTGGCTACCTCCGCTGTACCAACAGGTCGTCCACTCGCCGGGCAACCTGCAGGCGATCGTTCACTACTTCTTGCATGCGACCGAGCCGTCGCAAGGGATTCGCAACGGTGCGCGTGCCATGGCCAGTCAGTTCTCCGTGAATGCCGAATGGCTCTTCGGACTCCGCAAAGTGAACCCGTTCAGCGGCGAGCCGATCGCGCTGGCGCATGACCCGATGCCGATCCTGATGATCCCGTTCGGTGCCGCGGTCGTGATCGCAATCCGGCGGCGTTGGTCCGCCCTGTGCGAGCTCGCGGCTGTGCTCGTCGTGACTCTCGTCGTCGGTACCTTGTCGCTCGCCCAGACGATCGGACCGATGTTCGAGTACCGGCTCCGATGGACCTGGCTCGTCGCCGTGCTCACGCTGGCGTTGACGCTCGCGATCGCAGAGCGATTGCTCGCACTGCGGCTCCGAGGTCGGCTGTCCTACGCGCTGCCGACCGTGGCCGCGATGGCCATACTCGGGTTGAGCGCCGTCGCGACCGTGCACATGCTCGGGTCCAATCCCCCGAGCGAGGATGTCAGCAGGGAGGTCGCGATCGTCGCGCCCGAGACGATCCGGGGCCTGCCCGTCGGGTCAGGCCCCGTGCTCGTGCGGTGGAGCTCGTTCGAGTCGGTTGGGCCTGCCAACGCGTTGGTGCTCCAGCTCGAACGTCACGATATCGACGTCCGTGTCCCGGACACCGCCGGCAATCGCCTCAGCTTCGGTCCTCGGCGCACCGACCGAAGCGGTCGCCTTCGCGCCGAGCTCATCGTCGCGACCAGCGCCGACATCGATGTCGTGGCGCGCACGAGCGGTGCCCGCGAACTTGCGTACGTGGGCGCGGTCAGCCGCCACCAGCACACGGCGCTCTTCCGGCGCTATGAGCACCTCCGCCGACGTGGCGTGGGTGCGCTGGATCACCAGTTCGTAGAGATCACCCGGCGACTACGCGGGATCGCGGTGTTCGCCGTACCCGTGGACGAGCACGACCGGGACGCCTGACTCGCTCTCGACGCGCGCTCGGTGACCGGAAGCCGCTTGAGCATGTCCTGGCATGAGGCATCGACGCCGGGCGACGACACGGCGCCTCGCTGCGGTCAGCTCACCGGATCGAGTTCCGCCACCGGAACGGTGCCGGCAATGACCGCCTCGGCGAGGTCGACCAGTCGCAGGTTGTGGCTGCGAGCATGGTGACGGAGCATTGCGAACGCGTCGGCCATGTCGAGTCCCGCCCGCTCCGCGATCATCCCCTTCGCCTGCTCGATGACGATGCGGCTGTTGAGCGCGTGACTCAGCTCGTCGTTGAGGACGTGGGCTTCGAGTGCGGCACGATGGGCCAGGATTCCGATGGTCCCGACGTCGGCGAGGGCCTGCGCCGCGTCGATGTCGGCCGAGCTCATCTCGCCGGCGTCGAAGTCGAACAGGTTCAGCGCGCCGATCACCGAACCTCGGAGCCGCATCGGGAGTGCGTGGACCGAATGGAATCCGGCCGCCAACGCGTGCGCCGCGAACTGGGGCCACGGACCCGCCCCGGCCGCGAGATCGTGATTCACGACCGGCTGCCCGGTGCGGTAGCAGTCGAGACACGGTCCTTCCTCGGCCTGGAGCTCGAAGAGCTCCAACATGCGGATCGCCTCATTCGACGAAGCCATGAGGCGAAGGTCGCCGTCGGCGGCCGCCAACATGAGACCCGCGGCGGCCACGTCGAGCACCTCCGTGCAGCGATCGACGAGCAGCGTGAGCAGTTCGACGACGTCGAAGTCTGCGACCAGCGAATCGGCGAGTTCGACCAAGGTCTTGGCGAGCAAGGCTTCTCGTGGCATCGGGTCTCCCGTCATGGCGCGTCGCGCCCGATCTGAAGTCGACCAGAAGCAATCGCGGATGATACGCCGGATCGGTCGATTCGGAGGCGGGCGGCGGTGACGGCGCAGCCGGTCCTCGTCATCGCGACGGCGTTGCTTCGCCGCTGCGGTTCGATTCCCGCAGCGCACGTCCGACCACGTCCTGAGCCACCGCGTCGAGCAACCGATCGTGACCGAACGAGTAGGCCCGCAGCCGGACCAGTGCCTGTCCGACGCTGATATCGAGCTGGGCCGCGATCATCCCCGCGGCCTGGTGAACGACGAACTGGAGTTCGGCCCCGGCCTCGAGTTCGGCGGCCAGCGCGCCGGGAGACGCGTCCGCCTGGAGGGCGAGGATCGCCTGCGCGGTGATGTCGGCCGCGACGAGTGCGTCCGCATGATGGTCGGGGGAGAGGGGACCGACGGTCGCGCGGTAGAGGTTGAGGGCACCGAGGCGGACCGCGCCGACGCGGAGGGGAAACCCGAATACGGCCCGGGCCCCGGCCGCGACCGCCGGTCCGGAGAACGCGAGCCAGCGGGGCACGACCGGGTCGGCCAGGTCGGGCTCGAGCATCGCTCGGTCCTGCTCGTAGGCGTCGACACAGGGCCCTTCGCCCAGCGAGAACTGCAACTCCTCGATCAGTGCACTCACGCGGTCGGTGGTGGCGAGCGAACCGCGCGGGACGTCACCGCTCATCAACATGATCCCCGCGCCGGTCGTGCCGCTCACGTGCGCGCTGACGACGGCGAGACGTGTCGTGCTCAGCGTCGGATGGCGGTGGTCAACGAGCAGGCCGAGGATGCGCAACCGTCGCTCGCCGGCCAAGGGTCAACGACGGCTGGGAACGATCGGGTCCGAAATGGGGTCGATCAGATGGTCGAGCGAACAGATCTCGAGCAGGCGGCGTCCCATCGTCGACGGTGACCGGAGCCGCAACGCACGCGCGCTGCGCCGGAGGGTCGTGTTGGTGTCGGCCAGGACCGCGATGGTCGACGCGTCCATGAACTCGACCTCACCCAACTCGAGCACGAGGTCGCCGCCGCCGTCGGCGATGGAGGAGCCGATGAGGGAGTGGAGCGCGAGTGCGTTGGCGGTGTCGTATTCGCCGTGCAGTGAGAGGATCTGCTGCGCCAACGACGCCGGCGTCGCCCCATTGCCGACGGGGGGCACCCCAGGACCGGCGTCGAACGCCACCGTCATGACGGCGCTCATGTGGTTGCGATGTGGTGGGCGGCGATTTTCGGGTCCGCGAGAAAGTCACCGATGGTGACGAGCAGCATGACCACGAATCCCGCGAGCGCGGCGATGCCGGCGTACAGCGCGATGGTGCTCACGACCGACCATCCCCACGCGTACAGCAGGAGCCCGCGCAACGTCTCACCCTTGAACAGCGATGCGACCTGACCCGTGAGCTTGGCGTTGGTCGGGTCGGCCTGCGATGCCGCGCTGACCTGCGAGTAGGTCTTCCCGCCCGCGATGCCCTGGAGGTGGGCGTTGATGAACTCGTTCGCGTAGGCCTTCGCCTTCGGTCCCGAGTCGACCTTCTGCCCGGCGTATTGCTGGAGTCCCGGGAATTCCTTGGGCGTGAGGCCTGGGCTGCCCTTGGCGGGGAACGAGATGTCCTGGGCCTGCAGTTGGTCGTGGACCATGTCGAGGCCGAAGTTGGCACCGAAAAGCAGCAGGGCACCACCGACGCCGAGGATGACGGTGAGGAAGATCTCGACGATGCGGCGGGTCGCGACGAACCCGAGCAGGGTGCGGCGGCGGCGCGCCGAACCCGGTCCGGATGGGCTCGGAGGTGGTGTCTCGACGGTCGGCGCGGGCGCAGTTGCAGATGTGGTCATGCGTTCCTCGGTGCTGAGGAGGCGTCGAGCCGGGAGAACGACATTGCGGTCGTCGGCGCGGAGTGCGGCGTCTCGGATCTACTGGGCAGAGGCGCTACCAGGGTCCGGAGCAACGCAGTTCGGATACAGCCTCGTGAGCTGATCCCGACGCGGACGATGATCGTGTCCGCGGCCGGGACCATACACGCAAATCGGTGTACCTGGGAACGGGCCCGGTGCGGTCGCCGCGCCGGGTCAGGTCTTGGCCGCGTCCGACGCAGCCAGGGTGGCCGTAGCCAGCTCGAAGATCCGGGCGGTGCAGCCGGCCATCTCCACCGGGGGGAGCAGCTCGTCGACGAGGCGGGCTGCCAGCGCGTTGAACGCCCGGCCGGCCGGCGAATCGGGGGCCGAGAGCGCCACCGGTTGGCCGGTGTCGCCACCTTCGGAGACCTCCGGTTCGAGGGGGATCGACGCGACGAGGGGCGCACCGATCTCCGCCGCGAGCGCGGCACCACCGCCCGTGCCGAACAACGCAAACCGCTGACCGTCGGGCGCGACGAACTCGCTCATGTTCTCGACGACGCCCACGACCTTCATGTACGACCGCCGGGCCATGTCGGCGACGCGCGTCGCGACCTTCTGCGCGTTGCGCGCGGGGGTGGTGACCACGAGCATCTCGGCCTGGGGCAGGAGTCGGGCCAGGCCCATCTGCACGTCACCGGTGCCGGGGGGCATGTCGACGATGAGGTAGTCGAGTTCGCCCCAGCGGACGTCGGTGAGGAACTGCTCGACCGCCTTGGTGAGGATGAGCCCGCGCCACATGAGCGCGGTCGATTCGTCCTCGACGAGGAAGCCCATCGACACGATCTCGAGGGATCCGGCCGCGCCGCCTCCGGTATTGGTGACGTCGCGGTGGTGGGGGACGATCTTGCCGTCCTCGCCACTCAATCGGCCGTCCACGCCGAGCATGCGCGGCACGCTGAAGCCCCAGATGTCGGCATCGAGCACCCCGACGCGCAGCCCTCTCGCCGCGAGCGCGGCGGCGAGGTTGACGCTCACCGAACTCTTGCCCACGCCGCCCTTGCCGCTCGAGACCGCGAGGACGCGGGTCGTGGCCGGGATCTCGGTGTCGGGGGCGTTCTCGCGTGCGTTCAACCGCGCTCGTTGCATGGCGGCCGTCTTCTGCTCCGGGGTCATCTCGACCCACCGCACCTTCACGTCGGCGATGCCGGGCAGGCTCGCGACCTTCGACGCGATCTCCCGGCGGATCTCGGCCTGGAGGGGACAGCCGAGCGTGGTGAGCGCGATGTGGATGGTGACCACGCCGTCGGCGTCGATCGCGACGTCGTGGACCATGCCGAGGTCGACGATGCTCGCCCGCAACTCGGGATCGAGGACGCCCCGCAGCATCCCGCGGACGTCGTCGGCCGTGGGGAGTGGAGCGAGGTCGCCCTTGAGGTCGCTCCCGAGTTCGGGGAGGGTGTCGGTTTCGGGGAGGGCTTCGGTCATGGAATCCGCGTCCGTCGGGGCGTGAGAACAATAAAAACAGTCTCGACCTTGAAAATATGCCCGACTGTCGGTACCGTCAAGGAATGGAGCTCGAAGTTCTCAAGGCCCTCGGCGACGAGACCCGCCACGCCTTGTACCGCGAGATCGCCGGTTCCACCGCCCCCAACTCGGCCGCCCAGCTCGCCGACGCACTCGGGCTCCACCCCAACACCGTGCGGCTGCACCTCGAGAAGCTCCGCGACGCGGGACTCGTCGAGGTCGAGGCCATCCACCGCGGCACGGTCGGCCGCCCCCAGCACCGCTACTCGCTCGCACCGGGCGCGCCCGGCCTCGGGATGGACCCGCCCAGTCATGTGCTCCTCGCGGGGATGCTGGCCGCCCTGGCCGAGGCGACGGGTGCCGATCCGAGTGCGGCCCGCGCCATCGGCCACACCTGGGGGACCAAGACCGCCCAACGCACGCCCGCCGCGAGCTGTCTCGGACTCCTGGCCCAGGAACTCGACCGACTGGGGTTCGAACCGGCCGCCGACGACACCGCCACCGTCGACGGCGCCACCCGAGTCGACTTCTTGCACTGCCCGTTCCGCGAGCTGGCCGAGGCCTACCCGGAACTGGTCTGCAACCTGCACCGCGGCATCTGCGAAGGCCTCTCGGAGGCCCGCCGGGGAACAGTCAAGGCGTTCTCGACGTTGTACCAACCCGACCCCTGCCACGTAGTGGTCGCGCTACCCTGATCACCCCCTGAAACTCACGGAGCTACCACGATGAGCATGTTCACCGTCACCGACACCCGGGCGCAGTTCCTCCTCACCGATGCCGCGTCGGCGAAGGTCAAGGCGTTGATCGAGGCCGAGGACACCCCGGGCCTCGCGCTGCGGGTCGCCGTTCGGCCCGGCGGGTGTTCGGGCTTCAGCTACGAGATGTTCTTCGACGCCGACATCGCCGATGACGACGTGAAGAGCGAGCAGGGCGGTGTCCAGGTCGTGATCGACCCGGCCTCCATGGGCCACCTCGGTGGCGGTCAGCTCGACTACCGCGACGGCCTCCAGGGTTCCGGGTTCCACATCACGAACCCGAACGCGGAGCGCACCTGCGGCTGCGGCCAGTCGTTCAGCTGAGCCAGCTCGGGTTCACCCTCGACGGGTCGCCCGTCGAGGTCCAGATCGAGGACGGCGAGACCCTGCTCTCGGTCCTGCGCGAGCGCCTCGGTCTTGTCACCGCGAAGGACGGCTGCGCGCCCCAGGGTCAGTGCGGCTGCTGCACCGTGCTCGTCGACGGTGATGCCCGCGTCGCGTGCGTGACCCCGGCAGCCCGCGTCCAGGGTCGGGCGGTGACCACCCTCGTCGGTCTCGATCCCGCCGTCTGCGCCACGCTCGCCGAGACCCTCGTCGCCACCGGCGGGTCGCAGTGCGGCTTCTGCACGCCGGGCATCATCGTGCGCCTCGCGGCGCTCCGGGCCAAGGGCAGGACCACGCCCACCGACATCGAGCGCGGCCTGGCCGCGCATCTCTGCCGGTGCACCGGTTGGCAACCGATCGTGGAAGCGGCCACCGAGTGGTTCGCGGCCCCGGAGCCGGTGGCGGGGGCTCCTGCGCCGGCAGCCACGCGGGACCTGACGGCGGCCGGACGTCGGGCCGAACTCGAGAGCGGTGGGTTTCAGCGGGTGGGGATCACGACCCCGCTCGGCGACGCCGGCTTCGCCGACGACACTGCGCCGCGTGATGCGTTGGTCGCGATTCCCCGTCCGCCGGGAGCGACGGTGGCGACGGTGACCGCGGCCGGAGCCGAGTGGGTGGTGGGCGAGAGTCTGGACGCGGCGCGCCGGCTCGCGGGCAAGACCCAGGGCCGCCGCACGACGGTGGCCGACGCCGCGGCCTTCGCACTCCCCGAATGTCCGCCCGGTGGGGTCCGGCTCGCCACCAGTTGGGTGGAGCCGGCCTACCTGGAGCCGGACGCGAGTTGGTGCGTGCCGGATGGGACGCCCGCCGGACCGCTCGCGAACGGTGGGGCATTCGGCGGCAAGGTCGGGTCGATCGCCCCCGCGGCCGCGCAGGAACTCGCGGCGGCCCTCGGGCGCCCGGTGCGGGTCGTCTTCGCTCGCGAGGACGTCGTGCGCCTCGGGCCCAAGCGGCCGCCGATGGCGGGATCGGCCGTGGCCCACGACGGGCGGGTCGAGGTGCGTGGGGTGGCCGCCGGTCCGCTGCCGGTCTTCGCGACGCCCTACGCCGTGGGCCTCGACGTCGCGTGGACGGTGGCCGAGGTCGCCGGACCCCCGGTCTCGGACGCCCTGCGTGCGGTCGGCCTCGCCGAGCAGACCGTGCTGACCGAGGCCGCGTTGGACGCGGCCGGCTGGGACCGCGCCGACCTGGTGGACGAGCGCGCCGCGCGCGTCCTCCTGGACACCGTTGCCCGGTCGGCCGACGGTGCGCTCGCCGGGGCGCGCGTCGAGATCGACGCGGCGACGGGTCGAGTCAGCGGGGTCCGGGTCCGGGTCGATGCGGGTGACCCGCTCGATGAGATCGTGCTGCGCTCCTACGTGACCGGCGCGGTCCACATGGCGCTGGGCTGGGTGCTCACCGAGGCGATCGCGGTGGATCCGGACTCGGGTGAGGTGCTCGACCTCACGATCCGGTCCTTCGGGATCATCCGGCCCCAATCGATGCCCCCGGTCGACGTCGAGATCGTGGCGAGTATCGACACCCCCCGTGCCGCCGCTTCTGACGCGGTGTTCGCGGCCGTGGCCGCGGCCACCTGGAACGCGATCACGCGCGCCGACGGTGCGCGGCCCGAGCGATTCCCGGCGGTCGACTCCCGGGCCGCTCGTATGCTCCGACGATGACCGTGACGCCCGTCCCCACCCCCAGTGCGCCCGCCGTGGCCGGCCCGTACTCGCCCGCGGTCCGCGCGGGGGACTGGCTGGTCCTCGCCGGTCAGGTGCCGCTCGATCCCGCGACCGGGCAGTTCGTCACCGGTGACGCGGCCGCTCAGGCGCGGCGGGTGCTCGACAACATCGCGGCTGTGCTCGCCGACTGCGGCGCGACCCTGCACGACGTGGCCAAGACGACCGTGTTCGTGACCGACCTCGGCGACTTCGGCGCCATGAACGAGGTGTACGCGGCTGCGTTCGGCGACCACCGTCCGGCCCGGTCGACGGTGCAGGTCGCCGCACTCCCCGGTGGAGCCGCGGTCGAGATCGAGGCCTGGGCCTACCTGCCCCAGTAGGACCACCTGCGAACCAACAAGCGAGCGAGCGATCGAACTCCGCACCCGAGACGGAACGGAGCGGAGGCGAGCAGCCACGGAGCGAACCCCACGCCACCACCACCCATCAGGAGTGTGAGCGGAGGGGCGGACAAGGCGGCGGGCCTAGAGTGCAGGCGTGCTCGGAGTCGTCCTCATCATCCTCGTGTTGATCCTTGTGGGTCCCGTCGCGGTGATGATGGGTGGCGCAGCCTGGAGCGCGCTCGTCGGCTGGATGGTCGGCGACGACGCCGACCAGCGCGCCGAGGGCCAACCCGTCTGACGCTCCGACGGGGTGGTCAGAGGGCGCGGGTCTGGCCGAAGCGGTAGCCGACCGAACGCACGGTCTGGATCAGGTTGGCGTGTTCCTCGCCGAGCTTGGCCCGCAACCGTCGCACGTGGACGTCGACGGTGCGCGCCCCGCCGTAGTACTCGTAGCCCCACACCCGGGAGAGCAACTGCTCGCGGGTGTACACCTTGGCGGGGTGGGTGGAGAAGAACTTGAGGAGTTCGTACTCCATGTAGGTGAGGTCGAGCGGCCGCCCCGACAACGCGGCCTGGTAGGTCTCGAGGTTCAACATGAGGTCGCCGTACTCGACGAGTTCGGGTGCGGTGCCCCGACCGGCCCGCCACATCAGGTGGCGCAGGCGGGCCTCGAGTTCCTGCGGGTGGAACGGGTTCAGGCAGAAGTCGTCGAACAGGTCTTCGCGGTCGCCGAGTTCGGCGAGTTGCGCGCCCGAGATGAGCAGCAGCAGCGGCTCGAGGACGGCATCGCGTTTGCGCAACGTGCGACAGATCGAGAACGCGTCCTCCGGATCGGAGTCGGCGACGATGATCGCACCGGCCCAACCGTCGGCGGGTTCGTCGGCCGCCGCGACCGCGGCGTTGCTGACCGCCTTCCAGGAGTAGCCGCCGAGATCGAGGGTCTGGGCGAGGAGCGCGGGCGGCGGATCCGGGAAGACCAGGATGGGCTCTGACATGTCCGAGCGATCCTAAGTAGCGGTCGATCTACCAGGGGGTGACCTGTTCCTTGTAGGCGTTCCACTCCCGCCGCTTGTTCCGGATGAAGTAATCGAAGACGTGCTCGCCGAGCGCGTCGGCCACCAACTCGGATTCGGCCATCACGTCGATCGCCTCGGCGAGGGACTGGGGGAGCAGATCGATGCCCGCGGCGGTGCGAGCGGCCGGGGTCATCTCGAAGATGTTGTTGGTCGCTTCCTCGGGGAGCGCGTAGCCCTCCTCGATGCCCTTGATGCCGGCGGCGAGCATCACCGCGAAGGCGAGGTACGGGTTGCAAGCAGGGTCCGGCGAGCGGAACTCGATGCGGGTGCTCGATTCCTTGCCGCGCTTCGGCGCCGGGACCCGGACCAGGGCCGACTCGTTGTTGCGCGCCCACGAGATGTACGTGGGCGCCTCGTACCCGGCGATCAGCCGCTTGTAGGAGTTGACCGTCTGGTTCGTGATCGCGGTGATCTCCCGGGCGTGGTGCAGCAGCCCGGCGACGAAGTGCTTGCCCACCTTCGAGAGTCCCTGCGGGTCACCCGGATCGTGGAAGGCGTTCACGTCGCCTTCGAAGAGCGACAGGTGGGCGTGGAGACCGGAGCCGAACGCACCCGCGATGGGCTTGGGCATGAACGTGGCGTGCGCCCCGAGTTCGCTGGCGATGCGCTTCACGACCATCCGGAACGTCATCACGTTGTCGGCCATGGAGAGGGCGTCGGTGTAACGCAGGTCGATCTCGTGCTGGCTCGGGCCGTTCTCGTGGAACGAGTACTCGACCGGGATGCCCATCGCCTCCAGGGTCAGGATCGTGCGCCGCCGCAGCTCGTTGGCGGTGTCGGTGTGGGTGAGGTCGAAGAACCCCGCGTGGTCGAGCGGCTCCGGCTCGGTCGCGGACCGGAAGTAGAAGTACTCGATCTCGGGCCCCACGTAGAACGTGTAGCCGCGCTCCGTGGCCCGATCGAGGTTGCGGCGCAGGACGTTGCGCGGGTCACCGTCGAACGAGTCCCCCGAGAGCAGCTGGATGTCGCAGAACATGCGCGCGACGGGTGCATCGTCACCGCGCCAGGGGACGATCTCGAACGTGGAGGGATCGGGCATGGCGAGCATGTCCGATTCCTGAACGCGGGAGTAGCCCTCGATGGCGGACCCGTCGAAGGTCATGCCCTCCTCGAGTGCGCTCTCGAGTTCCGCCGGGGTGATGGCGAAGCCTTTGAGCGAGCCGAGCACGTCGGTGAACCAGAGTTGGACGAAGCGGACCCCGCGTTCCTCGACCGTACGCAGGACGTATTCGAGCTGAGGTGGCATATTTCGACTGCTCCGATCAGGGAAAACGTCCGGCTCGGCACAGTGTACGGAGCCTCGCCTAGGCTCCCGCCGCCCGAAGAAGCCGGGGTTACAGAGCGTTCACATTTCGGCAACGGATCCGAAACTCCGGACCGATTAGCTCCGTGGGTCCAGCCGAACCGGTTCGGCCCGAGCCTCGGTCCGCTGCAGTTCGGTCTGGTGGAACATCAATCCGGGAATGGGCGACGACGCACCACATACCCGCACGACATACCCGCACGACGATCAGGAGCATCACGTGGCGTACAAGGCCGAGTACATCTGGATCGACGGCACCGAGCCGACGGCGCGGCTGCGGTCCAAGACCAAGATCATTCAGAAGGGCGGCGACCTCCCGATCTGGGGATTCGACGGCTCGAGCACGAACCAGGCCCCCGGCGACAAGTCGGACTGCGTCCTGCGGCCGGTGTTCGACTGTCCGGACCCGCTGCGTGGCGGTGACAACCGGCTCGTCATGTGCGAGGTGCTCTACACCGACATGAGCCCGCACGTCACCAACAACCGCGCCAAGCTCGCGCCGCTCGCCGAGAAGTTCGCCGCCCAGGAGTCCCTCTTCGGCATCGAGCAGGAATACAACTTCTTCCAGGACGGTCGGCCGTTCGGGTTCCCGGTGGGCGGGTACCCCGCGCCGCAGGGCTTCTACTACTGCGGCATCGGTGCGGACGAGGTCTTCGGCCGGGAGATCGTCGAAGCCCACATGGACGCGTGCCTCGAGGCCGGCCTCGGCCTTTCGGGCATCAACGCCGAGGTCATGCCCGGCCAGTGGGAGTTCCAGGTCGGCCCGCTCGGCCCGCTCGAGGTCTCGGACCAGCTGTGGATGGCCCGGTGGCTGCTCTACCGCATCGCCGAGGACTTCGGTATCGCGGTGACCATCACCGCGAAGCCGGTCTCGGGCGACTGGAACGGTGCCGGCGCGCATACCAACTTCTCCACGAAGGCGATGCGCGAGAACTACGACGCGATCATCACGGCCTGCGAAGCCCTGGGCAAGCGGGTCGACGAACACGTCGAGGGCTACGGCGACGGCATCGAGCAACGGCTGACCGGCCAGCACGAGACCGCGCCGTACAACGTGTACAGCTACGGCGTCTCGGACCGCGGTGCGTCGGTGCGGATCCCGTGGCAGGTCGAGCAGGACCAGAAGGGCTACATCGAGGACCGTCGGCCCAACGCCAACATGGACCCGTACGTGGTGACCCGCCTGATCGTCGACACGTGTTGTAGCGCCCTGGCGTAACCGTCCGTGGTACTACCGCCGAAGCCCGGGTCGCTCCCACGAGTGCCCCGGGCTTCGTCGCGTCCGGTCGAAAAACCGACGCCGGCGCGACGGTCAGTCGAGATCGATCGTCACCGACACCGTCACGCGCCGCAGCGTGGCGACGAGCGCGGTGGTGAGCAGCGCGAGGCCGATGAGCTCCAGCGAATCCGAGATGGCGGCCACGAGACCGAAGGCCAGCTTCCAGTGGTGCTCGTCGAACAGCTCCGACTTCACGACCTCGATCCCGCCGGAGCCGCCACCGAACGCGATCGCCGCGACGAGGAGCTGCGTACGGAGGGGGTTCGACAGCGTGCGCCAGAACGGCCAGTAGATCACTGCGAGCGCGACGACGAACGGGAGGTAGACGAGGATCCACGCGAAGCGGATCGGACCGCTGGTGCCGAATGCATCGTGCATCGCGTCGGAGATGTGTTGGTGCATGTAGGTCATCTCGTCGAGCGTGAGCACCGCGAAGACCACGCTCATCCCGAACCAGCGGAGCCGGTGCCATCGGTCGTGAACGATCGCACCCACGACGGCGAAGAGCGTGGTGGACATCACGAGCAACAGGATCTTGGCGGCGCTCGGGAAGTTGAGCTTCTGGTCCGAGTCGAACAGGTTGACGAGCGTGCTCACTCCCGAGGCGTTCCGCACCAGCTGGGCCACGAAGGTCGCGACGATCAACGCGGTCACGAGCAGCCAGATCGTGCGTACGGCGAGCGCGAGTGGTGGGCGGATCCGGACGCCCTCGGCTCGTGGCGCGAGGTCGCCGATGCCGGTGACACGGGCAGATCGGCGGCTCGCGTCTGCCGTCATGTCAGGACCTCCGCCCGGATCGTCTCGTCTGGACTGCCCGAGGGTCGGAACCGGTGCGCGCGCGTCGTGGCCCTCGGACGCCGAATCGTAGAGGAGACGAAACGGATCGCATCGCCGACGACGTCGACGCGATATGCGCCGGCCTTGAGGACCATCGTTGCGTGAATCGGTCACGACAGGTCATTGTGGGCTGTGGCAGGCGATCCGACGACCGAACTCACCGTCTCCGTCGTCGTGCCGTCGATCGGGCGCGGGGTGCTGGCCCAAGTGGTCGGCAACGCGCTGGATCAACGCGCCCACGAGGTCGTCGTGGTCGCCGACGCCCGGCTCGATCTGGTCTCCGACACGCTGCGGCAGGCCGGGCGCCTCGACGACCGTCGCGTGCAGGTGATCGCGGGTCCCGGTCGCGGCGCAGGGCCGGCGCGTCAATCGGGCGTCGACGCCGCGACCGGCGACATCGTCCTGCTCCTGGACGACGATGTCGTGCCCGGCCCGGGTCTGGTCGACGGCCACCGGGCGGTGCATGCCGAGGGCGCGCACCGCGTGGTGGTCGGGTACATGCCGGTGGCCGCGGAACTCGTCGCCCGCAGCGTCACCGCGGTGATCTATGCCAACGACTACGAGGCCGAGTGCCGAACGCTCGACGCGGATCCGTCGCGCGTGCTGGCGCAGCTCTGGGGCGGGAACGTCTCGCTACGCCGGTCCGATTGCGCGCTGGTCCCGCAAGCCGTCGCCACGTTCGCTGACGAGCCGCGCGAGGACGAGGAGTTCGGTTTCCGGTGCCTCCGGGCCGGGCTGATCGGCGTCTTCGATCGTCGGCTGGCCGCGGTGCACTGGCATGACCGATCGGTCGCGGCATTCCTGGACTTGGCGGGGGCGCAGGTGCGAGCGTCTCGATTGCTCCGGGAGCAGTATCCCGAGTGGGTGGGATTCGACGACCCGAGGATCGGGCTTCCCGCGCGTGGCCGATGCGTGCTCTGGGCCACCACCCTGCCGGTGATCGGCCCGGTGCTCCGCGCATCGTTCGTTGCCCTCGCCCGCCGGCTGGGCGCGGGTGCACCGAGTCCAGCGCGCGTCCATGCCGTGGTGCTCGCGCGGGCGATCGCGCAGGTTGCCGCGGCGCGTTGAGCGCGTTCCGCCGGTCGACACGGCGACCTGGGCTCCCGCCGCGCCGTGAGTCGGGGGCAGGTACTTGCTTCAGCCGGCGACTCTCGGCTAGAACAACCACCGCCAACCGATCGTCTCCATGACGAACCGGGAGGTGTAGGGCAGGTAGGGCAGTTCAGGGCATGGGTCGCGGTCCGGTTTCGGGGCGCGACGAACACAGGGCAGGGAGCAAACATGGGCAAGCATCGCGTTTTCGCGCTTTTCGTCGCGTTCGTACTCGCCATCTCGGGTCTCTCGCTGGTCGGGTCGGTCACCGCCGGCGCAACGGCGACCACCGTCACCGTGGACCAGACGAGCTTGGCGCCGAGTGGCTTCTGGGCCTCGCCCACGGGCTCGGACACCGGGACCGCCGGCTTCGTGACCGGACCGGCGACGCCGCCGGCGGGCTCCGGCAGCCTCGCGATCGACGTTCCCGCCGGTCAGCATCGCTCCGTTTACGACTACCAGTTCGGCAAGTGCTCGAACTGGCCGGTCGGTTTCCCGAACTGCACCGCACCGGTGGGCACGCCGATCGCGGCAATCACCGCACTTTCGTACTCGACGTACCGTGACGGTGGCGCCAGCACCCCGAACGCGCTCCCGTCGCTCAACATCGAGATCGACCCGAACCCCGCGGGGGGCGGGCCGCACTACAGCACGCTCGTCTGGGAGCGGTCGAACAACGGCGGCTCGACGACCGACGACACCTGGGAGACCTGGGACGCCTACAACGGCGGGAACGGGGTCTTCTGGTCGTCGCAGGTCATCCCCGGCTTCCAGATCGCGGGCGCGGGTGGCACGTTGCTCACCTGGAACGCGATCAAGGCCGCGAACCCGAACGCGGCCATCGTCTACGGCATCGGTCCGAACGTCGGCACCGGTCCGACCTTCAAGGGCAACGTCGACGCACTCAAGGTCGGCCTCTTGGGCAACGACACGACCTTCGACTTCGAGACCTCGACGACCAACACCGTTGTGGGCCAGGGCGACGTGAGTCTCCTCCCGGCGCCGACGACGCCGTGGGTCAGCAACGACGACAACACCACCGCGGCGGGCGACGTCACCTTCGTGAACGGCCCGGCGACTCCGCCCAAGGGCGTCGGCAGCGCGCAACTCACCACGACCCCGGTCGGCGGGATCAGCACGCTCGTCTACACCGACCTTGCGAACGCATCGACCCGGTTCTCGCAGATCTCCGATCTCCACTACGCGACCTACCGGTCGTCGGCCGATACCGGGAACCTCCT
Organism: Acidimicrobiia bacterium; assembly: GCA_038250905.1. GTDB lineage: Bacteria > Actinomycetota > Acidimicrobiia > IMCC26256 > JAENVU01 > JAENVU01. The sequence goes on from JBBSBV010000008.1 coordinate 29,107, forward strand.
CGCGATTTCTTTGCAGCTCAACGTCGACTACGACAAGACCGACGCCAGCACCGGCTGGCAGGGCCGCGTTGTCTTCGAGCCGTACTTCACGGCCGGTTCCGGGAACATCCCCCAGAACACGTGGCAGGCGTGGAACCCCATGGGCGGCAAGTGGTGGATGACCGGCAACCCGGTCGTCAACGACCTCACCGGGACCAAGGCGTGCCCGCAGTCGTCGCCTTGCACTTGGGCCGCGCTCCTGACCGCCTACCCGAAGTCGGGCTTCAACGCCAGCCAGCCCTTCGTGGTCCTGAAGGCCGGCCAGCCGTGGCCCGGCTTCGTCGGCAACGCCGACGACCTGCGCATCGGCGTCGACGGCAGCCAGGCGAACTTCGACCTCGAGCCGCAGTGCACCACCGACTGCTACGTCGCCACGACGGGCAGCGACTCCGGGTCGACCGGAACCGTCGGTGACCCTTTCCTCACCGTCCAGAAGGCCGTGAACACCGTCAACGCCGGTGGCACCGTGCACGTAGCCAACGGCACCTACAACACACTGGCGGCCACCACGATCCCCAAGGCGGTCACGATCCAGGGACAGAGCCGCGCCGGCACGATCCTGAATGGCCCACGCGCCCAGGTTGACCCCGCCGGGTCCCTCGCCGGGCTGCAGATCACCGGCACCACGTCGAACGTGACGATCGAGCAGCTCACGATCCAGCACTACGACTACGGCATCTTCACCAACGGCAACACGATGTCGAACATCACGATCCAGAACCTGAACGCATCTGACAACCGCCTGCACGGGATCTGGATCCAGGCCAACGTGGGCGTCGGGATCAACGGCTTGACGGTGGACAACGTCGATGCCTCCCGCAACAACCAGCTCGGAGGCGGGGGCGGTCGCGGGCTGTGGGTGATCAACGGGCCCAAGAGCAATGTGAGCGTCACGAACAGCACGTTCGACCAGAACGGTCTCGTCGGCGTCGACCTGAGCGACGGCAGCATCACCGGAGCCACGGTCACCGGGAACACGGTGACCAACAACGGAGACTCCGGCATCGGCGTCCTCGGCGCGATCGCCGGCGGAGCCAACCTCGTGGCGAACAACGTCGTGACGAACAACGGGCGCTATGGCATCGAGATCAAGAACTCTACCGGTGATTCCACCGACACGGGCACGGGCAGCGTGACCGTCAGCGCCAACACGGTCTCCCGGACTGCTGCGGCCACCGACGCTCGCGACTACGGCGGCATCGTGGTGATCCGTCGTGACCGGGTGCTTCCCATCAACCCCGACCAGCCGGCGGGGATCGTCATCGAGAACAACTCGGTGTCGGGCTTCCACCGCAAGCCGGTCGGCTCGACCGGCGACGGCTTCGGCATCGTCGTGGGCGGCGCCAGCCACGTGATCACCCAGAACACGGTGACGAACAACGACATCGGTGTGCAGGTGCAGGCGGGGAACCCCGTCCTCAACCAGCAGAGCACCGATTGGTTCGATCGTGACGACGCCACGAACGGCAGTGCCTTGGTCAACCGCAACTCGATTACCGGGAACGGCCTCGGCTTCCGCACCGCGGGAACCGTGACTGTGGATGCCACCTGCAACTGGTGGGGTGCCGTGAGCGGCCCGGGTGCACCGGGTGGCCCGGGGTCGGGAGACGGCGTTTCGGTCGGTGCGGCGGTGACGCCGTGGCTGCTCTCGTCGAATCTCAACGGCGCGTGCGCAGGTCCGCCGACCGTGAGCATCGGCTCGGCCAGTTCACTCGAGGGCAGTGGCATCGACCCGGTGGTCAACCTGCCGGTCACGCTGTCGCAGCCGTACGGCGGCACCGTCACGGTGCAGTACGCGACGGCCGACGGCACCGGCGCCCATCCCGCCATCGCGCCGAACGATTACACGCCTACCAGCGGGACGGTCACGTTCCTGGCCGGCGAAACCACCAAGAACGTGCCGGTCACGATCCGAGGCAATTACTCAGCGACCCAACTCGACGAGTACGACGAGACCTTCACGGTCTCGCTGTCGCTGCCGACGAATGCCACGCTCGGGACCGCCGACGGCACGGTGACGATCCTGAACGACGACACGCCGACGGTCTCGCTGCCGACTGCGATCATCAACACGGTCGAGGGCAACAGCGGGACGCACACCGTGCCGGTGACCGTGCACCTCAGTAACCCGAGCGTTGTGCCCATCTCCGTCAACTACACGACGGCGCCGGGGACTGCAGTGGCGCCGAGCGATTACCTCACGACCTCCGGGACCGTGACGTTCGCTCCGTTCCAGACGAGCACATCGTTCAACGTCACCATCAAGGGTGACACGGCGTTGGAGGACTACCAGTTCTTCACCGTGAGCATCTCCGGTCCCAGTTCCGCCGCCACCGCGCCGACGTTCCTCGGCAACGCGTCGGAGATGGTCCAGATCCTCAACGACGAGAAGCCGGTGCTGGCCTCGACGTCGCCCTCGGGAGCCGAAGGCAGCACCCGGGTGCTCAAGGCGACGCTGAAGCAGCGGTACTACCTGCCGATCACCGTGAACTACGCGACGTCGGACCTCACGGCGATCGCCCCTGGTGACTACACGCCGACCTCGGGGTCGCTGGTGTTCCCGGCCGGCGTCTCGGGTACTCAAACGGTCGTCGTACCGACCAACTACGACTTCCTGACCGAACTCGCCGAGACCTTCCAGGTCACGTACACAAGCGGGTCGATCAAGACGAGCCCGGTCCTCGCCAAGGCGACCATCAAGGCCAATCACACCTGATCCGCCCGGCATCGCAGTGACGTCCGGAGCCCGGAGCCGCCCACGCGGCTCCGGGCTCCGGGCCGTCATCAGGACCTCGGAGCCTCCGCGCTCGGCACGAGATCGACGCGCCCGTCGGGGTGCGGCGGACTCCTCGACCGTGATCACGCGGCGCCGTGGAGCTGTTCAGTGCTCCGGGACCGTGCGTGCTCAGCCGCGTCCCGTGCGGATCGCGGCGGTGATGGCGGGCACGATCTCGTGGAGGTCGCCGATCACCGCGTAGTCGGCCTTCATCACCATGTTGGCCGCGGGATCGGTGTTGATCGCGATGATGCACTTCGCGCCGGAGGCACCCACCCAGTGCTGGATCGCGCCGCTGATACCGCACGCGAAGTACACGTCGGCACCGATGCGGGTTCCGGTCTGGCCGACCTGGTCGGTGTGGTTGCGCCAACCGTTGTTGGTGACGGCGCGCGAGCACCCCACCACGCCGCCGAGCTCAGCTGCGAGGTCCTCGAGTGGGGCGAAGCCCTCGGCCGACCCCACGCCGCGTCCACCGCCGACCACGACCGCGGCGGTGGCCAGGGTCTGGCCCGACTGCCGTTCGACGCGTTCCCGCACGATCGTCACCGCGGCGGCCGGGTCGATGGCGGGGGTGTAGGGACGCGCCTCGCCCGCGGCCGGTGACGCGTCCGCTGCCGCCTCGACGGCGTGGAGTGCGACGGTCAGGAGCTTGACTGGCGCGGTGACGGTCGTCCGTTCGAGGAGGGATCCGCCCCATCGAACCCGGGTGAGCTCCCAGGACGCGTCCGCGGGCACGTGCGGCGCCAGATCATCGGGGAGCACGTTCGCCACGAACGGCGCGTCGAGCCGGGCCGCAAGCTGCGCCAGTACTTCGTTGCCGCGGTCGGTGCCGCACGCGACCACCGCGGCCGGGCCGAGCGATCCGACGAGGTCGGCCAACGCGTCCGCGGACGCGTCCGCGCCGTAGTCCGTGAGCAGGTCGTGGTGCGCCTGGTGCACCACGACCGCGCCGAAGTCGCCGAGCTCGGTGGCGGCCGCGTCCGCAGGCATGCCGACCGTGACCGCGTGGAGCTCAGCGCCGAGTGCGACCGCGAGCGCGCGCCCGAAGGTCAGTGCTTCGAACGCCGCGGGGACGACCGCGCCGCGGTCGTGCTCGACGAACACCAGCACCGCGCTCACAGGACGCCCCGCTCGACGAGGACGTCGACCACTGCCGGCGCGGCGGCCGGACCCTCGCCGAGCACGACGAGGTGCGACGCCTGCTCCGGCGGCGGCATCAAGTGCACCATGGTCTGACCTCCCGCCGCAGCCGCGACCGGCGTGCTGTTCACGACCGCCTTCCGCGACGCGAGCCGACCCTTCATCGTCGGGTACCGCGGGAGGTTGACGCCCTCCTTGACGCCCACCATCGCCGGGAGGGGGAGTTCGTAGACCTCCTGCACCCCGTCGATCTCCCGTTGCACCCGGACGACATCGCCCTCGACGCGGATCCCCTTGGCCCCGGTGACCATCGGTCGCGCCTGTGCGCGGGCGACGCGGATCCCCACCTGGAACCCTCCGGAATCGGCCGACTCGTTGCCGAACACGACGAGATCGAACGGGCCGTCGGCGGCTTCGAGTTCGGTGATGGCCGTGGTGATCGCGCGCGCGGTCCGTTGTGGGTCCCAGTCGAGATCGTCGATCGGAACGAGCACGACCGCACCGACGCCGAGTGACGCGGCGTAGCGGAGTTGCTCCTCCGCGTCGACCGGGCCGAGCGTGAGCGCGGTGACCGAACCGCCGTGTGCCTCGACGAGCGCCAACCCCGCCTCGAGCGCGCACTCCTCGTGCGGACTCATGGTGAAGCCGAGGTTCGCTGTGTCGACCGCCTGACCGTCAGCCGTGACGTTGATGCGCGCACCCGGTGCGGGCACACGTTTGATACAGACCAGAACTCGCAAGGAGAGCAGGCTAGGCAGACGCGAGGAATCTCCGGCCAGTGGAAGCCGGAGATTCCTTCGTCGCCGAGCTCGGCGGGGTCGTGAGAACAGGAATCTCACGGGATTGGTTGTGTTCGAGATGTCGGCCGCACGGACCGCTTCGGGAGGCCCAGTACTCTCCCAAACTCAGCGCGCCTTGATTTGCTCGTCCACTCGTACTCCTACGGGTCAAGCCACGGAAACGACCACCCGTCAGGAGCGTGAGCGTAGAGGCAGTGTTATTGCAGAGCGGCGTTCCCATGCGGCGAAGCGTTCGAGCTCGACGTCGAGGCGGGCGAGCACGAAGGCGAACACCGTGGCGTCGTCGAGCAGGCCGGCACCGGGGATGGCGTCGGGCACGAGGTCGAGCGGCGTCACGAAGTAGAGGATGGCGGCGACAACCAGCGCGATGTGACCGACGCTGATCTCGCGGTACGAGCCGTTCGCGTACGCGCGGACGAGTCGACCCAGGCGCTTGATCTGATCGCCGAGTTCGCGAATGCGCGCGCTCGGGGAGTTGGTGGCCTGCTTGCGAGCCTCGGTCGCGAGCGCTTCGAGCGCCTGCGGGTCGCGCAACATCTCGCGGGCGCGGCCGCGGTAGCCCGCGAAGGCTCGTCGGAGCCGGGGGTTCGTGAGCAGGGTGCGGGCGGTCGATGCCATGACCCGACCAGGCTACGAGATCGGGACCGGTACGGCCGGCGCGCGGCAGGTGAGGATCAGGCCTTCATGCGTTCGTCGTCGGGGTCGAAGAGCGGCCGGCTCCCCACCCGTTCGACGCGCACGGGGAACAACTCGTTCATGTACATCACGCGGAGTTCCGTGCCCTCGACCGCGTGTTCCGGCGGGAGGTAGGCGAGGAGCAGGTACTGGCCGAGGGAGGGCGCGGCGCCGGCCGTCGTCACGCGCGAGACGCGACCCTTGGCATCGACGATGCGTTTGCCGTCGAGGGTGAGGATCGGCTCGTTCCCCCCGGTGGGGTAGCGGTCGACCCCCGACTCGGAGGCGTGCGAGCGCATCGACAGGGTGCACAACTGCGCCACCGGTTCGGACTCGCGCGCCGTGAGGTACGCGGCCTTGCCGATGAAGTCGGCGGACTTGACCTTGGGACGGGCGAGGCCGGCTTCGACCGGGGTGTACTCGCTCTCGAGTTCGGCGCCCATGAGGCGGTAGCCCTTCTCGATGCGTCCCGTCACCGCGTACACGCCGATGCCGACGGGCACCACACCGTGTTCCTGCCCCGCGGCCCACAGCGTGTCCCAGAGCCGCAGCCCGTGTTCCATCTTCGTGTAGATCTCCCAGCCGAGGTCGCCCACGTAGGAGATCCGGAACATCGTCACCGGGATCCCGTCGATGAGCGTCTCCTGGACCGACCCGTACGGGAAGGCCTCGTTCGAGAGGTCGGCCTCGCACACCGACGCGACGAGGTCGCGCGCCAACGGACCCCACACACCGATGGTGCAGAGCGCGCCCGACATGTAGGTGAAGGTGACCGAGCCGTCGGTCGGCAGGTACTTGCGGAACCAGTACTGGTCGCGGCCGCCGTCGAACGCGCCGGTGACGATACGGAAGTGCTCCTCGCCGAGGCGGAGGATCGTCAGGTCACCACGGAACCCGCCGCCGGGGGTCAGCAACGGCGTGTACACCGAGCGGCCGACGGGCACGTTGACGCTGTTCACCGTGAGGTACTGCAACGCGTCGAGGGCTCCGGGACCGGTCACGTCGAACTCGCAGAACGCGGTGAGGTCCACCATGCCGACGCGTGACCGCAGGGCCAGGTGCTCGGCGTTGATGATCGGCGACCACCAGCGAGCGTCCCACTCGTGCTCGCGCGGCTCGCACTGCGCCGGGAACTCGTCGCAGAGGGTGGCGTTCGACTCGTACCACTGCGGCCGCTCCCAGCCGCGGGCATCGAAGAACACGGCGCCGAGTGCTTCCTCGCGGGGGTAGAACGGCGACCGGCGCATCCCGCGTTCGGAGGCCCACTGCTCACGCGGGTGCACGATCCCGTACGTCTTGTTGAAGTGCTCGGAGCAGCGTGCCTCGATGTGATGCACGGTGCGCTCGTGGGGGTAGAAGCGCGTGATGTCGGAGGAGTGGCCGTCGCACACGTGCGGGTAGCCGTAGGTCATCCATTCGGCCACGAGCTGCGCAATCCCCGGCCCTTCCTTGATCCACACGGCGGCGGCCGACCACAGGTTGCGCACCTCGATCGTCTCGCCGAGCACCGGCATCGCGTCGGGCGTGAGTGACAGGAGTCCGTTGATGGCGTACCGGATCTCGGCGGTCTCGAGGATGTCGCCCATCAGCTCGAGCGCGTCCTCGAGCTGGTCGTCGAAGTCCTCGTCCGTGAAGGGCAACTCGGTGGGGGACAACGCGGCCTCGTCGTTCGAGGGGATGTCGTCGGGCCGGTGGAAGATCGGCCGGTGGGCGTACGAGCCCACTTCCATGGAGCCAGCCGACTGGCGCTCGTACATGAAGGTGTCCATGTCGCGGACGATCGGATACGCGAGTTCGACTCCCGACTCGACGAGCACGTCGATCGGACCGACGTCGGCCATCTGGTGGACCGCCGGGGTGAGTGGGATCGACGCACCGGCCATGGCCGCGATCCGGGGGCTCCACACTCCGCACGCGATGACCACGTGTTCGGCCTCGATGCGGCCACTGTCGGTGACGACGGCGCGCACCGCGCCGTCCTCCACCTCGACGTCGAGCACCTCGACGTTGGCGAAGACCTGGAGGTGGCCGGCCGCGACCGCCTCCTCGCGCATGAGCGTGCCCGCGCGGAGCGAGTCGACCACCGACACGGTCGGGCTGTAGAACCCGCCGAGGATCACGTCGTCGTTGATGAAGGGGACGAGTTCCTTGATCTGGTCGGGAGTGAGCAACTCGGCCTCGATACCCCACGCCTTGGCCGAGGTCATCCGCCGCTTGAACTCCTCGAGCCGTTCGGGGTTCCGCGCCACCTCGATCCCGCCGCACGTCGTGTTCACGCCCATCGCCTCGTACTGGGCCTGACTCGCGAGCGTGAGGATGGCCATCTCTTTGTTGTGGTCCGTCGGGAAGATGAAGTTCGACGCGTGCCCGGTGGAGCCGCCCGGGTTGGGCAGTGGTCCCTTGTCGAGGAGGACCATGTCGGTCCAGCCGAGGCGGGACAGGTGGCCCACCAGGCAGTTGCCGACGATGCCGGCTCCGATGACGACGACCTTGGCGGTGCGCGGAATCTCAGTCACGGGCGGTTGTCCTATCACCGCGGTGCCGGCGGCGCCGAACACGGTTTTCGTCGACCGGAGTGCATCTCGTAGGTTCGGCGGCCGGACGGCATCCCGACCGGGTGTGCCGACGGCCACGAACGAGTGGAGCGAACGTGGAACCATCCCGGGTGGTGGTGATCGGTGCCGGCGTCGGCGGGCTCACGACCGCCTTGGCCCTCGCCCGGGCGGGCCACCTCGTGACGGTCCTCGAACGGGACCCGCTCCCGGCCGATGCCGACCCGGAGCGGGCCTTCGCCTCCGAGCGGCGCGGGGCGCCGCAGGTCCACCAGACCCATGGCTTCCTCGCTCGCATCGTGGTCGAGTTGCGCGAGCACCTCCCCGACGTGCTCGATGCGCTGATCGCCGCGGGCGGTCACACGATGTCGACCACGGCGAACCTCGGTGAAGCCCAACCGGGTGACGACGATCTCGCGGTCCTGGTGGTCCGGCGCACCACGTTCGAGTGGGTCCTGCGCCGCGCCGCGCTCGGCGAACCCGGCGTGAGCTTCCGCACCGGTGAGACGGTGACGGGCGTGACCGCGTCGACGGGCACCGGCGCGGTGCCGACGGTCACCGGCGTCGTGACCGATGCGGGTGACGTGATCGCCGCCGATCTCGTGGTCGCGGCGATGGGCCGGCGGAGCCCGGTGCCCGACTGGCTGGCCGAGCACGGCGTCGGGGTGGAGGAGACCGTCCACCCGAGCGGCCTCATGTATCTCTCCCGGTGGTACCGGCTCGCGCCCGGCGCCGAGGCTGCACTCGATCCGAAGCTCGGCGGCGATCTCGGCTTCGTGAAGTATCTGGGCGTGCCGGGCGACGCGGACACGCTGTCCATCACCCTCGCGATCCGGCCCGACGATCGTGAACTCCGCGCCGCGTTGACCGACCCCGACGGTTTCGAGGCGGCGTGTCGCCTGCTGCCCGGTCCCGACCAGTTCTTCCGCGCGGGTCCGCTGGAGCCGATGGGCGCGGTGCGGCCGATGGGCGGTCTCCTCAACCGCCGCCGCGGGTTCACGGACGAGCACGGCGACCCCACCGTGCTGGGCTTCCACGTGGTGGGAGACGCGCACACGTGCACGAATCCGCTCTACGGACGCGGGTGTTCGCTCGCGGTGGTGCAGGCGTTCGCGGTGGCTGCTGCGGTGGCCGCGTTCCCCGCCGACGCCAACGCGCGCGGCCGGGAGTACGAAGCGCGGGCCGCACGCGAGATCCTCCCCTCGTACGAGTTCGCGGTGCAGATGGACCGGATGGGTGCCGACCCCGTCGGCGGCGGACGGGGCGGCAACGGGGCGGATGCGCAGAGCAAGGCGATGACGGCGGTCTACGTTGCCGGCGCGACCGATCCGGTCATCGGGCGGGGCCTGGCCAAGTTGTGGAACCTGCTCGCCACGTTCGAGGAACTCATGGCCGATCCGGCGTTCATGGGTCGGGTCATGGAAGTGATGGCCGACCCCGACGCGTATCCGATCCCGCCGCGCGAGGGACCGACGCGTGACGAGCTGGTCGCAGCGCTCGCGTCGACGGCCCCCGCGACCCTGGGGGAGGCCTGACCGTGGAGATCGCCGATCGGATCGTCGCGACCCGTGGCGTCGAACTGCGGGTCCTCGACGCCGGCTCGGGACCGCCGGTGGTCCTCGCGCACGGGTTCCCGGAACTCTCGTATTCGTGGCGCCATCAGCTACCGGTGTTGGCGCGGCACGGCTACCGCGTCCTGGTCCCCGATCAGCGGGGCTACGGCCGCAGCACCTGCCCGCCGCGCGTCGAGGACTTCGACATCGAATGCCTCACCGGCGATCTGCTCGCGTTGTTGGACGACATCGGCGAGGAACGGGGTGTGTTCGTCGGGCACGACTGGGGCGCGATCCTGGTGTGGAATCTTGCGTTGCTCGCGCCCGAGCGCGTTGCGGGGGTCGTCGGCCTCAGCGTGCCGATGATCGCCCGCCCCCCGGTGCCGCCGCTCCAACCGCTGCGCCCGGTGCTGGGCGACGCGTTCTTCTACATGGTGTATTTCCAGGAGCCCGATGTTCCCGAGCGCGACCTCGGCCGGGATCCCGCCACAACGATGCGCCGTCTCCTCGCGGGTGCCCGGATGCCCGACGACAACGTGATCGATCCGTCGTTCATGGCCAACGACGGGCGCGGGTTCGTCGATCGCATCCCGGAACCGGACGGGTTGCCCGCCTGGCTGAGCCAGGCCGAACTCGATCACTTCGTGGCCGAGTTCACCCGTACGGGGTTCGGCGGCGCCATCAACTGGTACCGCAACCTCGACCGCAACTGGTCGCTCACCGAGCGCGTGGACGGTCATCACGTCCAGGCCCCGGCGCTGTTCATCGGGGGCTCGCGCGACCCGGTGCTCATGATGAGCCCGCCGGACCTGGCACGGCCGCTCCTCGACGACGACCGCGGGTTGGTGGTGGTGGACGGCGCCGGTCACTGGGTCCATCAGGAGGAACCCGATGCCGTGAACGCCGCGCTCCTGACGTTCCTGGCCGGACTCGACGAACGGCCCCGCGACGAGCGACCCCGCGACGAACGACCGGCCGACGAACAGGAGGCTCGCTGATGCGAGCGGCAGTATTGCGCGACGGAGCCATGGTCCTGCGTGACGACGTGGCCGAACCGGAACCCGGATTCGGACAGGCACTCGTGTGGGTGAAGGCGTGTGGGATCTGCGGATCGGATCTGCACTTCGCCGCGCACGGTTCGACGATGATGGCGCTCGCGGACGAGATGGAAGGGGTGCCCGACCTCGGCGCGCCGCCGCTCGATCTCGGGGCCGACGTCTTCATGGGCCACGAGTTCTCGGCCGAGATCCTCGACCTCGGGCCGGGGACGGACGGGCCGGCCGCCGGCACCCTCGTGACCTCGATCCCGATCCTGCTCACCGCGACGGGAGTGCGGCCGATCGTCTACAGCAACGACGTCGTTGGTGGTTACGGCGAGCAGATGCTCCTCTCGGTGCCGCTCCTCGTGGAGGTGCCGAACGGGCTCGACGCGGGCCGCGCCGCGTTGACCGAACCGATGGCGGTCGGCCTGCACGCGGTCAACCGGTCCCAGATCGTGCCGGGTGAGGGTGCGTTGGTGCTGGGTTGCGGACCCGTGGGGTTGGCGGTCATCGCCGCGTTACGCCTGAAGGGCATCGACCACATCGTGGCCGCCGACTACTCGAGCGCTCGGCGCGCGGTCGCCGCGGCGCTCGGCGCGCACGAGACCGTCGACCCGCGTGACGAGCCGGCGTTCCGGGCGTGGGACCGCACCGGGGGCGCGCGTGGGCTCGTGGTGTTCGAGGCGATCGGGGTGCCCGGGATGATCGACGACGTGTTGCGGTCTGCGCCGGGACGGACCCGGGTCGTGGTGGTCGGCGTCTGCATGCAGCCCGACACGATCAACCCGTTCTTCGGGATCAGCAAGGAGTTGAGTATCCAGTTCGTCCTCGGATACGACCCGATGGAGTTCACCGCGACGTTGCACCACATCGCCGAGGGCGAGATCGACGTGACGCCGATGATCACGGGCGAAGTGGGCCTCGACGGAGTGGCCGGGGCCTTCGCCGCGTTGGCAAATCCCGACGCCCACTGCAAGATCCTCGTCGTTCCCTGACCCGGGCCGTCGCGCCCCGCTTGCAAGCGCGCCCGAGCTGTCACCCGGTTGACAGGGTGTCCACCCTGCAGCACGCTCCTGCCATGGCAGTACGGGCGGGGATCACCACCACGCCGGAGGACGTCGCGCCGGCCGTCACCGAGCGGTCGGCCACCGGGTTCCTGACGACCGCATTGGTAACACTCGGCGCGGTCACGTTCGTGCTCGTCGCCATCGGACTGTGGATCGACGACGGGCACTTCGTCTATGTCTTCGACGACCCGGCGATCCACATGAGCATGGCGCGCCAGCTCGTCGAGCACGGCACCTGGGGCGTGACGGCACATCACTACTCGTCGGCGTCCTCGTCGCCCGGTTGGACGTTGCTGCTCGCAGGGTTCACCTTCGTGCTCCCGTTCGCGCGAGACGTGTTGCCGCTCCTGCTCAACCTCGCCGCCGCCACGTGGATCATCGTGCTCTTCCACTGTCACCAGTCGTTGCTGCGCTTCTCGAAGCGCTCGTGGTTGCCGGTCACCGTGACGGTTGCGTGTGTGGCGGTCCTGTGGTTCCTCCCGAGCCTCGTCCTCGTCGGCATGGAGCATCTCCTCCACGCGGCGCTGTTTCTCGTCGTCCTGGTGCTGGTGGACCGGATCGTCCACGCCGACGCGTCGACGCGGACGGACCGCCGTCTCCTGCTTGTGGTCGCGGTGGCCACGGCGTTCCGGTTCGAGACGGCGTTCGTCGCGGCGGGCGTCGCGACCGCGCTCGTCGCGTCGGCACGCCCGACCTTCGGTCGTGAGACGCGTTGTCACCTCGGTACCCGGCGGGCCGGTCTGCTCGGCGCCGGTGCGGTCGCGGCCTGCGTGGTGCCCGTAGGCGTCTACGCCCTCGTCAACCGGGCCTTCGGTGAGGGGTACCTCCCGAACTCGATCCTCGCCAAGACCGGCAGCGGCCGGGTCCTCGGCGTCGTCCGCTCTCCGCAGGCCACCCTGAGTCTGCTCGCATCGGATCCGGCCCTCCTCGCCCTGATCCTGATCGCGTTCGGGTATCTCGTGTGGGCCGCGGGCGACGGACCTCAGCGCAACGCAGCCATGGCGATCGTCTTCCTCGTGACCGCGATCCTGCACGGCTGCTTCGCCGACGTCGGTTGGTTCGAGCGCTACCAGGCCTACCTGGTCATCGGGGGTTCATTGGTCGCCTTCCGCATCGCAGCCGAGGTCGTCGCCGTCGGTAATCGCCGGCGCGTGCTCGCGGCGACCCTCGTCCTGATCTCCGTCCTGGCGATCGGTAAGGCGGTCCTGCTCGTCGAGACGCCGCTCGGCGAGAGCAACACGTACCGGCAGCGGTACCAGGTCGCGCAGTTCCTGCACCGGTACTACGACGGCCGTGCCTTCCTCACCGGTGAACTCGGATACACCACGCTCATCCATAACGGGTCGGTCGTCGACGTGCTCGGGCTCGGGACCTATCCGATCGCCCAGGCCATCCACGACGGCACCACGAACCTCGGCGCGGGCTTCGTCGAACGACTCGTCGCGCAGCATCACGTGCAGGTCATGGCGGTCTACGCCGCCGCGCCCGGGTTCACGGTCCCGAAACAGTGGCAGGTCGTCGCCCAATGGAGACTCGACGAACCGGAGATCACGATGCCCGACAACACGGTCGCGTTCTTCGCGCGGAAGGGTGCCCCGACGCGTGAACTCGAACGCGACCTCCACGCCTTCGAGCCGAAACTCCCGAGTCGGGTGACCGCCGTGTACCGCGAGGAGCTCTTCCGTCAGTTCGTCACGAAGTCGTAACCTCACCGGGTTCGAGGGGAGGGCCGATGCTGTTCGAAGCCGAAGGCGTGATCGCCTTCATCGTGTTCGCGTTCTGGATCTGGGCGATCGTGGACTGCATCACCACCGGTTCCGACCTGAGCCGCAACCTGCCCAAGGGCCTGTGGTTGGTGATCGTGATCCTGCTCTTCGATCTCGGAGCCGTCCTGTGGGTGCTGCTCGGTCGGCCCATGAACAAGCACTGGCGACCCGCCACCGGCGTCGAGCGCGCCGGCCCGCCGCGTCGCGCGATCGGGCCGGAGGACTCGCGGCGGTTCGAGCGTTCGATCACCGATCGGCGGTCCGAGGAACTCGACCGGCAACTCGCGTCGTGGGAGGCGGAGCAGGCCGGTGCGCGCGCGGGACTCGGATCGCCGACGCCGGACCTCGACGCCAAGGCGGTCGAGTTGGCGGCGCGGGAAGCCGATCTCCGAAGGCGGGAACTGGAGCTGCGCCAACGCGAGTTGGACCGCCGGAAGCGGACCTCGACGGCGCCTAGTTCCTGCGGCGTGGCTCGGTTCCACTGGTCCTGTTGGGATCGGACCGGCCCGAGTGGGAGGATGCCGGCATGACCGACACGCCGTGGACCGGAGACGCCTGCTCGCTCGTGGACGCATTCCGCGCGGGGGAGCGGTCGCCGGTGGAGGAACTCGACGCGACGTTCGTCGCCATCGACGCGTCGGACCTCAACTGCTTCGCCCACCTGGACCGCGAGGGCGCCCACCGGGCCGCCGCGCAGGCCGACCTCAGCAAGCCGTTCGGCGGCGTCCCCACCGGAATCAAGGAACTCGAACCGGTCGAAGGGTGGCCCTTCAGTGAGGCGTCACTGGTCTTTCGGGACCGCATCGCCGATCGCACGTCGCACCACGTCGAACGGCTGATCGGCCGCGGCGGTGTCGTACCCGTGGGGGCCACGACCGCGAGTGAGTTCGGCGGACTGAACGTCTCGGTCACCAGGATTCACGGCGTGACCCACAACCCGTGGCAGCACGGCCGCACCGTCGGGGGATCGTCGAGTGGATCGGCCGCGGCGGTGGCCGGCGGCATCGTCAGTCTGGCCACCGGGGGCGACGGCGGCGGATCGATCCGGATCCCCGCCGGCTACACCGGGCTGCTCGGGTTCAAATCCACGTTCGGCCGGATCCCCCGCAGCCCGCACGCGTATATGCGGCCGAACACCGTCGTGGTCGGCAACGTGGCGCGGTCCGTGCGCGATGCGGCGCGCTACCTCGACGTGTGTGCGGGACCACACCGCGCCGACCCCACATCGTTGCCCGAGGTCGGGGGATGGGAGGCGGGGCTCGGCACGCACGATCTCCGTGGCCGGCGCGTCGCGGTCGTGCCCAACCTCGGCGGGATCCCACTGGATGCCGGGGTCGAGGATCGGCTCCGGGCAACGGCGGCCGAACTCGTCGCCGCCACCGGCATGGTGCAGGCCGACGTGCGCGTCGAGCCACCCAACCTCTCGCTGCAGTGGATGATGGGCAACCTCGCGACCCTCCTCGGTGAACTGGGTGACCGCTGGCCGCGCTGCGCGTCCGAACTCACCGACGAGGTGGTCTTCGGACTCCGGCTCGCGCAGTCGATGTACAACCTCAACACCGCCGCGGCGGCCGAGTTGCTGCGGATCGAGGCCAACGAGGTCATGGCGCAGGCGTTCGACGAGGTCGACTTCATCATCTCGGCCACCAACCCCGGTCCGGCGTTCGCGGCGGAAGCGGTCGTGAGCCAGAGCCAGTCGGGCATCGCCCACTGGGCGATGAACAGCCCGTCGGTCGCGGTCGCGGTTCGGGGGCTGCTCGCCGGGTTGCGGGTGGCGGCCGGGGTGTTCCCGAAGCTGCCGCCGGCGCTGCTCGCGGCCGGTGGCGCCCGGTTCCCCGACCTGGTGAACATGGGCGGGCTCACGATCATCTCGAACATCTACGGCAACCCCGCGGTCTCGATCCCCGCGGGGACGATCGACGGGCTGCCCGTCGGGATGCAGGTGCTGGCTCCCCACCACACCGACGCCGTGCTGCTCGACGTGGCCCTCACGTACGAGCGCGAGCACCCGTGGCCGCTCGTGGCGCCCTCGGTCCCGACCACGGACCGGACCGGATCGCGCCACGGGGTGCCGGTCAACTGACCCCGGTCCCGACCGCGACGCGTGATTTCGGGATTGTGACAATTCGTCCGCAACGGGTACGGTCCCGGCTCCGCACTTATTGACCGAGCGGGTTCACGGGGGGCCAACATGAACGTCCGCAATCGTCGCCGGGCGACGGTCGTCGCCATCGTGGGCGTGCTCGCCCTCGTCTCCTGCAAGCCGTTCGACCCGTTCCGGCCGCCCACCAAGGGTGCCGCCGACCGCGCTCGTTACATCCTGCCTCCGGGCAACTACGGCGGATTCCCGACCACCGACGAATCGCGTAACCAGTTGCCGCTCTACGACGGCCTCACGCCGCTGCGTGACCACGTCACCGACACCGACATCAACAAGTTCTTCCTGCCCGAAGACTTCAAGCCGGTGGGCGCGACGCGCCTCGAACCGACCGGTCATCCGGGCACGACCATCGAATACGACGCCTACGGGGTGCCGCACGTCACCGGTCAGACCCGCGCCGACCTCGCGTTCGGGGCGGGCTGGGTGACGGCGCGTGACCGCGGGCTGCTCCTCCAACTCGGACGCGGCCCGGCCCGGGTCGCGGTGGCCGACGTTCCCGGCATCAACGCGTTCGGTCTCGTGACGAGTGGCCAGACGTTCGTGCCGAGCGCGGCGACCGAGCAACTGGTCACCGACCAGGTGAAGCTGATCGTGGACACCTACGGCGACAAGGGCCGTGAGTTGGTCGCCGACCTCCAGGCCGAGGCCGACGGCATGACCGCGTACTTCAGGGCGAGCGGATCCGACCAGGCGCCGGCCACGGTGAACGACGTCGTCGCGACCACCGCGTTCATCGGTTCGATCTTCGGAGCCGGTGGTGGCGCGGAAGCATCGAACGCCGAGTTCCTGAGCAACCTGCAGAACCACCTGGGCACGGTGCGGGGCACCCAGGCCTGGAACGACGCGATGTTGTTCGGCGACCCCGAAGCACCGACCACGATCAAGCAACGATTCGACTACCCGGTCCTCACCGGCGGGCCGGTGACCGGCGCGGTGAAGATCGACGAGGGATCGATCGTCTCCCTGGATCCCCACGCGCCCGCGGCGCCGGTGGCGGCGAGCACCGCCGGGCCGTCGACGGCCGCCTCACTCGTGACCGCGACCCGGGCGGCGTCATCGTCCTCGCCGCTGGTCGGTCCGCCGGACTCGCAGGCGGCCGCCGAGGTCCCGACCTATCCGGCGGCCGGGCCGGTTCCCGCCAAGCAGGCGTCGAACTTCCTCGTCGTCGACCCGAGCCGTGCCCGGAGCGGGAACACGCTCGCGGTGATGGGCCCGCAGCTCGGGTACTACTACCCGGAGATCGTGCAGCAGATCCACCTCACCGGTCCTGGCATCGAGGCCCAGGGCGTCGCGGTGCCGGGCATGGCGATGTACCTGCTGATCGGGCGCACCCGTGACTATGCGTGGAGTCTCACCTCGGCGAACCACGACGTCCGTGACGTCTTCGCCGAGCAGTTGTGCAACCCCGACGGTTCCGCCCCGACGCGCGCGTCGACCAGCTACCTGTTCAAGGGTGTGTGCCGACCGTTCGACACGTTCGACGCCGGCACGCTCAACGGGGTGGAGTTGCGGTACCCGGTGTCGGTGCACGGCCCGATGATCGGGACCGCGACCTCCGACGGCAAGCCCATCGCGTTGACGCGCAAGCGCTCCACGTTCGGTCGTGACGGCCTCAACCTCGGTGCGTTGAAGGACATGACCGAGGGCAAGGCCACGACCCCGAGCAAGTTCTGGAGCATCGCCAACCAGTTCGGGTTCACGTTCAACTGGGCGTACGCGTCACACAGTGCGACCGCCTTCTTCACGTCGGGGCTGCTGCCGGTGCGCGCGCCGGGCCTCGACCGACGGCTCCCGACCGACGGGACCGGCAACTACGAATGGCGAGGGTTCCTCAGCGAGTCGCAGCACCCGCATTCGGCGGCCGGACCCGACGGGCTCCTGCTCAACTGGAACAACCAGTCGGCACCCGGGTTCATGCATGGCGACGACGACCCGTACGGTTCGGTGCATCGCGTCGAACTCTTCAACCAGTACCCGAACCGCGTCACGCTCGCGCAGGACGTCGGCGTGATGAACCGCGCGGCCACCGAGGACCTGCGGGCCCCGGTCTGGCCGGTCATCAGTCAGGTGCTCCACGGCGGTCCGGCGCCCAGCCCGCTTGCCGCCCAGACCGTGCAGATGCTCGACGACTGGGTGGCGCGTGACGCACCCGTCCTGGACGCCGACAACAGCGGCCAGTACGACGACGCCGGACCCACTGCGATGAACGCGCTGTGGAACCCGATCGCCGACGCGGTGATGCGACCGGTCTTCGGTGCCTCGACCTCGGCGCTCGACTCCATCCGTGGTCTCGGGAGCCTGTCGGGCGAGTCCTACGTGGACAAGGACCTGCGGACGCTGCTCGGCCAACCGGTCCAGGGACCGTTCAACCTGCGGTACTGCGGGAACGGTTCGCTGGCGGACTGCCGGGCGTCGTTGTGGTCGGTGGTGGCCCAGGTGGCCTCCGGGCTGGCGACGGCACAGGGAACGACTGATCCCACCGCCTGGCGGAGCAATGCCCGGCGGACCAACTTCACGCCGGGGTTGATCCCCGACACGTTCCGGATCACCAACCGGCCGACGTTCCAGCAGGTGCTCGAGTTCCTCAATCCGGATCACGGGCATGGGCACGGGGATGGCCACGGCCGCGGGAACGGCTGACCGGTCGCCCGCCGGGGGCGCGCCGATGAGCGCGCACCCGGCCCGACCACGTGCGACCATTTCGCGATGGGAGCATGGCCATCGCGATCCAACTGGCACCGACACCCCGGGGTGCGGTCGGGTGATCAGCTGACGCTCGGCGAACGCGCCGCCGACCGGATGCGCAACACGATGGGTTCGTGGCCGTTCGTCTTCGGGTTCTTCGCGGTGATGATCGTCTGGGCGATCGTCAACTCCGTGTTCTACCTGGGTGGGAGCAACGGCAAGCACGGCTTCGACCCCTACCCCTACATCCTGTTGAACCTGTTCCTCTCGATGCTCGCGGGAGTGCAGGCGGCCGCCTTGTTGATCGCCGCGAAACGGGCCGACGGGATCTCGTCGGAGATCGCGCTCCACACCGAGCGCAACACCGACGACCTCAAGCGGCTCGTCGAGGAGAACACCGCGCTCACCGAAGCGATCAAGCGGAACACCGACCTGCTCGAGGATCTGCACCGTCATGTGCTGGCGATGCAGGCGAGCGTGACGGGATCCGGGCCCGAGCCGCCCGCCCCCACTTAGGCCTCGGGTCGTAGGCGCGTCGGCCGCGGCGGGCGCCGTCGCCGGTCACTACCCTCGCCGCATGGACGACAACGCGACGCTGCTGGCCGAGGCCGAAGCGCTCCTGGCTGATGCAGTGCAGTTGCGGCGTGAACTCCACCGGCACCCCGAGTTGGGTCTCGACCTTCCCCGTACCCAGGACGCGGTCCTCGCGGCGATCGACGGTCTCGGGCTCGAGGTCTCGACGGGGACGGGGCTCTCGAGCGTGACCGCGGTGCTCGACTCCGGCCGCCCGGGTCCCACGGTCCTCCTCCGCGGCGACATGGACGCCCTTCCGCTCCCCGAAGCCACCGGCCTCGAGTTCGAGAGCACGGTCGACGGCGCGATGCACGCGTGTGGCCACGATGCCCACGTGGCGATGCTCGTGGGCGCGGCCCGCCTGCTCCGCGCCCACGAGACCGACCTGTCGGGACGCGTCGTCTTCATGTTCCAACCGGGAGAGGAGGGTCACCACGGAGCCCGCGTGATGATCGAGGAGGGGGTGCTCGACGCAGCCGGTGCGCCGGTCGACCTGGCGTTCGCGATGCATCAGACGCCGAACCTGCCGAACGGTGTCGTCGCCACCAAGGCCGGACCGCTGCTGGCGTCGGCCGACGTCCTGACCATCACGGTCGTCGGTCGGGGTGGTCACGCCTCCTCGCCGTACCAGGCGCTCGATCCCATCCCGGTGGCGTGTGAGATCGTGCTCGCGATCCAGACGATGGTGACGCGCAAGATCAACGTGTTCGAACCGGCGGTGGTGACGGTCGCGCAGATCACGGCGGGGACGACGAACAACGTCATCCCCGAGCGGGCTCGTATCCACGGCACGATCCGCGCGGTCTCGGCCGCCAGCCGCCGGATCGTCCACGCGGAACTCCGACGGTTGGCCGACGGCATCGCCGCCGCGCACGGCGCGACCGCAATATTGCGGATCGACGATGGGTTTCCGGTGACGATCAACGATGGGACGATCTCGGCCTGGGCGCAGGAGGTGGCGCGCGACCTACGCGGGCCCGAGACCGTGATCGACATGCCGAGCCCGATGATGGGTGCGGAGGACTTCAGCTACGTCCTGGAGCGGGTACCCGGCGCGATGGTGTTCCTCGGGACCTGCCCGGTTGACCAGCGTCCGAGTACCGCACCGCCGCTGCATTCCAACCGCATGGTGCTCGACGAAGGTGCCATGACGGCCGGCATCGCGCTGCATGCGGCCGTCGCCCTCGCGAAATCCGCGGGGCCTGCCTGAGCGCACGGCTCGGGGATGGCGGCGTGCCGTCCGGCACGGGTGGACAATTTCGGTGGGCGAGTGGTGAGGAAGTCGGTACGGTGCGCGTGTGGCAGTGATCATGTGGGGAGTCGTGACGCTGCTGGCTGTCGTCGTCGTGACCTGGTGGTCCGGGGTGGATCGCTTCGCTTTCCTCGCAATGGTGCACGACAGCCTGCCGGTCGTGTTGAGCCTCGCCTGGCTGGTGGGTGGGTACGCCCTGTTCACCAACCGGTGGCCGCTCGCCGCCGCGGCCGCCGTCTTCGTCGGGCTCCACCTGGCCGTCGTGCTCCCGCCGCTCGCCCGTGGTCCCGTGCCGGCCTGGGCCGAAAGCGCCCCGCGGCTGTCGGTCGTGCTCGCCAACGTGTTCGTCGACAACCGCACCCCCGACCGGGCGGCGACCGCACTCGTGCGAACCGGCGCCGACGTGCTCGTGGTGGCGGAGCGCACCGACGAGTTCATGACCGGGTTCCGCGCCGCCGGAGGTGAGAACGCCTACCCCTCCCGGCTCGACGGGCCCGCGGATCGCCCGGACTACGCGATGACGATCGCGACGCGCGTCGCGTTGCTTCCCGGATCGGAGGTGGTTCGCGGCGGCGCGCTCACCGCGATCCACGCCGTCGTCGACGGCGGGTCCCGACCGGTGACGGTGCTCGGAGTGCACCTCTCGGCGCTGCTGGCCCCCGGTGGATTCCGCTCGTGGCGGACGGAGATCCGCGAACTCGGTGAACTCCTCGCCACCCTGACACCTCCGTTCGTGGTGATCGGCGACTTCAACTCCAGCCGCTTCCGCCCGGAGTTCGCCCGGTTGGTGCGCCGCGCCGGACTCACCGACGTGCACGGTGGGGTCGGCAAGGGGCTGAGCCGGTCGCTCAAGCTCTCCGCACGCGGGTTCCTGGCCTCGGTCCCGGCCTTCACCCGGGTGGACCATGCACTCGTGAGTCCCGGTCTCCACGCGCTCGACGTACAGAACCTGGAAACCGCCGGCAGTGACCATCACCCGTTCTTGGCCATGCTCGCCGTCCACCCCGACCCGAGTCGTGGACTCCGGGACGTGCCGCCGGCGGTGGCGGACTGACGGAACGCCGCCGCGCCTCAGACGCGGTGCAGTCCGTTCACGGTGGGCAGGGTGACGTGCACGCGGGTGAAGTCGACGGCCGAACGGCGGTGCCGACGTCGGGACCTTGGGCTCTGGCGGCCGCGTCGGCACCCGACGACGCTGGGATTGACGAAAGGACCACCATGGCCGAAACCCTCACCACCCAAGCCGAAACTGTCGAAGCCCTGCGGGTCAAGGTCGGCGAACTCGAGGAGCTGCTCGCCCGCCTGGGTCATCAGGTGGTCGACGCGACCCTCGACGCGGCGCGAGCTCGTATCGACACGCTGCGGGTCCGGGCCAACCTCGGGCGCATGGACGCGCGGGACGAGGCCGACGTCCGCTTCGAAGAGGCCGCCGAGATCCTGCAACGTGCGCACGACCGGTTCGCGGCGCTCACCGACGAGTCCGAAGATGTCGGGATCGCGTTGGTCGAGGGGCTCCAGAGCGCCCGCGACGAACTCGAAGCCGCCGTACAACTCGTCGAGGACCGGGTGAGCGCCGGACCCAACCCCTGATCACCGTCTCGATATTGCGCCCGTGAGTTCACCGCCAACGGCTGCAACCGTGGTCCGCACGCGCGGGCTCACGAAGCGTTTCGGCGCGACGCTCGCGGTCGACCGTCTCGATCTCGACGTCGCGCCGGGCTCGGTCTTCGGCTTCCTCGGTCCCAACGGTGCGGGCAAGACGACGACGATCCGATTGCTCCTCGGCCTGCAGCGACCCAGCGAGGGCACCGCCGAGATCTTCGGGCTCGACTGCACCCGCGCGCGTGAACAGATCCATCGTCACGTCGGCTACCTCCCCGGCGACTTCGCCGTGTACCCACACCTCACCGGTGCGCAGTACCTGGCGTTCCTGACGGCCCTGCGTGGCGGGGTCGCGCCGGGCGCGGTCGAGGGACTCGTCGACCGGTTCGAACTCGACGTGACCCGTCATCTCGGCACGCTCTCACGCGGCAACCGGCAGAAGGTGGGACTGGTGCAGGCGTTCATGCACGAGCCCGAACTCCTGGTCTTGGACGAACCGACGAGCGGGCTCGACCCACTCATGCAACAGCGGTTTCGGGAACTGGTGGCGGCAGCACGCGATCGCGGTGCCACGGTGCTCCTGTCCAGCCATGTGCTGGGTGAGGTGGAGGAGATCGCCGACACCGTCGGGATCCTGCGGGCCGGTCGCCTGGTCATCGTGGAGAACCTCGAACAGCTGAAGGAACACGCCCGCCGCCACGTCGAGATCACCTTCGCCCGGGAGGTGCCGACCGAGAACCTCCGGCGCGTGGTCGGCGTCCACGAACTGGTGGTGACCGGCCGGACTGCACGGCTCGTGGTGGCAGGTTCGATGGACGAGTTGTTCCGAGTCGCGGCGCCGGCCGGGGTGGAGAACGTGGTGGCGTCCGAGGCCTCGCTCGAGGAGATCCTGCTCGGGTACTACTCGGAGCCGAACCGATGAAGCTGTCGAGCATCTTCGCGAAGAGCCTGTTCGACCAGCGACGCTCGTTCGCCGGGTGGAGTCTCGGCGTGGGCCTGCTCGTGATCGTCATGGCCGCGATGTGGCCTTCGGTCCGGGACATGCCGGGGCTCGACACCTTCGTGCAGAACTACCCGGCCGCGCTGCGCAAGCTGTTCAATCTCGAGACCTTCAGGACGGGTTCCGGATACCTCAACACCGAACTGTTCAGCCTGATGGTCCCAGCGCTGTTCCTCGTGTTCGGCATCGGCCACGGGGCCCGGTTGCTCGCGGGTGAGGAGGAGGACCGCACGCTCGACGTGCTCCTCTCCACCCGCTGCTCGCGCCGCCGTGTCCTGCTCGAAAAGGCGGCCGGGCTGGTGGTCGTCGTGATCGGCCTGGGCCTGGTGCTGACCGTCGTCACGCTCATCATGGGGTTGGTGCTCGGGATGGGAATGACCGTCGGTGAGGTCGTGCGCGGCGGTCTGGCGATGGCCGCGCTCGGGATCGAGTTCGGGCTGGTGGCACTGGCGGTGGGCGCCGCCCGCGGCCGTCGGGCCGTAGCGATCGCCGTCGCGACGGCCCTCGCGATCGCGGGGTACGTCCTCTACGTCCTGGGCCAACTCATCCATGCCGTGGAACCCTG
Source organism: Acidimicrobiia bacterium (assembly GCA_038250905.1). Taxonomy (GTDB): domain Bacteria; phylum Actinomycetota; class Acidimicrobiia; order IMCC26256; family JAENVU01; genus JAENVU01. The sequence goes on from JBBSBV010000008.1 coordinate 52,356, forward strand.
GCGGGGGATCTCACCGTTCGTGCAGGCCCTCGATCGGGGACCGATCAGGCCGTCGTGGTCGGCCGGCCCGGCGGTCATGATCCTGTGTGGTGTGGTCGCCCTCGCCATCTCGATCCCCGTCTTCGAACGTCGTGACATCGGGAGCTAGGAGCGGACCATGCAGGGAACCGGAGGGGTACAGGACGTGACGCGGTTCACGCGCAACGCCTGCCGAGCCGGGTGTAGACACCATTCGAACGCATTCGCTTCTTGGGGAGTTCGTCATGCGCGTCACCGTCGATCGTGAGAAGTGCCAGGGCCACAACCGCTGCTACGCACTCGCACCGGAGGTCTTCGATGTCGACGACATGGGCTACGCGTTCGTCCTCGTCGAGGGTGACCTCCCGCCCGAGTTGGAAGCCGGCGCACGGGCCGGCGCCGCGAACTGTCCGGAATACGCAATCACGATCACGGAGTAACTGATGGCCTCGAACCACCCCCCGGTGCAGGATTTCGCGACCGACTTCGACCACACCGACCCCGCCTGGGTCAAGAACCCGTTCCCGATCTGGGACGAGCTGCGCAAGACGTGCCCGGTCGCGCACACGGACCGGTACGGCGGTGCGTGGCTCCCGGTGCGGCACGCCGACGTTGCCGCGGTGGCCTACGACACCGAGCACTTCACCTCGCGGTCGGTGGTGGTGAGCGAGGTCCGGCCCGGCGAGAACGACCTCCCGGCGCCGATCGGCATCGCGCCCCCGATCACGTCGGACCCGCCGTTCCACGCGCTCGCACGCCGCCTGCTGCTCCCGGCGTTCGGACCCAAGCCGATCGCGGCGCTCGAGCCGTTCACCCGCAAGCTCTGCCAGGAACTGCTCGACGCCACCGCCGGCCGTGAGACGCTCGACGCCGCCGTCGACTACGCCCAGGACATCCCGCTGCGCGTGATCGTCGGGATGCTCGGGTTCCCGCAGGAGGACGCCGAAATATTTCGGCAGTTCATCCGGGTGATCATCGAAGACGTCGACATGCCGGCGGAAGAGCGCGAGCAGCTTCAGCAGGCGGGTGAACTCGACGCGTACATCACCGCGCGGATCGAGGACCATCTCGCGAACCCGCGTGACGACCTCACGACGTTCCTCCTCGAAGCCGAACTCGACGGTCAGAAGCTCGACCCCAGCCACGTGTTCGGCACGATGGTGCTGCTGATGGTCGCAGGGATCGACACCACGTGGTCGGCGATCGGTGCGTCACTGTGGCACCTCGCGTCCCATCCCGAGGATCGTCGCCGGTTGGTGGAGCAACCGGAGCTGCTGCCACTCGCGGTGGAAGAGATGTTGCGCGCGTACGCGCCCGTGACCATGGCGCGGATGGTGGCGAAGGACTTCGAGTTCGAAGGCTGCCCCATGCGCGAGGGCGACTGGTTGCTCCTCCCGTTCCCGGCGGCGAACCGCGACCCCGAGGTCTTCGCCCACGCCGACGAGGTGATCATCGACCGCGAGGAGAACCGCCACGCCGCGTTCGGGCTCGGGATCCACCGTTGCCTCGGCTCGAACCTGGCCCGGATGGAGCTCACCGTGGCGATCGACGAGTGGCTCAAGCGCTACCCCGACTTCGAGCTCACCGACCCGGATGCGGTCACGTGGTCCGCCGGTCAGGTGCGCGGTCCCCGGTCGATCCCCGTGCGCATCCTCTGACCGCCGGCCCTCAGTGTTCGCGGGTGGCTCAGGCCACCTCGACCGCGGGGGCGGCGAACTGCGCGTTGTACAGCCGTGCGTAGGCGCCGTCGGCGGCCAACAACTCCTCGTGGTTGCCCTGCTCCATGATCTGGCCGTTCTCCATGACGAGGATGGTGTCGGCATCGCGGATGGTCGAGAGCCGGTGCGCGATCACGAAGCTGGTGCGGTTCGACCGCAGCGCGGCCATCGCCCGTTGGATCAGTACCTCGGTCCGGGTGTCGACGGAACTGGTCGCCTCGTCGAGGATCAGGATGGTCGGGTTGGCGAGGAAGGCGCGCGCGATGGTGAGCAGCTGCTTCTCGCCCGCGCTCACGCTGCCGCCTTCGTCGTCCACGATCGTGTCGTAGCCGTTCGGGAGCGAATGGACGAAGCGGTCGACATAGGTGGCCCGGGCCGCGGCCATGATCTGCTCTTCGGTCGCGTCGAGGTTGCCGTACGCGATGTTGTCGCGGATCGACCCGCCGAAGAGCCAGGTGTCCTGGAGCACCATGCCCATGTTCGACCGGAGGTCGCGGCGCCGCATCTTCGAGATGTCGATACCGTCGAGGGTGATGGCCCCACCGTCGAGTTCGTAGAAGCGCATCAGCAGGTTGACCAGCGTGGTCTTGCCCGCACCGGTCGGGCCCACGATCGCGATGGTCTGGCCCGGCTCGGCGACGAGGGACAGGTCCTCGATCAGGGGCCGGTCGGGGTTGTACGAGAACGACACGTGCTCGAACGCGACCCGGCCCCGGGGATCGAGGTCCTCGAGCGGGATCGCTTCCTCCTCGGTGTCCTCCGGCGCATCGAGCAACTCGAAGACCCGCTCGGCCGAGGCGATGCCGGACTGCATCACGTTGATCATCGACGCGAGCTGGGTCATCGGCTGGGTGAACTGGCGTGAGTACTGGATGAACGCCTGGATGTCACCGATCGTCATCTGACCGGACGAGACCCGCAGGCCGCCGATGAGTGCGATGGCCACGTAGTTCAGGTTGCCGAAGAACATCATCGCGGGCTGGATCGTCCCGGAGATGAACTGCGCGGCGTAGCTCGACTTGAACAGTTCCTCGTTCTTGTCGTTGAACCGGGCCTCGATGTCGCGCTGGCGGCCGAACACCTTCACCAAGGAATGTCCGGTGAACGCCTCCTCCACCTGCGCGTTGAGGGTTCCGGTGTGGCGCCACTGGTCGACGAACCGCTGCTTGGACCGCTTGGTGATCATCCGCATGGTGAAGATCGAGGTCGGGATCGTGATCGCCGCGACCAGCGCGAGGAGCGGCGAGATCGTGAACATCATGATGAGCACACCGGCGATCGAGAGCGTCGACGTGAGCAGTTGGCTCATGGTCTGCTGGAGGCTCTGGGCCAGGTTGTCGATGTCGTTGGTGACCCGGCTGAGCATGTCGCCGCGCGGCTGGCGGTCCACGTACCGCAGCGGCATCCGGTGCAACTTGTCCTCGACGTCGGCCCGCAGCCGGAACATCGCCCGCTGCACGACTCCCGCCAGCAGGTACGACTGCAGGTACGAGAGTGTGGACGACGCGACGTAGATGCCGAGCACGAGGAGGAGGCGGGTGTGCAGTGCGCCGAAGTCGATGCCCTTCCCGCTCACCAACCCCCGCACGATGATGTTGGTGGCGCCACCGAGGAGCTTCGGTGCGAGCACCAGCAGGGTCACGCTCGTGATCGCGAGGGTCAGGACCGAGACCACGCCGAGGCGCTCCGGACGGAGGCGGCCGGCGAGCCGGCGGGTGGAGTTCTTGAAGTCCTTCGAGCGCTCGAGTGGCATGCCCGCGGCGCCGAAGCGGCCGCCGAATCCGCCCCGCGCCTCCTCGGCGGGTGGACGCACCACGGCGTCCTCGGAGGCGGACGGATCGATGCCCTCCACCAGGCCCTGCCCGTTGGTCGGCGTGCCGTTCACATTCGGTTCGTCGATGGGAGGGGTCGTCATGCCGCCGCCTCCTCTTCGGTGAGTTGCGAGGCCACGATCTCCTGGTAGGTCGGGCATTGCTCCAGGAGTTCGTCGTGGGTGCCGAGCCCCACCTGGCGCCCGTCCTCGATGACGAGGATCTGGTCGGCGTGGCGGATCGTCGAGACCCGCTGGGCGACGATCACGGTTGCGGAGTCGGCCACCACCGGGACCAGCGCGGCGCGCAGGGCGGCATCGGTCGCGAGGTCGAGCGCCGAGAACGAGTCGTCGAAGAGGTAGATCCCGGGTCGGCGGACGAGCGCACGTGCGATGGCGAGGCGTTGGCGCTGGCCGCCGGAGACGTTCGATCCGCCCTGGGCGATGCGCGCATCGAGGCCACCGGGCATCGCGCTCACGAATGCCTTGGCCTGTGCGACGTCGAGGGCAGCCCACAGCTCTGCGTCGGTGGCGTCGGGGTTGGCGTGGCGCAGGTTCGATGCGACCGTGCCGCTGAAGAGGTAGGGCTTCTGGGGGACGAGGCCGATGCGGCTCCAGAGCAACTCGGGTTCGATGTCGCGCACGTTCACGCCGTCGACGAGCACGTCACCACCCGTCGCGTCGAACAGCCGGGGGACCAGGTTGAGCAGGGTGGTCTTCCCGGCGCCGGTGCTGCCGATGATCGCGGTGGTCTCACCCGCCGCGACACGCAGGGTGATGCCGGAGAGCACCGCGTGTTCGGCTCCCGGGTAGAGGAACGAGACGTCGCGCAGTTCCAGCGACGAAGGTCCGGTCAGTGCGGTGACCGGGTTCGTGGGCGGCACCACCGACGACTGGGCGTTCAGGATCTCCTGGATGCGCTCGGCGCTGACCGACGCACGTGGAGCCATGACCGCGACGAACGTGGCCATCATCACCGACATCAGGATCTGGATCAGGTAGCTCAGGAACGCGATCAGCGCACCGATCTGCATCTGACCACTCCCGATGCGGTTCCCGCCGATCCAGATCGCGGCCACGCTGGATGCGTTGAGCACGAACACCACCGTCGGGAACATGAACGCCATGAGTCGACCGGCGCGCAACGAAGTGAGGGTCAGGTCGTCGTTCGCAGTGCCGAACCGCTGCGCTTCGTGAGGTTCGCGGACGAACGCGCGTAGTACCCGCATCCCGGTGATCTGCTCGCGGAGCACTTCGTTGATGCGGTCGATCCGCAACTGCATGACCTGGAACTGCGGCACCATCCGCATGATGACGAGGCCGACCGCGATCACGAGGACCGGAACGCTCACGAGCAGCAGGAGGGAGAGGGACCCGTCTTCGCGTATCGCCATGATGACGCCGCCGACCACCGTGATCGGCGCCGCCACGAGCAGCGTGCACGACATCAGGACCAGTACCTGCACCTGGGTGACGTCGTTGGTGATGCGGGTGATGAGCGATGGTGCACCGAAGGACGCGACGTCCTGGGCCGAGAAGTCGGTCACGCGGTGGAACAGCGCACTGCGCACGTCGCGTCCGAACGCCATCGCGACGCGTGCGCCGTAGAACACGGCGGCGATCGCGAAGATCACCTGTACGACAGTGATCGCGAGCATGAGGCCACCGGTGCGCCAGATGTAGTTGGTGTTCCCGGTCGCGATGCCCTTGTCGATGATGTCGGCGTTCAGTGACGGGAGGAAGAGGGTGCCCATGGTCTGGACGAACGTGAGCACGAGCACCGCGATGAGCAGGCCGCGGTATCGCAGCAGGTAGGTGCGCATCAGCCGGATCAGCATGACGATCCCTCCCCGGAGGTCGCGGCCGATGCGCCTGGCTCGGTCATTGCGGGCTCGGCCCGGATGCCGTCGAGCAGGAGGGAGACGATCTCGGCCGAGCTGAGGGGCTCGTCGAGCATGAGCGCGGGATGGGTGCCGGAGATCGTCAGCCCTCGCAGGACCTGGGCGGCGGCCAGCGGGTCCCGGCGGAGCTGGTCCCGGTCGGGCTCGATCACGTTGGCGATCTTGCGCAGGTCGGTGGACGGGTGGCGGTCGGGCCAGAGGGATCCCGATTCGGGGATCTTCATCATGCCGATCGCGGTCCGCAGTTGCAGGAGTTCGGTGACCCGTCGGCGCAGGATGTCGACCACCGCGATCAGGCGGGCCTCGAGCGGGAGGTCGGGATCGATGGCGTCGAGCGCGGCGTCGACCGAGTCGGTGTCGGTGGCCGCCTCGATGACCGCGGCGAAGAGGGACTCCTTGTCGGGGAACGCCCGGAAGATGGTGCCTTCGGCGATGCCGGCGGCCTCCGCGATCTGGCGGGTGGTGACCGCCGATCCGTGCGCGAGGAGGAGGGGCAAGGTCGCGGCCACGATGCGGGCGCGGCGCTCCTCGGGCGGCAGGGCCGCGGCGCGGGTCCGCCCGGTGGTCGGGGTGTCGCGGGGCGTTTCGACGGATTCGCGCAGAAGCGGGGGAGCGGGCACCGGCGGATCGTAGATGAGTGAGTGCTCACTCATCGAGGTGAAACCGTGTGACCGTGGGCACGGGAGTCCGTCGCGGGGCGTCAGTCGCCGCCACCCAGGGCCAGGGTCACCGGGACCACCGCCGCGACCCCGGCCGCGCGGAGGACCCCGCCGACCTCGGTGAGGGTCCAGCGGGAATCGGCGAGGTCGTCGACGAGCAGGACCGCGCCGGCGGGGACCGGATCCACCGTGGTGAACGCGTCCATGACGTTGCGGTGTTGCTGCGCGCTGTTCTCCATCTCGCGCTGCGGGGCGGTGGTGCGGGTCGCGACGACCGCGGGGATGTGGGCGAGGTCGAGCGCGGCTGCGATGCGTTCGGCCAACGACCGCACGAGTGCGGGATCGCGCGTGGACGGGACGCTCGTGACCCAGGTCGGGCGGGGCTCCGGTCCCCACTGACGGATCAACCGCACCGCTGCGTCGACCAGTTCGTCGGTGAAGTGACCGGCCGCGCGTTGCTCGCGCACGAGGCGACCCCATCCACCGTCGCCGAGGAACGACAACGACCGGCCCGGTTCGAGTTGCCGGTCGGCCGGGATGCGGCCGCCGACCGCCTGCATCTTGCGCGGGTCGATCGTGAGCGGCTGACTCCGGAGGTACTCCTGGGCCTCGACCACGCGCTCGTGGTGGAGGGTGACCGGCAGGGTCGTCCCGGTGCAGCGGGAGCAGCGACCGCACGCGGCGGCGGTGGGATCGTCGAGCGCGCGCCCCAGCAGCGCCATGAGACACGTGGGGCTGTCGATGTAGTCGTCCATCACCTGCTGCTCGGCGCGCCGTTGGGCCGTGACGTTCTCGATGCGTTCGGTGGGATAGGACCACGCCATCGCCGTCCGGCGGTTTGGTGCCGTCCCGCTCGACGACGCCCTCCACCTCCAGGATCTTGAGCATCGTGGTGAGCCGGCCCCGTCGGATGTTGACGTCCAACTCGATGTCGCCGATCCGCACCCAGTCGCCGCGGTCGGCCAGGAGTTCGACGATCGTGTTCGCGATCTCGGCGGGCGGGAATGCCGTGCGGATGAAGTAGTCCTGGATGTCGCGGTCCTCGTAGCCACTCAAGAGCACACCGTGCGCGTCCTCGAGGGCGCGCCCGGCCCGGCCGACCTGCTGGTAATACGCGATCGGCGAGCCGGGCGACTGGTAGTGGATGACGAACGCGAGGTCGGGCTTGTCGTACCCCATTCCCAGCGCCGAGGTGGCGACGAGCACCTTCAGGTCGTTGGCGAGCAGGCGGTCCTCGAGGTGGTTGCGCAGGGCCGGGTCGGTGTCGCCGCTGTACGACGCGGCGTCGATGCCGTGACGGGCGAGCCAGCCGGTGACCCGCTCGCAGTCGGCCACGGTGAGGCAGTACACGATCCCGGTCCCCGGCAGGGTCGGGATCACCGTCGCGAGCCAGGCGAGCCGATCGGGTTGGCTCGGCATGCGCAGGGTGTCGAGCACCAGGCTCGTGCGGGCGAGGGATCCCCGGATGGTGCGGATGCCCGTCCCGAACTGCGATTCGATGTCGGCCACGACCCGGTCGTTCGCGGTGGCGGTGGTGCCGAGAACGGGGACATCGACGGGGAGCAACGCGAGGACCGATGCCATGCGGCGGTAGTCGGGCCGGAAATCGTGGCCCCAGTCGCTGATGCAGTGCACTTCGTCGACGACGAGCAGGCCGACGCGTGGGGCGAGGGTCGGCAGCACCGACTCCCGGAACGCGGCGTTGGCGAACCGCTCGGGCGAGACGAGCAGCACGTCGATCTCGTCGCGGTCGAGGCGGTCCGCGATGTCGTCCCACTCTTCCCGGTTGTTGCTGTTGATGGTGGCGGTGCGGACCCCACCGCGTTCGCCCGCGGCGATCTGGTTGCGCATCAGGGCGAGGAGCGGCGAGACGATCACCGTCGGTCCGGCGCCGCGGTCGCGCAGGAGCCGGGTGGCGACGAAATACACCGCGCTCTTCCCCCAGCCGGTGCGTTGGACCACGAGCACCCGGGCCCGGTCGAGGACGAGCGCCGCGATCGCCTCGAGCTGGCCCGGCCGGAACTCGGCGGCGGGCGTGGCGACGAGTTCCCGGAGGGTGGCGCGGGCTTCGGCGGCGAAGGTCTCGTCGATCACCCGGCCGACCGTACTGGCGGGGTGCGACACGAGTCGGTCGAGGGCCACATCGGTCCGAGCGACGTACCGCCTGGGTGTGGCTCCCATCTCCCGGCGCTTGTCGCCTGAACGGGTCTAGGCATCGCTCAGGCGACAAACGGTCGCGATGGGAGACGGGTGACATCGGCGCGCCGCCTGGGTGGGGTGCACCACGTTCGGGATTCAGGTCCCTCGGGAAGGAAGCGCGGGTTCCGGCACGACGCCCTCGGGTCGCGGTCCGGCCGTCGAGGGTCCATCGGTTGCACCCGGCCCGGGGTTACGGTCTTCTCAGGGGTCGGTTTTCGGGGAGGTTCTGATGTTCGGGTCGAGCAGGCGGCGTCGGGAACGCGACGAGTTCCTCATGATGCACTCGAAGATCGCGGCCATCCACGGTGACCTGCTGCGGCGCGACGAGGAACTCGTGAGTGCGCTCACCTCTCTCACCGCGGCCACCCAGCACGTCGGCGACCGGTTGGAGTCCGACACCACGCTGGCCGGCGTGCTCAGTCAGCTGCTGGCGAGCCGCGAGGCCCCTGCGATCGACCTCACCCGCGAGCGGGTGCTCGGTGGATCGGTCGACGCCGGCGCCGCCGACCGCACCTGAAGCACTGCAGTTCGGTTCGGCCGCTTCGTCAGCGCGGCGACTCGGGCCGAGTCGGCGGCGCCCAGCCGTAGAAGTCGCGCAGGATCGTGGCGAGGTCGGGCTCGTGCTGCTCGAGGCTGGCCGGGACGTCGAAGAACGCTTCGGTCGCGACCGCGAAGAACTCGGCCGGGTTGGTGGCGCCGTACGGCTGGAGCGGCGGCCGGTCCTCGCCGTTCGCGAGCGCGCCGAACGCCTCGGTGCACACCGTGCGCCACCGCTCGGGGTCGACGCGATCGCCGAGGGGCGGGCTGCCGTTCAGGACCCCGTCGAGCATGTCGAGCTTGTGGGCGAACTCGTGGAGCACCACGTTGTGTCCGGTCCCGAGCACTCGGGATCCGTGCTCGACCTCGTCCCATGCCAACAGCACCGGGCCCCGCCGGTCGTGCGCCTCACCGAGGATGGGGATCGGACCGTCGGACACGGTTCCGGCGATCGGGCCGGCGTGTTCACCGCGCGACACCATCGACGTCGGGTACACGACCACCGCGCTCACCTCGCGGTACTCCTCCACGCCGAGGCCGCGTACGAGCAGCGCGGCCTGCATTGCGATGGTGACGGTGATCTCGTCGGTCAACGCGAATCCGTTCGCCGCCTCCCAGTGCTTGTGGCGCAGGAGCCAGTCGGCCGCCGCGGCCATCGCGTCACGGTCGGCGTCGTCGAGGAGCGGCCAGACGCCGACGTGGGTCTCGACGATCGCCTGCCAATGCTCCGGGAGTCCGTGTCGGCGATGCAGCATGCGCTCAGTCGAGCACGCGCGGCGCCCGCGCCCGGGTCACCCCTCGGGTGGCGGCAGCCGGTCGAGAAACGCGGACTGCGCGGGGTTGATCCTTTCGCGCGCCGTGGCGACGTCGAACCACGTGGCGCGATCGACTTCGGGGAACGCGCGGATCTGCCCCGACCGGGGCGGCCACTCCAGCTCGAAGGTGTTGCTCGTGATGGTGGTCACGTCGACGTCGGCCTGCATCGCCCACGCGGTGACGATCTTGCCGCCGGCCTGAGTGACGTCGCCCAACGGTTCGGGCACGGCGTCGGGAACCGCCAGGCCCAGTTCCTCGGTGAACTCCCGGCGGGCGACGGTGAGCGGGTCCTCGCCCGGTTCGACCTCGCCCTTCGGGATCGACCACGCGCCGGCGTCCTTCTTGGCCCAGAACGGGCCGCCGGGGTGGACGAGCAGGACTTCCTGCCGGTCCGGTCCGGACCGGTGGAGCAGCAGTCCGGCGCTGTGTCTGGCCACGGCTCCTCGACTTACTGCGCTTCCACCGACGCCTTGATCCGGTCCAGCGTCCGGCGCATGCCCTTGCGCATCGCGGTCGGTCGGCGCAGCACCGTCTCGTAGACGAAGGTCTGCGCGCCCGGTTGGGCGGTGTAGTCGTAGGACTCGGTGACCCGGGTGCCGGAGCCGATCGGCTCCAGCTCGTAACGCCAGGTGGTGTAGCCCTCGGCCCGGAACTCGAAGACGCGGTCGGGGACGTACTCGGTGACCTCGGAGGTGGTGGTCCACTTCTTCAACGTGATGCCGGCCAACGCGGCCCGGTTGTCGCCTTCGAACTTCGCGCCGACGCCCGGGCCGGTGGCGCCGTCGATCCAGCGCGCGCCGATGCACTCGGGACTCCACTCGCCGATGCGGGTGACGTCGACGATCGCGGCGAACACCACCGCCGGATCCCGGTCGATCTCCACACTCTCGGTCCCTTGTGCCATCGGTTGCTCCTTCGCAGCGTCGTCCGCATCGGTCGGACCGCCGGACTCTACGTCCGCGTCCGGGATCAGCCACGGGCCGCGACGTAGAGCGACTGCTCGCGCTGGCCAGCGCGGTCCACTCGCCGACCCGGACCCGTCCAGGGCCCCCGATCCGGCCTTGGCGACCTGATCGCGGAGTTCCGGGGTTCAGGAGGCGCGGTCGGGGAGCCGATGTACAGGTATGGAATCGGTGACCGGAAACCCCGAAGTCGGCGACGCGGCGTTCTGGGGTACGAGTTCGTACCGGTCCGGCGGCGTCGATTGGCGCGAGTTCCTCGATATCGACGACGGCGACGAATCGGGGTTCACCGAGCCGCACCCCACCGACCTCACGCCGGAAACGCCGGCAGTGGCCCCGACGTCGGTCGAACTGGCGTCGAGGCGGGTCGAACTCTCCGAGTTGGCCGCGACGACATCGGAGGCCTTCGGGTCGTGGTCCGATTCACCCGACGACCTGCTGCCCTCTCGTTGACCACGGGTCCCGCACCGGTCGTGGCGGCGCGCGAGGGGCTCTGCCATGATCTCGCGATGTCGGAGAACCTGAAGATCCTGGGTGCGTACAGCGACGCGATGGAGCGCGGCGACCGCGAGGCGGTGTTCGAGTTCTGGGCGCCCGAGTTCCACAGCCACGTGACCGAACGTGTGAACCCGGCACTCGTCGGTACGGACGTCCGCGGTCAGGAACTCGAGTGGTGGACCCAGGTGCGGGCCGCGTTCCCGGACATGGTGTTCTCGGTCGACCTCCTCATCGAGTCCGGCGACCTCATCGTGTCCAACTGGACCGTGCGCGGCACGCACACCGGGACGCCGTTCTACGACGTCGAACCCTCGGGGGATCCGGTCGTGATCAACGGCACTGCCATCCTGCGCATGCAGGACGGCAAGATCGTCGAGCACTGGGGCGGACCACACTGCCAGGACGGTCTCGGCCTCACCCACTGACCTGGTACGGGCCGGGAGTTCCCCTCGGGGCGCGCGTGCGCCGAATCCGGGCGCAATCTTCAACTCGGGCGTCGCGGCGCTCGTGGGGTACGTGCAGGAGATCGCGGGCACCCGGCGCCGCTGGAAGTAGCGGACCGCCCCTCCCGGATCAGGAGTGGGCGGCCGTCCGCATGTCGGGTGCGGTACACGCGTCCGCGAGACACGACACGCCGAGCATGGACTCCCACGCGCGCAGGGTGGCGGCCGAGCCGCCCGCGGTTCCCGTACGGGCGCCGGCGAGCGCGGTCGGCGTGATCCAGAGGTTCGGGACCGGCGCGCTCTCGTCGTACCAGATGAACACCGCGACCTTGCCGGCGCGATACGCCGCGCTGTCGAGTACCGGCTGGACGTGTTGGCCGGCCCAGGTGTCCACGACCTGATCGCTGCAATCGTGACCGTCGTTGCAGAGGGTCGGGGTGACGAAGGAGAACGCCGGGAGCCGGTTCGGATCGAAGTCCTTGAACGGCCGGACCTGCTCGGTGCAGTGGGCGCGGTCGTCGGCACCGTAGAAGTAGAGCGCGGGAATGTGCTTCGCCTTGTTGCCGTCGTCGCTGCACGGCGCGCTCGCGCCCTCCACGTAGTCGACGGCCGATCGTCCGGACGCTCGGACCTGGCGGAAGAGGTTGTCGGCGGTCGTGTTGCACGAGTCCGACGGTTTGCAGTCGTTCACCGTCTTGGTCTCGATCTGACCGGTCATCTGGCCGACGTACTGGCCCAGGCTCTTGTCGCTCTGGTTGATCTCGGTCCAGTCCGGGAACCAGCTGCACTGGGTTCCGAGCCCGTGGAGGTACGGCATCGCCGGACCGAAACCCGCACCGATGTCGTCCCAGGTCCGGTTCTCGAAGCTGAACACGACGACCGAGTCGTAGTGGGCCGGTGGGTTACCCGGCCCGCCGCACGCGGCAGCGGGCGTGGCGGTGGTCACCGGGACGGTGGTCGTGGTCGCGCGGCTGGTGCTCGACGACGCGGGCTGAGATCGCGATCCCGAACTGGACCCACATCCGGTCAGGAGGGTGATCAGCCCGACGGCGATGACTACCGCGCCACGGGAACCGACCCGGATCGCGGAGTTCGAGGTGGGCCCGGTGCGATTCGTCATCAGAAGATGATCGCAGCTCCGCGACCGTGATCGCGCACCGCCCCGATCGGGGGGCCGGCCTGGGCCTCAGTCGACGTGCACGCGCGTCAACAGCGGAATAGCGGTGCCCGACGGTGGTTTCGTGGCCCGCGGACCGGTCGCCTGCAGGATCGTGGCCGGGAGGTCGAGTACGGAGCGGTCGGGATGCTGTGCTGCCGCGATATCCGGACCGGCGGCCCACACGAATCCGGTCCCGGTGTGGACACCGGTGCGGTGGAGGGGGAAGGGCCCGATCGTGCCGAGCTCGGGATGTTCGAACGCGTCGGTCGGATGCGTCCAACGCACGATGCCGTCGGCGTAGGGCCGGAGCGGGTCCGGGCCGGCTCCGGGTGCGTCGAGCCACTCGACACCGTCGGTCACCAGTCGCCCGGTCCGAGGATCGCGACACTCCGATACGAGGGCGTCGACTGTGCGGCGCGCGTCGTCGTAGTCCGCCGGCGACACCTGCCCGTGCTGTTCGCGACCGATGACGTTGACCCGGAGGTAGGCGTCGCCGAAGGTCGGGAGCGCGAACGTGGGCATGGCGCGCCAGAACCGCTGGTAGTGACCGAGGAACAACATCTCGTCGGCCCGTTCCCGCGCCCGTTCGATGACCTCCGGGGGGTCGTCGCATTCCGGGGGGATGGGCACACCGAGCGCCCCGATCCGGGTGTGTTTGACCCGCGCGAGCAACCACCGTCCGATCTCGGTCGTGCGGGCCGCGTCGTAGACCGGTAGGCGCTGGATGCGGGCTCGGATCGAGCGCGTCGGGGGCGCGACGAGGCGCCGGTCCATCTCGTTCCTCCACACGCTGTGGCGCGGCGGGATCACCGGTGGGTACCCCGCGGCGCGCCACGCGTCCTGATCCGGGTCCCGCACGAGCGGCATTCCGAATCGGTGACGGTGCAACAGTTCGGGGAGCAGGACGATCGAGGGGAGGTCGCCGTGGCTCGACATCATGCCGTCGAGCGAGAAGAGGAAGAACGTGTCGTCGGGCCGCAGCGCGCGCACGATGGTGCCGATGGCGTCGTCCATCGCACGGAAGACACGCTCGACCCGCGGCGTGACGTCGGCGACGTGCGCGGTCAGGGGATGGTCACGGTCGATGCCGTGCCACATGAACTCCGATGCCGAATGCGACTCCGACAGAACGCCGACGAAGAGTTGCCAGTCGGGGAACCGATCCATGAGGAACGTCGCGATCTCGCCGCTGCGGCGCGCGCCGGTTTCGAGTGCCGCGGTCAGTCGATCGAGGCGGGTCGGGTCGTGCCAACCGCAGGCGTACTCGTTGTCGAAGGCGGGGTGGGGCCCGAACCGCTCGTCGATCTCGCGGAGCAGCCCCCGGGGTGACGACGCCCGCGGGTAGGACGGAGCGTGCGCGCCCCAGGCCGTGACGTGGACCCCGGGCCCGGAGATCGTGGAGCGGGGCACGTCGAACGTGATCACGGATCCGTCGACGCCCTCCCAGAACGGCACGGCACCGGCCTCGTCGATGTGTCGCGCCGACGTCTCGTACGCCTCGTAGGTGTCCGGATCGAACCGACACCGGAAGCGCGCGTCGTCATGGGAGATGTCGCGGCCGCTTACGAACTGGGTCCAGAGCATGCCGTTCCGGTGGGTCGGCGCGCTGTCGAGGCGGGTGCGTGCGCTGCGGCGCCGGAGCGCCTCCATGTGGGGGAGCGCGCCGGCGTCGCACAGTTGCTCGATCAGATCTATCGACGCGGCGTCGATGCCGACCGCGCAGACCCGTCCCATGTCGCCGCTCTCCCTCGCCGGACCTACTCCCGATTCAAGGCTACGCCTCATGACGCGCCAATGGTCCGGGCTGCGGCCGCCGAGTTGCGGTGCGGCCGCTATGGTCCCGGCTTCCGACAGGGGGGCATATGGAACTCGAAGCCGGGAAGGTCGCGGTCGTCACCGGAGCCGCGAGCGGGATCGGACTGGCGCTCGCGGAGCGGTTCGCCACCAACGGGCTCCACGTGGTGCTCGCCGATGTCGACGACGCCGGCCTCGCGACCGCGGCGGACCGCATCGGTGCGCACGGGGTGGACACGCTGGTCGTACACACCGACGTGAGTGACGAGGCGGCGGTGCAGGCGCTGGCTGCGGCGACCGTCGACCGGTTCGGCGCCGCCCACCTCGTCTGCAACAACGCCGGAATCGGGGCCAAGTCCGATCCGTGGTTCGGGCCGTTGTCGTCGTGGACGTGGACCATGGGCGTGAACCTGTGGGGCGTCATCTACGGGATCCGGGCGTTCCTGCCGATCATCATCGAGAGTGGCGGCGGCCACATCGTCAACACGGCGAGCATGGCCGGGTTACTGCCGGGTGCCGGCGCCGCGTACGACGCCACGAAACACGCGGTGGTGGCGCTGACCGAGGATCTCTACACCGGGATGCTCATGGCCGGGCACCCAGTCGGGGTCAGCGTGCTCTGTCCGGGCTGGGTCCGCACCCAGATCGCCGACGCGGAACGCAACTGGCCCGCCGACCTGGGCGAACTGCCCGAGACGCCCCCGCAGTCGGAGTTCGTCTGGGCGATGCTCAAGCGGGTCATCGACGAGGGTATGCCGCCGGCGGTGGTCGCCGACCACGTCGCCGATGCGGTCACGGCCAATCGCTTCTGGGTCCTCCCACATCCGGACTTCGTGGAACTCGCGGTCCGCCGCTGGCACGCCATCGCCGAAGCGGTGAACCCGACGCCGCCGATGGGATTCCCCGGATTCGACGCCGACGACTGACGGCGTTGCCGACCGAATCCGTCTGGGACTACCCGCGACCGCCGCGCCTCGAGCGGGTGACGCAACTGCTCGAAGTGGTGCTCGGCGGTGACGTGATCGCGAGCACCCGGACCGGATGGCGGATCCTCGAGACGAGCCACCCGCCCAACTACTACCTGCCGCGCGATGCGTTTGTCGCGGGTGCGGTCGTCCCCGCGCCGGGCGGGTCGGTCTGCGAATGGAAGGGCAGGGCCACGTACTGGACCCTGCGCGGCGGCGACCGTGAGGTCCCCGTCGGTGCGTGGAGTTACGAGGATCCGACGCCCGCGTTCGTCGATCTCAGGGGTTGCCTCGCGGTCTATGCCGGACGTGTCGACCAGTGCCGGGTCGACGGCGAGGTCGTGACGCCCCAGCCGGGCGGGTTCTACGGCGGTTGGATCACCCGGGCGGTCACCGGTCCGTTCAAGGGATCGCCGGGCACGATGGGCTGGTGATCCGCCGGGCGCGGTCGGTCAGCGCCGGGCGAAAGGCGGTGGACCGAGCAAATCGGTCCCGCCATTGCGAGTCGCGGACGATTGCACTCTTGCGATGTCGACCAACCCTGACTCCGATGCGGTCGTCGTGCTCGCGTCGATGAAGAACGATTCGGCGACGCCGGGGGTCTGCAGGGTCAACACGCGAGCGCCGTCCGATGTGACGAGGAACGCATGCGGCGTCCCGCGAGGAGCGAAGGACACACCACCTTCACCGAGGGTGTGTTCGCGACCGTCGATCGCCACGACGATCTCGCCTTCGAGGACGTAGAGGGTCTCGTCGGCTTCGGGGTGGCGGTGCAGTGGCGTGGTCTTCCCGCGCTCGACCTGGTCTTCGAACAGGATGAACGCGCCGTCGGTCTCGGCCGAGGTCGCCTTCCAGTGGTGGGTCCCGCCGCCGAAGAACCAACGCGCTTCGGACTCGTGTTCGGACCGGACAAACGGTGTCGGAGCGGTCATGGCCGGATTCCTTCGTTATGGGACTTGGGTACCATAACGAGAGTACGGTACCATCAGCGCCATGTCAACGGGCTACGCGGCCAGCGGCCGGATCCATCAGAAGACCCGGACCAGGGATGCGCTCGTCGCCGCGGCGCGCGTCCTGGTGGCCGACGGCGAAACCCCGACGGTGGAGGCGGCGGCCGCCGCGGCCTCGATCTCGCGCACTACGGCCTACCGGTACTTTCCGAATCAGCGTGCGCTGCTCGTCGCCGCCCATCCCGAGACCGAGCGGGCGTCGCTGCTCCCGGAGACGGCTCCGGCCGATCCCGAGGCGCGGCTCGACGCGGTGGTGCGGTCGTTCACGGACCTGATCGCCGACACCGACATTCAGCAGCGGACGATGCTTCGGCTCTCGCTCGCACCGGACGCTCGCGACGCCGAGCCCGGATTGTTGCGTCAAGGTCGGGCGATCGCGTGGTTCGAGGAAGCGCTCGAGCCCCTCCGGGGGACCCTCACCGACGCCGCGTTGCGGCAGCTCGCGTACGCGATCCGGAGCGCGACCGGAATCGAGTCGCGTATCTGGCTCACCGATGTCGCCGGGCTGTCCAGCGACGATGCTGTCGAACTCATGCGGTGGTCGGCCCGAGCGCTCTTTCGATTCGCGGTCACGGAGGAGCCACCACCCGGTCCGGCTCAGCCCTGACCGCTCCGGATGATGGCGGCCACCGGGTCGCGCGGCAGATGCGTCTCGAACTGGTACGAGCCCGCCAGCGACGGTGTGGTCCACACGTGGAGCATGAAGTACGTCGACACGTTGTGATGGCCGGTCGCACAGTTGCCGCGGGTGTCAGTGGACCCGGTCACCTGGAGCGCGGCCGAGAGGCAGAGGTTGTCGTGCGCGTGCCATTGCGTGAGCGGGCCGCCGGGTGCCGGTCCCGGCCGGCACGGTCCGGGTCCCATGAACATCGCGCCGAGCAGCACCGGGCCCGTCCGGGTGTTCGCGTAGACGAGTGACGAGGGATGGTCCGGGTCGAGCACGTCGCCGGCGCGCACCGTCGCCCAGTCGGCGTAGTGCACCACGTACCCGTCGGGGTTCGTCGCCGGCACGTAGCCCGCCGCACGCGCGGCGGTGAGCGTTGCGTATCGACGGGTTCCGGTGGTGACCCGGGCCACCAGCTCGCGGGCCCGGGCGCGTTCGGCGGCGGTCGGCGCGCGATGCGGGACCGCGGCCATCACCATGCCGTCGGCCATCGTCGTCACGCCGGACAACCCTGGGCACACGGAAGCCTCCGTCGCCACCGACTTCGGGGGTGCGGCGGTCGGCGCCGACGCGTGATGGACGGGCTTCGACGTCGACACCGCGTGGCCGGTCACGACGGCGCCGACGACGAGGGCCACGGCCAGGGCGACCATCGCCGCGAGGCGCCACGGACGCGTCGGAGGAACCGGCTCGGGGACGCGGCTCACTGGACGGTCACGCTCTCGGCGAACAACTCCATCTCGCGTTCGATCTCGTCGAAGTCGGACGCGGGCCGCCGTTCGCGGTCGAGGTGCGGGATGAGGAACGAGATCAGGAGTCCGAGGGTTACGAACCCGGTGGCCACCACGAGGGGCACCCGCGACGCGTCGGCGATGGCGCTGGCCAGGGTGTGGCGCAGGATCGACACGTCGACCGCCGAGACACCCCGACGCGGGGCGAAGCTGACGCCGGTCGCGTGGATCTGGGTCAGCGCGTCCGACCGCACCGCCGCGGTGAGCCCGCGGGCGTTCCTGATGCCGTCCACCGCGTGGCGCAGGGTGAGCACACTGAGGATCGAGCTCATGATGGCGATGCCGAGGGACGCGCCGACCATCCGCACGGTCGTGTTCGCGCCGCTGGCCGCGCCCGAACGCTCGGGCGGCACGTCGGAGAGGATCACGTTGGTGAGCTGCGAACCCGCGAACCCGATGCCCACGCCGAACAGCGCGAATCCGGTGAGCAGTGCCCAGAAGGTCACGTCGGGTCGGATCACGAGCGCGGTTGCGCCGAGCCCGAGTGCTTCGAGTGCGAGCCCGGCCCGGACCACACCGGTGGTACCGATGATCCGTGTGAGCCGGCCGCCGAGTTGTGAGCCCGCCACGATGAAGACGCCCGACGGCACCAGCCAGAGTCCGGTGTCCAGGGCGCTCAGGTGGCGCCCGTCCTGGAGGAACACCGAGATCACGAGCAGGAACGCGGTCTGACCGATGGCGAGCACCACGAGCGTCGCCAATCCGTAGCGGAAGCCGAGTCGCCGCAGGTTGCTGAACTCGAAGAGGGGATCCCGCGCCGAGCGTTCCTTGGCCAGTTCGACCCGTACGAAGCACGCGAGCAGCAGCGCGGCGAGCACGAAGGCGACCGGGGCCGGCGCGACCGGCCGGCTCACCGGCCAGATCGCCCAGCCGCCGATCACGAGGGGTTGGAGCGGTCGCCACCAGCCGTAGGTGCCGCCCTCGCTGATCGCGAAGACGAGCAGGAACATCCCGGACGCGATGAGGAGGGCGCCGGGGAGGTCGATGCGTTCGCGCCGACCGGTCCGTGGGATCTCCCGCATGAAGACCCGCGCGCCGACGATCGCGAACGGCACCACGATCACGTTGATGACGAACGCCCACCGCCACGAGTATTCGGTAGTGAGGAATCCGCCGAGCAGCGGTCCGAGCGCGACGGCCGCGCCCATCGTGGCGCCCCACGCGGCGAATGCCGTCGCCCGCTCGCGACCGTGGAAGGTGCTGGTGAGGATGCCGAGCGTTGCCGGCAGCATGAGCGATGCGCCGATGCCCTCGATCACGGCCTCGCCGATGACGAGCATCACCACGCCGGTCGACAGTGCGGCGACCAGTGACCCCACGCCGAAGCAGGCGGCGCCGATCATGAAGATCCGCCGGCTGCCGTAGATATCGGCGAGGCGCCCGCCGATGATGAGCAGCGCGGCGAACGTGAGGCTGTAGCCGGTGATCACCCACTGGAGCCGGGGGAGCGTGGTGTGGAAGTCGCGCAGGATGGTGGGGATCGCCACGTTCAGCACGGTGCTGTCGAGGGCCGCGATCAGCACCGCGATCAGGATGATGCCGAGGGTGATCCAGCGGCGGGGGTCGACCGCGGGTGCTTCGGTGTCCGGCTCGGTGGGCGTCATTCGGAGGCTTTCCTCCTGGGGGAGTTAGCTGTATCCTACAGGTGATTCGACGGGAAGGCACACGCGATGGCGCCACGATCCGCACCCTCGGCTCCGGTTGGGCCCGGCGACTCCGCGCTGGCGGTCATGGAGACCGAACTCGCGATGCTGGCGCGCACCCTCGAAGGGCTGAGCCGCCGTTCCTCGATCCACCGGGGTCTCGACCGGTCCAGCTACCTGCTCCTGCGCACGCTCGAGACGGTGGGGTCGGCGAGCATCAACGGACTCGCCGGTTTGCTGGGGCTCGACGCCACCACGGTCACTCGCCAGGTTGCGACGATGGAAGCGTCGGGCCTGGTGCTGCGGCGCCGATCGCCGGCGGACGCCCGGGTGAGCGTGCTCGAGTTGTCGGCCCTCGGACGCCGGCGGATGGAGGGCGTCCGGGCGGCCCGCGAGGAGCGGATCGACCACCTGGTGCAGGACTGGTC
Organism: Acidimicrobiia bacterium; assembly: GCA_038250905.1. Taxonomy (GTDB): domain Bacteria; phylum Actinomycetota; class Acidimicrobiia; order IMCC26256; family JAENVU01; genus JAENVU01. Next base: position 72,371 of record JBBSBV010000008.1, read on the forward strand.
GGACCGGGATCGGCGCGCCTTCGGCACCCTGCTGCGACGGTTCAACGAGGCGATCCGGACCAACCCCCCGCCGGAGTAGCCGCACCAGGCGCGCGAGCAGCTCGGGAGCGAACCCCCTGAACCCGTCATAAGTAAGTAAGTTCGATACCCTAACGATATGGGTTCCAAACGATCTCGGGGTTCGGATCCGGCGGCCGACGTCACGCGCACACTGGCGATCACGTCGCGGTTGTTGGAGAAGGCGCTGGCCGACATGACGCTGCCGCAGTTCCGCATCCTGCTGCTCGTGGCGCGGATGCCCGAGCGTGCCAACCGGCTCGCCTCGCAGGCGTCGATCAGCCGACCGTCGTTGACCGGGGTGCTCGACGGTCTCGTCGCGCGCGATTGGGTCCGTCGCCTCGAGGTCGACGGCGATCGCCGCGGTGTGAGCCTGGAAGTGACGCCCGCGGGGCGCAAGGCACTCGGTGCCGCGCAACGCGCGGTCGCGGGTCGCGTCGACGAGTTGCTCGGCGAGCTGGATCCCGACCGCCGCGCGACCGCCGTCGCCGGGCTCGTTGCGTTGGGTGAAGCGATCGACCTCGATCTGACCCGCCGACTCGCGGCCCACGAAGCTGCCGGCGCGAAGGGCGTCGGCGCGTGACCGACCGCGCGCCGACCGCGCCGACCGCGCCGAGCGACCGTGCCATCCCGGAACCCGCGCCGCCCGGTCGCGGCGGATGGGTTCGGCGGCTCTGGCCGTTCCTCATGGCCCACCGGCGCAACGTCGTGCTCGCGTTCGGTATGGCGGTGCTCGGGCAGGCGGTCTCTGCGTTCACACCGGTGATCGAGCGCACCATCGTCGACGACGGCATCGTGGCCCACACCACCACGGTGTGGCCCTATCTCGTGGTGCTCGGGGTCGCGGCGGCGTTCGCGTTCTGGGCGGCGTACGTCCGCCGGTGGGCCGGTGGACGCGTCAGCCTCGACGTGCAGTACGACCTGCGGATCGCGATCTTCGAGCGGCTCCAGCGGCTCGACTTCGGGAGCCACGACGAACTCCAGACCGGCCAGCTGGTCTCTCGCTCGTCCTCGGACCTCGGTCTCATCCAGGGCCTGCTCGCATTCCTGCCGATCATCGTCGGGAACCTGGTGATGCTGTTCCTCTCGCTCATCGTGATGTTGTTCCTGTCGCCGCCGTTGACGCTCGTCATGCTGCTGGCGATCCCGTTGCTCCTGGTGGCGTCGTTGCGGCTGCGCGGGGTCGTGTTCCCGGCCACGTGGGACGCGCAGCAGCGCGCCGGTGAAGTCGCGGGTGTGGTCGACGAGGCGGTGACCGGGGTCCGCGTCGTCAAGGGATTCGGGCAGGAGGACCGGGAACTCGAACACCTCGGTGACGCCGCGGGTCGGCTCTTCGCATCGCGGAGTCGGCTCGTGCGGCTCCAGGCCCGGTACTCGCCGGTGCTGCAGGCGATCCCGTCCTACGGACAGGTCGCGGTCCTCGCGTTCGGCGGCTGGCTCGCGCTCAACGGCCACATCTCGCTCGGGACGTTCCTCGCGTTCTCCACCTACCTCGTGCAACTCGGTGCGCCGGTCCGCATGCTCGCGGGGCTCTTCGCGATCGCGCAGCAGGCGCGGGCCGGCGGCGAGCGGATCCTCGACATCCTCGACGCGAACACGCGCGTGCAGGAAGCCGCCGACGCCGTCGATCTCCCGGCGATCCGGGGCGACGTGCGCTTCGAGCAGGTGCGGTTCGGCTACACCCGCAGCACGCCGGTCCTCGACGGGTTCGACCTGCACGTCGCGCCGGGCGAGGTCATCGCGCTCGTCGGCGCGAGCGGCTCCGGGAAGTCGACCGTGACCGGGCTCCTTCCACGCTTCTACGACGTCGCCGAGGGGCGCGTCACCATCGACGGTGTCGACGTGCGGGACGTGACGCTGCACTCGTTGCGTGAGCAGGTCGGGGTCGTGTTCGAGGATGCCTTCCTCTTCTCCGACACCGTGCGCGCCAACATCGCGTACGGCAAGCCCGATGCATCCGACGCGGCCGTGCGGTCAGCGGCCGAGGCCGCGGGTGCGACCGGCTTCGTCGAGGAACTTCCCCTCGGCTTCGAGACGGTCGTCGGCGAGCGGGGGCTGACCCTGTCGGGTGGGCAGCGGCAACGGATCGCGCTGGCCCGGGCGATCTTGAGCGACCCCCGGATCCTGCTGCTCGACGACGCGACGTCGGCGGTCGACGCCACCACGGAGGAAGCCATCCACGCCACGCTCCGTGCGTTGATGGCCGGGCGGACGACGATTCTGATCGCGCACCGTCGCTCGACGCTGCGCCTCGCGCAGCGCATCGCCGTCATCGACCACGGGCGGGTGGCCGACCTCGGTACCCACGACGAGTTGATGGCTCGCAACGAGCAGTACCGGCTCCTCCTCACCGGACCGGACGTCGACGATCCCACGGGGTCACTCGACGGATCCTTCGACGCCACGTTCGGTGGTGTGACTCCGGCGGCCTGGACGCCCGTGGAAGCCAGCCAACCCGTGGCCACCGCGTCGGTCACGCCGGTGGCCCGCTTCGGCCCCGGCGGCGGTCAGGCCGGTGGCGGCGGCGCCATGGGAATGAACCTCGCGGCCACGCCCGAGCTGCTCGCGCGCCTCGCCACGTTGCCTGCGGCCGACGACGACCCCGAGGTCGACGCGGCGGCCATGGCGGCGGAGTTGCCGGGCCGGTTCCGTATCGGTCAGTTCATTCGGCCGTGGCGGGCCTGGTTGCTGTTCGGGCTCGCGCTCGTCGCGGTCGACAGCGCGCTGTCGCTCCTCGGCCCGTTGCTCGTCAGCCGCGGCCTCGACTCCGGCGTCCATGCCAACGACCTGAACGTCGTCTGGACCTCGAGCGCCATCTTCTTCGCCGCGGTCACCCTCGACTGGGGCGTCACGTGGGCCTACACCTGGATCACGGGGCGGACCGCCGAGCGGGCGCTCTTCGGGTTGCGGGTGAAGATCTTCGCCCACATCCAGCGCATGTCGCTCGACTACTTCGACAACGAACTCGACGGTCGGATCATGACGCGCATGACCACCGACGTCGAAGCGCTCTCGCAGCTGATCCAGACCGGACTGGTCACCGCGGTCGTCGCCGCGATCACGTGCGTCGGCGTGTTCGGATTCCTCGTCGTGCTCTCCCCCGAGCTGGCCCTGGCGGCCGCGCTCGTCCTCCCGCCGTTGCTGATCGCGACGTTGTGGTACCGGCGCCTCTCGTCCGTCGCGTACGGACGCGCCCGTGAGGCCATCGCCAACGTCAACGCCAACCTCCAGGAGAATCTGTCGGGCGTGCGCGTCGCCCAGGCCTACGTGCGGGAGGGCCGCAACGTCACCGGCTTCCGATCGGTGAACGAGCAGTACCTCACCCACCGCCTCCGCGCTCAGCGACTCATCGCGTTGTACTTCCCGTTCGTGTCGTTCCTTGCCGACATCGGCGCGGTCGCGGTCCTGGGCGCGGCGACGCTGCTCGTCCCGCGCGGCGCGGTGAGTTCGGGCGTCGTGATCGCGTTTCTGCTCTACCTCGACATGTTCTTCGCGCCGATCCAGCAGCTCTCACAGACGCTCGACACGTGGCAGCAGGCGAAGGCCTCGCTCGACAAGATCGAGGAGATCCTCGACACGCCGAGCGGAACCCCGGAACCGGAGGTGCCGATCGTGCCCGGCCGGCTCGAGGGCCGGGTGCACTTCGAAGCGGTCACGTTCGCGTATCCCACCGCGGTCGGTGCGCCGGCGCTCGACGGCGTGACCATCACGGTCGAGCCGGGTGAGACCGTGGCACTCGTCGGGGAGACGGGCGCGGGCAAGTCGACGTTGGTGAAGCTGGCGGCGCGCTTCTACGACCCCGACGCGGGCGTGGTGACGGTCGACGGCATCGACCTGCGTGAGATCGACCTCGGGTCCTTCCGGCGGCAGCTCGGCATCGTCCCGCAGGAGGCGTTCCTCTTCACCGGGACGATCCGCGCCAACATCGCCTACGGACGCCCGGACGCCAGTGACGCGGAAGTCGAGGCGGCCGCCCGCGCGGTCGGCGCCCACGAGTTCGTGGCGGGGCTGCCGAACGGGTACCTCGAGCCGGTGAGCGAGCGCGGTCGCTCCCTCTCGTCGGGGCAGCGCCAGCTCCTCGCGCTCGCCCGGGCCCGGCTCGTCGACCCGGCGATCCTCCTGTTGGACGAGGCCACTTCCCAACTCGACCTCGCGAGCGAGGCGCGCGTGCAGCAGGCCATGCAGGTGGCGAGCGAGGGGCGGACGACGATCCTCGTCGCGCACCGGCTGCCGACCGCGGCCCGGGCCGATCGCATCCTGGTGGTCGACCGCGGTCGGATCGTCGAGGACGGGACGCACACCGCCCTGCTCGCGCGCGGCGGCGCCTACGCCCGGTTGTGGGAATCGTTCAGCACCGCCGGTGCGGCGCCGGAGCCTGTCGGGTCCTGAGTCCGCGCCGCGACCGGTAAGGCCGAGCGTTCGCGGTCGTCGCGCTCGTCGGAGAAGATCGGCGGGACGCCGGCGATGCCGAGTTCGGCCGCGTCCTCGACCGATTCGATCGGACCCCGCATCGCCCCCTGGCCGAGCAGTGAGTGGGGCAGGTAGCGCAGGACGATCGCCGCGCTCGCCAGCGCGAGGATCGCCCCGACGGTGACGGCGAAGTGGATGCCGCCGACGAAGGCAGAATCTGCGGCTGCACTGAGGGCTTTCCCGGCCCCGGTCGGCAGGGTCTCCGCCACCCGCAGCGCACCGGCGATCGACGTCCGGGCGGCCGACTGGTCAGCGGGGTTCAGGTTGCGGAGGAACGGTGCCATCTTTGTCGCGTACTGCGATGCCGCGAGGCTCCCGAGCACCGCGATGCCGAGCGCGGCGCCGAGTTCCCGGGTCGCGTCGTTCATCGCCGAACCCGCGCCGGCGCGCCGCGGGGGCACGGCCGACATGATCGACGCGGTCATGGGCGACATCGCGAGCGCGATGCCCGTAGTGAGCGGGATGACGCACAGCACCACGTACGCGTACGAGGTGTGCGCCGTGAGTCCGTTGAACAGCGCGAGACCGGTGGCGATACACAGCATGCCGCCGGCCACGGTGCGGTGCGCGCCGAAGCGCGCGCTGAGACTCGGCGTGAACGGCGCGACGACGAGCATGATCAGCGCGATGGGCAGCAGGCGGAGTGCCGTCGACAGCGCGGTGTAGCCGAGCACCAGTTGGAAGTACTGCGAGATCAGGAACATCACGCCGTACATCGCGACGAACACGAGGATCATCCCGCCCGTACCCGTGCTGAACGCCGGGAGGCGGAAGAAGTGCATGTCGAGCATCGGCGTCTCGGTGTGCAACTCCCACACCACGAACAGCGTGAGGACGACGGCCGCGATGGCGAGCGCCCCCAGCGTGGCCGCGCTGCCCCAACCCTGGTCGGGCGCTTCGATCAGTCCGTAGACCAGCGCCGCGATCCCGACGATCGAGAGCAGCGCGCCGATGGGGTCGAGCTTCGCCTCCTCGGGGTCGCGCGACTTCGGGATCACGAACTTCCCGGCCACCAGCGCGACGAGGATGATCGGGATGTTCACGAGGAACACCGAGCCGTACCAGAAATGGCCGAGCAGGAATCCGCTCGCGACGGGTCCGAACGCGCCGGCCGCGCCGGTGATGCTCGCCCAGATCGCGATCGCCTTGGGGCGTTCGTGCGGCGGGAAGATGTTGATGATGATCGACAACGTCGACGGCATGATCAGCGCGGCAGCCGCACCCATCACCGCTCGGCTGCCGATGATCTCGGCCATGGACGTCGACGCGGTCGCGAGCAACGCGCCGACGAAGAAGATGACGAGGCCGATCTGCAGCGCGCCCTTCCGGCCGAAGCGGTCGCCGAGGGCGCCGGTGGTGAAGAGCAGTCCCGCGAAGACGAGGGAGTAGAGCGCCACGACCCACTGGAGTTGGGACTCGGTCGCGTGGAGGTCGCGGGCGAGCGTCGGCAGAGCCACGTTCAGACTCGAGTTGCCGACGAAGACGATGAGCAGACTCAGGCACAGGACGGCCAGCGCCCACCAGCGGCGCTCGTAGAGCTCGTCGGGCTCCGACGCGCCGACGGCGGCGGGGGGTGATGACATTCGGATTCCTCGGGGGGTCGTGCGGCCGGACAGCAGCGGTCGTGAGAAGCGGAAGTGAGATTCCGTTTCCGTCCACTATAATCGGAACCATGGTTCCGGTTTCCTCCCGCATCCCCGGTGACGGGGCCCGGGCGCCCGATCCCGCCGACGAGCGGCCCCGCCGGGCCGACGCGGTGCGCAACCGTGCGCTCGTGCTCGCCGCCGCGGCGAACGTGTTCGCGGAGCACGGGACCGGGGCCCAGATCGAGGAGATCGCGCGGCGGGCCGGGGTCGGGGTGGGCACGGTGTGTCGCCACTTCCCCACGAAACAGGGACTGCTCCAGGCGGTGCTGGCATCGCTCTACGAGTCCGTCGTCCGGCAGGCCGAGGACGCGCTGGCCCACCCGGATCCGGCGCATGCGTTCGAGCAGTTCTTCGTCTCGCTCCCCGACTTCTACCTGCGTCACCGCGCCTTCGCCGAGCAGATGGCGAACGAACTCGAGCTCGCCGCGCAGCCGGTACGGGACCAGCTCATGGCCGCGATCTCCGAGCTGGTCAACCGGGCGCAAGCGGCCGGCGCGATCCGGGCCGACATCGGTCCGGCCGACGTGTCGATGCTCCTCTCGGGTGTGGCCCACGCGACCGCACTCGCGGGTGACCTCCAGCCGATGTTGCGGGAGCGCAACGTCCGGATCGTCCTCGACGGTCTGCGGCCCGGCTCGACGGAGCCTCTCCCCGGCCGGCCGGTGTCGTTCACCGAACTCCGCGACGCCAAGCAGCACGGTCCGCGCTGACCGGCACCCGCCGATCGGTTTCACGATGTGATGACCGGCACCTTCGGGAATAGTTCGGCGCCGAAATCTGTCATGGCCCATGAGGTGCGTATGGACCATCCGAACGATTTCGAGAGCCTGACCCCGAACCGACCGTCGTGGATGTGGCGCGCCGCGTGCGCCGGCACCGAGGTCGAGGTGTTCTTCCCGGAAACGCCGGCGGGTGGCGACCGGGCCCGGCGGATCTGCAGTGGCTGTCCGGTCCGGGCCGAGTGCCTCGAGTTCGCCCTCGGCGACGCCAACACCGCCGGCATCTGGGCCGCGACCGATGAACGCGAGCGACGCCGGCTTCGACGCGAGCGGAGGGCCGCTTAGCCGGAGGGCTCTTCGGACGCGGCCGATGCAGCTGGACTGCGGGCCGGGAGTCGGAGTTTGGTCGCCGCGCCCGGCGTGCCGGCCTCGATCTCGCGGCCGCGCTCGACCTCCGCGTTGAACTCGGCGCCGAGCAGTACGGCCAGGTTGGTGATCCAGAGCCACACGAGGAACACGACCACGCCGCCGAGCGATCCGTAGGTGGCGTTGTACGAGTGGAAGTTGGCGGCGTAGACCGCAAACAGCGCGGAGGCCGCCAGCCAGAGCACGAGGGCCAGGAGCCCGCCCGGGGTGAGCCATCGGAACCGCGGCATCTGCACGTTGGGTGCGCAGTAGTACAACACCGCGAACATCGTGATGACGATGATCGCGAGCACCGGCCACTTGGCGACGTTCCAGACCGTCAGTGCGGTCGCACCGAGCCCGACCGCGTCACCGATGGCGCGCGCGAGTGGTCCGGTGGCGACGATCGCCATCGCGACGATGGCCGCGCCGACGACCATCACGATGGTGATCGCGATCTGCAGCGGGCGCAGTTTCCAGAACGGCCGGCCCTCCTCGACCTCGTAGATCACATTCGTCGCGCGGATGAACGCACCGACATATCCGGACGCGGCCCAGAGCGCGGCGACCAACCCGATCCCGAGCAGCGCGCCCGCGCCGCCCTTGTTCCGCACCACGCTGGTGATCGGCTCGCGGAAGGTGTCGACCGCCGAGTGCGGGCCGAGTTGGTCGACGATCTTCAGGAGGGAGTTGGTGGTCTCGGGGTAGCTGCCGAAGATGCCGACCAGCGCGACGAGCACGATGAGGCCCGGGAAGATGGAGAGCACGGCGTAATAGGTGAGGGCGGCGGCCCAGTCGGTGAGGTGGTCGTCCTTCACTTCGCGCACGCTGCGGCGCAGGATCTTGCGCCACGACGCGGCCGACAGGGCGGTCGGTGACTCCGGTCCCGGCGCCGCGGGCGGTTCGGACTTCGTCTCCATCTGCGCCTCCGGTCGGTACCGGGAGCAGTGCCCGTTCCGGGGCCCCCGGAAACGACGAGGTGGAAACGACGGGGCGGGAAACGGCCGCTCGCCGTGGCGTCAGGATGCGGCGACCGGCAGGCTCGCGAGCGTCGGGGGCGGCGGAATCTCGGGCGTGCAGAGACTCCCGGTCGTGGGGAGGCCCGGGTTGGCGAGGACGGGCGGTTCGAGGAACGCGGGGTGCCGGAGGTCGAGACAGTCGAGCAGGTTGTCGGCGTTCGCATCCCGTCGCGTCAGCGCGCCGAGGTTGAACTTGGTCTCGATGAAGCGGAGCACCGAGGTGTGGTCGTGGACCACGCTCGACACGTAGTTGCGCCTCGAGAACGGCGAGATGACGAACGCCGGTACCCGGAGGCCGTAGCGGTCCCACGCCGCGGGGACGCCGGGCGCGGGTGCGACCGCGGGTGCGATGTCGTCGGGCGGGATCGCGGCGGGCGGTGCCACGTGGTCGTAGTAGCCGCCGTGCTCGTCGTACATGAAGAGGAGCACCGTCTTGGGCCACGCCGGGCTGGCCATGATCGCATTGATCACCGACGCGCTGTACGCCTCGCCGAGTTGGATGTCGCCCGGGTTCTCCTCGGTGTAGGAGTTCACCCCGGGGCTCACGATGGAGACGCTCGGCAGCGCGCCCGAACGGCAGTCGGCGAGGAACTGCGGATACGTGCGGATCTTGTCCTGGTTCTCCCGGAACGTCTTCGGGAACAGGAGGATGTCGGCGAGGTCCCACGCGTAGTCGTGCCACGAGATTCCGAACGCGTTGAGCTTGTCCCAGATCGTGCCGCCGACCGGGTGCGGCATGTTGAGCGCCTTGGTCACGTCGGTCGAGACGAGGTCCTGGCAGGTGCCGGCCTGTAGGTACATGCGGTTGGGGTAGGTCTGCGCGGGCGCGGATGCGAACCAGCGGTCGCACAACGGGAACGTGCTGGCCAGCGACCAGTAGAACGGCAGGTCGGTGCCGTCCCAGTACCGCATCGAGTTGTAGTTGTCATCGAACAGGAAGCCGTCCATGCGGCCGCCGTCGATCTGGCGATGGGTCGACACCCAGTTCTGCGAGACGCCGCGCCCGCTCTGGCAGGTGTCGGGCGCGTGGGTGACGGGGACGACGGTGCCGTGGGTGTCGACGTTGCTGTTGGTGGGCACGCCGTGGTGGAGGCGGTAGCCGTCGCCGCGGGGGAACATCCCGAAGTACGAGTCGTACGAGTGGTTCTCCTGCATGTAGATGACGATGTGTTCGATCTGGGGCAGCAGGTCGGTGCCCTCGGGCCGGCGGGGATCGGGGCGGTCGCCCGGTTGACCCCACCGACGGGGGTGCTCCGGGTGCTCACGGTGCTCCGGGTGCCCGGGATGCTCGATCCAGGGCCGACACCCCGTGAGGGCCAGACCCGATGCCGCACCGAGTCCGAGCAGGAACTTGCGACGATCGAGGTCTCCAGCCATGGCGGGACACGCTACGTGCGCGGTCCGCTTTGTGCACGTCCTCCCTACTCGTGCCCACGGTGCCGCGCGGCAGGTCAGGCGCAGCCCTGGGTGTCGACCGGGGCGGTCGCGCCGACGGCGGCCGCGAGGTCGTCGCGGATCTGGGAGGGGGCGAGCGCGTACGCCTCGGTCGGATCGGTGGTGCTCGCGGCGAACACCAGGCCGAGGACCGTGCCCTGGTCGTCCACCACCGGGCCGCCCGAGTTGCCGGGCACCACGCTCGCGGAGAGCACCTCGATCGTACGGGTCACCTCGGTCGTGCCGAAGATGTCGTACCCGCGTGCGGACTCCTCACCGCGGATGGCCGCGGGCACCACTTGTTCGGCGCCGCCGCGCGGGTAGCCGATGACCACACCGACGGTCCGTGGCGCGGGATCGGCGGTCGCGAGACGGAGCGGCGTGAACTGCACTCCCGGGACGTTGAGCACCGCGACGTCGGTCTTCGGGTCGAACGCGACGACGACCGCCCGGCGCGGTGCGCCGTCGACGACGACGTCGACGCGGTCACTCCCGGCGACCACGTGCGCGTTGGTCACGATGGAATGCGGCGCGACCGGCCAGCCCGAGCCCGCGCTGGTGTTGCCGCAGCCCGACGAATCGGCCACCACCATGACCGTCGCACGCGTCGCCGCTCGGGTCCCGGGCGTGTCGATCTGCGGTGGGATCGCGACTGGCGGGAGTGCGCTCCCACCGAGGCCCGCGAAGACGTTCGGGAACCCGTGGGTCGCAAGCGCGTTGCGGATCTGGGCCAGGGGTGCCGGAACAGTCGGGGCGAGGGAGTCGAGCGCGCGGATGATGCGCGAGTCCTGGATCTGGCGGTCGAGCGCGGCGAACTGACTGTTCTGGAACGTCAGGCCCACGTACCACACGGAGATGAGCACACCCGCGAGCGCAACGATCGCGCCGAGTCCCGAGTCCAGACCGGCGACGCGCGTCGCCAGAGTCCGGACGCGAACCCGGAAGCCGATCGCGGTACCGATGCCTTGGAACAGGAACACGCACAGAACGAAGACGCCGGCCGCGACCGCGGCCCGGGTGGACTCGGGGTCGGGTGGCGCGGCGACGGCCCCTGCGACTGCCGGCGCGGCGAACGTGCCCGCGAGGATCCCGAGAAAGAGTCCGGCCAACGAACAACCGACCCACGTCACGCCGCGCCGGAAGCCGGCGACCGCGACACCGATACCGATCAGCACGATGGCGAGATCGACGGCGTTCACGCGCCGAGTCTTGTCGGTGGAACGGGGCGATCGAAGGGCAGGAAATCGAAACGCCGGTGCCCGGAGCAAGGGCCCGGGCAGGGTGGGCCTTTGCTCAACGAGACACCGGCATTTCGAGGTGTGACCCTAACTGCCCGGAAGGGGTCCTGCCCAGGCATGCCTGATCGGTATTCCGAGTTGGTGCCGTCGCATCGGTGCATTCGCGTGGGCTCGCGCCATGTTCATCCGGCCTTGATGCGATGCTCACGAACGGGGTCGACGATGGTGGGGAACCACCGAGAGAGGGGGAGGTGTCGGTGCGATCGTCACGAGTGATCTCCTGGTCGGCCGCGGTGTGCGTCGTCGCCCTCGCGGCCGCCGCGTGCAGCAACGGCAGTACGAATCCGGCGGCCCCGGTGGGGGCGAAGCCCGCCCGGCCGAACATCGTCTTCGTGCTCACGGACGACCTCGACCTCACGTCGTACACCGCGAATCCGGCGCGCTTCCCGCAGGTGAACGCCTTGCTCACCAGGCAGGGGACCACCTTCTCCAACGCGTTCGTAACCGACTCGTTGTGTTGTCCGTCACGCGCCTCGATTCTGCGGGGCCAATACGTGCACGACCACGGCGTACTCGACAATTTGCCTCCGAATGGCGGATTCGAACACTGGCAGCAACTCGGCCGGGACTCGTCGACGGTCGCGACCTGGTTGCACGCGGCGGGGTACCGCACCGCACTCTTCGGCAAGTACCTCAACGGATACCCGAACACGGTCGCGCCCAACTACGTGCCGCCGGGTTGGGACGACTGGGCGAGTCCGAGCGCGGGCAACCCGTACGCGGAATACAACTACCAACTCAACGAGAACGGGCGGTTGCATCGCTACGGTGCCCAGCCGTCCGATTACCTCGTCGATGTCCTGGCGAAGAAGTCCGACGCCTTCATCCACGACCGAGCCGGCAAGCAGCCGTTCTTCATGTACGTGGCGCCGTACGTTCCGCACCAGCCCGCCACCCCTGCCCCGCGTCATGCGAACGCGTTCCCGAACGCCACCGCACCGCGTCCCGCGTCGTTCGACCAAGCCGACGTCTCGGGTGAGCCGGCGTACGTGGCCGATCGTCCGCACCTCGCGCCGGCCGTCGTCCGGTTCATCGACCAGCTCTACCGCCGACGGTTGCAGTCGATGCTCGGTGTCGAGGATCTCGTGGCCGGGATCGTGCGCGAGTTGAAGCGCACACACCAACTCGACAACACCTACATCGTGTTCACATCTGACAACGGGTTCCACCTCGGCGAGCACCGGCTGCCCTTCGGGAAGCAGACCCCGTACGAGACCGACATCCACGTGCCGCTCATCGTGCGCGGGCCCGGCGTGCCGGCCGGCCGTACCGTCACGGACTTCGCCCGCGAGATCGACCTGGCGCCGACGTTCGCGTCCTGGGCCCATGCCCACGCCCCGGCCTTCGTCGACGGTGTCTCCCTCGCCCCGCTCCTCGGCGGCGCGAAGCAGACCGGTCACGTACCCCAGGACGTGCTGATCGAGCACTACGGCACTGGCGATCTTGCCGCGAAGGCGACGCGGCGGGGCGCACCGGCGGTCGAACCCGACGACGACACGAACCCGCCGATCGCGGGAACGCCGCGGCGCGGACCCGCGGCCGCGCTCCGCCTCAGCCGGAAGCGACGCCAGGGCGTCGCGATCCCGCCGTACCGCGCGTTGCGCACCCGCCGATACCTCTACGCGGAATACGCGACGGGGGAACGACAACTCTTCGACGTCACTGCCGACCCCGGAGAACTCCACAACCTGGTGGCCACGGCCGATCCCGCGCTGGTCTCCCGGCTCTCCGGCCGGCTCGGCCAGCTCGCGTCGTGTTCCGGCGTGACCTGCCGGAACTGACCCGCCCCGGACGACCACCCTTCGCGGCCGGGCACGCGCGCATCGGGGCCTCCGCCGGGTCGCGGTCGCCTTCGATTCCGGACACAAGCCGCGGATGTCACAGGGACAACACTGACCCCGCAAACCCCTCTGGCCACATCCAATGACAACTGTTACCGTCCGCCGGATTCGGTTTCCGCCAGGCCGACTGGCCAGAGCCGAGCGGGAGGTGTTCGCAGTGGGGTTTCGTCGCAGTCTCGACATGATCAAGCGCCGGAAGTGGTCGATCCTCACGTGCGGCATCGTCGTGGGTGCGGCCGTCGGCGGCCTGTCGACGCTGCGCGCGCCGGCGTACACCGCCGAGGCGCGCGTCCGGTTGGTCGCCCCCGACGCGGCGAACCGGATCGACCCGCTCGCGATCCCCGGCCCGACGACGGTGTCGGATCCCGCACTGAACGCCTTCGCCAGGACCACGTCCAGCACGGCCGTTGCGAAACGGGCCGCTACCGATCTCCCACACGCCGCCGCGAGTTCGGTCGTCGGATCGGTGTCCGCCCACCGGATCGACGCCACCGATCAGGTGGCCGTGGTCGCGCGCAATGGGAACCGGGCGCGTGCGACCCGGACCGCCAACGCGTTCGCACGCGCCGCGATTGCGGCGCGTCAACTCGCAGCCGTGGGCACGTTGCAGGGCGCCGTCGACGCACTCGATCCGCAACTCGCCAGTTTGAAGTCGCGTATGGCCGATCTCGACGCGCAGGTGCGCGCCCGGACCGGTGCCGCGGCAGCCACCGCGCAGTTGGATGCGGTGGCGACGCAGTTCGAGACGTTGCAGAGCCGGCAGCAGGATCTTCGGCGCGCGGCCGACGGTCTCCGCCCTGGTGCGGTGCTGGTGCGCCCGGCGACGATCGGCACGACGTCCACCGACCGGCACCCGCTCCGCGACGGCATCGTCGGCGGGCTCGCCGGACTCCTCCTCGGTCTCGCGATCGCGACGATGCGTGAACTTCTCGACGAACGGGTCCGCACCACCGAAGAGGTCGAACGGTTGACCGGGCTCCCGGTACTGGCCGAGCTGCCGCGCGATCAGCGGGCCAAGCAACAACCGAGCCGGGTGGCGGTCTTCGTCAGTCCCAAGTCGGCGCTGAGTGAAGCGACGCGCGCGCTGCGCGCCGGCATCGAACTGCGCGACGTCGATCGCCATCCGTCGAGCATCCTGATCACGAGTGCGGCCTCGGGTGAGGGGAAGTCCCTCGTCAGCGCAAATCTCGCGGCGGCGTACGCGGTCGCGGGATACCGCACGGTGCTCATCGATGCCGACCTGCGCACCCCGCGGCTCTCGTCGATGTTCGGGACCTATCCGGAGCCCTTGATCGCGAGCGGTGAGGTCGTGCACGGACTCTCCAGCCTGTTGCGCGCGCTCACCTTCCCGGGCGCGGACCGTCCCGGGCTCGAGCAGGCGGCCCTGTTGCGCACCCCGGTCGAGAACCTCCTCGTGATCCCGGCGGGGCCCGAACCTTCCAACCCCGCCGAGCTGCTCGATTCGCGGGCGATGGCCGGACTCCTCACGGATCTCGGCGCGTTCGCGGAGGTGGTCATCATCGACGCACCGCCGATGCTCCCCGTGAGCGACGCCGTGGGTCTCGCCCGCCATGCCGACGGTGTGGTCCTGGTCGCCGCGGTCGGGGAATCCGAACGACGTGCGCTCCGGCGCATCAGCCTCATGCTCGCCGCCCACCCGCGCGTCCTCGGGATCGTCGTGAACAAGGTCGCGCCGAGCGCGGCCTACGCCGCGTACGTCCCGCGGCGCCGCGGTGCCGGAGCCCACCCGTCCACCCATCCGTCGGCCACCCGTGGAACTCTCCGCGTGGTACAACCGATCGCGGTGGCGATGCCGCCCACCGGGATGCCGGACGAGAACGGCGATATGTGGATCGACCTCTCCGAGGACACCGATCCGTACATGACCGTCCGCGATGGTGAACTCCAGCTCAACAGCTGGGGCCGCTGACGTTCGGGCTCACTGCGCCGTTCGCCACGGCAACTTCCCGTCGATCTCGAGGTCGAGGGAGAAGCTGAGGAACGTCCGGATGAGCACGATGAGTCCGAGCACGCCGACGTTCTCGAGCGACGGATCGACGGCAACGGTGCGGATCAGGTCCGCGGCGACCAGGACCTCCAGGCCGAGCAGGATGCTCCGGCCGAGGAAGCTGCGGAGGCGCCGGTAGGTCAGGGCGCGGTCCGCGGTGCCGAGCAACTCGCGTCCCGCCCGCCCGAGCGCCAGGATGCCGCCGATCACGATGATGACGACGCCGACGACCTCGACCGCCCGGGCCACGGTTTCCATGGTGTCCTGGAACGTCATGCCACCCTCCGATCACGGAAGTCCGGATCATGGCAGAGCCGAACACCACGCAACGTGACCGTTCGGCGGTGCGAGCGGACCGCGGCAGGGTGCGCGCCGCGGGAAGGAGGCGTTTCGACTACCGCTTCGGGGGGGCGAGCAGGAACTGCACGAGCTGCTCGGAGAACGTGGGACTCAGCACGGGGATGTGCACGCCGTCCGGTTGCGTCCACAACTCCACGTGGCCGTTCGGCTTGCATCCGGACGAGTACGAGGTGACCGTGGCGGGCGGCCGCTGATCCTCGAGGTCGTGGGTCGTGGTCACGTTCGGGTCCGGGGTCGGCTTGCACCCGTCGTAGCGGGCCCAGGTCTGGACCGTCTTGGTCGCGCTGGGATAGGCGGCACCCCCGATCGCGTCACCGTCGTACTTGATGGTCTGGTCCGCGGTGCCGTGGATCGCGAGGACCGAGACCGCCTCACTCGGTGTGCACTTGCTGGGGTCGGCCCACGTCGCGGCTTCGAAGCTGACGATCGCCGCGATCTCGTCGGCGTGATCGCAGGCCATGCGGAAGGCCATGAAGCCACCGTTGCTGTGGCCGATGATGAACACGCGCTTGGGGTCCACCGAGTAGTGCGACTTCACGTCCGCGATGATCGCCGTGATGTACGCGGAGTCGTCCACGGTGCTGCTTGGTCCGCAACATGCGTCGGTCGCGTTCCAGTACCGCTTGTCGAGTGGGTTGAGCGTCCCGTCGGGGTGGACGTAGAGCATGCCGTGCGCGTCGGCGACCGCCGTGAGCTTGAGGTACGCGTCCTGCACCCCGCCGCTGGCGCCATAGCCGTGGAGCAGGATGAGGAGCGGCGCCGGCTTGGACGGGGAGAGGTCCGGAGGTGTGTGCACCTCGACCGGTCGGGCGGCAACCAGTGCAGCCTGTGCGGCAGTCGGTCCCGATGCCGTCGTCGTGGTGGTCGCCTTGGTGCTCGACGACGTTGCGGGCGCGGCCTTCGACCCGGACGAACTCGAACACGCGGTGGCCAGCACGAGGAGGGCAGCCACGACTCCGAACGAGCCGAGTCGCCACGGCCGGGCCTGTCCTTGACGGGTTCGTTCGTTGCGGGTCTCTGCAGGTGCAGTCATGGCGCCAGTCTCGATCGTCGGGTCGGTCCGCCGGGATGGTACCGACGTGCGGTGCGGTGCGGGGTGCGGAGGCAATACGGTCGGGGGACCCGACGAGAGGACGCGTCACCGATGAAGATCCCGGCCGACGACCCACGCGCCGCGCACCGGTCCAGCAACGTCCGGGTCGATCGCGCCGGCCTGCTGGAGTTCCTGCGCGACAAGCACCGCTGGGTCCTCGCCACGACCCGCGCCGACGGCCGGCCGCAGATGAGTCTCGTCACCGGTGGGACGACGGCCGCGGGCCGGCTGGCGATCGCGACCTATCCGGAGCGGGTGAAGGCGCGCAATGCGCGGCGCGACGCCCGGGTCTCGGTGGCGGTGACGGGCTCGGAGTTCAACGACGCGTGGGTGCAGATCGACGGCACCGCCGAGGTCCTCGACATGCCCGCGGCGGCCGACGCGTTCGTCGAGTACTTCCGATCCATCTCGGGTGAGCATCCGGACTGGGACGAGTACCGGCAGGCGATGGCCGACCAGGGCAAGTGCCTCATCCTGATCGACCCGACCCGGTGGGGTCCCGTGAGCACCGGCGGGTTCCCGCCGTCGCTCTTCGAGGACTGAACCGAGCGGCCCACCCCGCCGGTCGCGTCGACCGGGTGGAGCGGCACCCTGTACCCTCCCTTCGCCTCAGATCGCACAACCCCGGGAGCCCAAGGGTGCACACCTTCGACACGTTGTTCATCGGTAACGAGTTCGTGAAGCCCGAGAGTCGTGACGTCATCGACGTCGTCTCGCCGCACACGGAGCAGGTCATCGGCCAGGTGCCCGATGCATCGCCGGCCGACATCGACAAGGCGGTCGCCGCCGCACGGGACGCGTTCGACAACGGCCCGTGGCCGACGATGCCCCCTGCAGAGCGGGGCGAGGCGATTGCTCGCCTCTCGACCGCGCTCCAGAACCGGGCCGAGGAGATCGCGGATCTCATCTCGAGCCAGAACGGCTCGCCGAAGAGCTGGTCGATCATGGGCCAGGTGTTCTCGGCGACCATGGTGCTCGGCGGCTACGCGGAGTACACGAAGTCGTACCCGTTCGTGTCCGAGCGCACCGGTGCGCTCGGCGGTCGCGTGCAGGTGCGCCGCGCGCCGGTCGGGGTGGCCGCGGGCATCATCCCGTGGAACGTGCCGCTCTTCATCATGGCGCTCAAGCTCGGCCCGGCCATGGCCGCGGGTGTGCCGATGATCATCAAGCCGGCGCCCGAGACCCCGCTCGACGCGTACATCTTCGCGGAGGCGGTCATCGAGGCCGACCTCCCGCCGGGTGTCATCAACATCGTGCCGGCCGGTCGCGAGAACGCCGACTACATCCTGCGCCACCCCGGGATCGACAAGGTGAGCTTCACGGGCAGCAGCGCGGTCGGCAAGCACATCGCCTCCGTCTGCGGTGAGCAACTCAAGCGGGTCACCCTCGAACTCGGCGGCAAGTCGGCGGCGATCGTGCTCGATGACGTCAACCTCGACGAGGCACTGCTCGGGGAGATGGTGATGTCCGGACTGATGAACAACGGCCAGGTCTGTGGTGCGCAGTCCCGCATCCTCGCGCCGCGGTCGCGCTACGAAGAGGTCGTCGAAGCTCTGGGTTCGGCGGTCGGTGCGCTCCACGTCGGTGATCCGCTCGACCTCACCACCCAGGTCGGCCCGCTCGTCGCGGAGCGTCAGCGCGCGCGCGTCGAGGGGTATATCGAGTCGGGCAAGGCGGCCGGCGCGCGGGTCGTCACCGGCGGCGAGCGGCCGGACCAGGCCACGGGTTGGTACGTCGCCCCGACCGTGTTCGCCGACGTCGACAACACCATGGCGATCGCACGCGAGGAGATCTTCGGCCCGGTCCTCTCGGTGATCCCGTACGACGGCGAGGACCAGGCGGTCCAGATCGCGAACGACAGCGACTACGGACTGTGTGGTTCGGTATGGACCAGCGACGTCGAACACGGCGCCGCGATCGGTGCCCGGGTCCGCACGGGTGTCGTCGCGGTGAACTCGTCGACGATCCTCGACTTCAACGCCCCGTTCGGTGGGTTCAAGCAGTCGGGCATCGGCCGTGAACTCGGCCCCGAGGGCATCGACCCCTACACCGAACTCCAGACGATCATCATGCCTGCCTAGGAATACCGACCGCGATGGATCCGAAGATCTCCCGGCGGCGCTTGCTCGGACTCGGCGGCCTGGCGACCGGCGGCGCGCTCGTCGCGGGTCCGGTGTCGTTGGTCGGAGCGGCAACAGGTCAGCCAGGCACGGTCGACTGCCACGGTCGTCATCAAGCCGGCATCGTGACGCCCGCTCCGCCTCGGCTCGAACTCGCGGCGTTCGACCTGGTCACCACGCGTCGCGATCAACTGGCGGAACTCCTCCGTGAGTGGCAACGAGGTATCGGCCACGTCACGCGCGGCGAGGAACTGCCCGGTCTCCGACCGAAGTCGAAGCCACCCGCCGACACCGGCGAGGCCGTCGGTCTGGGCGCGGCACGACTCACCGTGACGATCGGGTTCGGGCCGTCGCTCTTCGACTCCCGGTTCGGTCTCGCGGCCGTGCGACCTCCGGCGCTCGCCGATCTGCCGAGCTTCCCTGGCGACGAGATCGACCCCGCCCGCAGTGGTGGCGACCTCGTGGTGCAGGCCTGCGCCGAGTCCCGCCAGGTCGCGCTCCATGCGGTGCGGACGCTCACCCGGATCGCCGACGGCGCGGCGCGGGTTCGCTGGTGCCAGTCCGGTTTCAACGAGGCGCCGGCCCATCACAGTCGCCCGCAGACGGTGCGGAACCTGCTCGGCTTCAAGGACGGGACCGCCAACCTCGACGCGACCGACGCGCCGGTCATGCAACGCAACGTCTGGGCCGCGTCGGCTGATGGCGTTCCGTGGATGACCAATGGCAGCTACCTCGTCTTTCGGCGGGTCCGCAATCACCTCGAACAGTGGGACGCGAGTGCGCTCCGCGAACAAGAGGAAGTGATCGGCCGACACAAGGCGAGCGGCGCTCCGCTGGGGTCGGCCCACGAGTTCGCGTCGGTCGACGTCGAGCGGCTCCCGAAGACCAGTCACATCCGCCTGGCCAATCCGCGTTCCGGGTCGAGGAGCGAAGCCGAACGCATCCTGCGGCGCGGCTATTCGTTCCACGACGGTGTATTGCCGGCGACCGGCGAGGCTGACGCCGGGCTGCTGTTCCTCGCCTACCAGCGCGACCCGCGCCGCCAGTTCGTCCCGATCCAGCTCCGCCTCGCGGCCGCCGACGCGCTCAACGAGTATCTCGTCCATACCGCGAGCGGCATCTTCGCGGTGCCGCCCGGTGTGCGTCACGGGGACTTCGTGGGTTCGTCGCTCCTCGCCGCGGTCTGACACCCGGAGCATCGACGGAGGGGTCGACTTCGTCGGCCCGAGGACGCATAATTTGTCCATGACCGATCGGGTCACGTTCGCCGTCGGCTTTGCCCTGCTCGCAGCGTTCCTCTACGCGCTGAGCAACGTGCTGGAGCAGAGCGAGGCGGAACAGGTCGCCGACGAGCACACGCTACGGCCGAGCCTGATCCTGCGTCTCGCGGCGCGGCCGCGCTGGGTACTCGGGTTCGCGTCGGACGCGGGCGGGTACGCCGCGAGTGCCGCGGCACTGTGGTTCGGTGCGGTGCTGTTCGTGCAGCCGATCCAGGCGATGGGACTCCTGATCACGCTGTTCCTCGGCGCCGCGCTCCGGCACCGGACCGTGAGCGGGCGCGACTGGCTCATGGCCGCAGTCCTCTGCGGCGGACTGTCGCTGTTCCTCTACGAAGCGTCGCCGACCCACGGTGTCGATGTCGCGCCGGGCACACGCTGGCTGGTGGCGGCACCGCTCGTGGTGGCCGCCGTCCTGGCCTGTGTCGGGTTGGCGAACCGCGCGGAAGGTGCTGCACGGGGCGCCTACCTGGGAATCGCCGCCGCGATCCTCTTCGCGTCGTCGGCCGTCTTGACCAAGGCCTTCGTCCACTATCTCGGTGACGGGGTCCTGGCGTGGGCCCCACATTGGGAGCCGTACGCGATGGCGGTGGTGATCGGGTCGGGGTTCGTGATCGGCCAGTCGGCGTTCCAGGCGGGTTCGCTCGCCGCGTCGGTCGCGGGTATCGAAGCCGCCGAACCCATCGTGTCGGTCGTCCTCGGCGTGGGACTGCTGCACGAACACGTCGCGATCGGTTCGCCAGCGCATCTCGCGGCGGTGGTGGTCGCGGTCTTCGCGGTCGTCGTCGCGATCATCTCGCTCGCCCGTTCCGAGGACCGCCTCGTGATCGGCTCGATGCCGGCGCCGGGCACCCCCGACGAGTCCGACCAGACGATCGAGCAGTGACCGTCAGGTACGGTCGAGTTCCAACATGCGGATGGCGTTGCCGCGCAGGATCTTGTACTTCTGCTCGTCGGTCCCGACGCCCTCGAGCATCTTCTCGCAGTACTCCCTGGAGTTCGGCCAGGTGGTGTCGGTGTGCGGGTAGTCGGTCTCGAAGCAGATGTTGTTCTCACCCACCTCGTCGAGTGAGCGCACGCCGTGACGGTCCCACGTGAAGCACCCGAAGACGCGGTCGTAGTAGTAGCTCGACGGCGGATCGGGGCAGAGCCGCTTCGAGTTCTGCCACGCGTTGTGCTCTTCCCACACGGTGTCGGCCCGCTCCAGCGCGTACGGCAGCCAGCCGATCTGACCTTCCGAATACGCGATCTTCAACTTCGGGAACCGATGCATGATCCCGCCGAAGAGATAGTCGCCGAGTGATGCCATCGAGTTGTTGAACCCGACCATGCTGCCCACGCCCGGAGGCGCGTCACGCGACGAGAACGGGTCGGTCGACGACGAGCCCACGTGCATGCACAACGTGGTGCCGGTGTCGTTGCACGCGTCGAGCATCGGATCCCAGTGGCCGGAGTGGACACTCGGGAGGTCGAGCCGCGTCGGGAGTTCGGAGAAACAGACGGCGCGCACACCCCGCGCCGCGTTGCGTTGGATCTCCTGCGACGCGAGGTCCGGGTCCCAGAGGGGGATGATGCAGAGCGGGATGTTGATGCCGATCGCGGGATCGCACCACTCCTCGACCATCCAGTCGTTGTATGCCCGTACGCACGCGAGCGCGAGTTCCCGGTCGTCGGCTTCGTGGAA
This sequence comes from Acidimicrobiia bacterium, assembly GCA_038250905.1. Lineage (GTDB taxonomy): Bacteria > Actinomycetota > Acidimicrobiia > IMCC26256 > JAENVU01 > JAENVU01. The sequence continues at coordinate 93,802 of JBBSBV010000008.1, forward strand.
GGTCTGACCGCAGAAGCGCGGGAAGGTCGGGAACGGCAACGAGCCGTCCACCCAGTTGAGTTCGAAGTCCTTCTTGCGTTCCCTGGCGTCCCAGCACCCGGGCCGCATGTCGTCGTAGGTGGTCGCGGTCATCGTCATGACCGTCTTGTCGAAGGTCGAGACGTCGTCACCGTCGGTGGCCGACTTCGGGATCGCCACGAACTTCTTCTGCACGTAGATGACTTTGTCCTCATAGATCCAGGCGTCGCCCCACTCGCCCTCGGGATCCTCGGTCATCTCGTACTTCGCACCCTTCTTCAGGCGGAACTTGCCCCACCGCTTGCGCTCGACGCGGGGTCCCTTCTCCCGGTATTTCTCGGCCAGCCAGGTCTGCCACACGTGGGCGGGCTCGACGACGTGATCGTCGACGCTGATGATCTTGGGCAGTTCCACTCCGACCCCCGGTACGGCTCGCGACCTGACGTGCGTGTCAGGTCGTCAAGGTACTCCGATGGCGCCGGTGACCCCGTGGGCGGCCGGGGCCGGCGGCGGGGCGATGTCGACGACGACCGGTCGATGGTCGGAAGCGACCCGGGCCAGGGTGTCGCCCGGTACGTCGACGCGGAGCACCGTCCACCCGGGATCGACGAGCACGTGGTCGATGCGTCCGATCGGGAAGCGGCCGAACCAGGTGGAACGGGGGCGGTGGCCGTCGAGATCGGTCTGGGCGTCCACCAGCCGGCGGCGGAGCCGGCGGAGCGCCGGAAACCACGAGAGTGCGTTGAAGTCGCCGCACAGGACGATGCCCCGACCCGCCGCCGGATGGCCGAGCCACTCCGGACCGAGCAACGCGTCGGCGGCGAGGACCCGCTCACGTGGGTGCAGGCTCAGGTGCGTGTTGATCAGCTGGACCGCGGGCGTCCCCTCGGGGAGGCCGGGCACGTCGGCTTCCACCCAGATGGCACCGCGCGGTTCGAGTCCGATACCGGGAAGGGCACCGGCGTGGACCAGGCGGAGTCGATGCGGGCTGAGCACCGCGTCGCCGAACTGCTCGTCGGCGACGGTGACCGTGGGATGGAACTCGAGCGACATCTCGAGGGCGTCGGCGATGGCACGCGCCTGATCGAGATGGCCGCTCCGGGATCGGCCGACGTCGAGTTCCTGGAGCGCGACGATGTCGGGGTTGTGGCGTGCGATCACGCGGGCGATTCGCTCGGGGGACCGGCGACCGTCGAGGCCGACGCACGCGTGGACGTTGTACGTCAGGATCCGGACGCAGTCCGGTACCCGCGCGGTCGAGGGCCGGTGCCGCTCGCCGTCCAGCACCGCGAACGCCGCGCGGCGCAGGTCGCGTGGCCGCACCGTCGCGCCGGCGGCCGCGAGCGGTGTATCGGGTGGGATCAGCGCGAACGCGTCGGTCTCCTCCGGCCCGGGGCCCGCGTGGGCGCCGTGCTCGAACGGGAAGCTCAGGGACCGGCCGTCGACCCGCCAGCCACTGATGACGAGGTCGCCCGCGTCGGGGTGGTGACACAGCGCGACGAGATCCGCCGCGACCTGGTCCCGGTAGGGGTGATCGGCCCCGAGCACCGAGTCGGCGTCGTCGGGAAGTACGAAGCGGCCCGCCGCGGTGTGCGCGAACACGGCGTCGTCACGGTCGCCTCGGCGCAGGACCAGCGGAACGTCCGCGCGTTCGACGATGGCGCGGGCGAAGGCGTCCAGGTCGGTGTCCGGAAGTGCATGCGGTGCGTATACCTGGCCGACCGGGCCCTGCGCGGTCACGGTCAACGCGCCGGGTGCGTGGTGGATGTCGGAGACGTCGAGGCCGGGCACGATGCGGGCGATGAGGCGCTCGCCGAGCAGACGTGCCCGTTGCTGGCCGACGCCGCCGACCGACGCGTCGGTGGTCGTGACCTCGGCCCCGACGACGCCGAGGTCGATCGCGACCCGGCGGATGGCGGTCGCCACGGTCTCGCCGTGCAGCGCCATGTACGAGTCGGTGGCTTCCTGACCGTGATCGGAGATGATCCAGACGTCGTACGCCCGACCTTCCGATCGGTGGGCGGCCCGCCAGAGGCGCGCGATGCTGGCGTCGATCGCACGTTGCGCGCCGAGTGCGAGGGCCGAGTCGGGGCCACGCCGGTGGGCGTTCTCGTCGTAGCCGAGGAAGTTGCCGTGGACGACCGGACGCCCGCGAGCCAGATCGACCGACATGCCGAGGACGCTGAGCTCGCGCAGGACGGTCCCGACCGCGACCCGCGAGAGGACGAACTTCGTCTCGGACCCCCGGTCCTCACCGGCACGCAGCCCGTGTACGAGGTCGCGCGGCGCAGCTGTGAGCTCCCCGAGGGCCACCGCCGCGACTCGTACCAATGCGGGGACGTAGGCGAGGACCACGATCGGGGTCTGCCACCGGAAGTGGTGCGGCAGGACGTCGCCGATTCCCAGTGATGCCATGCAGAACCGCGCGTCGGCCGCGTCGCCGGCGTACACGTTCGCGTACGATGCGCCGCCGGCGAGCAGCGACCCCGACGACGCGGCCGCAGCACGCGATTCCACCAAGGTGGCGGCATCGTGCTGGTACATGCGCATCAACCGGCTCGTCGCATGGTCGACGAAGGTGAAGGACGGCACGGCCATTTCGACGCCGTAGAACAACTCGGCCTGCACGGCCGGTGTCGTCGACGGGAGCCCCGTGTAGAACGGCACCATCTGGAGCTCGCCCGAGGCCAGAAGCCGCGCGACGAACGGCATCCGACCTGCCCCGACCGCGCCACGCAGGCGGGCTGCTGACAGTCCGTCGATCTGGATGATGAGGAGTCCCGGCGTCGTCGACGCCGAGATCGGCATGCCGGCCGTGTCGTGGAGGCGGCCCAACCACCGGCTACGGCTCAGCGAGCGGCGCGCGTACCGAAGCCCACGCTCGACGACGTCGATCACTCGTCGTCGAGGCGGAACCCGACCTTCATCGTCACCTGGAAGTGCGCGATGGCGCCGTCCTCGATGTGGCCGCGGATGTCGGTGACCTCGAACCATCCCAGGTTGCGCAGCGAGTCCGACGCCCGGGCGACGCCGCTGCGGACGGCGGCGTCGACGCCGTCGGACGACGTCCCGACGATCTCGGTGACCTTGTAGGTGTGGTCGGACATGGTGGGGCTCCTCGGCTCGGTCTCGATGCGATGGCGCATTCTGGCGTGCCCGGACACCTACCGCAGGGCGGACGCATACCCGGGCTCACGATGCGCGGTCGAGATCCGTGCCGTTCAACGCCGCGAACCGCTCGGCCCGGTCCGCCCACGCGACGCCCCCGCAGTGCTCGGCGAGTTCGGGTCGCAGCCACGGCAGCTCCCAGAGGCCGAGCTGATGGAGCGCGTCCCGCAGGTCGGGGTGACGGACGTAGGCGCCGGTTCCGGACCGCGCGTCGGCCGGCGGGACGTATCGATACGCGGTTCCGCTCGCATCGAGGTTGAGGTAGCGGCGCGTGTCGATGTGCTTGAACAGCGAGATCGATCCGGGCCGATCGGCCCGACACCAGTCCATGAGCATGAAGTCGTCCGGGTCGAAGAACGCGTCGGCCGGGACCGGCGACGATCGCAGCTGTCGGGCCACGATCCGCAACGGGGCGAAGCGGCGGTGCAGGAGATCGGGTCGGGGGTGCTCGAGACGCATCGTGCCTCCACGGCATCGGTGGACGGAGAGGCGCGCCTCGAGCGTGCGGATCACCCCGGAATCGGGCTCGGCCGGAGTGTGCCAGCGGGGTGTGACACCGGTGTCCTCGGTCCCGGTGGACTGGTAGAACGACAGCCGACAACGGGGGAGTCGAACATGCCGGTCGCAGTGGTGGACGGGATCGAGATCGCCTACGAGCTGGTGGGCGAAGGCCGGCCCTGGGTCCTCACACCGGGCGGGCGGTTCACCAAGGAAGACGCCGGCCTCACCGCGATGGCCCGGACCCTCGCCGACCACGGCAATCGGGTCCTCACCTGGGACCGGCCCAACTGTGGCGCGTCGTCGGTCGTGTTCCGCGGTCCCTCGGAGTCGGAGGTCCAGGCCGAGGCACTCGGCGCGTTGCTCCGTCACCTCGAGCTCGGGCCGACCGTGATCGCCGGCGGCTCCGGTGGTGCGCGTGTCTCACTCCTCACCGCGGCTCGCAATCCCGACGTCGCCGCCGGCCTCGCGATGTGGTGGATCAGTGGCGGCGTACCGGGGCTGCTCCAACTCGCGAACTACTACTGCATGCCGTCGACCGACGCGGCGTGGCACGGCGGGATGGAGGCCGTCGTGGCGCTCGACCAGTGGCAGGAGACACTGGCGAGCAACCCCGCGAACCGCGACCGCTTCCTCGCCATGGACCGCCAGGAGTTCCTCGGCGTGATGGACCGCTGGGCGCTCGCATATTGCCCGTGCGACGACGCACTCGTGCCCGGGCTCGACGCGGCCGACATCGCGCGGCTCGCCGTCCCGGTCCTCGTGTTCCGCAGCGGCCCGTCGGACATGTCGCACACCCGCGCCGCCTCCGAAGCGCTCGCGGCGGGTCTCCCGGGCGCGGAGTTGCACGAGCCGCCGTGGGGTGACGACGAGTGGAACGAACGTCGCGCCGCGATCGAGGAGACCGGTTCACTCTTCGTGCGGTGGCCATTGCTCGTGCCCCAGCTCATGGCGTGGGCAGACCGTACGATCGGTGCTTCGGCGCCCGAGGGGAGCAGATCATGACGCTGCACGTGGAGACCATCCGCGACGACATCGGCTTCGGTGCGCGCGTCGGCGGCGTCACCCGCGACGCCGTCACCGACGACGGCGTGCGGGCGGAACTCAACGACCTCTTCGAGCGCTATGGCCTCCTCGTGTTCACCGACGTCGAGCCCACGCCCCAGATGCAGGTCGCGGTCAGCACGGTGTTCGGGCCCCTCAAGGACCATCCGAGTCAGGCGACGCCGCGTGCGGGTGGCGAACTCGGTGTGATCGAGATCCGCCACGAGCCGAACCAGCCGGGCATGGTGAAACTGAACGGGACGGTGCTCTCGCAGTGGCTGCCGTGGCACTTCGACCATTGCTACAACGACGAGCTCAACCGTGCCGGGGTCCTGCGCGCCGTCGAGGTCGCACCCGAGGGCGGGCTCACGGGTTTCGTCGACGGCATCGCGCTCTACGACGTGATCTCGCCGGAACTGCGAAACCGGATCGCGGGCGAAACCGTCCTCTACGCGATGGACGTGATTCTCGACAACCTCCGATTCGGCCGCCCCGCCGACTTCGAGGAGGTGGTGCCGTCACGCGAAGCCGCGGCAGTGATGACCGAGTTCGCCGACCGACCGCGCGCGTTGCATCCCGCGGTGTGGATGCGAGCGACAGGGGAGAAGGTCCTGCACGTGTCGCCGTGGATGGCGAAGGGACTCGTCGGCCGCGAGGATGCCGATGGCGACGCGCTCCTCGCCTCCGTCTGCGACGAGATCTTCGCGACGGCGAAGGACCTCGCCTACTTCCACCAGTGGCGTCCGACCGACATGCTCGTCTGGGACAACTGGCGCGTGCTCCACGCGGTCTCGGGCATGTCACCCGAGCACGGCCGCTGCATGCACCGCACCACGATCAAGGGCGACTACGGCCTGGGGCGTTTCGAGGACCAGCCGGCCGCGGAGTCGTAGCCCGGCCCACCGCGGATCCAGGTCGAAGGCCTCTACGGATCACCCGTCGCGAGAGGCACAGTAGAGATGTCCGGCCGGAGTTGCGGAGGTTGCCCATGCTGCACGAGGTCGAAGTGCAGGCGCTCGATCCCCAGCGCCTCGAGGAGCTGATCGGACCCGTTCGCGCGGCCCGGTTCGAACGCAGCGCCGCGGGTGCGCGGGTGGCGCTCGAAGGTCGCCGGGTCGTGAACGTCAACTCGACGGCGACCGGCGGCGGAGTCGCCGAGCTGCTCCAGACCCTGCTGGCGTACGTGCGCGGGGTCGACGTCGATGCGCGGTGGGTCGTCATCCAGGGCGACGAGGCGTTCTTCGAGGTCACGAAACGGATTCACAACCACCTCTACGGATCGCGGGGCGACGGCGGACCGTTGGGTCCGGCGGAGCACGCGACGTACGAACGGGTGATGCACGCCAACGCGGCCGAGCTGCTCTCGTACCTGCGGCCGGACGACATCGTCATCCTGCACGATCCCCAGACCGCCGGCCTGGCGGCCGCCGTCCGGAGCGCTGGCGCTCGTGTCGTCTGGCGGTGTCACGTCGGTCGCGACACGCCGAACCACGAGACCGAGCTCGGCTGGGGCTTCCTGCATCCCTACCTCGCACCGGTCGACGCGTTCGTGTTCACCCGGGCCGAATTCGCACCGACGTGGATCGACCGCGACCGCTTGCACGTGATCACCCCGTCGATCGATCCGTTCGGTACGAAGAACTGCGAGCTTTCGGCGCCGGAGTCGCGGCGGATCCTGCAGTACGTCGGCCTGCTCGGCGGTGACGCGGACCCCGCGCCGGCACGGTTCGATCGGCGTGACGGTTCGCCGGGCCGGATCGACCGGCAGGTCGACATCCTCCAGACCGGACCACCGCCCGCGCCCGACACGCCGCTCGTCGTGCAGCTCTCGCGCTGGGATCGGATCAAGGACATGGCCGGCGTGCTCGAGGCCTTCGCCGAGTACGTCGACCGGTCGTTCGGTGCGCATCTCATGCTCGTCGGGCCCGAGGTGCGGGGAGTCACCGACGATCCCGAAGGCGGCGAGGTGCTCGACGAGTGCATCGCCGCGTGGCGTGACCTGCCGCAGGCGGAGCGGGCCCGCATCCATCTCGCGTGCGTGCCGATGAGTGATCCCGACGAAGCCGCGATCATCGTCAATTCGCTCCAACGCCACGCGACCGTGGTGGCGCAGAAGAGCCTCGCCGAGGGCTTCGGACTCACGGTGGTGGAGGCGATGTGGAAACACCGGCCGGTCGTGGCGAGCCGGGTCGGTGGGATCGTCGACCAGATCGTCGACGGCGTCGACGGTCTCCTGCTCGACGACCCGTCCGACCTGGTCGGGTTCGGGCACGCGGTCAACCGGCTGCTGGGCGACACGGCCTTCGCGGCCCGGATCGGCGCCAACGCCTACGCGCGCGCTCATCGCGACTTCCTCGGTGACAGCCACCTCGAGCACTACGCCGAAGTCTTCGCCTCGATGCTCGGTGCGGGTGAGCCAGGCGTGCCGGACGGAATCGATACGAACGAAGGAGGCCTGATATGAGCGAGACCTGGGCCGAAGAACTGGACCTCGACACCTGCCTGGAGCGATTGCGCGCCGACAGCGTCGGACGGATCGGGGTCGTGGTCGACGGGTCCCCACTGGTCCTGCCCGTGAACTACCAGCTGGTCGAGACGCTCGGACTCACGTGGGTGGCCATCCGGACCCGTCCTGGCAATGTCATCGACGAGGCCGCCCAGCAGGTGGCGCTCGAGATCGACGGTGTCGACCTGGTCCACGAGCGGGGCTGGTCGGTGTTGGTGCGCGGCACGTTGGCGCACATCGATGCGGCGACCGCCGGCTTCCGCGAGCGTTTCGACCCGGAGCCGTGGCTCACCGACGGCCGCGAAGCTTGGCTCGTGATCGAACCGTTCGCCATCACCGGACGCGAACTCCACTCGTCCGAGGAAGGTTGGGCGTACCACCACCGCGCTTATCTGTGATGGGTGGCCGTCGTGCCGATTCGGAGCCGACCGGCGAGTGCCGACGGCCTCGGTCCGTTACAACGACTCGTACGGTGGGAGGTTCGTCGGCCGGGTCGTTGGCGTGAGGCGCGACTTCGCGGCGGCGTGGATCCCAGCGGCGTCGAGCCGCGCGGCGGGGACATCGGTCAGCGAGTCGATGACGTGGTTGTCGGTGGACGACACCCCGACCAGTGGGTGGCCGCCGCAGGTCGCCTGCGGGCCCATGAGTCCGAGCTCCGGGTTCGGTTGGATCGACCAGTTGCCCGCGTAGGCCACCGGCCCACTGCTGCACCCGCCGAACGAGAACTGCGGTGCCACACCGGGAAAGATCGCCGCGGCCTGCGGGAAGTAGAGGACGTCGAAGACGACGTTGTCCCGGACGTTCACGTACTCCGCGCCGTTGTCCGTGTATACCGCCCAGCTCAGGTCGGGCTGCTGCAACACGACGTTTCCGGTCACCCGCTCGCCGTTGCGCAGCGACGAGCCTTGCGCGCCGTTCGAGTACAGGCCGCCGCCGTCGGCCATGACCTGCATGTAGTCGAACACGAGGTTGTTCGTGATCGCGTTGTGCCGCGAGTAGTTCGGCAACGGGGCGAGGTTGCCGAGTCGCTCGCGCCAACCGCCCCAGCCGATCGCGATGCCGGAGTAGGGAAGATCGTTCACCTGGTTGTGGTCGACGGTCACGTGCTGCGAGTAGCCGATCCCGATGCCGGGACAGCCCTGGTACTCGGCTGCGACGGCGTGGACCCAGTTGTCGGTGAGCACGGTGCCGGTGGTGCGGTCCGGACGCGATGCGTCGGGGTTGTCGGCCCGGCCGATGGTGACGCCGGCGCACGAGTCGTCGGTGAACTCGCTGCCCGTGACCCGTGCGTCGGTGCTGCCCGTGCCGAAGTGGAGGCCGGTCGCACCGAGGTGGGAGAACGTGTCGTCGACGAACGCGATATTGCGGTCGTGTTCGAACGTGAGGTTGGCGGGTACCGCGGTGAGCATGTTGAAGAAGCAGCTGTGTCCCTTGGTGCAGTCGCCGCCCCTCCGATACGCGCCGCGACCGGTGAGGATCTGTGCGGTCTGGAAGTCCGAGTAGCCGTCCGGTCCGCTCGGCGCGAGCCAGGTGGCGTGGGAGAAAGTGATCCCACGAAAGGTGATGTTCTGTACCGGCTTGCGTGTGGTGCCGGTTCCGGCGACGAGGGTCTCGAGCTTCGGCGCGATGACGCTGACCGCGTTGAGGTCCTGGCCGGCGCGTGGGATCACGTACACGCGGTGCGCTGCCTCGTCGAGGTACCACTCGCCAGGTTGGTCGAGGAGTTCGAATGCATTGGTGACGATGGGTGCCACAGACAGCGTCTGATCGAAGAGCGCACGGGACAGCACCGTGTGCGGGTCCTCGGCGCGGCGGGTCGTGTTGTCCCAGCACGGTTGCACCATGGTGATCGTGGTGCCGCGGATGGCGCGGATGCGGCATCGGCTCTGGGTCCAGTTGGATGGCCCGCGGTCGTAGACGAACTCGATCTGTCGGGGGTTCTTCCACGTCGACATCGTCGGTGCCGCGGCGGTGTAGCCGGTCGGCGTCTGGGTGAGCGCGACCGGTGCCGGCCCCGACGCAACCGCGGCGCGCTGCCCGTCGACGTAGAGCTGGCGCGTGCGCAGGTCATGCGGTGCCGGTGCCGACCATATGCCGCGTGCGGCATCGGACAGCGTCCAACCGTGGAGCGCGACACCGCCGCTCACGACGGGGTGCGCGCCCGGTGCCGCCTCGTAGACCACCCGGTGCCCGTTGCGGCCGGAATCGGCTGCGTTCAGCCGCAGCGGCGAGCTGAGCCGGTAGGAACCGTCGGCCAGGACGACGTGGACATCGCCGCGCATGCCACCGAGGCGGGCACGGATCCCGTCACGTGCGGCAGTGAGACTCCGATACGGCGCGGCCCTCGTCCCGCGCTCGGCGCCGCGACCATTCGCGGCGACGAACACGGTCACCGCGTGCGGCGTGCCGGCCGCGGCCGGCATCGGGTTCGCCCCGAGGACCACCAGCACCGTGCTGGCGATGACCAGTGACGCGCGGTGTCGCGAGTTCTGGGATCGAACGTTGATCACAGTGCCGTATCGACGGCTGATGCGCTCGAGCTGAGCCCGAGTTCGCGGCCAATCGGTGCGGATCGACACACAACGTCGTTCGGGACGCGCGCCGACTCGGACGCAACCTTCCGAACGTTGCCGGCTGACCGGACCTTCGACTCCTTCGGCACCCGCCCACGCGATGAGTTCCGGCGGCCTGCGAGACTGCGCGCATGCCGACACGGGGCAGTGCGATCTCTGCTCGTCTCCTGATCGCGGCGGTCGTGGCGCTCACGGCATGTGGTTCGGGATCCTCGGGCCGACCCCATGCGGCCGATCGTCGACCGGTCGCACCACGCCGGTCGACCTCGACCTCGACGGTCGCGACGACCACGTCGACCGCCCCTGCGACCACCACGTCGACCACCACGTCGACCACGACCGCGCCGAACGGCCTCGGAGCCTTACGCGGGCACGTGGTCGTGGTCGATGCCGGCCACAACGGTGGCAACGCGGCTCATGCCGCGGAGATCTCCCGGCCGGTGTTCGTCGGGACGCAATCCCGCGCGTGCGACACCACGGGAACCGAGACCGCCGACGGCTACCCGGAACACGCGTACACGCTCGACGTCGCGCTCCGGCTGCGCGTCGTACTGGAGCAGGCGGGCGCGATCGTGGTGATGGTGCGTACCGACGACGGCGGTTGGGGTCCGTGCATCGACGAGCGTGCCGCCATCGGCAACCGTGCCCATGCGGAGGTCGGCATCTCGATCCATGCCGACGGTGGCCCCGCGAGTGGTCACGGCTTCCACGTGAACGTGCCCGCGAACATTCCGGGCTACACCGACGACATCTACGCGGCGTCGCACGCGCTTGGGGTCGCGTTGCGCGACGCGTACTCGTCCACCGGCATCACACCGTCCACGTACATCGGTCGGGACGGACTCGTCGAACGTAGCGACTTCGGTGGTCTGAATCTCTCTGACGTCCCGAAGGTCCTCTTCGAAACCGCCAACATGCAGAACCCCGGCGACGCCGCGCTCCTCGAGCAACCGGTGATGCGCCAGAAGATCGCCGATGCTCTGGGGGCCGGACTGGCCGGTTACTTCGCCCGGAGCGGTGCCGGCATCTGAACGTCATCGGAACTCTGCTTGGTCGGTGGTGTGACCGGGTGCTACAAACAGGGAGTCGGCGGGGTCGTCGAGGCTGAGTCGCCCTGCCCTGACTCGGTCTCCGGCCCCGCCGTCTTTCGTTCCAGCCCGGATCCTTCCTCCGGGACGGTCCTAAGCTCGGGGCGTGGTGCAGGGATCCGGACGGCGACGGGATATTGGCGCGCGTGGACGATCGGATCGCGCGACCACGACCGGGTCGCCAACCGACGCGGTCATGATTCGTCCGCGCCTTCTGGCGCAGGTCGAGGGCCGCTGGGTGCGCGCCGTGACCGCAGTGGTGGCCGGCGCCGGGTTCGGCAAGACCACGTTGATCGACCAGGCGATGGCAACCGGCGGACCGGCGGGCAGTGTCGAAGTCGCCCTCCGCATCGATGCGGGCGATGCCAGCGTGCAGCGCCTCGCGACGCGACTGCTCGGCGCGCTGGTCGCCGAGTCGTCGCCACTCGCCGGCGAGGACGAACTGCTCGACCTGCTCGTCGACGCACTGTGGGCTCGTGCTCCGAGACCGGTGTGCATCGTGCTCGACGATCTCCACGAACTCCCGTCCGGCTCCGGCGGATACTTGCTGCTGCACGCGCTCACCCGGCGCCTCCCCGGCAACGCCCACCTGCTGGTCGGGTCGCGGACGCTGCCCGAGATCGGTATCGCCCGGCTCGCGGTGGCGGGCCAGGCCGCGGTCCTGCGGGAGGCCGATCTCCGGTTCACTCCGGCGGAGACCGTCGAGTTCGCGCGAGCGCGCGGGGTCGACCCGGATCAGCTCCGCTCGGCGGACGGGTGGCCCGCCCTCGCCGAGCTGCTGGCCCGGTCCCGAGGCGTTGGCGCGACCGACTACGTGTGGGAGGAGGTCATCGGTCCCATCGGTGCACCGAACCGGGACCGCATCGTGGAGTTGGCAGCGGTCATGCGCGCCGACGACGCGATGGCATCCGCGATCGCCGGCGCGCCGGTCCGGCTCGGCACGCTGCTGGCCGACGTGCCACTCGCACGTCGCGGTAGCGACGGCGCCTGGGAACTCCACGAGGTCATCGCATCGGCGCTCCTCGAGCGCGAGCAGCCCGACCGCATTGCAGAGATCCGCCGACTCGGCGCCGCGCATGCACGGGTGCAGGGTGACCTCGACCGAGCGATGCGACTGCTCGCGGCGGCGGGTGCCCGCGATGAAGCGATCGCAGTGTTGCGTGACCAGTTCGTGCGTCCGGTCAACCAGGACGATCCGGCGCTCGCGGCGCGCTGGGTCGTGCTCCTCGACCCCGAACTCCTGGGCGAGCCGGAGGCCCTCCTGGCCCAGGCCGTCGCGGTGACCGTCGGTGAACCCGAGCGCGCGTTCGCGCTCGCCGAACGCGCGGCTGAGGCGTTTGCCGCCCGCGGCGACCTGGAGGGCGAGGTCGCGACGATGATCCTGCTCGGCGGTCTCGCGTACGGTCTCGTCGACGCCGCCGGCATGTTGCCGCACGTGCCGCGGATCGCCGAGCTCGCGCAGAGCGGACATCCCTGGGCGCTCGCGCTCGATGCACTGTGCGTCGGCACGTTCGCGTTGATGGTGGGTGAATGGCAACAGGCGTGCGACGCGGTGTCACCACTCGTCGACGACCCCGATCGTGATCCGACTCAGGGGATGGCGGCATTGCTCTGTGCTCGGGCCCTGGTCGAGGGAGGCCGACTGCAGGAGGCCGGCGCCCTGATCGACCAGATGCCGGAGTCGGACCGCATGCTCGTGCGCGACGGTGTGCTCGGCGTCCAGGTCCTCGTCGCCCAGGGGATCGGGGCGAACGACGATGTCCTGGAGGAGCTCCGCGCGATCGTGGAATCCCGCGTGGACCGTCGACCGGCCATTGCCCGCCGGGTCATGCGGTGTCGGCTCGCCTACGGGTTGGTATCCGCGGGGGATCTCGAGGGCGCGCGGCGCCATCTGGCCGAGTTGTCGCTCCTCGGGCCCACCACCGACGCGACCCGCGACGACGAACTGTTCGCCACCGCAGCGGTGGCGATCGCGGCGGGCGACGAGCCTGGTGCCGCGAAGCTTCTCGCGCAGGTGCCCGATCGTGGTGCGTTCTTCCCCCCGCTCGACGGGCTCGTGCTGTTCTACGTCCTCCGCCCGGAATTGCGAGCCCGCTACGACGCCCGTGTGCTCGATGGAGTCCACGCGCAGCGCCGCGCCTTCGCCGCTGCTTTCGTCGCGGCGCGCGAGGGCGACGCGACCCGATTCCGCGGGTTCGCGTGGCCACGCGCCGAGGTCGTCCGGTGGTTCGCGCCGGCTGCGTGGCTCGTCGAGGCGATGGTGCGCGCGGCCGCGGCCGGCGCAACCCCGCCCTCCGAGTTGTGGTCGACGCTCGGTCCGACGCAGAGAGCCGTCCTGCGGCGGCTGCGTGAAGGTGACGACACGGTCGTCGCGCAGACCGCGGCGAAGTGGGATGGGACGCTCGGGCCCCTGGCTCCGGGTCGGGTCGCGATTCGTGCGCTCGGGAACTTGGAGGTCTTCGTCGACGGACGTGAAGCCGACAGCTCCGCGCTCCGTCGTGAGCGGGTACGAGCCTTGCTCGGTCTGCTGGTCGTGCGCCGCTCGGTACGGCGATCCGAAGCTGCCGCGACGCTGTGGCCCGATCTCGACGCCGCCGCCGCGTCTGCCAATCTCCGCGTGACGCTCAATTACCTGTTGAAGCTGCTCGAACCGGGCCGGGACCGGAACGCGCCGTCGTTCTTCGTACATCAGGAGCGTGACCGGCTCGTGCTCCGGGATGATCCGGCGCTCGAGGTCGACGTCTGGGAGTTCGAGACCGCGGTCGAACGCGCCGTGCACGCCGAGCGGATGGGTACGCCCGCCGCGGTGATCGACGCGCTCCTTCCCGCGGTCGAAGGGTGGCCGGGTCCGCTCCTGGCCGATCTCGATGCCGACTGGCTCGACTTCGAACGCTTGCGCCTCACGAACGCCTTCATCCGGTCAGCAGTCCGGGCCGGCGAGCTGCTCGCCGCCGACCACGAACTCGACCGGGCCGAGGCGATGGCTGAGCGGGCGATCGCCGTCGACCCGTGGAACGAGGCCGCATACCGGCTGCTCGCATCGGTTCAGGTGGAGCGGGGCGACCGCTCGGGCGCGCGCCGCATCCTGGGACACCTGCGGGCGTTGCTCGCGGAGCTCGGCGTGGCCCCGGAGCCGGCGACGGTCGCCCTCCAGGAGCGTTGCGGCGAATCGTTAACGGCTGACTAACGGTCCTGCGTCACCATGGGTCGCACCGCGAGTTCGTGGGGGTGGCCGGGATGCAACCACGCTGGATCCCGCCAGAGCAGGGCCCCTGTAGTTCGTGGGCAGAAACCCGGTCCCCCAGACCGGGGCAGGTGGTGAGGGGCGCCGTCGGAAGGCGGCGCCCCGCCGCGTGCAGCCTCGGACCGGTGCCGGCGAGGGTGGCGGTAACCTGCCCCCGGGACGGGCGGAAGGGCAGCCGTGAACCAACTCGTCCAGCGGTGCATCACACCAGTGCGCACGACCGGACAACGACCGAGTGGGTCGGACCCGGAGTCGCTGTACATCCGGTCCTTCCTCACTTTGCGGATCATGGTCGGCGGGATCGGGATCGCGCTTCCGTTCCTGCTCGTGTTGGTCGACCGACTCGTCCTGTCCGAGCATCCGTTCTTCCGCGACTCGCTCAGCGCGTACTACTACTCGGGCATGCGCGACGTGTTCGTCGGCGCGCTCTGCGCGGTCGGCATGTTCCTGATCGCCTACAAGATCGTCGAGCTGACTCTCGACAACACGCTCAGCACCGTCGCCGGCTTCGCCGCAGTCACGATCGCATTGTTCCCGACCAACCGCGGTGGACGGAACGTGCCCCTGACCCCGCTGCAGGACTTGCTCGGGGAGAACGTCGTGAAGTACGTGCACTACACGAGCGCGTTCCTGTTCATCGGTCTGCTCGGCGCGCTCTGCGTGTGCTTCGGGCTGCGCGAAGGGCGGCGCGGAGCCAAACCAGGCGGGCACACGCCGCAGTTCTGGCGGGCGTTCCACCTCACTTGCGCCGGCGTCATCGGTCTGGCGGTCGGCTTCGTCGCGGTCGCGACCGTGATCGGCGGACTGTCGCAGGCGCTGCTCATCGGCGAAGCGGTCTCGATCTGGGCGTTCGGTGTGTCGTGGCTGATGAAGGGACTGGAACTCGACACGCTCAAAGGCAAGCCGGCGGCCCGACCGACCTGAGCCGACCGCGCGGCTACCCCGCGACGGTGACCTGGATCGGGTTGCGGACCTGGCTGTCGAGCGATGCGGCGTCGGTGGTCGACAGATTCGCCCCACGGAAAAACCGGGTTCGCTGCGTCACGAGCTTGGCGGGGGTGGCCGACAACGTCGGGTCGGTGATGGGAACGTTGTTCACCGGCGATGTGAGGTCCATGCCGTTCTGACCCCACGCGGCCGCGTCGCCGGTGCACTGCGCCGGTGACGCCGGGTTCGCGTCCTGGTACACGGTCCCGACGTTCAGCCCCGTGATGTCGGTGTCGAGGCTCCGCACCGTCACGACGCTGCCCTGCGCGCCCGAGACCATCTGCCAGATCGGCGGGGGCGTCGAACCGGTCGTGTAGCTGATCGGCGTGACCGCGTCGGGCGTGCCGTCGATCGTCACCCCGGAATTCGACGGGTCGGAGTACTTCAGGCCGGTGGTGTTGGTGAGGTAGTCGTCACCACTGCCGTACCCGGGCAGGCCCGCGTGCCCGCGGATGTCGGTGGTGAGGTCCTCGCGGTCGGGATAGAAGAAGTGGGTGTTGACGGTGTAGAGGTAGCTGTTCGCGCCGAGGTACGAGCGGATCGCCCGCACCGGCCCGGAGATGTTCACGATGAACGCGCCTTCTCCGGGGTTGTTCGCGCCGCCGTCGAACGTGTCCTCCGAACGGCCGCAACCGACCGTCACGTAGAAGTGGGTCCGGTCGAGGAACGCTGCGCCCGACGCGTTGACCGCGGTGACTGCGAGGCCGTTGTTGAGCCACCGGTCACCGAACGCCTCGCGGTACGCGCGGGTGACGACGGTCGAGTGCTCGGGATTGAAGCCCCACGTGTTGTTCGGGGCCAGCGACGACGCGCCCATCTTGTAGGTGGAGAGGTACGCGCCGGAGTCGAGGCTGAACGTGTAGTTGACGCCGGTCGTGCCGGCGCTGCCACCGGTGAGGGTGGCACTGCGGAACAGATACGCGTACCCCACGCCGTTCGCGGCGAGTGGGTCGTTCGCCTTGACCTCTTCACGCGTGGCTGCGTCGACGCCCGCGGGCGCGGCAACCGAGCCGTCGGCCTGCTTGCCGGTGTCGTTGGCGAGCAGGGACAGCTGGTCGTTCGCGTCGAACGTGGGGTCGGAGTCGCTCGGCGTGTACGTGGGAATCGACGTGTACCCCGCGGTGAGGGTCGGGGGCGGCGTGTACACCAGCGCCTTGTATGGAGTGGTCGTGCCCGAGAGTACGGGCCAGATGTTGGTGGGTCGGTGGTAGATCTGGCCCGGGTTCACCAGGTCCCGCTCGTCGACCTGCACCGGGATCTGATGCCAGACCACTCCGTTCCACGCGAAGCCGACCACGTGCATCGGGTCGCCGCCGGTGAGCTTGGGCAGCGCGCTGCCGTCGAGGACGACCGGATCGGACGGGCGGCTGATCGTCGCACCGAAGCGCGTGCACGCGGTGAGCGCGAGGAGCGCCGGAACCAGTACGGCGATGGCGATGACGTTCCGACGTCGTCGGTGCAGCATTCCTGTCCCCCAGATTCGCGACCAGCGGGGGCAAAGGGTACTCGTCGCTACTGCGTACTGGTCGCGGCGCGGTCACCGAGCGCGACGGTCACGGTCTTGCTCTGGCCCCCGCGGGAGTACGTGATCTCGACCTTGTCGCCGGGCGAGTGGGCCCGGATCCGCGTGGTCATCACCGCGGCGCCGCGTACGGGTTGGCCGTCGACGGCGGTGACCACGTCACCGGTGCTGAGTCCGGCCGTCGCGGCCGGGCTGCCCGCGACGACCCGCATCAGTTCCGCGCCGACCGGGTTTGTCGAGTTCCGCACCGCGACCCCGAGGAATGCCCCGTTGTCGCTCGGCGTCGACGGCACCCCATTGCTGTTCCCGTTCCCGCTTCCGTTCCCGTTGTTGTTCCCGTTTCCGTTTCCGTTCCCGTTTCCGTTCCCGTTCCGACCGTTTCCGTTGCCGAACGGACCGAAGTTGCCCGGCGCCGGAGTCGCACCACCGGGACGGACGAAGCCGACCCGCTCGCGGTCGCCGTGGCCCCGATCGCCGCCGACGGCGTATCCGAGGAGGCCACCGAGGAGGAACAGCACCAGACCGCCGACGACGATCAGCGCCCACGTCGGGACCAACACGCCGCGCCGGCGCGGCGGCTCGGTCGGGGGTGGAGCGGTCGCGACCGGCGTGGTCGCGGTCGGCTCCTCCACCGGGATGCTCTCGACCGGGACGCTCGCCGCCGGGACCGTCGGCTCATCGCTTCCCGGCCGGGGGAGCGGGGCGTCGCCAGCTGATTCGTCGTGCGGTTGGTCGTTCATCCACCTGCTCCTGTGAGGGCCACGTTGGGCCGTCAAGTCTCGCGGAGAATGGCGGGTTCGGGGACGCGGCCGGCCCCGAGGTTCAGTCCGTGCTCAGTCCGGTCTCTCCGGGCTGAGCCGAATGACCCCCCGAGCGCGGTCGAGATCGGCTCGGGGCTGTGCCATCCTCATGGGGTCACACAAGGGGCCATGTGGGAGGCCGGACGTGTCAGCGGAGACTCCGAACAGCAGCGCGGACCGATTCGACCGCAACTTCGACCGCCGCACGCTGCTCAAGGGCATGGCCGCCCTCGGCGCCGGCGTGGCGCTCGGCGCGTGTAAGCCCCACTTCGGCGGCGGCCCCCCGTGGGGCCGCGCCCTGCCGCCGGGCACACGGCCCTTCCCGCGCATCGCCGAGGGCACCGACATGCTCCCCGAGATCGAGCACGTCGTCGTCCTGATGATGGAGAACCACTCCTACGACTCCTACTTCGGTGCCCTGAAGCGATGCGACGGCTTCCAGTTCGCGCCCGACGGCAAGCCGCGCAACGCCAACCCCGATGGCAACGGCAACCTCGTGCGCGCGTTCCACATGCCGTCGTCGTGTCAGCTCCACGCGTTGCCCGGCCAGGACTGGAACCGCAGTCACCGTTCGTGGGACAACGGCCGCAACGACGGGTTCGTGCAGGCATCGACCGCGGTCTCCATGGGCTACTGGGACGAGACCGACCTCCCCTTCTATTACGGACTCGCCAGTACGTTCCCGCTCGCCGACCGCTGGTTCGGTTCGGTGCTCGCGCAGACTTATCCCAACCGGCGGTTCCTCATGGCCGGCACCGCGGCGGGGATCGTGAGCACCACTACCGAGGCGCTGCTCGCGCCGGCGCCGCCGAACGGCACGATCTTCGACCGGTTCCAGTCGCACGGGATCTCGTGGCGGAACTACTACACCGATCTGCCGTCGGTCGGCATCATCATCAAGACGCTCCAGGACTACCCCGACAAGATCTCGAAGATCGACCAGTTCTACGCCGACGCGGCCGCGGGCACCCTGCCGTTCTTCAGCCTCGTCGACCCGAACTTCGACACCGAGTCGGAGGAGAACCCCCAAGACATCCACCGGGGCGAGCAGATGGCCGCGAAGGTGATCAACGCGGTGATGCAGTCGCCGAACTGGGCGAAGACGATGCTGATCTGGACCTACGACGAGCACGGTGGTTACTACGACCATGTCCCGCCGCCGGCTGCAGTGCGTCCCGATGACATCCCGCCGAACATCGACGTGCCGCCCGACCTGCCCGGCATGTACGACCGGCTGTCCTTCCGGGTACCCGCGGTGATCGTGTCGCCCTACGCCAAGCGCAACTACACCTCGCACGTGACCCACGACCACACGTCGGTGCTGAAGTTCCTCGAGACGAAGTGGAACCTCGGCGCGCTCACCTACCGCGATGCCAACGCCGACAACCTGCTCGATTCGCTGGACCTCCACGCCCGGCCGGCGTTCCTCGAACCACCCGTGTTGCCCAAGGCTGCCCTCGACACGAACCCCGCCACCTGCACGCCCGGGGATCCCGGGGGACCGATTCCGCCGCCCGACGCGGTGGAGCCGATCGGTCACAACCCCTGGCTGATCACCCACTCGTAGCAGTCGGTTTCGACGCCCTGTCGGTCACCGGACGGCAAAACTTCGCGGTCCCGAGGTCGGTTGGGACGGGCCCGGTCCCCGTTTCTGCTGCTCGGTGCGTCAGAATGGGAGCGAGATGTGTCAGCGGCCGCTCGCCGTGCGACGTGTCCTTCGGATGTTCTCGGATGTGGTCCGGGATCCCGCTGGCCCGCACGCAGCCCGTTGTCCTGCGACCCGAGATGAATGTGAGGCGTGATCGATATGGCCCGAGGACGCGAGAGTTTCGAGAAGCGGGCGCGCGAGTTGAAGCGCCAGACCCGTGCTGCCAGCAAGCGTGACCGCCGTGAGGACCGTGAAGGCGGCGACGTCGAGACCGAGCCGGTCGACGAGGAAGCGCTGATGGCGCGCTACGGCGTGCTCAGCCAGCGCCGCGAAGACGGCGAGATCGACGAAGCCTCGTTCGAGGCGGAACGCGTCGCCATCTTCATGGAACTCGGTCTCATCACCGCCGACGACTGACCCCTCCGGTGCCAACAGGCGCTCTGGGCCAAGAGTTGGACGCGCGGCGAGCGCGCGTGGCGGCCGACGGGTTGACCGGGGCGTGTATCGCCGAGTTGACGCCCGTTGTCCGCGCGTTGCCCCTCGACGCGCTCACACCGGTGAAGCAACTGCTCAAGCAGTTCTTCTCGGACCAGGCGTGGACGGCTGCCGACGACGACACCTTGGCTGAGGCGGTCGGGCCCGGCGCCGGCTCGGAACGCCGCGAGATCGCGCCCGATGTCGTGCTCGCCTGGTCGTGGGACGCGGACCGGTTCCGGCTCCGCCTGCTCGATGGATGACGGCGCCGACCTCGGTGAGCTCTTCGGCGGCGTGGTGGTGCCCGAGGCAACGCCGAGCCCGCGCACGATCCGTTTCGCCACCCCGCCGCTGGGCGATGGCCCGAGCCGTTCGTTCGACCCGGCGACTGCCGACACCGACCCGCAGGTGGCCCCACTCTTCGCGGTCTCCGACGAGGTCACCAATGTGCTCGTCGGCCCGACGTTCGTGGCGGTGACCATCCTCCATGCCGATCACTGGGAGCAGCTGCTCGGGCCGCTGCTGGACGCGGTGACGGATGCATTCACCGGTTCGGAGCCGACGGTGGTGCGCGACTCCGATGCCCCCGCGGTCCTCACCCTCGACGTCGGTGGCACGCCCGGCGATGGCGCGGAACCGCGTCGCCTCGACCGGGCCTGGACCGAACTCGGTGCGCTGCGCAGCGACGACGGTGAAGGGCTCGATCGCATCGTCGCCGCATCTCGCGACGACGAACCGGCCCGCCGTCAGGTGGCCGCCGTGTTGCTGGCCGATGCTGCGCCCCAGGCCGCGGCCCGACACTGGGCGCGGCTGCTGGACGACCCGAGCCGGTCGGTGCGCCGCGCCGTGGTCGACACGATGGGTGACGCCGATCGCGCCGAGTTGCGGCCGCTCCTCGAACGGGCACTCACCGACACCGACGCATGGATCCGCTGGCGTGCGGTGCACGCCATCGCCGCGCTCGGCGTCGCACCGAGCCGGTCGGCAGTCGCAGCCCTCGCTCAGGACCCCGACTTCCGCGTGCGACTCGAGGCCGCTCGGGCGCTCGCGACCTGAGGCCGCGTCAGCTCACCCAGGTGGCGTGGAAGCCGTAGGGCACGCGCTGGGGGAGGGGGACGCGGGCGATGGGGCCCCGCTTCACGTCGGTCGCGTCGATGACGACGAACTCCGACTTCTGGGTGCGGTCGTCGTAGAGGTAGGTGAGCAGGTAGCCCGCGTCCTCGTCCTTGCCGACGGGAACGAAGAGCCACTCGCCCGAGTGCACTGCCGGGCCTGGATCCCAGACCTCGCGGGTGCCACGCACGTCGTCGCGTTTGATGACGCCACCGAAGTCGACGGTCTGGCCCGGGTTGCGGACCTGCACGAAGTAGCCGTAGCGCTGCTTGCGCCCGACGAGGCGCGGGTCTCGGCTGGGCAGATCACCCGGATGGTCGGCCTCCACCACGTGCTCGTCGACCTTGCCGGTGGTGGTGTCGATGGTCCAGCGCCGCTCCGAGAGCGAGCCGCCGAACACCTCGCCCGGCACGAACATCGAGGAGAGCCGGCCGACGTCGAGCACCACCTTGTCGCCGTCGCGGTGCGCGTTGAGCCCGTGGAAGACGTAACAGGGATCGACGTCGTACCACGTGATCGCCGTCGCCGGGCCGCCGAGTGGCATCACGCCGAGGCGTGCGCCGGCCTCCGGCTTCCACTGGTAGGGGAACTTGCCCGACTTCGGATCCTTGATCCACTCGCTCGCGGCGGCGAGGTCGAAGATCACGGGCAGGTCCCAGAACACGACGTCGCGGTCGGTGATCGCGAAGTCGTGGATCATCGTCGAGCGGGGAATGTCGACCACCTCGGAGTGCACGAGCTGCCCCGTCGCGTCGGCCACGTGGTACGTGAGGAACGGTGCGGTGAACCCGTAGCCGAAGAAGTGGAGCATGCCGGTGGCCGGGTCGATCTTCGGGTGCGCGGTGAATGCGGTGGTGAGCTTGCCGTCGAAGTCGTAGAGGCCCATCGGGCCGAGGTCGGTGGGGGAGAGTTGGTGCGGGAAGCCGACCTCGCCGCTCGTGAGGAGTTTGCCCGCGTGCCAGATGGCCGAGACGTTGCTCTGCGTGGCCGCACCGCCGGGGACCGACGCGCCGAAGCCCTGGCCCGATTCGTAGAGCGCGGTGTGTACGTACCGGTTGCGGTACCAACTGGCCTTGCCGCCGTCGAGGCGGAGGCCGTGGACCATGCCGTCGCCGAAGAACCAGTGACTCGAATCCGCGTGTTGCGGGTTGGAGCCGTTGCGCACGTAGAGGCCGGTGAGTTCCTTGGGGAGCGCGCCCTTGACCTCGAGGTCGAATGCTTCGACCTCCTTCGTCACCGGCCCGAAGTTGCCGGCGAGCCACCACGGTGTGGTGGCTGCCGCCGGGGTCGTTCCGGTGGGGCGGGGCTTGGCGGTGCCGCTGCGGCTGGGGCTGTCGCTCCCACACGCGGCGAGGAGTGCGCCCAGGGGCAGCGTGCCGGCGGCCAGGGCCGACCAGCGCAGGACGTCTCGGCGCGACGGTTCCGGAGGGGTCATGGCCGGGAAGCGTGGCCGGTGCCGGGGTCCGATGGCAAGGCGCTCGCTCCGGCAGGCCGTCGGCCCGAAGCGAGCGGCACCGATACGCCGCGTGAATCCAACAAAACGGACGAATCACGTATTCAGTCCACTTGGGTCCGGATCGCTTGCCTTCCTCGCCGAGAGCGAAGACACTGCTCGCCGGGAGGGGTCCACCAGTGGACGGACAACGGAGGTTCTGACATGAAACATATCCATTCGCGGCTTGCGCTCCTTGCCGCCGGCGCCTTGGTCACCACCACGCTCGCGACCTTCGCGGGCGGGGTGGCGAGTGCGTCGCCGGGAAGGACCGCAGACGATCACGGGCGGGCGGGCACCTTGTTCGTCTCACAGCACGGGACCGACTCCACCACCTGTGGTGCACCGTCGAGTTCGTGCCGCACCATCGGGCAGGCGGTCACGAACGCCGCGTCCGGTAATCGGATCGAGGTCCTGCACGGCACGTACCCGGAGATGGTCACGCTGACCAAGCCGCTGACGATCACCGGCCACGACGCCACCATCGACGCCACCGGTAAGGACAACGGCGTGCTGATCGGTCCCGGCGCATCCGGGAGCCGCGTCGGTTGGCTCCGCGTGGTGAACGCGACCGGTGAGGGGATTCTCGCGACGCAGGTGGACCACGTGGTGGTGCTGTTCAACCACGTCGAGCACAACGACCGGGGCGCCACCGTCCCGAGCACGTATGACGAGTGCCAGGGGCAAGGTCAGATCCCGGGTGACTGCGGCGAAGGGCTGCACCTCCAGGCGACCACCTACTCGGCCGCGATCGGCAACGACGTGGCGGACAACGCGGGCGGCATCCTGCTGAGCGACGACATGGCCGCGTCGCACGACAACCTCATCGCGTACAACCGGGTGACCGACAACAAGCCCGACTGCGGGATCACCGTCCCGGCGCACAACCCCGCGGGTGGTGTGTACGACAACACCATCGCGATGAACCTGGTGACCAGTAACGGAGAAGACGGTGTGCTCATCGCGGCCGGCGTGCCCGGCTCCACTGCGCACGGCAACCGGGTGGTGAACAACGTTCTGGAAGGCAACGGCTTCGCGGGCGTCACGTTGCACGCGCACGCACCGGGTCAGAACCTCGACGGCACCGTGATCGAGGGCAACACGATCAAGACGAACAACGTCGGCGGCGACGGCGACGCGCAGGTCTTCCAGACCACGGGTGTCCTGATCTTCTCGGGTGACCCGTCGGTGCACATCAACGGCACCGTGATCCGTAACAACGTCATCCGCGACAACCACTTCGGTGTCTGGGTGTCGCCCGGGCTCGTCGCCACCGGTGGCATCGGCCCGAACACGTTCCTGAACGTGCCGGTCCAGCTGCAGAGCTGACCGGCTGACGGACATGACTGCGCCGCCGTCCTCCGGGGCGGCGGCGCAGTCGCGTCGATCTCCGCTGCGAGGTCGCGGTCTACGCGGCGGGTGGTGCGGTCGTCGTGAGGTGGGGAGCACGCGTGACCCGGGAGGCTGGTGCTGTCGCTCCCAATGCGGTGACCATGGCGTCGAACGGCGCCGGGCGGGCGAAGAGGAACCCTTGGCCTCGCTCACATCCCGCCGATCGAACCAGCTGGCGCGTCGCCTCGGTCTCGATCCCCTCGGCGACGACATCGATCTCGTGGGCCCGGGCGAGCTCGACGATCGCCCGGATCGTGGGGAGATCCGCCTCGGTCTCGATGCGCTGGAGGAACGACCGGTCGATCTTGATCGTGTCGATCGGGAGCCGACGCAAGTGGGTCAACGCGCTGTAGCCGGTACCGAAGTCGTCGAGCGCGAGGCGCACGCCGAGCTCGCGGATGTGTTCGAGTACCGCGAGGTTCCAGTCGCTGTGCTCGAGCATGACGGACTCCGTGATCTCGAGGATCACGAGCCCGGGCGCCAGGTCGGCCGCCGCGAGGGCCAGGCGCACGGCATCGGTCAGGTCACCGATCCGGAACTGATGTGCGGACACGTTGATCGCCACCCCGACGCCCGGAGCGACGGACTGCCACGCCGCGCAGTCCGCGATCGCCTGGTGAAGCATCCACGTTCCGATGTCGACGATGAGGCTGGTTTCCTCGGCGACGGGAATGAACTGGTCCGGGAGGACGACGCCCACGCCGGGACGGTTCCAGCGGATGAGCGCCTCGCAGTACTCGGTCGCGCCGGTGTCGAGGTCCACGATTGGTTGGTAGTACGCCAGGAGCTCGTGGCGGTCGATCGCCCGTCGCAGCGCGGTCTCGGCGTCGAGGCGTGACGCGGTCACCGCCGACATCTCGTCGCTGAAGACGCGGATGCCGGCTGGGCCTCGCTGCTTGGCGCGGTACATCGCCGTATGGGCGAAGCGCAACAGGTCTCGAGGCTGTTCCGAGTCTCTTCGCAGCACCGCACCGATCGACGCCGTCGTGAACACCTCGCGTCCGCGCCCGAGCAGGAACGGGGCGCGGAGGGCCTCCTGGATGCGCCGGCCGAGGCCGATGAGTGCCTCATCGGAATCCACGCGTTCGCAGAGGACGACGAAGTGGTCCCCACTCACGCGGGTGACCGTGTCGACGTCGCGCACGGCCCGTCCGATCCGATCGGCAACTGCGACGAGCAGCTCGTCTCCGACGTCGTGGCCGAGGCTGTCGTTGACGAGGGTGAACCGATCGAGGTCGACGAAGAGCAGTCCGATGCTCGTTGCTCGCTGGGTCGCAACGGTGCTCGCCTGCTCCGTGCGCTCGAGCAGCGATCGCAGGTTCGGGAGGCCGGTCAGCTCGTCACGCTCGAGCGCGCTGCGCAGTGCCGACTGGGTGTGCAACTGCTCGGTCACGTCCCGGACGATGGCGGTGAACACGTCTCCGACGCTGGTCGTCACGTGCGAGATCGCGACGTGGGCCTGAAACTGCTGTCCCGACGCCCGGCTCAAAGCGACGTCGACCCGGGGCCCGGTACCGGCAGTCGCAAACGCGTGGCGCAGCACGGTCAACGACGCGTCCGGGACCATGAAGAGGTACGAGCGACCGATCGCGTCCTCGCGAGCGGACTCGAACATGGCTTCGGCCGCCCGGTTGAAGCTGCGGACGAGTCCTTCACCGTCGACGGTGATGATCGCATCGGCCGCGGATTCCACGACGGCGCGGCTGCGTTCGTCGGCGTCGGCGAGCGCTCGTATAGCCGCCTTCTCGGCCGTGATGTCCGAGGTCAGCACGGCGACGACGTCGTCATCGACGGGCACCGTGATCAGGCGCCGCCACGACGTGGCGGCATCGGGGAGCTTGAGCTCGATCTCGGTCTCCTTCCGCTCGCCGTCCGCCAACGCCGCGGCACACAGCGGACGGACCGCGGAGTTGTCGGCGAACCGGTTGAGTTCGGAGAGCAGCATGCCGACAGGCTCACCGCACACCGGCCGGTAGGCGTCGCGTACGCGCGCGTTCGCTTCGATGATGAGCCAATCCTCGTCGCCGGCGCGGTGCAGGCGTCGGAGCACCGTGAAGCTCCCACCGAGACCGTCCATGGCGGCGCGGTGGTGGACCAGAGACTGCGCGCTCATGCGCGCGGGTGACGGAGCCGCCGGCGTTCCGTGCTTCCGCGAGTACATGGCGGCATCGGCCGCCCGGAGGAGCTCGTCGGGCGACTGGGTTGCGGTGTGATCGTCGACGATCCCCACACTGGCGGTGATCGCCGCCGGACCGATCGAGGTCCAGGGCTCGGCGATGACCGCTCGGATCCGTGCGAGCAACGTGTCCGCGTCGACGGCGTCGCTGATGCGGAACAGGACGACGAACTCGTCACCCCCGAACCGGGCCACCGCGTCGCCGGGCCTCGCCACGCGGCGGAGGCGCCGGCCGATCTCGACGAGGACCTCGTCGCCGGTCTGGTGACCGAAGGTGTCGTTCACCTCTTTGAAATCATTCAGGTCGACGAACGCGAGCATCAGGTGGTCGTGTCGGTTGCAACAGGTCTCGAGCTGTTCGGCGAAGGCCGCGCGATTCAGCAAGCCGGTCAGGGGGTCCGTCATGGCCTGCACGGCGAGGAGTTCCTCGCGCTTGCGCAGCTCGGCCATCGCCCAGGCGATGGTCTCCGCGACCACGACCGAGACCGCGATGACGAGCACGGCGTCGGAGAACCGGATGCGTGAGTGGGCGATACCGAAGGCCATGAACGCGGTGGCGCCGACGGTGACCGGGGTGAACGCCGCGGCGACGCCTCGCTCCGAGGTGAGGCCGAGCCACACCAACACGACCATCATGAAGACCGGGATCGCGACCGGCGCCTGCGGTGTGATGGCCGATCGTCCGACGTCGGCCGCGCCGACGAGCAGTGCGAGGCCCCACACCGCGATCGCGAGCCGCGCCGGGAGTTGCAGCGGTGACGGCGAGCGCCAGCAGATGAACAGTCCCGACGCGAGACTCACGATGCCGAACAGCTGCAGCGCCACGACGTTCACGCCGGCCGCGCCAAGGTTGGCCGATGCGAAGGAATTCGCGAGGGTGACCACGCCCGCGCCGAGGAACAGCGCGCCGGCCGAGCGGCTCACCAGGTGTTCTTGGGTGCGTGGCATACCAATGGAGTTTCGACCCAGGATCGGCCCGGGTTGACCGGGCCGTTCGTCCTATGGGGAGTTTGGGCGGCGTGAGTACCGATATCGCCCGGTCTGCGGCGCCGACCCGCTGCCCGCACCCCGTGCTCCAGGTGGGCCCTCGCCTCTGCGGGAGCGGGGAGACCCTGCCTCGATGGTGTGCTGGCCTAGCGGGGTCGTGCGGTCGCGGGTCCTAGGGGGTTCCGACGCTGAGCTTGGGCGCCGTGTC
>JBBSBV010000009.1:0-111053 GCA_038250905.1 Acidimicrobiia bacterium
GGCCACCGCCGCCGGGGGCCGCGACGAAGCCCAGGCGCGCCGCATCGAGTGGTACAAGAGCGGCAAGTACACCGTCGAGCGGCCGCTCCATCTCGGCGCATCGCTCGCGGGGCGGGGCGACGAACTCAGCGCGCCGCTTTCGGCGTTCGGGCTCCCGCTGGGTGAGGCGTTCCAGATGCGCGACGACCTGTTGTCGGTGTTCGGCGACCCGGAGATCACCGGCAAGCCCGTCGGCGACGACCTGCGCGAAGGCAAGCTCACCCCGCTGGTGGCCGCGACCGCGCGGAGGGCCGATCCCGACGGCCTCGCGCGCCTCGAACGCATCGGTGCGCCCGATATCACCCCGGCCGAGATCGCCGCACTCCAACAGACGATGATCGACTGCGGCGCGGTCGCCCACGTGGAGCAGGCGATCGAAGCGCTGGTGGCCGAGAGTCTCGACGCCCTGGCGCGGGCACCCATCACCGCCGACGCACGCGACGCGCTGGCCGACCTCGGTGCATTCGTCGCGTGGCGGGATCGATGACGTCGTCCCACGCGACCCCGGCGGTCGAGATCTCCGGGCTGGTCAAGCGCTACGGCGACCGCACCGCGGTCGCCGGACTCGACCTCACCATCGGCGTGGGCGAGATCTTCGGCATCCTCGGTCCGAACGGTGCGGGGAAGACCACGACCGTCGAGATCCTGGAGGGCTACCGCGCCGCCGACGCCGGAACCGTCCGGGTCCTCGGCCTGGACCCGATCGCCGACGCGGCCGCGCTCCGGCCCCGTGTCGGCGTCATGCTCCAGGAAGGCGGTCTCTACCCGGGCGTGCGGCCGCTCGAACTGCTCCGCCTCTTCGCCGCGTTCTACGACACGCCCGACGACCCCGACCGGCTGCTCGATCTCGTCGGGCTCCGCGACGCCGCGGGCACCATGGTCCGGCGCCTCTCCGGCGGCCAGGCGCAACGGCTCTCACTCGCCACCGCGCTCATCGGCCGCCCCGACATGGTCTTCCTCGACGAACCGACTGCGGGCATGGACCCGCGCGCCCGCGCCGACACGTGGGCCCTCATCCGAAGCCTGCGGGAGCAGGGGACCACCGTCCTGCTCACCACGCACTACATGGACGAGGCCGAACAACTCTGCGACCGGCTCGTCATCCTCGACCGCGGCACGATCGTGGCCGGCGGCACCCCGGCCGAGGTCACCGGCACCGTGACCGAGCCGATGCTCCGCTTCACGACGGCGACGCCCTTCGACGCGACCGCGCTGGGCACGGCGATCGACGCTCCGGTCACCGCGGCGGGCGGCGAGTTCGTGGTGGGCGGCGAGCCGACGCCGACGGTGATCGCCGCCCTCACCGCATGGTTGCGCGACCACGAGGTGCAACTGACCGACCTGCGCACCGGTCACGCCACGCTGGAAGAGGTGTTCCTCCGTCTCACCGAAGAGCCGACCGAACCCGAGGTGGCTGCGGGGGCGCGGCGCGGCCGGCGGAGCAGTCGATGAGGGCAAAGGCCGTCGGCGCCCAGACCAAGCTCGAACTCGCGATGACGCTCCGGCGCGGTGAGAGCCTGCTCGTCACGCTCGCGATCCCGATCGGCATCCTGGTGTTCTTCGGGAAGGTCAACCCCCTCACCGCGGTGAAGGGTGACCCGGTGAACTTCCTCGTCCCGGGCGTGCTGGCGCTCGCGGTGATGGCGAGCGCAATGGTGTCGCTCGGGATCGCCACCGGGTTCGAGCGCCGGTACGGCGTCCTCAAGCGGCTGGGATCCACCCCACTCTCACGGGGAGGCCTCCTCGCCGCGAAGACCCTGAACGTGGTGGCGGTCGAGGTGCTCCAGGTGGTGGTGATCGTCGGCACGGGCCTCGCGCTGGGATGGCACACCGACGCGGCGCGGGTGACCGAGGCCGTCGGACTGCTGCTCCTCGGCACGGTGGCCTTCGCCGGCATCGGCATGCTGATGGCGGGCACCCTGCGGGCCGAGGCCAATCTGGCCCTGTCCAACGCGTTGTTCCTCGTCCTCATGTTCCTCGGCGGGATGGCCTACCCGCTCACGAAGTTGCCCACCGCGGTGGAGTCGATCGCCCGGCTCCTCCCGTCCGCCGCCCTCGCCGAATGCGTGCGGGCCGCGCTGCGCAACACCGCGTTCCCGACCGGCGCCTTCGTCGTGCTCCTGGTGTGGACGATCGGCGCGCCGCTTGCTGCCGCCCGCTGGTTCACCTGGGAAGAGGGCTGAGCGTTACCGGCGCACGATCCGCTGGACTGCACCGTCGAGCGCCGATCGCGCCGGCAAGCCGAACGAACGGGCACGGATCACACCCTTGCGATCGATGAAGAAGGTCTGCGGGATCGCCCGGATGCCGTACGCACGGGCGACGGCGTCGTCCTGACCACCCTGGGCCATCGTCCAGTTCGCCTGATGCTCCCGTGCGTAGCGACGGGAGTCGGGCGGGAGGTCGCGGTACGTGATGCCGACGATCGCCAGACCCTTCGGACGGTGGGCGGCGAGGTCGTGCAGGACCGCGAACTCCTCGCGACATTCCACGCACCACGATGCCCAGAAGTTGACGATGACCGGGCGACCGCGCAGCGATGCGAGCGACACTCGACCCGGGCCCGACAGGCGTGGCAGGTCGAACGGTGGGGCGGGACTCCCGGCGGAAGCTACGCCGGCGATGCGGGTCTTGGCGGGGCCGGGATCGAGTTGGGGTTCGGCCGAACCCGATCCGAGCGCGGCACCGATGCCGACCGCGATCAGGATGGCGAGTGCCAGGGAGCCGAGGAGAACGCCGCCTCGTCGTCGCTTAGCCGGCACGAACGAGGACGTCGACGGCGATCGCGACGAACAGCAACGAGAGGTACGTGTTGGAGTAGTGGAACAGCTTCATCGCCCGTTCGGGGGTGGCGTCGCTCACGAGCTTCGCCGCGCCGAGCACGAACATCGCGCCGCTCACGAGGGCCGCGATGCCGTAGATCCAACCGAGGTCGGTGGTCGGCACCAGGGCAAGGGACACCACCACGGTGACGACCGCGTACACGAGGATCTGGCGCGATGCGGCGGCGATGCCGATGACCACCGGCAGCATGGGGATACCGGCCTTGGCGTAGTCGTCCCGGTAGCGCACCGACAGGGCCCAGAAGTGCGGCGGGGTCCAGCAGAAGACGATCGCGAACATGATCCACGCCGGAACGGCGAGGGATCCGGTCACCGACGCCCACCCGACGAGCGCAGGCACCGCACCGGCCGCGCCACCGATCACGATGTTCTGCGGGCTCCGCGGCTTCAACCAGATCGTGTACACGAACACGTAGAACAACATCGCGGTCACCGAGAGTGCCGCCGACAACAGGTTGACGGTCACGGCCAGCCATGCGAACGCCAGGGCTTCCATCGCGAGCCCGAAGATCAGCGCCGCCTGCGGCGAGATGTCGCCCTGGGGGAGCGGACGGGAGTGCGTGCGCTTCATGACCTGGTCGCGGTCGCGCTCGATCCAGCAGTTGATGGTGTTGGCGCCGCCGGCGGACAACGTGCCGCCGAGGAGCACGGCGGCGATCAGTCCGAGACCGGGAAGCTTCCCCGCCGCGAGGACCATCGCCGGGACCGTGGTGACGAGCAGCAGTTCGATGACGCGCGGCTTCGTGAGCATGAAATACGCACGAAGCACCGCGAGGGTCCGTCGATCCGAACGCGCCGGCGTGGGGATCGCGGAGGCGAGATCATCAGGAAGCGCCGCCACGACCACCGACGGTAGCAGTCGACTCCTTCCGGTCACGAAGCCCGTCGGGAGAGTTGACCTGACCCCACTAACGTCTCCCGACGTGGCCGACCCGACTCCCATCCGCAGCGTCCCGAGCGACATCGACAGCAAGCAGGCGATCCGCATGACTGCCGACCGCCTGCTCTGCTCGCCCGGGACCGAGGCCGGCGAGCGCAAGTCCCGGTCGGGAATCCTGATCCCCGCGACCGCCAACGTCGACCGCCGCCTGGTGTGGGCCGAGGTCATCCAGGTGGGGCCCACGGTGCGCAACGTGGAGGCCGGTGACCAGGTGCTCTTCGCCCCCGACGCCGGGTACGAGGTGGAGATCCGGGGCGACGACTACCTCATTCTGAGAGAGCGGGACATCCACGCGGTCGCATCGAAGCGTGAGGGCGGCCAGACCGGCCTCTACCTCTAGGGAGGATCCCGATGGACATTCGCCTCGACGGTCGCGTCGCGCTCATCACCGGCAGTTCCCGCGGCATCGGCCTCGCCATCGCGCAGGAGATGGCCGCGAGTGGCGCGTCGGTGATGATCTCGAGTCGCAAGGCCGAGACCCTGCAGGAGTCCGTGACCACGCTGAGCGGCAACGGCGCGTGGTTCGTGGCCAACGCCGGCGATCCCGATGACGCCGCCGCATGTGTGGCCGCCACATTGGAGCGCTTCGGGCGGATCGACATCCTCGTCAACAACGCGGCCACCAATCCCTACATGGGCAAGACCATCGACATCGACCGGCCCCGGCTCGACAAGACCATCTCGGTCAACTGGGCCGCGCCGCTGATGTGGAGTCAGCTGGTGTGGCAGGCGTGGATGCAGGAGCACGGCGGCGCGGTGCTGAACATCGCGTCGATCGGTGGCCTGTCGGTGGAGACGTCGATCGGTGCGTACAACGCCACCAAGGCTGCGCTCCTGCATCTCACCCGCACCCTCGCGGCCGAACTCGCGCCCGGGGTGCGGGTCAACTCGATCGCACCGGGACTGGTGAAGACCGACATGGCCCGCGCATTGTGGGAGCGGGGCGAGGAGGCCATCGCCAAGATGCTTCCCATGCATCGGTTGGGCGAACCCGAGGACATCGCCCGCGCCGCCACCTTTCTCTGCTCCGACGCCGCGAGCTGGATCACCGGCACCAACCTCGTCGTCGACGGCGGCGCCCTCCTCCACGCGTAGCTCACCGCACCACCCCATCTTTGAACCCGAACCCACGTCGGAGCGTGGGTTCCGGTGCAAAAGTGGTGGGGCCGGGCGGGACCTGAGGCGGGGCTGATGCAAAGTTTTCGCCCGTCGTGAATGCGGCCGGTACCGTGGAGAAGCCACAATCAGAAGCCAAGGAGGTGCGCCATGCCCGTGGTGTTCGGTGAGATCATCGGTTGGGAGATCCTCGTCCCCGTGGCGCTGATCGCCCTCTTCTTCGGTGGCGCAAAGATCCCGGAGCTCGCGCGGTCACTCGGTCGCGCGCAGAACGAGTTCAAGCGGGGTCTGCAGGAAGGCGCCAACGACGCCAACGACGACGAGACCAAGCCCGCCGATCACTAGTCGCGGAGCCAGGTGATGCCGACGCGGTGACGTTGGGCGAGTTCCGCGTAGGCCGGGGGATTGGCCTTCACCCAGAACTCGGCAGGGGAGCCCTCGACGCCACGCTTGATGACGGCCGGCGCGCCCGCGGCGAGCATGCCGGGCGGGATCGTCATGCCCGAGGGCACCACCGAACCGGCCGCGATGAGCGCGCCGGCACCGACAGTGGCACCGTCGAGCACGATCGAACCGTTGGCCACCAGACACTCGTCGCCGAGGATCGCACCGTGCACCACGCAGTTGTGCGCGACCGTCGCCCCCGCGCCGACTTCGGTCATGAGCCCGGGCGGACCGTGAAGCACGGCACCGTCCTGCACGTTGGCGCCGGCGCGGATCACGACGGGCGCGTAGTCGGCCCGCACCACCGCGCCGTACCACACCGACGCGCCGTCCTCCACGTGCACGTCACCGACCAGCGTCGCCGTCGGTGCGATGAAGGCGCGGGCGTGCACCTGTGGGCGCAGTCCCTCGAAGTCGTACAACGGCATGACGCGCTCCTCGGGATCGGTGGAATCGGGATCGCAGACTAAGCAGTCTTGCGCCGTGTCGGCGCCAGGGTGACCGGAGTCTCCGCCGGGTGCGGCACGCGCGGGAGTCGGGACTCCATCCGGCCGTCGAGATACCCGGCCACGCTCTCGAAGAGTTCGTCGCCGACCATCTTGCGGAGTTCGGGTTCGAGACTGCGGTACACCGGTTCGGTGCCGGTGAAGGCCTCGGGCGCCTCCGTGCACCACCAGGCGAACTCGTCGCCGCCCTCACCCCAGCCGTGGCGGGCGAACTCGGTGAGCCGATGGTGCACCACCCCGTCGTCGGCGTCCTCGTCGTGCTCCTCGATGTTGCGCAGCGGAACCTGCCAGCACACCTCGGGCTTCACGTCGCTGTGATGGACCCCGGTCCGCATCGAGTACGTGTGCAGTGCGCATCCCGGACCCGCACCGAAGCCCGGCCGGTTGAGGAAGATGCAGGCATCCTCGACCAGGCGGGTGCGGTAGTCGCCCTTGCCGACCTTGGCCCACACCCCCTTCTTCTGGCCCTTCTTGATGAACTGCCAGTCCTCGGCGGTGAGTTTCGCGGCCACCTTGTCGACGAGCTTGCGGTCCTTGGGACCCGACGAGTGCGCCCCGTAGGAGCAGCAACCCTGCGCCATCTCGGGCGCCTTCTCGGTGAGGACTCCCTGGCACCCCTGCCCGAAGATGCATTGGTAGTTCGACGTGAGGAACGTGACGTCGATGTGCCACACGTGCTTCTTGCGCTTCGGGTCCTGGAAAGTGACCCATTCGCGAACCGGGCTGGTCATTGCTCTCCTTCATGACGGGCAGGACGGGGCATGGTGGCGGGCGGCATGGCCGCGAGTTCGAACCAGAGTTCGCCGATCACGAGCACACCCTTCCAGAACTGGTCGAGCACGATGCGCTCATTGGGCGCGTGGATCGAATCATCGGGGAGACCGACGCCGAGGAATACGACGGGCGCGTCGAGCACCCGGCCGAGCGCTTCCTCGGGTCCGGAGCCGCCCTCACGGGTGAACACCGGCGCCCGGCCCCACACCCGTTCGATCACGCGTGACGCGGCGGCGACCGCGGGATGGTCGAGGGGAGTGAGCGCGGGCGCGACCGCGCCGGCCGGCGTGACCTCGACCGCGACCCCCTCGGGGACACGGTCGGCCAGCCACTCGCGGAACGACGCCGAGATGGTGTCGGGATCCTGGTCGGGGACCAGCCGGAACGTGAACTTCACCCGGGCGGTGGCGGGCACGATCGTCTTCATGCCGTCGCCCGAGTATCCGGTGCCGATGCCGGTGACCTCGGCGGTGGGACGGATCCAGATCCGCTCCAGCGTCGATGCGCCCGCCTCACCCGCAAGCGCGGCGCCGTTCGCGGTGGCGCGGAACACTTCGTCGTCGAACGGGATCGCGGCCATCGATTCGGCCACCGCGGGCGAGTTGGGTCGGACCGCCGCGTAGAAGTCGGGCAACGTCACCGCGCCCCGGTCGTCGTGCAGGTCGGCGACCAAACGCGCGGCCACGTGAGCGGCGTTGCGGACCGCACCACCGAAGCTCCCCGAGTGCAGATCACCGGAGGCGGTGCGGAGGAACACGTCGAACGCGACCAGTCCCCGCATCCCCGTGCACATCGACGGCACCGTGGCCGACCACATCGCGGTATCGGAGACCACGAGCACCTCGGCGCGGAGTCGCTCGCGCTCGCGCACCAGCAGCGACTCGAAGTGCGGGCTCCCGACCTCCTCCTCACCTTCGACGAGGAGCTTCACGTTGATCGGCAGGCGACCGTCCCGGGCCAGGAGCGCCCGGATGACCTCGAGGTGGTAGAGCACCTGGCCCTTGTCGTCGACTGCGCCGCGGGCGAAGAGTTGGCCGTCGCGGACCGTGGGCTCGAACGGCGGCGAGATCCACTCCGCCAGCGGATCCACGGGCTGCACGTCGTGGTGGCCGTAGACGAGCACGGTCGGGGCGTCGGGTGCGTGGAGCCAGTCGCCGTAGACCGACGGGTGCCCGTCGGTCTCGAGGAGCGTGACGTGCTCCATGCCGATCAACCGCATCTGGTCGGCGCACCACTCGGCCGAGGCCCGCACGTCGGCCGCGTGCGCCGGGTCGGCGGAGATGGCCGGGATCCGGAGCCAGGCGTCGAGGCGTTCGAGGATCGCGTCGCGCGCCGACCCCACGTACTCCGCCAACACCAGGTCCGCCACAGCGGCGAATGTAGTGGGACCCGTCGGTAGCATCGGAGCATCAGTCCCACGCCGAACGTCCTGACCGATCTCGTCGCCGTGCTCCGTGCCGGCCTGGGGTCCGACAACGCCCGCGCCGAACCGCTCGAACTCACCCTGTACGCGCGTGACGGTGGGACCGCGAGTGGCCGGGCCGGCGCGGTCTGCTTCCCCGAGTCGACGGCCGATGTCGCGTGCGCGGTGCGCGCCGCCAACCGCTTCGGTGTCCCGTTCGTGGCCCGGGGAAGTGGGACCGGCCTCGCGGGCGGTGCAACGCCGCTCGACGACGCGCTGGTGATCGTGACCACGAAGATGAATCGGGTGCTCGAGATCGACCCCGACGCCCGCCGCGCCTGGGTGGAACCCGGCGTCCTCAACCTCGACCTCACCCGGGCGGTGGCCCATCTCGGCCTGCACTACGCACCCGATCCGTCGAGTCAGCAGGCGTGTTCGATCGGCGGCAACGTCGGCACCAATGCGGGCGGCCCGCACTGCCTCGCGGCCGGTGTGACCTCGGCCCACGTCCTCGCGGTGGAGGTGGTCCTGCCCGACGGCACCGTGGAGATCCTCGGGAGTCTCGGTCCCGACGCGCCGGGACTCGACCTCCGGGGGACGTTCGTAGGGAGCGAGGGCACCATGGGGATCGCCACCCGCATCTGCGTGCGCCTGATGCCCGACCCACCCGAGATCCGCACGCTGCTCGCCGACTTCACCGCCATCGACGACGCCGCGGCCGCGGTCTCGGCCGTGATCGCCGCCGGCGTGGTGCCCGCGGCCATGGAGATGATGGACGCACAGGCGACCCGGGCGGTGGAGGACTTCGTCCACGCGGGCCTCCCACGTGATGCCGACGCGGTCCTGCTCGTCGAGGTGAGCGGCCTCATCGACGGTGTCACCCACGACGCGGCGATGATCGACGAGATCTGTCGGGCCAACGGCGCGCGGACGGTTCGCGTCGCGGTCGACGCCGCGGAGCGGGCGCTGCTGTGGAAGGCCCGCAAGTCGGCCTTCGGCGCCGTGGCCCGCATCGCGCCCGACTACTACCTGCACGACGCAGTGGTTCCTCGCACCAAACTCGTCGAGGTCATCCGGCAGGTGTACGAGATCTCGGCCCGCTACCAGCTCGTCGCGATGAACGTGTTCCACGCGGGCGACGGGAACCTGCACCCGCTCCTCGTGTTCGACGGGCGCGAACCGGGTATCTGGGAACGCGTCCATGCGGCCGGCGACGAGATCCTGCGCGTCTGCATCGACGCGGGAGGTGTGCTCTCGGGCGAGCACGGCATCGGTCTCGAGAAGCGCGACGCGATGCCGCTGTTCTTCACCGTCGACGACCTCGACGTCCAGGCCCGCCTGCGCGACGCCTTCGATCCCGATGGACTCGCCAATCCCGACAAGATCCTGCCGCGCGGGAGTCGCTGTGGTGAGGTGGGCGCGATCCCGGCCGGAGCATGGGTATGACCGCGGTCGTGACCGATGCGTTGCGGCAGACCATCGCGACCGCGACTGCCGTGGTCGCCGTCGGCGCGGGCACGCATGCCGGGATCGGCGGCCCGGTCACCGGCGCGGTCGAGGTGCATGCGCCCGCCGGCATCGTCGACCTACAACCCTCCGACATGACCGTCACGGTGCGGGCGGGCACGTCGTTCGCGGAACTCGATACTGCGCTCGAGGACCACGGCCAGGAGTGCCCGCTCGATCCGGACGATTCCGCAGCGACGATCGGTGGCACCATCGCCGCCGGACTGTCGGGCCGGCGCCGGCTCGGCCTCGGCCCGCTGCGCGACTACCTGCTCGAAGTCCGCTTCGTCACCGCTGACGGTCGCGAGATCCGCGGCGGGGGACCCACGGTCAAGAACGTGACCGGGTACGACATTCCACGACTCTTCGTCGGCTCGTTGGGCACGCTCGGGGTGATCACGCAGGTGGTGTTGCGGAGCCGGCCACGCCCGCGCGCTTCGCAGTGGTTCCGTGCTTCCACCCCCGGCAAGGACGTCCGCCGCGCCCTGTTCGCACCCACCGCCATCCTCGCGGGCCCGGACGACGTCTCGGTACTCCTCGAGGGTGACGCCGGCGACGTCCGGTCCGAAGCGGCGACGGCCCGGCTCGTCCCGGCCGATCCACCACCGGCATTGGTGGGCATGCACCGGGCCCGCATCTCGATCGACCCCACCCGGATCGACGAACTGGTCGCCACCCTCGACGCCGTCAACGGTCTGCACCGACTCGCGGAGCACGGGGTCGGCACGGTGCACCTGGCGAGCGACGACCCACAGACCCTGCTCGACGCGCGCGGTTTCGCCGAAGCCGCAGGCGGCGCACTGCTCCGAGTCGCCGGTGCCCCCGATCTCGATCCGTTCGGCGTCATGCCGGCGGTTGCGCTGCAACAGCGCATCCGCGGTGCCCTCGATCCCACCGGCAAGCTCAGCCCCGGCCGCGTCCCTATGACCCAGCCGGGCCCCGAAGCCGGGCCGCGATGAAGTTGCACCTCGACGAGTCCGAGTTGGTGGCGTGCGTGGGCTGTGGGCTCTGCCTGCCGCACTGCCCCACGTATCGCGTCACCGGCGCCGAGATCGCCTCCCCGCGCGGCCGGATCGCAGCGATGCGAGCGGTCGTGGAGGAGCGGGCGCCGGTCAACACCGCGTTCGTCGCCGCGATGGACGCGTGTGTGCAGTGCCGCGCCTGTGAGGCCGCGTGCCCGTCGGGCGTGCAGTTCGGCCACCTCATGGAGGACACCCGCACCGCGCTCGCGCCCGAGCGGTCGCGCCTGCGGCGCACGGTCGAATGGATCGCCTACCGCGGGGTGCTCCCGAACCGGCGGGTCCTCGGCGCGGCCACGCGAGCCACCGCGGTCGGTCAGCGGTTGCATCTGGTGCCGAGGCGATTCGGCCTGCCCCGATTACCGCTCATGCCACCACCCACACTCACCGCCGACACCGACCCGGACGCGTACCTCTTCACCGGTTGTGTGATGGACGCCTGGCAACGCGACGTCCACCGCGCGGCGCTACGGGTCATGCGCGCCACCGGCGCCCGCGTGGGGCTGCCGGAGGCGGGCGGCGACTGTTGCGGCGCGCTCCACGTGCATGCCGGGCGCCACACCGACGCCGTCCGTCTCGCCGAGCGCGTGATCAGCGCGTTCCCCGGCGACGCGCCGATCGTGGTGGACAGCGCCGGGTGTGGAGCCGCGCTGCTCGACTACGGCCGCCTGCTCGGAACGCCGGCCGCGACCGCGTTCGCGGCGCGGGTGGTGGACTTCTCCACGTGGGTCGCGCACCGTGAACTCGCCCTCCGTCCGAGCAACACCGTCGTGGTCGTGCAGGACCCGTGCCATCTCCGTCACGTCCAGAAGGCGCACGAACCCGTCGCCACGGTCCTCGCCCGCGCCTACGACGTGCGGATCACCGACGACGACGGCCTCTGTTGCGGCGCCGGCGGTGCCTACTCCGCGTTCGAACCCGAACTGTCGCTCGCGGTGCGGGACCGGAAGATTGCCGCCCTCCGCGCGGCCGCGGGAGCGTCACACCCCATGGTCGTGGCCTCGGCGAATCCCGGGTGCGCGATGCACCTGAGCGCCGCCGGTCTCGACGTCCGTCATCCCGCCGTGCTCCTGGAGGCCCGCCTTGGAACTGTCTGACCTCGTGGAGCAACTCCGCACGATCGAGGAGAGCCTGCGTGACCGCGCGTACGACGCGCTGCGCGCCGCGGCCAACGGTGACGAGACCGCGGCCGCGAACGAGAAGAAGATCCTCCAGGCCCGGCGCGGCATCGAGAAGGCGATTCGGGCGCTCGACCCGATCAGCGGGTTCGACGAGGGTCCCTGACCGTGGCCGATCGGCGCCGGCCCGGCGGCGGCCCGGCGGTCGTGTGGTTCCGGCGGGATCTGCGCCTGCACGACAACCCGGCCTGGGCGCGTGCCACCCGCGACCACGAACGCGTCGCGGCCGTCTACGTGGTCGATCCGGAGCTACGGGACGCGGCGGGTGACCATCGGCGCCAGGCTGTGGACGACGCGGTCGCGAGCCTCGACCGCGCCCTCGATGGTGGCCTCCACCGGTTGCACGGCGACCCCCGCGTCGAGATACCGCGGTTCGCCGCCGAGTGCGGCGCGTCGGCAGTCTCCTGGAACCGCGACGTCACGCCGTACGCCACCCGCAGAGACTCCACGACCGCGACGGCGCTCGACGGCGTATGCGAGCGGCACGAGACGTGGGGCACGCTCGTCCACCCGCCCGGATCGATCGAGACTGCGGCCGGCTCGGTCCCCAAGGTCTTCACTGCGTTCTGGAAGCGGTGGCAGCAGATGACGTTGCCCGCCCTGGCCGTTGCGTCCGATACGACATTGATCACCCCGGTCGGCGAGCAGACGTTCCGCGCCGACACGCCGCCGGTCGGGCTCGAGGCCGTGGCACTCGAACGGCTCGACGAGTTCCTGCACGAACGGCTCGACGCGTACCCGAACGACCGTGACCTCCCGGCGATCGTCGGGACGTCGCGCCTCTCCATCGACCTCAAGCGCGGCACCATCGGCCCGGCGACCGTGGCGCGCCGGGCCGCCGAGTTCCGCCACGGTGACCCGTTCGTGCGCCAGATCGCGTGGCGCGACTGGTTCGCGCACCTGCTCTTCGAGAATCCCGGCATCGTCACCGCTCCGCTCCAGGCCACGAAGACCCCGCGGTGGCGCAACGACCCCGACGAAATTGCGGCCTGGAAGACGGGCCGCACCGGGTTCCCGATCGTCGATGCCGGGATCCGTGAGTTGCTCGCCACCGGGTACATGCACAACCGCGTCCGCATGATCGTGGCGTCGTTCCTCGTGAAGGATCTCCTCGTCGACTGGCAGATCGGCGAGCGGTACTTCCGTCATCTCCTGGCCGACGGTGACGTCCCGCAGAACGTGGGCAACTGGCAGTGGGTCGCGGGGACAGGCCCCGACGCGGCACCGTTCTTCCGGGTATTCAACCCCACGCTACAGAGCAAGAAGTTCGATCCCGCCGGCGTCTACCTCCGCCGTTGGCTCCCGGAACTCGCCGACCTCGACGACACCGCGATCCACGAACCGAGCCGGCTCGGGCCGTTGGCCCTCGCGGCGGCCGGCGTCACGCTCGGCGTCGAGTATCCCCAGCCGTTGGTCGACCACGCCGACGCGCGCCAGCGCGCGCTCGCGGCCTACGAGCAGACGAAGCGGTAGCCGCTACAGACCGTTCAGCGCGTCGATGAGGCGCCGCAACCGGGCCCAGTGGTACTTGTCGAAGCGGAACGTCACGCGATCGAGGTGCACCTCGTCGCCGTCGCGTTCCTCGCGCGGCGTCGGGCCGGAGGTGTGCATCTCGCCAGACTCGATGATGTCGGCGAACTCGGTGTTGAGTCGGGCCAGGTGTTGGGCATCGGGCGCACGCTGGACCCGCAGCACGAGGTCACGCCCGACGAACCGCATCGAGTGGTAGTTCCGGTAGAAACCCTGGGCCTCCGCGACCGCGGCGTCGACGTCGTCGGTGATCATCACGAGGTCGAGGTCGGTGGGCGCGAGGTACCCGCGGTCGA
Source organism: Acidimicrobiia bacterium (assembly GCA_038250905.1). Taxonomy (GTDB): domain Bacteria; phylum Actinomycetota; class Acidimicrobiia; order IMCC26256; family JAENVU01; genus JAENVU01. Next base: position 13,594 of record JBBSBV010000009.1, read on the forward strand.
GCAACTCCGCGACGACGAACTCGCGCCAACCCTTCCAGTACGTGCCGCCCGGGACGTCGAGCAGGATCACCGGCGCGGGCTGCGCCTTGCCCGTCTGGATGAGCGTGAGCGTCTCGAACGCCTCGTCGAGGGTCCCGAACCCGCCCGGCAGCAGCACGAACGCGTCGGATTCCTTCACGAAGCTCAGCTTGCGGGTGAAGAAGTACCGGAAGTTCACGAGTTTCGGGTCGTCGGCGAGGAACTCGCTCGTGGTGCCCTCGAACGGGAGCCGGATACTCACTCCGAACGCGTTGTCGACGCCGGCGCCCTCGATGCCTGCGGTCATGATCCCCGGCCCGGCGCCGGTGACGACCATCCACCCGCGGTCGGCGAAGCGCGCCGCGAGCCGACGGGCCTGGTCGTAGAGCGGGTCGTCGGGGCGAGTCCGGGCCGACCCGAAGATCGACGCCTTCCTCGCCGCGCGGTACGGAGCGAAGATCGAGAACGCGTATCGCATCTCCTTGAGCGCGGTGTTGGCGATCTTCAGGTCACCGCGGTTCGCGTGGTCCCGCGCAAAGCGCAGCGCGGTCACGATCATCTCGAAAACGAGATCGGCGCTGTGATCAGGGGCGACCTCCTCGATCAACTCCGCGATCTGCGCATCGAGTGCGGCGTCACCGGTGCGGTAGCGCGGCAGGTCCACGAGCCGGCTACCCGATCCCCGCGGCCTGCGCCGCCGCAGCCAGCGAGGTCTGGGGTCGAGCCCCGAGGTGCGAGATGCATTCCGATGCCGCGAGGCCACCGAGCCGGCCACAGCTGTGGAGGTCGAGGCCGCGGACCAGTCCGTGCATCACACCCGCGGCGTACAGGTCGCCCGCACCGGTCGTGTCGACCACCGCGCCGCCCGGAACCGGCTCGACGGGTACCTCGACCACATCGTCACCCGCGAGCAGCACCGAGCCGTGCACGCCTCGGGTGATCGCGGCGATCTCACAGTGGTTGCGCACGCGTTCGATCGCGGCGTCGAAGGTGTCGACCTCGTAGAGCATCTGGATCTCGACGTCGTTGGCGAAGAGCAGATCGACCGACCCCGCGATGAGATCGAGGAACGTCTCGCGGTGCCGGTCCACCACGAATCCGTCCGACAGCGTCAACGCGACCCGCCGCCCGGCGGTGTGGGCGATGTCGGCGGCGACGCGGTACGCCTCCTGCGCCAAGGGCGAGTCCCAGAGGTAGCCCTCGAGGTACGTGATCGCGGCGGCGTCGATCAGGTCCCGGTCGACGTCGTCGGCCGTCAGTTCCGAAGATGCACCAAGGTAGGTGTTCATCGTGCGCTCCGCATCGGGCGTCACGATGATGAGTGACCGACCGGTGGCCATGCCGTCGGTGGCCGGGGTCGTGTCGAAGTGGACACCCGCGGCGCGCAGGTCGTGGGTGTAGAGGGTGCCGAGCTGGTCGTCGCGAACCCGGCCGATGTACGCGGCGCGGCTGCCGAGCGACGCCACCCCCGCCGTCGTGTTGGCCGCGCTGCCGCCCGAGACCTCGATGCCAGGACCCATCGCCGCGTACAGCGCCTCGGCGCGGGGCGTGTCGATCAGATCCATCCCGCCCTTGGCCATCCCGTGGGCGGCGACGAACTCGTCGGTCTCGTTACTCAGGACGTCGACGAGCGCGTTGCCGATCGCGACGACGTCGATCTCGGAATCACTCACGTTCGCTTCCCCCATGTGTCGTGCCGTGATCAGATCGTGGCGGCGGCGCGCCGCCGGAGTTCGACCGGCGTGGCGGCGGCCGGGTCGACCGCCGTCGGGTCGAGTGCTTCGGGCGGTGGCCGCAGCCGGCGGCCGACCGTCGAGGTACGGCCGTAGAGCGTGGTGCGCTGTTCGAGTGGCCGTCCGAGCGGGTCCACGATCGCGTGGAACATGTCGTCGTCGGCCTCCTGCCCGTGGCTCGCACCCGCGGCCCGGGAGATGTTCTCGTCCATCAGGGTGCCGCCGAGGTCGTTGCAGCCGGACATCAGTGCCTGTTGCGCGCCGTTGATGCCGGTCTTGACCCACGAGATCTGGATGTTGTCGATGGTCCCGGCGTACGCGATGCGACCGACCGCGTGCATCAGCAGGACCTCGCGGAAGGTCGGCCCGCGCCGGGCCCGGCCCGTGAGGTAGATCGGCGTCGCCATGTGCACGAACGGGAGCGGCACGAACTCGGTGAAGCCACCGGTCTCACGCTGCAGGTCGCGGGTCCGCAAGAGGTGGCGCGCCACGTGCTCAGGGCGCTCCACCGATCCGAACATGATCGTCACGTTCGACTTCAGCCCCACCTCGTGGGCGGTGCGGTGCGCGTGCAACCACTCTTCGGTGTTGATCTTGTCGGGGCAGATGACCGCCCGGACCTCGTCGTCGAGGATCTCGGCCGCGGTCCCCGGCAACGTGGCGAGGCCGGCCTCCTTGGCGAGGGTGAGGTACTCGCTGAGGTCCATATCGAGCCGGCGGGCACCTTCGGTGACCTCGAGCGCGGTGAAGCCGTGCACGTGCAGGCTCGGCGCGGCCTCCTTCACCAGGCGGATGACGTCGAGGTAGTAGTTGCCGTCGAAGTCGGGGTGGATCCCGCCCTGGAGACACACCTCGGTCGCTCCGCAGTCGACGGCCTCGACGACGCGGCGTTGCATCTCGTCGATCTCGAGCAGGTACGGATCGCCGCGCAGGTTGAGCGACAGGGGGCCCTTCGAGAACGCACAGAACTTGCACTTGAAGGTGCAGATGTTCGTGTAGTTGATGTTGCGGTTCCGTACGAACGTGACCACGTCACCGACGATGTCGCGCCGCAACTGGTCGGCGACGTCGGCGACCGCATGCACCTCGGGACCGCGGGCCTCGAGCAACGTCACGAGTTCCGCCTCGCCCAGCTCCTGCCCGAGGAGTACGCCGTCCAGCACTTCCTTCACCCGGCCGGGCGCCGCGGGGGTAGGGACACCACCGACGATCCGTATCGTGGGCGGCACGTCGTCGGCGCCGCTGTACCAGTGGTCGTCCCGGGCGAGGCCCTCGAGGTCCGAGGCCTGCCGCACCGCGGTGCGCACGTCGGGGTGCAGCCACTCGATGTCGTCGCGGACGTACTCGGGATACACGGTCAACCGCGGCGCCAGCGTCTTGCCCGCAGCCTCGGTGGCGGCGCGCAGTGCGTCGAGCGCGGGCCAGGGACGTTCGGGATTCACGTGATCCGGCGTGACGGGGGAGACGCCGCCCCAGTCGTCGATACCGGCGCCGATGAGCGCGGTGAGTTCGTCGGGGTCGCTGAGGTTCGGCGGTGCCTGCAGGTGCATTTCGGGACCGAGGATGATCCGGGCCATCGCGATCGTGCGGACGAACTCCTCCGGGTCACACGCCGGCGCGTCGTGCATCGCGGTCCCGGGCTTCGGCAGGAAGTTCTGGACGATCACCTCTTGCACGTGCCCGTGCCGCGCGTGCGCGGCGCGGATCGCGACGAGCGCGTCGATGCGTTCCGCCGGGGTCTCGCCGAAACCGACGAGGATCCCGGTGGTGAAGGGCACGCGAGCGCGGCCCGCCGCGTCGAGCGTCTCGAGCCGCCGGGCTGCGGTCTTGTCGGGCGCTCGGTGGTGCGGGCCACCGAGTTCGTGGAGCCGGTCGGCGAGCGACTCGAGCATCATCCCCTGCGATGGACTGACCGCCCGCAGCCGCGCCAACTCCACCTCGTGGAGCGCGCCGGCGTTGGCATGGGGGAGCAGCCCGGTCTCGGTGAGCACCGCGCCCGCGGCGGCCACGAGGTAGTCGACGGTGGAGCCGTAGCCGTGGGCCTGCAGCCACTCGGCGGCTGCCGGATACCGCTCCTCGGGCGCCTCACCGAGGGTGAAGAGGGCCTCGTGACATCCCGCCGCCGCACCGGCGCGAGCGATGTCGAGCACGGCGTCGATGTCGAGGTAGGGGTGGTCGAGCCGGGCCGGCGGTTTCGCGAACGTGCAGTAGCCGCAGCGATCCCGGCACAACATCGTCAGTGGGATGAAGACCTTGGGTGAGAACGTCATCCGCGTGCCGTGGCCGGCGTCGCGCAGGCGCGCGGCCTCGGCCACGAGGTCGACGGTCGACGTACTGAGGAGCTCGCGGGGGTCGGGGCTCACAGCGCGCACTCTAGGCGGCGACCGCGCGGACACCGGCCGGAAACACCGGGGTGTGACGTGTATTCATGAAGGAATAAACGTCCGATCACCCGCGGCCGGGGCGTCGGCGAGCCAGGTGGTCCGGCGCGCCAACTCGGGGTCGGTCACCAGCCGCGAGGCCGGGAGCCCCGGATCGCCGGCGAGCACCTGCCCCAACGCATGCCGCTTCTCGGTGCCGGCCACGGTGACCACGATCGCGTCGGCCGCTGCGAGGGCGGCGAAGGTCAGGGTGAGGCGCGGGTGGGGGTGGAGTGCGTCGCCGGCCGGCAGGACCCACCGCTCGGTCTCGTCGAGCGCTGACGACCCGGGGAACAACGACGCGGTGTGGCCGTCGGGCCCGAGACCGAGATGGACAACGCCCAGCGCGGGCGCCGCTCGGAGCGCGGCTTCATAGTTGCGGGCCGCGGTCTCCACATCGGGGCCGGCCTCGGCCATGGAGTGCACGGCGACTCCGGGAATCGCGTCGAGCCACACCGCGCGGGCCATGCCCTCGTTCGATTCGGGATCCGCCACGGGGACGAACCGCTCGTCGCCGAACCAGAACGCGGTGGTCGACCAGTCGACGCCCGCGGCCGCCGTCGCCACGTAACACTCCCGGGCCGTGGTCCCGCCCGAGAGGGCGATCGAATGCGGTCGGCGTTTCCCGACGAAGTTCGCAAAGGCCGCGGGGACTGCGTCGACCAGGTGCAGATCAGGCATGAGCGCGTGATACTACGAACGTGGTCCCCGGAAGTCTCGACCTGGCCCGGCTCACACCGGAGGCAACACCGGCCGCTCTCGCGGCGTGGCATCGCGATCATCCCGTCGACGCCGAGATCGTCGTGCACGGCAGCTGGTACGGGCCGGTGCCGTTCGACTCGGTGGCAGAAGGTGCGGGAACCGCAGTGGTGAGCGGGACGAGCGGGCTCGGTCGGTCCCAGTGGACCCTGCGCCGGGAACCGACCTTGCCCGATCTCGTCGCCCCACTGCTCCGGGTACTCGTGGTGGGTCTCAATCCGAGCGTCTACTCGGCCGAGCGGGGCGTGGCCTTCGCTCGTCCCGGCAACCGGTTCTGGCCGGCCGCGATCGCCGCCGGTCTGGTCACGACCGATCGCGACCCGTGGGCGGCGTTCGGCGCGGGCGTCGGCTTCACCGACCTCGTCAAACGCGCGTCGGCCCGGGCCGACGTGCTCACCCGGGACGAATACGCGACGGGGACCGGCCGGGTCCGCTCGCTGGTGGAGTGGCTTGCGCCGCGGGTCGTGTGCTTCGCGGGGCTCACCGGATTCCGGAAGAGTGTCGACTCCTCGGCCGCCATCGGGCGGCAGCCCGACGGTTTCGGGGGTGCGATCGCCTACGTGATGCCCAACCCGAGTGGGGTGAACACGCACTCGTCACTCGCCGACCTGACCGCGCACTTCACTACGGTCGGGAAACTCGCGTCCTGACCGAGCGGCTGCCTCACAACTCGGCGGCGTGCTTGTCCAGCGTGGCGAGCAGGTCGGTGTAGGACTTCGCGAACGACGCGACGCCCTCGCGCTCGATGGTCGCGGTGACGTCGTCGAAGTCGATGCCCGCCGCGGCGAGGTCGGCCATCAGTTGGTGCGCGGCGGCAATGCCCTCGATCACGGTGTCGCCGCGGAGGTCGATCCCCGGTACGCGCAGCGCCTCGATCGACGCCGGCGCCAGCGTGTTCACGGTGTCGGGGCCGATCAGCGTGTCGACGTAGAGCGTGGGGGAGTAGTCCTTGTTCTTGGTCGACGTCGACGCCCACAACGGACGCTGGAGGTTGGCCCCGGGCAACGCGTCCCACCGCGGTCCGGCAAACGTGGCCCGGAACGCCTCGTAGGCGAGCTTGGCGTTGGCGACCGCGGCCTGACCGCGCAGCGGGGAGTCGGCCGGCAGGCGCCGGTCGAGCTCGGTGTCCACCCGGCTCACGAAGAACGACGCCACCGAGTTCACGGTGGTGATGTCCTCACCCTGCGCGACGCGCTGTTCGAGGCCGGCGATGTAGGCCTCCTTCACCTCGGCATAGCGGTCGAGGCTGAAGATCAGGGTGACGTTGACGTTGATGCCCGCCGCGATGGTGCGGGTGATCGCCGGGATGCCTTCGACCGTCGCCGGGATCTTGATCATGATGTTGGGCCGGTCGAGCCGCTTCCAGAGCGCGGCGGCCTGTTCGACAGTGGCATCGGTGTCGTGCGCCAGCAGCGGCGAGACCTCGATGGAGACGAACCCGTCGTGACCGTCGAGTCCGTCGTAGACCGGACGCAGCACGTCCGCCGCGCCGCCGACGTCACGGATGGCCAACTCCCAGAACGTCTCCTCGATGTTGCGCTCCGCGGCCTTGGCTTCCTTGATCGCGTCGTCGTATCCCTCGCCGCCCGAGATGGCCTTCTCGAAGATCGTGGGGTTCGACGTGACACCCCGGATGCCGTCGTCGCGGACGAGGTCGTGCAGACCACCGCCCGTGACGAGGGTGTGGGTGATGTTGTCGTACCACGGGCTCTGCCCGAAGTCGTTCAGGCGGGCGATCTCACTCATGCGTCGGCTCCGATCAGGGCAAGGGCGCGGTTCACGACGTTCTCGACACTGAACCCGAACATTTCGAGCGCGACATCGCCGGGGGCGGAGGCACCGAAGCGGTCGATGGCGACGACGTCGTCGGTGTACCGCTCCCACCCGAAGCTCACACCGGCCTCCACCGCCAACGTAGGTACACCCGGAGGCAGGACGTCGGCCTGGTCATCGAGGTCACGCTGCGCGAAGAACTCCCAGCAGGGCATCGACACGACCCGGACCGAGTGACCGGCGGCGCGCAACTGCTCGGCGGCGTCGACACACAGCCACACCTCGGAGCCGGTGCCGATGAGCACCAACCCGGGATCCTCGTCACTGCTCAACACGTACGCGCCGGACGCCACGCCCTCGGCGGCCATCGACGCGGTGCCCTCGAGGACCGGCAGGTTCTGGCGAGAGAGGATGAACGCGGTCGGGCCCTTGCCGGTCACGTGGATGCGCCACGCGGCGGCGGTCTCGTTGGCGTCGGCCGGGCGGATGACGGGCAGACCCGGCATGGCGCGCAGCGACGCGAGTTGCTCGATGGGTTGGTGGGTCGGGCCGTCCTCGCCCACGCCGACCGAGTCGTGCGACCAGACAAACGCGACCTTGTACTGGGAGAGCGCCGCGAGTCGGACCGCACCGCGCATGTAGTCGGAGAACGCGAAGAACGTGCCGCCGAAGGGCATGAGGCCACTCACCGACATGCCGTTCATGACCGCACCCATGCCGTGCTCGCGAACGCCGAAGTACACCTGCCGCTCGGGGTTGTCGGGGATGGCGGTCCCGGTGTTCCCGGTGAGGTCCGCACCCCCGCCGACCAGACCGGGGACGACGTCGACGATCGCGTCGAGCGCGTCCTTGCAGGCCACGCGGGTGGCCAGGCTCTCGCCCGCGGGCCACGAGGGGAGCTTGGCCTCCCAGCCTTCGAGTCCCACACCCGCGATGCACGCGTCGTACTCGGGGGCCGACGCGGCCTCGTGGCGCGCGGTCCACGCGGCGCGCACCTTCTCGCCGCGGCGACCGGCGGCGCGGTACATCGCGAGGACGTCCTCCGGCACGTAGAACTGCTCGTCCGGCGGCATCCCGCCGATCTCCTTGACCGCGCGGATGTCGTCGGCGTCGAACGGGTTGGCGTGCGCCTTGGGGGAGTCGGTCCACTTCGGCGACGGGTAGCCGATGTGCGAGCGCAGCACGAGCAGGCTCGGCCGGCCGGTCTCGGCCATCGCGGTGCGGAATCCCGCCTCGAGCGCGTCGAGGTCGTTCGCCACCTCACCCAGTTCCAGCACGTGCCAGCCGTACCCGCGGAACCGCTCGCAGGCGTCGTCGGTCAGCGCGAGTTCGGTGACGCCGTCGATCGTCACGTGATTGTCGTCGTAGACCGCGATCAGGCGGCCGAGTCCGAGGTGCCCGGCGAGCGACGCCGCCTCGTGGCTCACACCTTCGGAGAGGCAACCGTCGCCCGCGACGACGAACGTGTGGTGGTCGGTGAGTTCGGCGCCGAACCGTTTGCGCAGGTCCTCCTCGGCGAGCGCGATACCCACCGCGTTGGCGATGCCCTGGCCGAGCGGACCGGTCGTGACCTCGACCCCTGCGGTGTGGCGGTATTCGGGGTGGCCGGGGGTGGCCGATCCCCACTGCCGGAAGTCGCGCAGGTCGTCGAGCGTGAGGCCGTAGCCGGTGAGGTGCAGCATCGAGTAGAGCAGCACCGAGGCATGCCCGGCCGAGAGCACGAACCGGTCGCGGTCGGGCCAGTCGGGCGCGGTCACGTCGTAGTTCATGATCCGGGTGAACAGCACGTGGGCGAGGGGGGCAAGCGCGAGCGCCGTGCCCTGGTGACCGGATTTCGCCTGCTGCACCGCGTCGAGCGACAGCCCGCGGATCACGCTGACCCCGCGCGAGTCCAGGTCGGTGTTCAGGTCTGTCATTCGAGCGTTCTCCTCCGCCAAGAGTTTTGCGAAGACTACGTTGCGATTACCCCGAGCAAAGGACTCCAAACATGCGTGCCGCCGTCTATTACGAGACCGGTTCTCCCGACGTGTTCCGTTACGAGGAGATTGCGGACCCCGAGTGCTTCCCCGGTGGCGTGGTCATTCAGGTCGAGGCGATCAGCATCGAGGGCGGCGACACGCTCAATCGGCTCGGCGGAGAGATGCCGGCCGTCCCGCACGTCGTGGGGTACCAGTGTGCGGGGACGATCGTGGAGGTCGGCGAAGGGGTCACCGACCGCCACGTCGGGCAACGGGTCGTGGCCACCTCCTTCTACGGTTCCCACGCCGAGCGGTTCGTCACGTTGGCGTTGATGACCTGGCCGATCCCTGACGGTGGCGACATCGTCGCCTGCGCGTGCGTCCCGGTGGCGTTCGGCACCGCGTCCGACTGCCTCTTCGAGTTCGGCCGGCTCCAGGCGGGCGAAACCGTGTTGATCCAGGCCGGTGCCGGTGGGGTCGGCACCGCCGCGATCCAACTCGCGAAGCGGGCCGGGGCGACGGTGCTCGCCACCGCGTCGAGCCCCGAACGGCTCGAGCGGCTGCGCGAACTCGGGATGGATCACGGCATCGACTACACGCAGGCCGGGTGGGTCGACGAGGTCAAGACCAAGTCGGGCGGCTGGGGCGTCAACGTGGTCGTCGACCCGGTCGGCGGCAAGATCCTGCAGGGGAGCATCGCCTGCCTCGCGCCGCGTGGGCGTGCCATCTCGGTCGGTTCCGCCGGTCGGGATCCGCAGTTGCTCGACATCTCCGACCTCGCGCCTGGCAACCGCTCGCTCACGGGCGTCTTCTTCGGCGCCGAGATCGGTACCGACCGCGCCCAGAAGCTCGTGGCGGATCTCGTCGCCGACGTGGCGACCGGCGAACTGCGAGTGGTGGTCGACCGCACGTTCCCGCTCAGCGAGGCCGCCGCGGCGCACGCATACATCGAGTCCCGCCAGGCCGTCGGACGAGTGGTACTGATCCCGTAATTCCCGCTCTTGCGACCGTATTGCCTGCTCTGCCGAGCGACGGCACTTCGAGTCGCAGGCCGCTCGGCCCCCGCTCGGCGCAACGCCGGTTCGCAGGTCGTGCTCCCGCCTCGCTTCGGGTCAGTGGTTGAAGAGGGCGATGCTGGCGGTGAAGCCGTGGACGTGGTTCGCGCCGCCGACCGGACCGATCTCGCCGGCACAGAATCCGCCTGCGACCGGGATCGGACCGAGGAGGTCACGCAGGGTCGCCGCGTCGTGGTTCGCCACGCCGAAGAGCTGCACACCCCGACCGGTACACGTCATGAGCAGCGCGGCCTGCGCCGTGTGCCCCGCGAGCATGTGGCGCAGGTCGGCGTCGGCCGCGGCCGCGTCCCGCACCTGGAACTGCAGCGTCTGGCCGATGTCGACGTGCGCGGCGATGGCGAGGGCACCGTCGTCGCTGCGGGCACCGAGCACGTTGCGGACGAGGAAGTCGCCCCGACCGAAGTCGACGAGGTGTTCGTCGACCACCAGTCCCACGTGCAGCCCCCGTTGGAGTTGCTCGCGCTCGTCCTCGGGCATCGCGGCGGCCACTTCCTGGAGGCGTTCGAGCGCGGTGCGACCACCCAACTCCTGCACGTAGTTCCCGTCGACCGCCGTCACCGTGTAGGGCTGACCGATGGGGCGGCACCCCTGCGACACCACCGGCGTGACCAGATCTTCGCCCGGGAGCAGCACGCCGACGGCACCCCGGTCGAGCACGCGGTCGTTCGCGAGCAACCGGTTCACGCCTGGCCCGTTCGCCGCCGAGGCCATACCGCCGATCACCTGGAGTTGCGGGTGGGAGACCGAGAAGGCGCGCAGTACGCCGTCGACCGGGAAGGTGAAGGGATCGGCAAGCAGCAACAACGTGTGGGCGTCGTCCACCTGGTCACCCGGCCAGCCGCGGAGCGTGACCCCGTCGTCGTACGGGTTCACGTCGAGGGTCACGACCCGGGCGGGGCTCGAGTCGAGGTGCGCGGCCCACACCGAGATCGCGGCTTGGTCCTCCACTTCACGGCCGACGCCGATCACCGCGGCGTTGGTCGAACCGATCAGCGCCTGCGGCTCCAACACCGCGCGCAGCACCCCGCCGATGTCCTCGCTCGCGCCTGCGAAATGCGGCGACACGAAGACCACGAGGAGATCGACGCGATGACCGTCGAGTTGCTCGAGCACCGAACCCGCGAGTTCACCGACAGCCTGCGCCGCCACTGGGTGCTCGGAAATCGCTGACGCGTACCGATTCATTCCTCGCGACGGTACACACACCGGTCGTCGAACCAGACCGATTCCACGGTCAGATCTTCCGCAAGTTCGATCTCGCCACGGACGGTATCGAGGCCCAACACCGACGCGGGCCGGGTCGACGCGGCCGCGTGGGCCGATGCGAACGGCACCCCCAGCCCCACTGCATTGCGAACGGCCTGATCGAGCAACGAGACGGCCCCGGTGAGCGTTCCGTTCGCGAGGAACGCGGCGCTCCGCTCCGCCGTTACCGCCGAGTCGAAGTAGTGCACGTCGGTGGCGACGGCATCGCTCACGAGGATCGGCTCACCGGCGCGGAACACCGTCCGCACCATCGCCGGGTGCACGTGGACGAGATCACCGATGAGGGTCGGCGTCAGCGGGACACCGGGATCGAGCGCGGCACCGACGATGCCCGGCTCCCGATGATGAAGGGGCCCCATGCCGTTGAAGAGGTGCGTGGTCAAGGTGGCGCCCGCCGCCGCGGCCGCGATCGCCTGCTCGTACGTGCAGGTGGTGTGGCCGAGCGCGACCACCACGCCGCGATCCACGAGCATTCGGATGCCGGCGCAGTCGGGGTCGGCTTCGGGTGCGATGGTGACGAGGCGGACCAGTCCCGGGTGCCGGTCGAGCAGGCCGCTCAGCCACTCGACGTCCATGGCCCGCAGCATGGCCACCGGGTGCGCGCCGGGTGCGCCGCCGAGGAACGGGCCTTCGAGATGCACACCGTGGATCGGGGGCAGCGCCCGCGCCCGCGCCTGCGCCGCGGCGACCCGGTCGAGCGCCGCGTCGTACCGGTCGAGGGGCATCGAGCAGATCGTCGGCAGATAGCCGACCACACCGGCCGCGAGCAGGCGTTGCCCGACGCGATCCCAGTCGTCGCCCTCGGCCACCGAGAAGTCGATGGCACCGACCCCATTGATCTGCAGGTCGATATAACCCGTGATCACGAAGAGGCGCCGAGGGCCACGCGCAGTTTGGCGAGGCCGAGGAGCGTGCGGGGCACGCGACGCGCGATCGACGTCCGGGCCGGGCGCATCTCGACGACCGACACCGGCACCTCGGCCACGAGGTAGCCACTGCGCTCGGCGCGCAGGATGAGTTCGGTGTCGAAGAGGTCCGATCCGTTCCGGCACGCGGTCACCGCCGGGCGGAGGACGCCGAGGTTCAGCGCCTTCATGCCGTGCGTGTCCGAGACCGTGAGCCCGAAACCGACGCGCAGCAGCGTCGAGAACACACCGGTGGCGAGGCGACGCACGAGCACCCGCTCGTCGGAGGCACCCGGGCCTCGCTTCGACCCGACCACGATCACCGGGCCGACCGGATCGGCTCCGCCGTCGAGGACGTGGAGCGCCTCCTTCATGAACTGCAGGTCCCAGAAGTCGACGTCGAAGATCACCGCGACGTCACCGCGGGATGCGAGGAGGCCCGTCCGCAGCGCCTCGCCGTAGTTGGCGACACGCATCGTGTGCAGTTCCACCTCGGGGACGGCCTCGACGATGCGCCGGGCGACGGTCACCGTGCCGTCGGTCGAGCCGTTCTCCACGATGTGGACCTCGAACGGGTCGCCGAGCGCGCGGAGGCCGTCGACGAGTTGGCGCACGGTCGTACCGAGCAGGGCCGCTTCGTTGTACGCGGGGATGACGACTGAGATCACGGGGCCTCCGGGATATGTCCGGCGCCATCTTGGCGCACGGCTCGGGGCGATGGGGGGCACGACGGTCGATACCAATGTCGGCCACCGGAGGTTCATTCCTTGAACCCGATTCGTTCACCTGCGATCTAGGGTGCGGCCTCCGCGTGAAGAGGAGAGCCGTGGCCGCCATGCCTGATGTCCTGAAACTCCATGCCGACGGGTCGCCCGACCGCCTGGCCGTGATCGTCGACGCCAGCCACGGCGCCAAGTTCTCGACCACCACCTACGCCGAACTCAACGGCATCGTCAACCGCCTCGCCCACGGCCTTCGCACCCTCGGCGCGGCGCCGGGTGACCGCATCGTGTGGTGCGGCCCCAACTCGCTCGAAACCATCGCCGTCGTCCACGCGGCGCGCAAGGCCGGGTTGGTCGCCGTCCCGTTGTCGTACCGGTTCACCGCGGAGGAGATGGCCTATGTCATCGACAACTCCGATGCGACGCTCGTGGTCGCGGATGCCGACTACGCACCGCTCATCGCATCCGTGCGGACCGACATCCCCAAGGTGCGCGCCCTCGTCGGATACTGCGCAACGGTCGAGGAGAAGCCACTTCCGGACGGGTTCGTCAGCTGGGACGACACCCTCGCCGGCCAGTCCGACGCCGAGCCTGAGGCCATCGACGCGTCGGCCGTCGGCGCGCAGATGCTCTACACCTCCGGCACCACGGGCAAGCCGAAGGGCGCGTTGCGCACCACCACCAATGCGCCGATCGTGTTCGCGTTGCTCGGCGAACTCGGGTTCCAGATGGGCAACGAGGTCCACATCACCACCGGGCCGATGTACCACTCGGGTCCACTGGCGTTCGTGTCGCTCAACCACTCCGCCGGCGCGCCGATCGTGGTGCTCCGGCGCTTCGACCCCGAGGCGTGGATCGACGCGGTGAAGCTCCACAAGGTCACCAACACGTTCTCCGCGCCCACGCAGCTCAAGCGCATCGTGTCGTTGCCCGACGACGTGCTCGCCCGCGCCGACTGTTCGTCGATGCGGTGCCTGATCGCGAACGCGGCACCGGTGCCGTACGCCTTGAAGCAGGAAGTGATCGCGAAACTCGGCGACGGGTTCCTCTTCGAGGTCTACGGCTCCACCGAGATGGGCATCATCACCGTCCTCCGACCCGAGGACCAGCTTCGCAAGCCGGGTTCCTGCGGCAAGCCGTACGGCGGCATCGAGTTCCGCATCGTGGCCGACGACGGCACCGAGGCGCCGACGGGGGAACAGGGCGAGCTGTTCATGTCGACCGGCCTCGCGATGGACGGCTACCACCGCACCGACGAGAAGCTCTCCGAGCACGAGGACGGCAAGTGGGCGTCGGTGGGCGACATCGCGTACGCCGACGACGAGGGCTACCTCTTCATCTGCGACCGGAAGAAGGACATGATCATCTCGGGTGGCGTCAACATCTACCCGGCCGAGATCGAGGCGGTACTGCACGGCTTCCCCGCGCTCATCGACGTGGCGGTGTTCGGCATCCCCGACGACGAGTGGGGCGAGAGCGTGTACTGCATCGCCCAGGCCAAGCCCGGCGTGACCATCGACCTCGACGAGCTGCGCGTGTTCGCGGAAGCCAACATGGCCAAGTACAAGGTGCCCCGCAGGTGGGAAGTGCGCGACGAGTTGCCCCGCACCGATGCCGGCAAGCTCCTCAAGCGCACCCTGCGCGACGAGTTCTGGCCCGACCGCGCCGTCTGAGCACCTCCGACCGGCGGCCGAGGATCGCGCCGGGCTCGCGCTACGGTCCCTCGCCGTGCCCACGCTCTCGGAAGCCGAATCGAAGACGCTCGTCGCCGCCCACGGCATTCCGGTCCCGGACGAGCGGATCGTCCCCGACGCCGCGGCCGCGGTCGAGGCCGCGTCGGCGATCGGATATCCCGTCGTCCTCAAGCTGAACGGCGACGCGATCGCCCACAAGACCGAGCGGGGACTCGTCCGCCTCAACGTGGGTGACGCCGCGAGCGTGGAGGCGGCGGCCACCGAACTCCTCGCCGCCGCGACCCCTGCCGACGGACCGGTCAGCCTCCTCGTGGCGCCGATGCTGCGCGGCAACCGCGAACTCATCGCCGGCATCCACCGCGACGCGCAGTTCGGGCCGACGGTGATGCTCGGGATCGGCGGCATCTTCGCGGAGGCCGTCGGTGACGTCGCCTTCCGCCTCGTCCCCCTCACCACCGTCGACGCGCAGGACCTGATCGACGATCTCCAGACCCAGAAGCTGCTCGGGGCCTTCCGCGGCGAGCCCGCGGTCGATCGGGACGCGCTGGCGACGGTCATCACCGGCCTCGCGGCCCTGGCCGAAGCGCGACCCGACGTCGTGAGCGTGGACCTCAACCCGCTCATCGTGGTGGACGGCAAACCGATCGCAGTCGACGCCCTCGTCGAGGTACAGGCATGAGCACCACGACCGGACGCACCGAGCAGTTCCGGGCGCTCTTCGACCCGCGCGCCATCGTCGTGGCGGGCGCGTCGAGTCACCCGGGCAAGTTCGGCTTCGTCACCCTGCACAACATCCTGAGCCAGGGCTACGCGGGTGGCGTCTACGCCACCAACCGCGACGGCGGGACGATTCTCGGCATCGACACCGTCGCGAGCATCGACGACCTCCCGACCGACGCACCGATCGACCTCGTCTTCGTGTGCACCCCGGCCGCAGCCAACCCCGACCTGTTGCGCGCCTGCGCCCGTCGGGGCGTGAAGGCCGCGTTCATCACCAGCGCCGGGTATGGGGAAGCGGGGGAGGAGGGCCGCACCGCCGAGCGTGAACTCGTCGCCCTCGCCGAGGAACTCGGCATCCTGCTCGCCGGTCCGAACGGTCAGGGCGTGGTGAGCACGCCGTCGAGCCTGTGCGCGCAGATCGTCGCCCCGTATCCACCGGCCGGACGCATCGGCGTCGCGAGTCAGAGCGGCAACTTCGTCTCGAGCTTCCTCAACTATTCGGTACTCGCCGGCATCGGCATCAGCCGCGCCGTCAGCGCCGGCAACGCGGCGATGATCACCGTGCCCGACTACCTCGAGTACTACGCGGACGACCCCGAGACCACGGTGGGCCTCGCGTACGTAGAAGGCATCGCCGACGGGCGCGGCTTCTACGACCGCATCCGCGGCGTCACCCCCCGCATGCCGCTCGTGCTCCTCAAGGGCGGGGCCACCGCGGGCGGCCAGCGCGCCGCCGCGAGCCACACCGGCGCCCTCGCGAGCGACGACCGCGTCTTCGACGGCATGTGCCGCCAGGCCGGTGCCACACGCGCGGCCACGGTGGAGGAGGCCTTCGAAGCCGCGGCCACGTTCGCCACTCAGCCGCTCCCCAAGGGTCCCAACGTCGCGGTGATGACGACCGCCGGTGGCTGGGGGTGGTGACGGCGGACGCGATCACGGCGAGCCGAGACCTCGTCCTCGCGCCCATGCCCGACGACCTGCGCGCCGAGATCGACACGAAGCTCCCGCCCCGGTGGAGTCGCAACAACCCGATCGACCTGGCCGGCGGCGAGACGCGCGACACGATCCCCGAGGTCATGGCCATGGTGGCGGGCCACGCCGAGATCGACGCGGTCGTGTACCTCGGCCTCGGCATCCAGAGCAACCAGGCCCGGCTCATGCGTGAAGGTCGTTTCTATCCGGGCGACGGCCTCGAACGCATCGTCGACTACCACGAACGCCAGGACGCGAGATTCGCGCAGGCCGCCGCCGAGATCAGTGACTCGACCGGGAAACCGATCCTCACCGCGACCGAACTCGCGATCGCGTTCCCCGACAACGCAGGGCCGCGCGCAGTCCGCGAATCGGGACGGCTCTGCTACGCGTCGTCGAACCGCGCGGTCACCGCCCTCGGTCATCTCTACCGTTATTCGCAGTTCCTCGCCCGGCGTGACCTCGGATAGACGCCGACGGCGGTCGGCGCGCGGCGCATGGGTGCGGCGGGTCCTCGTCGCCGTTCTCGCGGTGGCCTCGGCCGTCGCCATCGTCACGTCCCTGCAGCAACCCGGGGCCGCGCCGCGCGCGGCCGCGACCGCCCGGCTCGGTACGCCACTCTGGTCGGTGCGGCGGACTCCACAACCGGTGGTCGACGCGGTCGGTGCGCAACATCTGCAGACCAAGCTGTTGGCGCAGACCGGCGGCAACCGCGCGTGCTTCGCCGTCGCGGACCCGCTCGGCTCCCTCGCCGCGAGCAACACCGATACCGCCCTCACCCCCGCGAGCACGCTGAAGCTCCTGACCGCGACCGCGGCGCTCGACCGCCTCGGGCCCGACTTCCACTTCACGACCACGGTCCAGGGAACGGTCGGGCCCGGAAACGGCACCGTGCCGCGCCTCTTCCTCGTCGGCCACGGCGACCCGCTGCTCGCGACCCCCGAACGCATCGCGTTGGACCAGCGCAACCCGGAGACCGCGGGCCTGTCGTCGACACCGCTCGCGACTCTCGCCGACCGGATCCACGACGCGGGAGTCCGCTCGGTGCCCGGCGGGGTGGTCGGGGTCGACGGTCGCTACGACCGCACCCGGTACCAGCCGAACTGGACCCCCGGCGCCCGCGCCGCGATCGGTCCGGTGGGCGCGTTGACGGTCAACGACGGCTTCGGCGGTCCATCCGGTACGGGCGCGGCCGTGGCCGACCCGGCGCTGAACGCGGCCACCGAGCTGAGCCGGCTCCTGGTGGCGCGCGGCGTCGCGGTCGGATCGCCGTCGACGGGTTCCGCGCCCACTGGTGCGACCGAAATCGCCCACCTCGATTCCGCGCCGCTTCCCGAGGTACTCACCGAGATGCTCAGCGCGAGCGACAACCTGACCGCGGAGATGCTGGTGCGGGAACTCGGCGCCCGGGCGGGGGAGGGCACCACCGCTCGCGGCCTCGGTGAGGTGCACGACGCGCTCACCCAACGCGGTATCGACCTCACCGGCGTCGTGATGGGCGACGGCTCCGGTCTCGACCACGCCGACGCGGTTCCCTGCCGGACCCTCATGGCCGTCCTCGACCTCACCCGGCGGCCGCGGTTCGGTCCGATCCGCCGCGGCCTCTCCATCGCGGCGGTTCGGGGCACGCTCGCCGCCAGCTTCCACGACACCCCGCTCGCCGGGAAGCTGCAGGCCAAGACCGGCACCCTCGACGGGGTCAGCGGCCTCGCCGGATTCGTCGCCGACGGCCGCCCCCTCACGTTCGCCCTGCTCCTCAGCGGCACCTTCGGCGAAGCCACCGCCGCCTCGCTCCGCGAGTCGATGGCCACCACGATCGGGCAGTTCCCCCAGACCGACGCGGGCGACACGCTCGTCCCCACTCCGAGTGAACCAATTGCTCCCAGGGCTTGCCCCCACGTCGCGCGGGCGTGTTGAATCCCCAGGTGGCCGACCGTCCAGCACCGATTCCCCAGGCCGTGACCGAGCTATGGCAGCTCGTCGTCGCGTACTTCAAGCAGGAGACCACCGAGCCTCTCAAGGGGCTCGCCCGGGTCATCGGCTTCGGCGTCCTGGGTTCGCTGCTCCTCGGCACGGGCGTGGTCTTCGTCGCCATAGGACTGCTGCGGCTGCTCCAACACGAGGCCCCACACACGTTCGACGGCAACCTCACGTTCATCCCGTACTTCGTCGTGATCTTCGCGCTCGTCGCCACCGCCGTCCTCACCTTCAAGATCGGCACCCGCAGGAAGCCCACCCCGTCGGGCGCCACGAAGGACCAGGCCCTGTGAGCAACGAACCCATCACCAAGTCCGATATCGAGAAGAAGCTCGCCGAGATCGGCGGTGAGGTCGACGACCAGGTCGCGAACACCCGCCAGCTCGCGATCACCGTGGGTGCCGTCGTGGTCGCGGTCGTGATCGCCGGTGTGTTCCTCCTCGGTCGCCGCAAGGGCAAGAAGCTCACGACGATCGTGGAGATCCGCCGCGTATGAACCCCATCTCGGTCGCCGGCGGCATCCTCGGCGGTCGGCTCATGCGCCGGAGCCGCCTGGCGTTCGGGGTCACCGCCGCCCTCACCGGCTTCCGGGTCTACCGCCGGCTCACCCGGCAGTCCGACAAGCCGGCGATCCGTTTCCAGGTGAAGCCGGGCGAGGTCTACGAGATCAGAGGGATCCGGCGCGGCCAGTAGCCTCGACGACCTCATGATCGTCGTCTTGCGCAACCCTCGTCGCGAGGTCGAAGTCCCGGGACCGTTGAGCGTGTCCGCGCTCCTGACCCGGCTCGAGATCGTCCCCGAATCGGTCCTCGTCATCCGGGGTGACACGCTCGTCACCCACGACGCCCGCCTCCTCGACGACGACCACGTCGAGATCCGCCCGGTTATCTCCGGCGGTTCCCAGTGAGGTGCCGCCCATGAAATGTCGTCGCTGCAAGGCACCCGCGATCATCGACATTCCGCGTCACAACGCCGCGTTCTGCGCCGACTGCTTCACCCACCAGTGCCGCGAGCAGGTCAAGCGCGCCATACACGAGCACCGCATGATGGAACCGGGCGACCGGGTGCTGGTCGCGGTCTCGGGCGGCAAGGACTCCCTTGCGCTCTGGGACCTGTTCCACGAGATCGGCATCCCGGCCGACGGGCTCTACCTCGGACTCGGGATCGGCGACTACTCCGACGCCTCGGGCGACTACACGCGGGCTTTCGCGTCCGCCCGCGGTCTGCACCTCCACGAGGTGGACCTCCGCGAGCGGTACGGCTACGACATCCCCGGCGCCGCCGAGGCGACGCACCGCGCACCGTGTGGCGCGTGCGGACTGTCCAAGCGTCACCTGTTCAACCAGGTCGCGCTCGAGCACGGGTACGACGTGGTCGCGACCGGCCACAACCTCGACGACGAGGCCGCGGTCCTGCTCGGCAACGTCCTCCACTGGGAGACCGGCTACCTCGGTCGCCAGTTCCCGGTGCTGCCCGCCACCGAGGGCTTCGCCCGCAAGGTCAAGCCGCTGGTCCGGCTCAGCGAACGGGAGATGGCGGCGTACTGCGTGATCCGAGGCATCGACTACCAGGTGGAGGAGTGCCCGATGGCCGCCGGCAACCGGCACATCGGTTACAAGGAGATGCTCAACCAACTCGAGACCCGCTCGCCCGGTTCGAAGGCGGCGTTCGTCAGCGGATTCTGGAGCCGCGGGCACGCAGCGTTTGTCGAGGAGTCCGACCGCGAACGGGCAGCGTTGCTGCCCTGCGTCGAGTGCGGCGCACCCACCACGACGGGCGACCGTTGCGCGTTCTGCACCCTGCGCGCGCGGGCGGCCGAACAGCCCGTCACGCTGCGAACGGCGCGCTGAGGTGGACCGCCCCGGAGCATTCGCGGTCGGCGAACACGTCCTGCTGCTCGACCGCAAGCGGCGTCGCCACCTCATCCGACTGGTGGCGGGCGGGGAGTTCCACACCCACGCCGGCGTCCTCGACCACGACACGGTCATCGGTCAGGACGAAGGCGTCACCCTGCGCACCACCCGCGGCGCCGCGCTGCTCGCCATCCGGCCGACCATGGCCGAGTTCATCCTCGAGATGCCGCGCGGCGCACAGGTGATCTACCCGAAGGATCTCGGGCCGATCCTCATGCTCGCCGACGTGTTCCCCGGTGCGCAGATCCTCGAGTCCGGCATCGGGTCCGGTGCGCTCACCATGACGCTGCTCCGCGCCATCGGCCCGACCGGTCACGTCACGGGTTACGAGATCCGCGACGACTTCGCCAACCGTGCCCAACGCAACGTCGAGGCGTTCCTCGGTCCAGACCTTCCGCTCACGGTCGAGGTGCGGGACGTCTACGCCGGCATCGACCTGCACGATCTCGACCGCATCATCCTCGACCTCCCCGAACCGTGGCAGGTGGTGGCCCACGCGGAATCGGCGCTCCGCCCCGGCGGCATCTTCCTCTCGTACCTGCCCACCATCCTCCAGGTCTCCACGCTGCGCGAACGGCTCGCGGAATCGAAGTTCGGTATGGCGGAGACCATCGAGGTCCTCCACCGGGGCTGGAACGTCGACGGCATGTCAGTGCGGCCCGACCATCGCATGGTCGCCCACACGGGATTCCTCACCGTCGCTCGGTTGCTCTCACCGGCCCCGTGACGCGGGCAGGGATGCACGCGGCGCGGATGAAGGCCGCATGAACCTGCTCGACGTCGTGGTGCTCGCAACCGTCGCGATCGGCGGCTTCATCGGGTTCCGCGTCGGGTTCGTGATCCGTGCCCTGTCGTGGCTCGGCCTGTCGATCGGGCTCATGATCGGGCTCCGCCTCATGCCGCGGATCGCGCGGGCCCTGGTCGACAGCACGCCCGGCGTGCGGTTGCTCGCGGTGTCGGCCCTCCTCATCGGCCTCGCGCTCATCGGGCACACCACCGGACTGGTCGCGAGTCAGGCCCTCCGCTCCAAGCTCAACCTCACCTCGGACGCAACCCTCCTCGACCGCTGGACCGGTGGGGTCCTCGGCGCGCTCGGTGGACTCGCACTCCTGTGGCTGCTCCTCCCGGCCATGCGCTCGACGCCGGGGTGGCCGGCGCGGGCGGTGCGCGATTCGCGCATGGTGGCCGTCGTCGATCGCTTCGCCCCCGCGCCTCCACGCGCGGCGCGAATCCTCGGCCGCATCGTCGGCGAGGCGCCGTATCCGATCGTGCGGGACAACACCGCAGTGGGCGCACCGCCCACCACCGACGCGGGACCGCTCGTCGACACCCGGGCCGCGCGCAGCGTGGTGCGGGTCGACGGCACCGCGTGTGGCCTCCATCTCGCCGGGACCGGATTCGCGGTCGCGCCCGACCTCGTGATCACGAACGCGCACGTTGTGGCCGGCGAGCATCGGACGACGGTGACGACCATCGACGGTCGGGTGCTGCTCGCACGAGTCGTGCAGTTCGACGGCCGCCACGACGTCGCCGTGCTCTCGGTCATCGACTCCGGCCTGGCCCCCCTGCCACTCGGTCCGACGCGCGTCGGCACGATCGCAACCGTGCTCGGCCATCCCGGTGGGGGAGCGTTGCGCGCCACCCCGGCCCGCATCGCCCGCCGGATCGGCACGCCGCGCACGGACATCTACCGCAGCACCACCGTGAGCACGTCGATCGTCGGCCTCGCGGCCCACCTCATCGTCGGGGATTCCGGCGCGCCCGTGGTCGGGCCGGACGGTCGGGTCCAGGCCATGGTGTTCGCGATCGATCCGGCCAGCAGCACGACCGCATTCGCGCTGAGTACCACGGAGTTCCGGCCGTTCGTGACCGCGGCGCGCGAACTCCGCCCGGCGTCGACCGGTTCGTGCCTCAACGACTGAGGGTCAGAACCCCATCCTCATCACTCTGATCCTCAGAAGCCCAGCGCCTGGGCCACGGTCACCCCGAGCGCGGCAATCGCCAGGATCGAGACCACCACCACGCACAGGAACGCGAACACCTTGAAGCGTGGACCGTTCACCGCGGTCCCCACCGCACTCGGCCGGTTGGTCAGCACGAACAGGAACCCGAGGATGACCGGGGTGATGAACCCGTTGAGCACCTGCATCCCCACGAGCAGGTCGATGAGGTTTACCGGGATCAACGCGACCGCGCCCCCGATGATGACCTGACCCGCGAAGAGGCCGAGGAACAGGGGCGCTTCGCGGAACTTGCGCGAGACCGAGCGCTCCGAACCCACGGCTTCGGCCAGGCCGTACGCGGTGGACAACGGGACGATGGCGGCTGCGAGCATGGACGCGCCGAGGAGACCGACCGCGAACAGGGCCTCCGCGCCGTCGCCGGCGACGGGACGCAATGCCTTGGCCGCGTCCGACGCGGACGTGAGTGGCACTCCGCTCTTGCCGATCGCGGCACCCGTCGCGATCAACACCGCGAGGAAGATGAATCCCGCGAACACCGCGCCGAAGATCGCGTCGAGCCGTTCGTGGCGATACTCGTCGGGTCCGATCCCGCGGTCGGCGACCGCGGCCGCCTGGTACAGCTGCATGTACGGCGTGATCGTGGTGCCCACCAGGGCCACCGCGAGGAGCAGGAAGTCGCGGGAGGCGACGAAGTGGGGGATGAACGTGTTCTTGGCGACGTCCCCCCAATCAGGGCCGGCCAGGATCATCGCGACCGGGTACACGAGGAACACGAGCGACAGGGCGAGGAACACCCGCTCGGCTCGGCGATAGGACCCGAACAGCACGATGCCCAGGATGAGCAGCACGGCGAGCGGCACGGAGATATATCGACTCACGCCGAAGATCTCGAACGCAGCCCCGATCCCGGCGAACTCCGACACCACCAGGCCGAGGTTGGCGATGAGGAGACAGACGACGGCGAACGCGCCGATGCGCAGCGAGAACTCCTCGCGCACCAACGACATCAGTCCCTCGCCGCTGTAGGCACCGAGGCGGGCCGCCATCTCCTGCACCGCCACCAGCGCGGCGATGATCAGGACGCCGATGAACAGCGTCCGGTACTGGAACTGCGATCCGGCCGACGCGTACGTGGCGATGCCACCGGCGTCGTTGCCCGCGCTGGCCGCGATCACCCCGGGTCCGAGCACGGCGAAGATCACCGCGGGCCGGACCCAGCGGCGGCGGCGGGGCGCGGGAGGTGGCGCGACCGGGAGCGTGCTCACGGGAGGAACTCTGCTACCCGAACAGGCGCGAGAATCGGACCCGGCCCCGTTCGGGGACGAGCGCGTCGACGAGGTCGTCGGCCAGGATCCGTCCCACCGGGCGCCGGTCGGGGTCGATGACGAGCAGCGACGAACCACGCGAGTCGATGAACTGCTCGATCACGTAGCTCAGCGAGGTCTCGGGCTCGACCATCGCGGGCTCGGGCGGGCCGGCGACGTCGATCACCAGGTCGTCGCTCGCGGCCACCAACAGCTCGAAGAGCCCGAGGTCGTGGATGACCCGGCCGTCCTCGTCCACGATGATCACGGCGTCGACGTCGGCCTGGTGCTCGGCCTCGGCCCGCAGGATCCGCCGGACCTCGCCGACGGTCTGCTCGGGCCGGACGAGGACGAGGTTCGTCGTCATGACCGCACCCGCGGTGCCCTCGCGGTAGAGCAATAGGGCCCGCAGGGGCGCGGCGGCGTCGGGCGGCATCGCAGCCAGCAACTCTTCGGCCTCGTCGGGGTCGAGATCGCGCAACG
Organism: Acidimicrobiia bacterium; assembly: GCA_038250905.1. Classification (GTDB taxonomy): domain Bacteria; phylum Actinomycetota; class Acidimicrobiia; order IMCC26256; family JAENVU01; genus JAENVU01. The sequence continues at coordinate 37,251 of JBBSBV010000009.1, forward strand.
CGTCCGCGGCCTCGTCGGGCTCCATCTCGGCGAGGAGGCGAGCGGCGCGCTCCGGCTCGGACTCGCGCAGCAGCGCGCCCAGCTCTTCGGGCTCCATCTCCTCCAGCGCGTCGGCCGCCTGCTCCGGCTCGAGGTGGGCGAGCAGTTCCTGGCGTTCCTCGCGACCCAGCTCCTCGAGCAGGTCGGCCAGCTCCGCCGGCCGGAGCCGGCGCAGCGCGTGGTTCGACGCGTGCATGCGCATTGGGCCACGTCGCGCCCCGTTCGGCGTGCCGAACGGCTGGATCGCCGACCAGTCGATGACCCGGTCGGGAGTCGCCCGGAGTCGCCAGCGGGTGGGACCGAGCCGCCGCAGCAGCGTCTGGAACCCGACGTCGACACCGACGAGCCGGAAGACCCCCGCGACACGCGCCAGGTACAGGTCGGAGGCGCGCACCACCCGGACACCGTCGACGTCGACGAGTTGGTGATCGACGACGTCTCCGTTGAGCACCACTTCGCCGTCGCGGCGCACGAAGTCGCGCAGGTCGAGGCGAGTCGATGCCAGCACCACGCGGTCGGGTGCGATCTCGGTGATCTGGTGAATGGGCACGAACGCCCGCCGCCGGCCGACGCGCATCACGATGCCCGTCACCGGGGGATACGGCTCGCCCTGCCAGCGCACGACGAGGTCGACGACGCGGCCGACTTCGGCGCCCTGGTACTCGTAGACGGGCCGGCCGACGAGCGCGGCGGTCGAGACGAGCGCGTCCGCGACGGCACGGTTGGCGAGCAGGCGTTCGGTTCGGTGTTCACGCCGACGACGGATCGCGGCGGGTGTGGGGAGTGGCGGGCGACGAGCCATGACACGCACCTCCGGAGACCGCGCCCAGAAATGGGCGCCGAGGCGGGCAGACGAACGGAAAGGGCGTCGCCCTTCCGTCGGCTCGTCAGATCAGATGCGTGCGAGCAGACGGAGGGCGGCACCGTTGCTACTCGGGGGTTCTTGCGTATGCATGCCGCCTCCTCTCGATACTTCGCTCTTACGCCTTCGTCGATCTTGATCTGCGGGTCGTCACGACCCCGTCAGGCTACTCAGCTTCGATGTAGATGCATTCCCCGGGGCATTCCTCGGCCGACTCGATGGTCGCCTCGAGCATGCCGTCGGGGATGTTGGCGAGGCCATCGGCGCCGCCGGGCTCGCTGAACACCTTGTCGCCCTCTTTGACGTAGGCGAGGCCGTCGTCGAGCAACGTGAAGACGGACGGCGCGATCTCTTCGCAGAGTCCGTCACCCGTGCACAAGTCCTGGTCGATCCAGACCTTCATCTGTGGTCCTCACCTCATGGTCGGTGTTCTTCGGGGGGATGTCCGGTCGTCGCCGACCGCTGGGTATCGACCCGGGAGGGTGTCAACCTGACGGCGGTTCCGACCGATGGGAGCGTACGGTGCAACTCCCAGATCGGCAATTTACCTCATGAGCATGAGGAAAAACCCGATCAAGGGCAGAGCAGCTGGATAGGGTGCGCGAGACCCGCCGAAATGCGGTCCGTCGGAAGGAACTCATCGTGGCTAGCGAAGACGTTCGGCGCCTCACCGAGTACGAAACCCAGGTGAGCGAACTTCAGGATCAGCTGAAGACGCTCGACGAGGAGATCGTCACCCTGCGGCGCCGCCTGCAGGACGCCCCGAAGCGGGTGCGGACCCTCGAGGAGCGGATTCTCGAGACCAAGGGCCAACTCGCCCAGGCCGTCTCCCAGAACGAACGTCTCTCCGCCACCCTCCGCGAGGCCCGCGAGCACATCGCAGCCCTGCGCGAAGAGGTCGAGAAGCTCACGATGCCGCCCTCGGGCTACGGCACCCTGCTCGGCACGAACGAGGACGGCACGGTCGATGTCTTCACCGCCGGGCGCAAGATGCGGGTGGCCATCCACCCCGAGATCGACGTCACCGCTCTGCGCCGCGGCCAGGAGGTCGTGCTCAACGAGTCCCTCAACGTGGTGCTGGCCCGCGGGCTCGACACCCAGGGCGAAGTCGTCATCTTCAAGGAACTGCTCGAGGACGGTCACCGGGCGCTCATCATCGGCCGGGCCGACGAGGAACGGATCGCGGAGATCGCCGAGGACCTCATCGGCGTCAAGCTGCGCGCCGGTGAGCATGTGCTCGTCGACGCCCGTTCGGGGCTGCTCGTCGAGCGCATCCCGCGGCCGGAGATCGAGGAACTCGTCCTCGAGGAAGTCCCCGACATCACCTACGCCGACGTCGGTGGCCTCGACGACCAGATCGACCAGATCCACGACGCGGTCGAGTTGCCGTACCTGCACGCCGACCTGTTCCACGAGCACGACCTGCAGCCGCCCAAGGGCATCCTGCTGTACGGCCCGCCGGGTTGCGGCAAGACGTTGATCGCGAAGGCGGTGGCCAACTCGCTCGCCAAGCGCGTCTCCGAGCGCACCGGCAACGAGAAGACGAAGTCGTACTTCCTCAACATCAAAGGCCCCGAGCTGCTCAACAAGTACGTGGGGGAGACCGAGCGCCAGATCCGCCTCATCTTCGAGCGTGCCCGCGAGAAGAGTGAGGAGGGCGTGCCGGTCATCGTCTTCTTCGACGAGATGGATTCGCTGTTCCGCACCCGCGGCACCGGCATCAGCTCCGACATGGAGTCGACGATCGTCCCGCAGCTCCTCGCGGAGATCGACGGGGTCGAGGCGTTGAAGAACGTGATCGTGATCGGCGCCTCGAACCGGGAGGACCTCATCGACCCGGCCATCCTGCGCCCCGGCCGCCTCGACGTGAAGATCAAGATCGAGCGTCCGAACGAGGAGTCGGCGAAGCAGATCTACGCGCGGTACCTCGTGCCCACGCTGCCCATCGCCGAAGACGAGACCAAGAAGTTCGACGGCGACGCCTCGGCGGCGGTGGCCCGGATGATCGACGTGGCCGTCGACGCCATGTACGCCACCGACGAGGAGAACCGCTTCCTCGAGGTGACCTACCAGAACGGCGACAAGGAGATCCTCTTCTTCAAGGACTTCTCCTCCGGGGCCATGATCGAGAACGTCGTGCGGCGAGCGAAGAAGCTGGCCATCAAGCGCAAGATCGCGGGCGGCACGCACGGCATCTGCACACAGGACCTGCTCGACTCGATCAAGCAGGAGTACCGCGAGCACGAGGACCTGCCGAACACGACCAACCCGGACGACTGGGCGAAGATCTCGGGCAAGAAGGGCGAGCGCATCGTGTTCGTCCGCACGCTGATCTCCGAGGGTCACACCGAAGGCACCGGCGGTCGTCAGATCGAACGCGTCACCACCGGCCAGTACCTGTAGCGACGGCGCGTCGAGCACCGGTCGTTCGGTGGCCGTCCGCAAACCCGACTGGACGACGGCCGCGGTTCGTCCGGAGTTGCTGTTCCACTACAGCGAGGACCCCGGCATCGAGGCCTTCGTCCCGCACGTGCCCGCGTCGAACCCGGCTTCGGAGCCGTCGGTCTGGGCCATCGAAGCGCGCTACGCGCCGTTGTACTGGTTCCCGCGCGATTGTCCACGCGCCGCAGTGTGGGCCAACGACCCCGATCAACTCCGGGACCTGCGCGCCCGGTTCGACACTACGGCCGAGCGAGTCCACTTCGCGTTCGGGCGCGACGAGCAGTGGATCCACGCAACGCAGCTGTACGAGTACTCGTTCGCGGCGACGCCGTTCGCGCCGTGGCCCGACGCCGAGGGTCAGTGGATCGCCAGCACCGCGGTGCGTCCGGCCGAGCGGCGCACCATGACGGATCTGGTCGTCACACAGGTGGGTGCAGGGGTCGACCTGCGCTTCATCGACGATCTCGCCTCGGTACGCGACGAGATCGTCGGGTCCGGGCTGCCGTTCTCGATCGTGCGGTTGGCTGCCGGTTTGTGATGCCGGCTACGTCGCGTCGGTAGCCACCGGGGTGAAGTCGACCTCGTCGCTCGCCACGACGCCGGCGGTACGCCCGGGCGCGGTCTGGTACTTCCAGTAGAGGTTGGTGTGCGCGATCACCTGGTCGGGTGGCGGCGCGCCGTACTGGGAAAGATCTTCGGTGGTGTGCGCGTCGCCCACCAACTGGGTGTCGTAGCCGCGAGTGATCGCGCCGTGGAGGGTGGAGCGGACGCACGCGTCGGTCTGGGCACCGGTGACCACCAGGCGACCGACACCACGTCGAGCGAGTTCGGACTCGAGGTCGGTGGCCTCGAACGAGTCGCCGTACCGCTTGTGGATCAACGGCTCGGCTTCGTTCCGCTCGAGTTCGGGCACGTACTGCCACGCGTCGCTGCCTTCGACGAGTTCGTCGCTCTGGTGTTGGACCCAGACGACCGGCACATCCTCGGCCCGGGCCCGCTCGACGAGACCCGCGATATTCGCGACCACCTCGTCCCGTTGGTACGCCCCGGCAACGACGCCGTTCTGCACGTCGATCACGAGCAGCGCGGTGTTCGGGCGATCGGACAACGTCGTCACGGGGTGCTCCTCCGGTCGGGTTCGGGTTACTCGCCGGTCTCGCCGTCGACCGCTTCCCGCATCAGGTCGGCGTGGCCGTTGTGGCGGGCGTACTCCTCGATCATGTGGACGAGGATCCAGCGCAGGCTCGGTGCATCCTCTCCGGCCCACATGCTGTCGCCCAGCTGATCGATCCCGGCTTGGGCCAGCGCGTCACCGAGGATGGCGCGTGACTGGCCCATCGCGTCTTGCCACATCGCATTCAGTTCGTCGGGGGAGTCGTCCGCCGCGCTGTGCCAGTCCCAGTCGCCGTCGGCCTCCCAGTCGACGGCATCCCACGGCGGCGCCTTCGGCCGGCGACCCAGGCAACGCCCGAACCACAGGTCCTCCACGTAGGCCATGTGCTTGAGGATCCCGCCGAGCGACATCTCGGACGCCGCGACCTTCGCACCCAGCCCCTTCGCGTCGAGGCCCGCGCACTTCCACGCGAGCGTGGCCCGCTGGAACTCGAGGAACCCCACCAACGTGGCGGTCTCGTCACCCGCGAGCGGCGGCTGCGGACGCCCCTGATCGTCGATGGTGGTCATCCCAGCGAATCTACCGACCTCGTTTCGCAAGGGCGACCGCTCGATCGGGCGGCGGCGCGGGTCGGCGCGCGACGGCCGATGCGTTCCGCGGAACGTCCCAGGATGTGGCAGGCGTGCCGGTACGCGACGAGCGCCACCAGAGCGGTTCGTTGTGCGGATCTCCGCCAGAGAACGGAGATCCGCACATTGAACGCCGAATCCTGCGAGCGAGCGACATGCTCGTGCCCACCCAGAATGCACGTCGCTCGAACCGAGGGGGCTAACGGTGGGGGGCACAGGCGGCGCGCTCGGCGGCGGTGCCCTGGCCGTAGGGATCGATGCCGGAACGCCGGCCGGTGAGGGTCCAACTGTTGTGGGCCTCGTTCATGTAGACGAACGGCACCGGGCAGGCGATGCGGATGAACTTGGTGCCCGGGCACATCGCGGCGGCGCCGGCACAGGTCACGCCGAGGTGACCGAACGCGGACCCGTCGCCACAGGAGTCCACGAAGCCGGGCGCCTGGTGGGACGCGAGATACGCGAGCGCGTCGGCACACGTGGTGGCGGGTGTCGGGTCGGGTCCGGTCAACGGCAGCACCGAGACAGGCACCGGTGGTGCGGGCGTCACCGTGGTCGTGGTCGTGGTCGTGGTCGTGGTCGTGGTCGTGGTCGTGGTCGTGGTGGTGCTGGTGGTCGTGGTCGACGACGTCGCGGTCGAGGGCGGGACGGACACGGCGCGCGTCTCGCCCTCGGTCGTCGTGCACGCGCCCGCGCCGACGAGCAGCACCACGAATGCGAACGCCGGACGCGACCACACCCTTCGCCACCAGCCCATCCCCATGGGCGGGAGAACCTATGGCCGCAACCCGGACGGGCGAACGAGACATTCGACCTATTTCGCCCGTCGGGGGTCGGAACAATGCTCGACCGTCAGCGCGCGGCGAGGTCGCCGAAGAACCCGACGATCGTGGCGAGCCACCCTGACCCCCTTCGGCACCCCACAGAACGAGACCGCCCGCATCCTCCATGACGGCTCTCTGGCGCATGCGGGCAGGGATTCGTAGGCTCCCGGGCCATGCGTCCGTTGCGTGCCCTTCGCGTCATTCCCGTCGTCGTCGTCATCGGCCTGGTCGGCAGTGCCCTCGGCCCCGCTGCCGCCGTCGCCGACAACCATCACGGCGACCATCACGGCGACCATCACGACCAGCGGGACGCGAAGTTCCGCGTCGGCGCGGCCGCGGTCGACATCACGCCGCCCCTCGCCACGAGCGGTGCCCCGAACCCCGCCGCGTGTGCTGCCCCCGCCGGATACACCGGCCACCACCTCCTCGGCCTCGAGGAGCCGTACCTGGACACGAACGGTAACCAGCGGCACGACGACGGCGAACCGTTCCAGGACTGCCCGGTCCCGCGCACCGATGGGACGACCGCGCCGCCCGACGGTCGGTGGGATGGCATCTACCTCGGCGGCGGTAACTGCTGTGACCGACAGCCGACCGCGGTGCTCGACCCGATCTGGGCCCGCACCATCGTCGTTTCGAACGGCGACCACGAGGTGGCCATCACCAGTGTCGACAACGAAGGTGTGTTCAAGGAGATCTGGGACCGCGTACGGGCGAAGGTGCGCTCGGACGGCGTGACCACCCTCGACGAGATGTTCTTCAGCTCAACCCACGACGAATCCGCACCCGACACGATCGGGATCACCGGACCGTCCGAGACGAGTTCCGGCGTCGACCCGTTCTACGTGGAGTTCCTCGTCGACCGCACTGCGCACGCGATCGAGCAGGCGGCGTCGAAGTTGCAGCGTGCCAACATCCGGTACGGATCCGTTCGCCCGAACGACCTGACGACGTGTTGGTCGTCGTACCCGTTCGTGGCCGACGAATCGATCGGCGTCATGCAGGCCGTCCGCCCGAACGGCAGCGCCATCGCGACCCTCGTCAACTACGGGATCCACGCCGAGGAACTCGGCTTCTCGGACGACAACCAGGACCGCCTGCACCTCTCCTCCGACTGGCCGAACTTCGCCCGCCTGAAGCTCGAGTCGTACTTCGGCGGCATGGCGATGACGATGGCCGGCGCCAACGGCTCGGTCGAGATGCCCCAGGTGTACCCGGCGCCGCGGGACCACACGCCGACCAGCCTCTACTCGTCGGTCGGCAACGGCGGGTGCCGGACCATCTACACCAACGACGCCACCCGGGCTCCGTACGGGTACCACGCGTCGACCCAGGCACGCGGTGAGGCCATCGCGCGCTGGAGCCTGTGGGCGCTGGCGACGGGGTCGTGGTCACACTCCGACGCGGTGAAGTCGAAGCGCACCACGTTCTTCATGCCACTCGAGAACGCACTCTTCGCACTCGGCGGTTCGTTCGGCGTCATCCCCGGCAAGGACGGGTACGTCGACGGGCGCAAGCTCACGCGGAACGCGGCCGGAATCGCGGACCCGTTCGAGATCGCCAACCAATTCCAGACCGACGTCGCGTGGTACCGCATCGGCGACGCCGACTTCGTGAGCGCGCCCGGTGAGCTGTTCCCGTTCACGTACGTACGGTCCTTCGGCGGGCCGGAAGACCAGGCCGTGCCCGACGGCGCGAACCCGCCGCCGTGGATCATGGCCAGGCTCTCGCAGCCGTACCGCTTCATCGAGGGCCTCGGTGAAGACATGGTGGGCTACCTGTTCCCGAAGTCGAACGCGGTCGGGGTACCGCTCACGCTCGACGGCGCCGACGACCACGACCGGTTCGGTTGCGGCCACTCCGACGACGGCGAAGCCGCGGCCAAGGACGCTGGCGGAATCGCCGCGACCCAACTCGCGGCCTTGTTGCCACCGACATCCGACCTCACGGTCGCGGGCCGTTACGTGTGGCGCGACGGCACGCGCCACCGCAGCCCCCTCGGCGAAGGTGGCCAGGCTTGCACCGGCGCCGCCAACACCTTCGTGCCCGGTCCCGGCGCCACCGGCATCGCCACTGCGCGAGGCACGATCACCGTCGACGGCCGCCACTGGTTCTGGATGGACCTCCACGGCCAACGCGAGTCCGCCCCCAGCACCCAGACCCGCGGCATCATCGACCACGACGGCCACCGTATTTTCCTCGACGTGTTCGCGCCCTGATCACAGCTAGGGTCAACGCGTGGCGGTTCCGAAGGTTTGTGGCATCGAGACGGAGTACGGCGTCGTGCTGCGGAACGCGGCCGATCCCAACCCGGTGCTGGCGTCGTCACTGCTGATCAACGGGTATGTCGAGCATCGCCGGGTGGGGTGGGACTTCGACGACGAGAGCCCCGGCCGTGACGCCCGCGGCTTCGGACGGGACACCAGCCTTGCCCCGGCGATCGAGACCCACCTCGTCAACACTGTCCTCACCAACGGCGCCCGCTACTACGTGGACCACGCCCATCCCGAGTACTCCACGCCCGAATGCTCCACCGCGTTGGAGCTCGTCCTCGCCGACAAGGCAGGGGAGCGGATCCTCGACCAGTCGATGCGGGCCTCGCGACGCCTGCTCGAGCCGGGCCAGGAGATCGTCGTCTACAAGAACAACTCCGACGGCAAGGGCAACTCGTACGGCACCCACGAGAACTACCTCGTCGACCGCCACACGCCGTTCACGAGTCTGGTCAAGCACCTGCTGCCGTGGTTCGTCTCCCGGCAGGTGTTCACCGGGGCGGGCAAAGTCGGTGCGGAGAACGGCGCCGATCCCGTCGACTTCCAACTCTCGTGCCGCGCCGACTTCTTCGAGGAGGAGGTCGGGCTCGAGACCACGCTCAAGCGTCCGCTGGTGAACACCCGCGACGAGCCCCACGGCGATCCGCAGAAGTACCGCCGGCTCCACGTGATCGCCGGCGATGCCAACCTCTGCGAGGTGGCGACGTACCTGAAGATCGGCACCATGGCGATCGTGCTCGGCATGATCGAGGACAACTTCATCGACAAGGACCTCTCCATCGTGGGCCCGGTCCACGCCGTACGCACCATCTCGCACGACCCGACGTTGAGCGCCACGATGGATCTGTCGGAGGGCGGTTCCTGCACCGCGGTCGAACTCCAGTGGGAGTTCCTCAAACTCGCCCAGAAGTACGCCGACGAGACGGGCCTCGAACTCTGTGGCGGTGACGTCGGCCACGACGTCCTGCGCCGATGGGAGGAGACGCTCACCGCCCTCGAACGCGACCCGATGAGCCTCAACGGACAACTCGACTGGGTCACCAAGCTCGCCCTGCTCGACGCCTACCGCGATCGCGACGGCATCGGCTGGGACGACCCGAAACTCGCCCTGCTCGACCTGCAGTACCACGACGTCCGGCCCGACCGCTCGTTGTACGAGCGACTGGTCCGGGCGGGGAAAGTTGAACGCCTCGTGAAGGAATCCGATGTGGAGCGGGCAATGACCGAACCGCCCGACACAACCCGGGCATACTTCCGAGGTCAGTGCCTGGCTCGGTGGCCCGACTCCGTCGTCGCCGCCAACTGGGACAGTTTGATCCTCGACGTCGGTTCGGACCCCCTCCGGCGGATTCCCATGATGGAACCGCTCAAGGGAAGCCGAGCGCACGTCGAGGCGTTGTTCGAGCAGTGCACGACACCGGCACAGCTGGTCGACCAGCTCGGTTCGTAGGCACAGGAGGTCGCAATGCCAGAACGAGAGCAGATCAAGAAGCCCGCTCCCAAGGAGCGCGAAGAGGTCGAGGCCGAGACCGCCGCGCCCGCCCGCCAGGGTGAGGCCCTCAAGGAGGAACTCGACGACCTCCTCGACGAGATCGACAGCGTGCTCGAAGCCAACGCCGAGGAGTTCGTCCGCTCGTACGTCCAGAAGGGCGGGGAGTGACCGACCCGCATCGGTCGGCCTGACCCCGTGAGCCGGGTGCGATTCGCGCGGTCGTCGAACGGAACGTCCAAGACGCTCGCGCACGGAACCCGGCTCGGCGCCTCCCGGGTCCCCGACAACATCCTCGCCGCGAGCCGTGAGGAGCGATCGCTGCGCAAACTGCGGCGCCGGGTCGAGCGCTGGCAACGGTTCCACCGGATCCGGTGACCCTCACGAGTAACCTCGCCCGCCCATGAGCGAGCCCTCGATCTTGCCCTTCTTCGCGTCCGGCCACGATCCCGGACCGTCATTCGTCGATCTCCTCCGTCACGTCGCACCGGACGCGCCCGGCGGCGGGCACGACATCCGCCCCGAGTCGTTCCCCATCACCCACGCGACCACGGTCGTCGCGATCCGATCCGCGACCGGCGTGGTCATGGCCGGCGACCGCCGGGCCACTGCGGGCCACATGATCGCGAACCGGCGGATCGAGAAGGTCTTCGCCGCCGACGAGCACTCCGGCGTGGCGATCGCCGGCGCGGCAGGCCCCGCCGTCGAGATGGTGCGGCTCTTCCAGGTACAGCTCCGCCACTACGAGAAGGTGGAGGGCGTGCAGCTCAGCCTCGAGGGCAAGGCCAACCAGCTCGCCCAGATGGTGCGGGCAAACCTTCCGGCCGCGATGCAGGGCTTCGTCGTCATCCCGCTCTTCGCCGGGTACGACCACCGGCGCCAACGGGGTCGCGTGTTCTCCTACGACGCGACCGGCGGCAAGTACGAAGAGGCCGACTACCAGACCAACGGATCGGGTGGCGTGCACGCCCGCAACTGGATCAAGGCCGGCTGGAACGAGGGGATCGCCGCCGATGACGCGGTTGCCCTCGCGATCAAGTCGCTGTTCGCGGCGGCCGACGAGGACGCGGCCACCGGCGGCCCCGACCTCGTGCGCGGGATCTACCCGATGGTGGCCACCATCGACGCCGACGGCTTCACCCTCCTCGACGACACCGACATCGCCGCCCGCTGCCAGGATCTCCTCGGCGGCCCCGAGCGGGGAGGCAACGAATCATGAACATGCCGTTCTACGTGTCACCCGAACAGATGATGAAGGACCGGGCCGACTACGCCCGGAAGGGCATCGCACGCGGCCGCAGCCTCGTCGCCATCGAGTGCGACGAAGGTGTGGTCATCGTCGCCGAGAACCCGAGTCGAACGCTCTACAAGGTGAGTGAGATCTACGACCGCATCGCGTTCGCGGGGGTCGGCAAGTACAACGAGTTCCAGAGCCTCAAGATCGGCGGGGTCCGCCTGGCCGATCTCAAGGGTTACCAGTACTCACCCGAGGACGTGAGCGCGAGTTCGTTGGCGAACGCGTACGCGCAGACGCTCGGACAGGTGTTCACCCACGAGATGAAGCCGTACGAGGTCGAGATCCTCGTGGCGCAGGTGGGGGCGACGCCCGACGAACCCAACCAGATGTTCCACATCCTCTACGACGGCACCGTGATGGACGAGCAGGGTTTCACCGTGCTCGGTGGCGAGGCCGAACGCATCGCCGATGCCGTACGCGAGGGCTACTCCGACGGCATGGCGCTCGCCGCTGCCGTCGCACTCGGCGCCCGTTCGCTCGCCAACAGCGGCGAGAACCTCGGCGCCGGCCAACTCGAAGTCGCGTTGCTCGACCGGGCCCGACCGGAACGCGCATTCCGCCGGATCAAGGGCGACGAACTCGAAGCACTCCTGAGTTAGGCCTCCGGTTCGCCCATCCGGCGGGACACCGCGTCGAGCGTCCGCCAGGGTGGACCATCGCGGATCGCGCGGAGGAGTTCTCGCGCTGCTCGTTGCCCGTCCGGGAGTTGGTCGCCTGGATCGAAGCGCCACGCTGCGACCATCGCAAGAACAAGGACCCGGCACTCGGCGAGCAGTTCTTGGTCGGCATCCGGATATCGGTCGCTGACTGCTTCGGGCACATGGGCGAGGTCGAACTCGACCGGGCCACGGCAACAGGTCTCGAGGTCGATGAATCGCAGCCCGTTCTTCGTGCTGAGCACGTTGCCTGGATGCGGTTCGCCGTGCAACAGCTGTTCGACGGCGCCCCGCTCGCTGATCGCTGATCCCACGCGTTCAAGCGTGGTGCGGAGAAGCTCCCGGTCCGCATCGGCGAGCGCCGGAGTGCAGTCGCGGCTGGCAACGAGTTGTTGCGCCTCCGCGACACGATCAGTGAAGTGCGGCGTGGCGACCTCGAGCTTTCGCATGCCGGCGTGCAGCCGCTCGAGCGCATCCGCGTACTCCGCCGGGGACGGCCCTTGCGGAGCCACCGGTTCGTAGTAGCTCCACAGCGTGACCACGAAGCCATCACGCTCGTAGGCGCGCGGCTCCACTCGAGGCTCGAGCGCCGCGACCGGGCTCTCGGTTTCGGCGAGCCGTAGCGCAAGCTCGACCTCGAACTGAGCGACCTCCTGCCCCACATGTCCGACTCGGGCAAAGACGTCGCACGGCAGCAGCCGCAGCGCCAACTTGTTCGAGTTGTGAAGAACGGTCGCGTGGTCGGCTGACAGGTCGAGCGCGGCGGCGACAGACCTGGCCGCAGCCACCGCTCGCGAAACCTCTGATGACTGCATCTCTCGCCTCGTCGCCGCGCGGCGTGGAGATCTTGACGGCGCGCAACCCGTGCCTGATGCCGAGCGGCTCGTATGAGCCAGGCGGCCGAGAACCCAGATTACGCAGCGAACAGATCGTGACAATCGCGCCTGTTACCCAGGCGTCACGCCACCTCGCGAGCGGCGGCGATCTCGCGCAGGTGGTGCGCGCCCTCGTGGGCGGCGTGACGGACCAACCAGCCGGCGTCGTGCGATACACCACCGAGCGTGAACGGGCGGGTCCAGGCCTCACCGGAAACACCGGCCGCCGCCCCGACGAGTCCCGCGGCGGCGCGATCGATGCGGTCGAGTGCCGATGCCGAGTCGGTCGTCCCGAGCCCGGGCGGTCTGGCTTCGTCGGGCAGCGGCGAAATCTCCGCGCCGGGCTGGTCGAGCACGGTCGCCAACGCCGCGCCCGATCGCTCCAGGACCTCGCCCACGTGGACCACGTACGCGAGCACGGACCATCCGCCGGGCGGATCCGACGTCACCTGGTCGGCCGTCAGACCGTCGAGCGCCCGGCGGTACCGACCCGGAAATGTCCGTACGGCGTCGACGCCGTCGTGCACCGAGATCGACGACTCGTCAACTCCACAGGTCGGACAGTTCGCCATGGCCACCACTCCTCGTCGACGTCGATTCGTACGCCGGGCCGTACGGTACGGGCTGGCGCGACCCCAAAGTGCTCCAACAAGTGGTCAACCTTCGCCGCAGGGCACCGATAGCCTGCCCATGATGCGGCTCATCCTCCGGAGCGCGTAGTGGAACGACGCATCTTCGGCCTCGAGAACGAATACGGCGTGACGTGCACGCTGCGTGGCCAACGCCGCCTGAGCCCGGACGAAGTGGCGCGCTACCTCTTCCGCCGCGTCGTGTCGTGGGGCCGGTCGAGCAACGTGTTCCTCGAGAACGGCGCGCGCCTCTACCTCGACGTCGGGAGCCACCCCGAGTACGCCACCCCCGAGTGCGACTCGGTGCATTCGCTCGTCGTGCACGACAAGGCGGGGGAGCGGATCCTCGAATCGCTCGTCCAGTCCGCCGAGGCCCGCCTACGCGAAGAGGGCATCCGCGGCGAGGTCTACCTGTTCAAGAACAACACCGACTCCGCCGGAAACTCCTACGGCTGCCACGAGAACTACCTCGTCGAGCGCGACGGTGACTTCGCCCAGTTCACCGACGTGCTCATCCCGTTCCTCGTCTCCCGCCAGGTCTACGCCGGGGCGGGCAAGGTGCTGCAGACCGCCCGCGGCGCGATGTACTGCATCGCCCAGCGGGCCGAACACATCTGGGAGGGCGTGTCGAGCGCCACCACCCGCTCCCGTCCCATCATCAACACCCGTGACGAACCGCACGCCGATGCCGAGCGGTTCCGCCGCCTGCACGTGATCGTGGGCGACTCCAACATGAGCGAGTACACGACCTTCCTCAAGGTCGGGACGATGTCGATCATGCTGCGGATGCTCGAAGAGGACACCGGGCCGTGGCGCGACCTCACGCTGGAGAACCCGATCCGCGCCATCCGCGAGATCAGCCACGACATCACGTGTCGGCGCAAGGTGCGCCTCGCCAACGGACGCGAACTCTCGGCCGTCGAGATCCAGGCCGAGTACCTCAACCGTGCGTTGCGGTTCGCCAAGCGGCGTTCGTTCAGCCCGCTCGAGACCCGCGCGCTCGAGATGTGGGAGCACGTGATGACCCACCTCGAGTCCGACCCACTCAAACTGACGCGTGAAGTCGACTGGGTCATCAAGCACCAACTCATCGAGTCGTACCGGGACAAGCACTCCCTGCCGCTGACCCATCCGCGCGTCGCCCTGCTCGACCTCGCGTACCACGACGTCACCCGCGCCCGATCGCTCTACTACCTGCTGGAACGGCGCGGGCAGGTCGACCGCATGGTGACCGACGAGGAGATCGCCATCGCAATGGACGAACCGCCCGACACCACCCGCGCCAAACTCCGCGGCGCGTTCATCAAGCGGGCGAAGGAACGCAAGCGCGACTACACGGTGGACTGGGTGCACCTCAAGCTCAACGACCAGGCGCAACGCACCGTCCTCTGCAAGGACCCCTTCAAATCCGAGGACGACCGCGTCGACCGGTTGATCGCGTCTCTCTAACCCGATGCCGGCGTTTCGGAGTGGTCGGGTGACCACGGTGCTCTCGCAGCGCAAGGGGCTGCAGCGGGTCGAGGTGGACCTGGGAGCGGGGCCGGAGCGGGCGTACGTGCTCGACCAGCTCACGGGGTCGGTCGCGGCGGGGGACCGGGTGGTGGTGAACACCACCGCGGTGGACCTCGGACTCGGCACCGGCGGGTGGCACTTCGTCCACTGGAATCTGGAGCGCGACGCGTGGGAGGAACCGGGACCCGGTCACATCCTCAAGGCGCGCTACACGAGCCTCCAGGTCGATGTCGGGTCCACCGAGGAGCATCTCGACGCCGAACTCGCCGGCCGGACGTCGATCGACGGCATGCCGGTGGTCGTCGCGGCCCTGCACAGCCAGCTGCCTGCCGTCGCGGTCACCATCCGCGCCCTGCGCCCCGACGCCCGCATCGCCTACGTGATGACCGACGGCGCCGCGCTGCCGCTCGCATTGAGTGATCTCGTCGCCGAACTCCGCGACCGGTCGTTGCTCGACGCGACCATCACCTGCGGCCACGCCTTCGGTGGCGACTACGAGGCGGTCACCGTCTTCTCGGCGCTCGCGATCGCCCGCCACGTGGCCGCAGCCGACGTCGCGATCGTGGTGATGGGGCCGGGCATCGTGGGCACCAACTCGAGTCTGGGTTTCACCGGCATCGAGATGGGATCGATCCTCGACGCGGCCACCGGCCTCGGCGGTGTCCCGATCGCCTGCCTCCGTGCATCGTTCGCCGATCCGCGCGAACGCCATCAGGGAATCTCGCACCACGCCGTCACCACCCTGACGCTGGCCACGCGCAGCCGGGTCGTCGTGCCGGTCCCTGCGGTCCACGGCGTGGTGGAGCAGACGCTGCTCACCGACCTCGCCGAATGCGGCATCGACACCCGCCACACCGTGGAGACCGTCGAGATCCCCGACGTCCTCGCACTCTTCGCCGATCATCATCTCCACGTGACGTCGATGGGCCGGCCCGCGGCCGACGATCCCGTGCTGTTCCAGTGCGCGGCCGCCGCGGGGGTCCGGAGCGTCAACGAACTCGCACCACCCGTGCCGTAACCTCGACCGCGATGGCGGACGACCACGGCACCACTCCCGACGGCCCCGACCGCCGTGAGCGCCTCCTCAACCTGCTCGCGGCGTTGATCGAGACCCGGCGTGGGTTGAGCCGTGAGGACATCGTGACCATCCCGACCCTGGGCTATCCGGCCGGCGCGTCGGCCGCCCGCCGGTCGTTCGAACGGGACAAGGCGACCCTGCGGGCCATGGGGGTTCCCCTGAAGGACATCCAGGACGGCAACGACACCCGCTACCGCGTCGACCCGGCCGAGTACTACCTCCCCGACCTCGACCTCACCGAAGACGAACTCGCCGCCCTGCACGTGGCCGTCACCGCCATCGGCCTCGGCAGCACGGCGGGGGAGGGCGCGCTCATGAAGTTGGGTGGCATCGAGGGCACCGGATCGATGCCGATCGCGGAACTGCCCTTCGTCGACGTCTTGGCGCCGCTCTTCGAAGCCTCGCGGCACCACAGCGTCGTCGAGTTCTCGTACCGGGGCCGGGTGCGGTCGCTGGAACCCTGGGCGCTCACCTCGAAGTTCGGCAACTGGTACGTGGTGGGCTTCGACCGGGGCGCCGACGACATGCGGGTCTTCCGGGCCGACCGGGTCGAGGGCGACATCACCACCGGCGCACCCGACGCGTACGAGGTGCCGGCCGACTTCCGGGCCGAGACCTACCTCGAGGACCGCCCGTGGGACTACGGCGCGGGGCGGGCCACGACGGTCACGATCCTGGTCGACGCCGGCTTCGAGGTCGCGTTCCTCCAGGCCGTCGGTCCCGATGCGTCGTCGACGGTCCGGCCCGACGGTTCCGTCGTGGTCGAGATCCGCGCGGTCGACGTCGGCGCGGTGATCAACCTCGTGCTCGGATTCCTCGACCACGTCGAGATCCTCGACCCGCCTGCGGCACGCGCGGCCGTGGTCGATGCACTGCAGGCCTGGGTCGCATGAGCCGGACCGACGCACCACCGCAGCTCGAACGCGTCCTGGCCATGATCCCGTGGCTCGCGACCCATCGCGGCGCGCGCAAGCAGGACGTGGCCGCGCGGTTCGGCATCAGCACCACCCAACTCGAAGCCGACCTCGGCCTCATCATGATGGTCGGCGTCCCGCCGTACTCACCGGGCGACTACATCAACGTCAGCTACGAGGACGACACCGTCGACCTCTGGCTCGCGCCGTACTTCACCCGACCCCTGCAACTCAGCGCGGCCGAGGGCCTCGCGCTCCTGGCGGGCGGTCGGGCGCTACTCGCCGTCGACGGCTCCGATCCCGACGGACCACTGGCCACCGCAGTGAAGAAGCTGGAACGGGCGCTCGGTGTGACCGAGGTCGTCGTCGACGTGACCGCCCCGCCGTTCCTCGACGACATCCGGCGCGCCGCTGCGGCCGGCCATCGCGTCGAGATCGACTACTGGAGCGGTGGACGCGACGAACTCAGCACGCGTGCCATCGACCCCGGGCCGCCGTTCTTCGCGTTCGGTGAGTGGTACACCGACGCGTACTGCTCATTGCGCGAGGAACCGCGCATGTTCCGCGTGGACCGGATCCGGGCCGTCCGGGAGACCGACGTCACGTTCGAGCCGGTCCCGAGCGGACCGGCCGGCCACGTGTATCACCCGCGCCCCGACGACCCACGCGTCACCGTCGAACTGCCACGTGGCGCGAGTTGGGTCGCCGAGAGTGCGCCGTCGGAATCGGTGGTCGAACTCGACGACGGCCGTCAGCGCGTGACGCTCGTGGTCAGCGAACCCGCGTGGCTCGAGCGCATCCTCATGCAGGTGGGTCCGGCCGCGGTGGTCACGGATCCGCCCGACTGGCACGATCTCGGCGCGCGCAGTGCGGCCCGCGTGTTGCGGCGCTACGCGGACGCGCCCACCCGGGCCAGCTGAAGAGACCCTGAGCACGACGGTGGCGTTTCGGCGGTTTCGGCCAAGCTGGCGCCCGGAATGACGGGCGACCCGTCCGGCACGTGGGAGGATCACCGAGTGAACCCCGAAGACACGGGCCCCGGCCCGACCTCGCCATCGACCGCGCCCGCGATCGGGTATTCGTCGCAGGCCGCGAGCGCGCCGGCCAAGGACGGAAGCGTCCGCAACCTCGTCGAGTGGGTCGTGATCATCGCGGTAGCGGTCGGGTTCGCGTTCCTGGTGCGCGGCTACGCGTTCCAGACCTTCTTCATCCCCTCCGAGTCGATGATCCCTCGTCTCGAGACCGACGACCGGGTCCTCGTCAACAAGTTCGCGTACGACCTGCGTGATCCCTCACGCGGTGACGTCGTCGTCTTCCGCACCCCGCCGAACGCGCACATCAGCAACATGGACGACCTGGTGAAGCGGATCGTCGGCATGCCGGGCGAGACCATCGAAGGCCGCGACGACAAGATCCTGATCAACGGCAGAGTGCTCGACGAGCCCTACCTGCCGGCGGGGTTGCAGTCGACCACATTCGGTCCGGCCAAGGTCCCGGCGAACTCCTATTACATGCTCGGCGACAACCGCCAGTACTCCAACGACTCCACCCATTGGGGACCGGCGAACCGCGATCTCTTCGTCGGGCCGGTCTTCGTGACGATCTGGCCGCTCGACCGCATCGACGTCCCCGGGTGGTTGTGGGGCATCCCGATCGCGATCGGCTTCGGCACGATCGTCTACCTGTTCGTGCGTCGGCGCGACCCGGAACTCGACACCGCGTAGACCGGTTCAGTTCGCCGGTCCGGCGCTCCATTCGCCGACCGCCGCCAACATGCGGTCCACGCGGTCGGAGAACACTCCGTCGACCCCGAAGCGCAACGCGCGCAAGAGGTGGCGCATCTCCTGGGTGTCCCACGCGAACGCCTTGACGCCGAAGCGATGGACGAGCGTGACGGTCCCGAGTGACCAGTCCGCGTGGTGCAGGTTCAGCGCGTCGATGTGCGCCGTCGCCAGATCGGCGGCATGGCGTTCGAGCGTCGCCGGCGGGAGCGCGCCGTAGCCGGGGGAGTGGACCAGCTTCACGTCGGCCAACTCCAGGCGCCGGGTGCGTAACGAGTCGAGATCCGGCGAGCAGATCCAGAGCCGACCCGGCGCGCCCCCGCCGGCGGCCCGGGCCACCTCGACCATCGGGCCGATGACTGCGGCTTCCTTGGCGTCGATCGACAGCTCGAACTCGGTCCCGCACTCCCGGTAGAGATCCGCGAGGCGCGGGACGTCGAACTCGGCCAACTCGGCCGCCGTGCTGGCGCCGACCCGGATCTTGCGCAACCCCCGCCGGAAGACGCCGTCGTGGACCAGCACCACCTCACCGTCGGCCGAGAGCCAGGCGTCGCTCTCGAGCCCGGAAGCACCGAGTTCCAGGCCCCGTTCGAAGGCCGCCAGCGTGTTCTCCGGGCGTTCGGACCGGGCGCCGCGGTGGGCGAACGTGATGACCACGCCGTCGATGGTGTCCGCTCACCGGCCGCCGTGTCGAAACGACCCCGCTCGCGGCCGCGAAACGGGGCTCAAGCACCCTCCTCGCCCTGCCGATGGCTTCTTTGTCCGGAGAGAACAAGGGGCCTTCGAGCGTGACCACAATCCGAGCTAACTGTCCGACCTGCGGCGACGTCCAGCTGCGAGCCACCGAGCTCGTCGTCCGGGTCTGTTCCGACGACGAGAGCGGCTCGTACACGTTCCGCTGCCCGACGTGCAGCGTCGCCGTCGCGAAGGGGGCGAGCAAGCGCATCGTCGACCTGCTCGTGTCCTCAGGGGTGCGGATGGAGGTCTGGCGACTGCCGGCCGAACTCGCCGAGCCTCGGGTGGGCCCGACGCTCCGACCCGACGACCTGCTCGACTTCCACCTCGTGTTGGAAGGCGACGACTGGTTCGCCGAGTTGGAGGACCTCGTCCGCCGCTCGATGCCGAACTGACCCCGGAGCGCGGTAGCGTCCAGGGATGGCTACATCGGCGATTGCCCTGCTCGTCTCCGGCGCCGTGGTGGCGCTCGTCGCCGCCGCCTTCGTCCTCGTGGTGTCCGCCCGACTCCGGGCCGAGATCCGATCACTGTTCCGGGCCTTCGACCGGACCGAGCGGACGCTCGTGCCGGTCGTCGTCGAACTGCGCACCGACCGCGACCGGCTCGCCGAGCGGTACCAGCGGCTGATCGACGGTGACTCCGAGGGCGATCCGACCCGGCAGTAATCTGTCGGAGCTTGGACGTCGAAGAGGAAGAGGAGTCCGATGCCCCAACTCGGCCCCGCTGAAATCCTCGTCGTCCTGATCATCGCGCTCATGGTCTTCGGACCCAAGCGCCTCCCCGAAGTCGGTCGGCAGGTCGGTCGCGGGCTGCGCGAGTTGCGCAAGATCCAGGACACCGTGCGTGACGAGATCAACGACGTGATCCACGCTCCGGACCCGGCGCCGACGCTTCCGCCCGTCACCACCTACCGCACGTCGGGGACCAACGGCTCCACGACACCCCCCGCGGTCACCGGCCGCCCCGCCCCCTCTCGCTACCGACCCGCGATCGGGTCCGGGACCACCCCGCCGGCGGCGAAGGTGCCGTCGAACCGGCCGCGGAGCGCACCACCGGCCGGTTCCCACGCGCCCTCTCGGTTCCGCGCGCCCGGCGTCTGACCATTCTCCATGGCCCTACTCTTCCGTCGGCGTGGACGCGCGGCCCGTAGCCCCGACGGGCGCATGTCGATGCTCGAGCACCTGGGCGAGCTGCGGAACCGGGTCCTGATCTCGATGGCCGCGGTGGCCGTCGGCGGGATCGTCGCGTTCTTCTTCTCCAACGCGATCATCAGCTTCCTCGTCGACTACTACCGCAACGCGTCGCACGACCAACACGCAAAGTTGCTGAACCTCTCACCCGTCGACGGGTTCGTCATCCGGTTGAAGGTGGCCACGTACGGCGGCATCGTGCTCGCCCTGCCGGTCTGGCTCTACCAGCTCTGGCGGTTCGTCACCCCCGGGCTCAATCCCAAGGAGAAGCGGTACGCGATCCCGTTCGTGATGTCGGCCATCGTGCTGTTCGCGCTCGGGGCGGCCGTGGCGTTCCTGACCCTCGAGCCGGCGCTCAAGTTCCTCATCGAGGTCGGCGGCTCGTCCCAGCAGGCGAGCTACACCTCTGAGAAGTATCTGTCACTCATTTCGTTGATGATCGTGGCCTTCGGCGCGAGCTTCGAGTTCCCGGTGGTCCTCGTGTTCCTGCTCATCGCCCACGTCATCAAGGTCGAGCAACTCCAACGGGCGAGGCGGTGGGCGATCGTCGGCATCTTCAGCTTCGCCGCCGTCATCACGCCGAGCCAGGACCCGTATTCGTTGTTCTTCATGGCCGTCCCGATGTGCCTGTTCTACGAGGCGTCCATCATCATCGGTAGGATCCTCCGCCGATGAGCAACCGACGACGTCCCCAACGCCGCGATGCCCATGGCGCGCCGGTCCGCACCCGCCAGGAACTCTGGACCGCGATCGCGACTGGCGCCGGGGTCCTCCTCGTGACCGTGCTGCTCCTGATCTGGCTCCAGAACGATGGTCCCAGCTCGCCGGCCACCACCACCTCGCCGAGCACTCAAGCCAACTCCACGGGCTCCACCATCACGACGACGGCACTCCCGAACGGGAACTCGTCGTCGACCACCGGGGGGACCCCGGCGACGACCGGGGCGTTGACCCCAGTGACCTCGACCGGCACCGTGCCCGTGGTGAGCACCACGAAACCGTGAACGAGCTGCGCTCGGCCTTCGAGGCCGGGCTCGGCGTGGATCTCGATCCGTACCAGCGCCGCGCGTTCGACGCACTCGACACCGACACTTCGGTACTCGTCGCCGCTCCCACTGGCTCGGGCAAGACGCTCGTCGCCGAATACGCGGTGCAGCGCGCCCTCGCCGCCGGCCGCAAGGTCTTCTACACCACACCGCTGAAGGCATTGTCGAACCAGAAGTACGGCGACTTCGCGCGGATCTACGGTCACGCGAACGTCGGACTCCTCACGGGCGACAACTCGGTGAACAGCGAGGCACCGATCGTGGTCATGACCACCGAGGTGCTGCGGAACATGATCTACGCGGCATCGGACACGCTCACCAATCTCATGTACGTGGTGCTCGACGAGGTCCACTACCTCCAGAACCGCTACCGCGGCGCGGTGTGGGAAGAGGTCATCATCCACCTCCCACCCGAGGTCGGCCTCGTGTGCCTCTCGGCGACCGTGTCGAACGCCGAGGAGCTCGCCGACTGGATCGCGACCGTTCGTGGCCACATGACCGCGATCATCGAGGAACAACGCCCGGTCGAACTGACCAACCTGTACGCGGTCGCCGAGCGCCACCAACCCGAGGTCCACCTCCTGCCCACGTTCGTCCCCGGGCCGGGCGGCGAACTCCGACCCAACCCCGAAGCGGCCCGCCTCGACGCGCGGGGGAGTGCCCGCGATCGCGACCGCGCCCGGCCACGAACCCGGCTCGCGACCCCGCGGCGCGCCGATCTGGTCGGCGCACTGGCCGAGCAGTCGATGCTGCCCGCGATCGCGTTCATCTTCAGCCGGGCCGCCTGTGACGACGCCGTGCGGCAGTGTCTGGCCGCGGGGTTGCGGCTCACCAACGGCGAGGAACGGGCGGCGCTGCGCGCCATCGCCGACGTCCACACTGCGCCGCTCGACGACCGGGACCTCGACGCCCTCGGCTACGACGACTGGATCAGTGGATTCGAACTGGGAATCGCCGCACATCACGCGGGTCTCGTGCCCCCACTCAAGGAAGCGGTGGAGGAGGGGTTCGCGGCGGGACTGGTGAAGGTGGTCTTCGCCACCGAGACCCTGTCGCTCGGCATCAACATGCCGGCCCGCACCGTCGTGATCGAGAAACTCTCGAAGTTCACCGGTGAGCACCACGAGTTCCTGACTCCCGGCGAGTACACCCAACTCACCGGCCGGGCGGGGCGCCGGGGGATCGACCCGGTCGGGTTCGCGGTCACGTGCTGGAGCCCGTTCGTACCGTTCGAGCAGGTGGCGGGACTCGCGTCGCGGCGGACCTCCGCGCTCACGTCGTCGTTCCGACCCACGTACAACATGGCCACGAACCTCGTAGCGCGGTACACGCGTGAGACCGCCGAGCGACTGCTCAGCCTCTCGTTCGCGCAGTACACGACCGACCGGGACGTGGTACGGACCGAACGGCACCTGACTCACAACGAACGCCAGATCGAGAAGTTCGCCGTCACCGCCCACTGCGATCACGGTGACCTGGCGGAGTACCGAGCGCTTCTCGTCGAGGTGGAGGGCGTCCGCCGCGCCGCCGATCGCAACGGGCAGACCGAGGCCGCCATCGAGGGGCTCCGGCCCGGTGACATCGTGACCACACGGCGCAAGGGTGGCCGCGCGGTCGTGTTGAAGCACGAGAGCGGGCGCAGTGGTGGTCGACTCATGATGCTCGGGCCCAGTCGGGAGGTGTTCCGGCTCGGCCCCCGCGACTTCCGCCTGCCGCCCGCCCGCGTCGCCCACATCGAACTCCCCAAGCCGTTCGCGCCACGCAGCGTCACCTTCCGGCGCGCGGCCGCCGACGCGCTCGTGCACGCCCGGCTCCGGGATCCGGAGCCCCGGACCGACACCCGACTCGAAGACCTGCAAGCCGCGCTCGCGGACCACCCGGTGGGCCGGTGCCCGCAACTGGGCGCGCACCTCAAGGCCGCGGCCGCGGCCGAGCGACTCGAGCACGACACCGCCCGACTGCGCCGGCGCACCCGCGGTCGGTCCGAGAGCCTGACCCGCCAGTTCGACCAGGTGCTGACCGTGCTCGAGGCGCTCCACTACGTCGACGGCTGGCACCTCACCCCCGACGGGGGTCTGCTCGCCCGCATGTACTCGGAGTCGGACCTCCTCATCGCCGAGGCGCTCCGCCGCGGCGTGTTCGACGGCCTCGCACCGGCCGAGTTGGCCGCGCTCATGTCGTGCTTCACCTACGAGCGTCGCGGCCCCGACTCCGGTCAGCCGATCGCACCGCCGGTATGGCCCACCAGTCGCGTCTCCCAACGAGCCCGGACCCTCGACCAGACTTGGCGGGAGGTGCACGGGCTGGAACAGGACAACGGGCTGCCCGAGACCCGCCGACCGGATCCCGGACTCACCGACGCGATGCACGCGTGGGCCACCGGGGACTCGCTCGCCGACGTGCTCGACGAGGACGACGAACTCACCGGCGGCGACTTCGTGCGCCACGTCAAGCAGGTCGTCGACCTCCTCCGCCAACTCGGCGATGCCGCTCCGACGCCCGAGACCCGCGCCACCGCGAACGAGGCGGCCGATGCGTGCTTCCGGGGCGTGGTGGCCGCGTCGAGCGTCGTCCCGGCGTGATCAAGCCCGGCGAGGAGTGGGGCACACCTACCGATGCCGCGCCGGACGTCACCCTCTGCGGGACCGACACCGACCTGGCCGCGCTGGTCAGTGACGACGGGTCGGCCCCGCTCGTCCGCTGGTCCCCGGTCGATTCCGAGTTCGCCCGGGCCGTCGGCCTGCATGCCGACCACGCCACGGCCCGACCGGACGCCGGGGGCATGGAACTCCCGGTCGACGCATTCACCGTGGAACTCGGGACCCCGACCGAGTCGCCGCGCGTCGGGGTCAACGTCGCGGTGATGGGCGTCCCGCCGGCGAGGTTGCGCGCGTACCACCGGGCCCGGCCGGTGACGGTCGTGGTGGACGGGCGCACCCTCTTCGCAGGCCGCGCCACCACCGTCGTGGTCGCCAACGGGCAGTACCTCGACGGGTGCGATCTGGTCCCGCGCGGGCATCCGGGCGACGGCCGCCTCGAGATCCAGGTCTACGCCCTCCGGGCGGGGGAGCGGGCCCTGATGCGCCGCCGCCTGCCGAGCGGAACCCACCTCCCGCACCCCCGGATCGTGACCGGCTC
The DNA here is from genome assembly GCA_038250905.1 of Acidimicrobiia bacterium. GTDB lineage: Bacteria > Actinomycetota > Acidimicrobiia > IMCC26256 > JAENVU01 > JAENVU01. Next base: position 61,772 of record JBBSBV010000009.1, read on the forward strand.
GGGCCGGTCGGTCGAGGTCGGCACCGGCGATCGCGCCTGGCCGGTGGCCATCGACGGGCGGCCGGCGCACGCAGCCGTTCGGCTGATCGCCCGGATCCGGCCCGCGGCCCTCCGCCTGCTCATCTGACCGACGCATCCGCGGCGGGGACCGGGCGCACCGGTAATCTCACCGATCCGATGCAGTACGTGGCGGAGCACTTCGACGAACAGGAACAGGCCGTACTGCGTCCGTATTTCACCAACCTCGACGGGCCCGTCTTCGCCCTCGTGAACCTCCCCGAGGTGGTGAAGGGCGCGCTGTTCGCCCGGTACTCCCGCTCGGACAAGAGCCTCCGCCGCCTCTTCCTCGACGAGTTCGTCGGCGACCTCGACATCAGCGGCGACCTCTCGGTCGACGCGAGCATCGGGTTGAAGCGCGCCGAGCAGCTCTACGACCGCGTGTTCCTCGAATACGGCGACGACTCCGTCGCCCAGCTCGGTGGCGTGCACGTCGCTTGTGAGCAGGCATCGAACCTTCTCACCAAGGTGTTGGAATGGGGCCGGCTGATGGCCTACCTCGAACAGTCGACGCGCTACATCGAATACGACAGCCGCCTCGGTGGTCGGTACCGCTATTACCGCCCGCCCGAGGTCCTCGAGTCCAAGCTCGGGGCGCGCTACGTGGAGCAGGTCGACCAGCTCTTCGCGATCTACTCGGAGCTCCTGCCGAAGCTGCTCGACTGGGCCCGGCACCGGTACCCGAAGGATCCCGGCGATTCCGACTTCGTCTACAAGCAGACGATCAAGGCGAAGGCGTGCGACGCCCTGCGCGGGATCCTGCCGGCGGCGACGCTCTCCAACGTCGGCATCTACGGAACCGGCCAGGGGTACGAGGCGCTGCTCCTGCGTATGCGCGCCCATCCGCTGCCGGAGGCGCGTCGCTACGCCGACCTGATGCTGGTCGAGCTGCGCAAGGTGGTGCCGTCGTTCCTCACGCGGGTCGACCGGCCCGAGCGCGGGGGCGCGTGGAGCCAATACCTGGCCGACACCCGCGCCCACACCGACGACGTCGTCCACCGGATCTTCGGTCGGATCGACCCCGAACCCGCGCCCGCGGTGACCCTCGTCGACTTCGATCCCGAGGGCGAGGACAAGGTGCTCGCCGCCATCGTCTACTCCCGGAGCAACCTGCCGGAGGACCAGATCCTCGCGCGCGTCCGTACCCTCGCGGCCGACGAGCGGGTCTCGATCCTGCGGGCGTACGTGGGGGAGCGGGCCAACCGCCGACACAAGCCCGGGCGGGCCTTCGAGCGCACCGACTACCGGTTCGACGTGCTCGCCGATTACGGGGCGTTCCGTGACCTCCAGCGCCATCGCATGCTGACCATCGAGTGGCAGCAACTCTCCCCGGCGCACGGGTACGAGATCCCCGAGCCGGTGAGCGAGGCCGGTGAGGACGCCGCGTTCGTGAAGGCCATGGACATCTCGGCCGCGCTCTACGGCGCGATGGCGTTCCGGTTCCCGGAGCAGGCCTCGTACGCAGTGTCGCTCGCGTACCGCCTGCGCTACGTCATGCAGATGAACGCCCGCGAGGCGATGCACCTGATCGAACTCCGCACGACGCCACAGGGCCACCCGTCGTACCGCGTGGTCGCCCAGGAGATGCACCGACTCATCGCGGAGCAGGCCGGACACCGGGCGATCGCGGCGGCGATGAGCTACGCGGACCACGAGGTCTACGAGCTCGAGCGGCTGGCCTCGGAGCGTGCTGCCGCCGCTCGTCGCGCCACGCTTTCGTGACGCTGCGCGCGCAAGCGCGGACGACGCAAGAAAAATGTTCACCGCCGTGACCAGGATCGACGCGCCGCGCCGCAGGTCAGAGCATCAACCGCGCGACCGCTTCGCCTTGACACGACCCCTCTCGGTCTGACTGACTCCACCTCGAACGGCACTCGTTGGTCGTGGTTCTTCCCATTCGTGGGAAGGAAACGAGTGCCGTTGGCGGAGTCCAGGAGTCCTAGTAGAGAACTCTGTCATCGGTCGGCGGCGCGAGCCGGAGGCCGAGACAGTGGCCCCAACGGTCCCCTGGGCTTCGCCACCTTTTTTTCGGACGTAATGCCCGAACACGCGCGCGACCCGGCGGTATAGTGCGCGCCCTCACGGGCCCCCGGCCCGGTTTTCGAGAGAGCGCAGATGGCGGACGAAGAGATCGACGAAGCAGAGTTGGACCTCGACCAGGAGGCCGACGACACCGACCTCGTACTGGACGACGTCGACGCAGCCGCGGACGACGACGAGGAAGATGTCGACATCGACGCGCTCATCGCCGACCCCGCCGTCGCGGATGTGCCCGTGGTCACCGAAGGTGACAGCACCGAGGAGGACGAGGACGACGAGAACCTCGACCTCGAGGAAGAACTGCACCCCGACGACGTCGAGGAACCGCTCGACGTGCTGCTGGCCGAGCGCACGGCCGCCGAACGCATCGACGAAGAAGAAGCCGACCTCGAAGACGACGACGAGCCGGACAACCCCGCCGAGGGGACCGGCAAGATCGTGCCCCGGCGCGACGACGAGTTCCTCTGCCGGTCCTGCTTCCTCGTCAAACCGCTGAGCCAGTTGGCCAAGGGCGAGAAGGACCTCTGCCGAGACTGCGAATGACCCGGGCGCCGAAATCGGGCGCCTCTCGCCTCGGCCAACTCGCAGTCGCGGCCGTCTCCGGCCTGCTGCTCGCCCTGGCATTTCCGGGCACCGATGTCGGACCGCTGGCCTTCGTGGCCCTCGTGCCGCTCCTGTGGCTCTGGCGGGACACGAACCCCCGGCGCGGTGCGTTGCTCGGGTTCGTCGCCGGGCTCGTCTTCTTCGGGATCCACCTCTCCTGGACGTGGTACTTCGGTGCCGTCGCCATCGTGCCGCTCGTCGCGTTGCAGGCCGCGTACTGGGCCGCGGCCGGCGCGGCCATCAGTGCATTCGCGCGGCGGGGGATCCGGTCACCGATCCTCATCGCCGCGCTCTGGGTCGTGGCCGAGGCCGCACGCACGCGCTGGCCCCTCGGTGGACTGGCCTGGGGCCAGGTCGGTGTCTCCCAGCACGGCAACGACGTCGGCCGCGCACTCGCGAGTTGGGGTGGGGTACCGCTCGCCACGTTCTTCGTCGTCACGGTCAACGCGTTCCTGGTCGACGTCATCGTCGCGGTGCGCGACGGTTCGCGCGCGACGGTCCGAGCCGTCGCCGGTCTCGCCGCGGTGGTGGCCGTCGCGGTCGCCGCGACCGTCACCCGCTACGAGGTCCACCCGACCGGCCATCTGCGGTTCGCACTTCTCCAGGGCAACGACAAGAACCGCTACCTGACGCAGTCCGAGTTGGCCTCCGACTACCTCACCCGTTCGCATCTCGCACTCGCGCACCAACTGCGCGGCCCCTACGACATCGTGGTGTTCCCCGAATCCGCGCTCGCCACCGATCCGGAGGCCGACCCGGGACTGCGCGCCGAGATCGAACGGATCGCCCGCCTGCACCACACCTACGTGATGACGAACGTGATCGACGAGCAGACTGAACCGGGCAAAGCGTTCAACGCGAATCGTCTGTACACGCCGGACGGCCGGCTGGAGGGCACGTACGCGAAGCGTCACCTGGTGCCCTTCGGCGAGTTCGTGCCCTGGCGCGATTCGCTGACCTTCATCAGCGCGCTCCAGCAGATCCCGCACGACTTCACCCACGGCCACGAACTCGGCATCGAAACCGTCAAGGGGCACCGCATCGGGAGCGTGATCTGCTTCGAGAGCGCCTTCGGGCCCCTCATGCGGCAGAACGCGGCGGCGGGCGCCGAAGCCATCATCGTCACCACCAACAACCGCTCGTACCGGCGATCGGCCAACGCCGAGCAACACGTCGCCCTGAGCCAGATGAGTGCGGCCGCGATCGGCCGGCCGGTGCTGCATGCGTCGGTGTCGGGGATCACCGCGGTCATCGACGCCGAGGGTGTGGTCCACCGCACGACCGAACTGTTCAAGAACACGATCGTCAGCGGATCGATCACGACCATGCGGGGCGACACTCCCTACGTCCGCTGGGGCGATTGGGTCGAATGGGGGAGTGCGGCCATCGGCGTCGCCGCGCTCGGCCTGGCGTTGACCCGCCGCCGTAGTATCCCGCAGCAGTCGGAAGGGACCTGATGGCCGAGAACGAAAACCCCCTGGAACGCGCCGTCGAGCTGCTCGTGTACGCGCCGATCGGTCTGGCGATGTTCGCCAAGGACACCGTGCCGACGTTCATGAAGATGTTCGTCGCCCGCGGCCAGACCGAGGTCACCCAACGTCGCAAGACTGCCGAGACCCAGGCCGGCCAGTACAAGACCATCGGCCAGATGGCGGTCAAGTACGGGGGACCGGAGGTCAAGCGCCAGGCCGGGGCCGCCGCCGGGACCGTCCGCAAGCGGGCCGAGGAGACCATCGCCGGGATCGCGGCCGCCACCGCGCCGCCCGCCCCACCGACGACGCGGCCCGCGCCGAACGCGTCGCGACCCACCGCGGCGTCCGGCACGGCGACGCCCACCGCGGTATCCGAACCGCCGGCCGGGGGAGCACCGTCCTCCGAAGCCATGGCCCCCGAGGCACTGGCGATCCCCGACTACGACATGCTCTCGGCCACCCAGGTGATCGACCGCCTCACCGGGCTGGCCCGGCCCGATCTCCTCGCCGTGCAGGCCTACGAGGCCGCGCACCGTGCCCGCACCACGATCCTCGGCAAGATCACCCAGCTCAGTCGCTGACACCGTGACGACCGCTCCCGAGGAGGCCGCGCGGCCGGCGACTACCGAGGATCTCCCCCTGATCGTCGCCCTCGCCGGCGAGTTCCGCTCCGCCATGACCGCCCAGCGCGGTGGACCGCTCTGGGCCGCCCACGACGCCCTGGCCCCGCTCACGGTCGCCTCACTCACCGCCTACCGGGCCGATTCGACCCGGGCGACGCTCGTCGGCACCCTTGACGGCCATGTGCTGGCCTACGGCCTGGCCCGCCTCGAGCCGATCACCCGCGGCAACGAGACCATCGGCGTGATCGACGAACTCTTCGTAGCCGAACCCGCTCGGGCCGTCGGCCTCGGCGAGGTGCTCCTGGCCGCGCTGGTCACCTGGTGTCGGGACTCCGGCGGCACCGGCATCGACGCCACCGCCTTGCCCGGCGACCGCCAGGCCAAGAACTTCTTCGAGGCCGCCGGCTTCAAGGCCCGCCGCCTCGTCATGCACACCGACTTGTAGTTCCCGGTTCCACGGAGTCCGACCGGATTATGGGCACCCCCGGGGTGCCCATAATCCTCGTTATGTCAACTAGCTCGGAATGCAGGGACTGCGGGCACGGGGAACGGCCTCCCCTTGCGCTTCGGCGTCGGTTGCACGGGGTTCCGGGCTGGGTCAGCGGTGCCAGCGGGCGCGTAGCTGGGGGTACCAGGCGACGGCCATGCCACAGACCATGAACTTCAGCGCCACGATCGCCAGCGTGATCTGGACCGCGATGGGCGTGTCGGCGTTCGTGGGTGCCGGGAGGTCGCCGACGGCGGCCCAGATCGCGGCCGCGAGCCCGAGGACCACCAGCACGCTCGCGATCGTCTGGCGCAGCCACGGGGCCATGGGAACCCGGCTCCGGGGCCGGCGGGACGGCGCCAGGTGGTCGACCGACTCGGGCGGCCGCGCCCGGGCCGTGGTCGGCTCGTAGAGCGTCCCGGCATCGACCCGAGCCCGGAACTCGTCGTAGGCGGCCCGGGTACCGGGGTCCTTGAGCGCCGAATACGCGGCGCTGATCTGCTTGAAGCGCTCCTGGTCGAGCAGATCGGCGTTGCGGTCCGGATGGAGTTCCTTGGCCAGCTCCCTGTACCGAGCGTCGATCTGGACCGCCGACGAGTTCGGGTCGATCCCGAGCACGGCGTAGTAGTCGGTGCTCGTCCATTCCCGGGTCCGGACCCGCGTCGTCATGGTCGGAGCCTACGACTCTGCGTAGTCCGAAATCGGTGCGCACGAGCAGACCACGTTGCGGTCGCCGTAGACGCCGTCGATCCGGCTGACCGGCGGCCAGTACTTGGCCCCCCGCAGCGACGCGATCGGGTACGCGGCGAGGTCACGGGAGTACTCGTGCTGCCAGTGGTCGGTGGCGACGTCCTCCGCAGTGTGGGGTGCGGCAGCGAGCGGACTGGCGTCATGGGTCCACTCCCCCCGTTCGATGCGCGCGATCTCCTCACGAATGGCGATCATCGCGTTGCAGAACCGGTCGAGTTCCTCGAGCGCCTCGGACTCGGTCGGCTCGACCATCAGCGTGCCCGCAACCGGAAAGCTCAACGTGGGCGCGTGGAACCCGTAGTCGATGAGGCGCTTGGCGACGTCTTCCGCGGTCACACCGGTGCGGTCGGTCAACGGGCGCAGGTCGAGAATGCATTCGTGCGCCACCAGTCCCCCGGGCCCCGTGTACAGCACTGGGAAATGCGGCGCCAGGCGTTGCGCCAGGTAGTTGGCCGAGAGGATCGCCACCTGGGTCGCCCGGCGCAGCCCCTCGGCACCCATCATCGCGATGTACGCCCACGGGATCGGCAGGATCCCCGCCGATCCGAACGGCGCGGCTGCCACCGCGGGCACCACGGCGTCCGCATCGAGCGGATGCCCGGGCAGGTAACCGGCGAGGTGCGCTTTGACCGCGACGGGCCCCACGCCCGGACCGCCACCACCGTGCGGGATGCAGAACGTCTTGTGGAGATTGAGGTGGGACACGTCGGCACCGAACTCCCCGGGCGCGGCGAGGCCGACGAGCGCGTTGAGGTTCGCACCGTCCACGTAGACCTGGCCGCCGCACTCGTGGATGAGGTCGCAGACCTGTCCGATGGAGGTCTCGAACACGCCGTGGGTCGACGGGTAGGTCACCATCAGCGCGCCGAGCACCTCGGCGTTCGCGGTGGCCTTCTCCTTGAGATCAGCGAGATCGATGTTGCCGTCGGTGTCGGTCGCGACCACCACGACCCGCATCCCCGCCATCACGGCACTCGCCGCGTTGGTCCCGTGGGCCGAGGCCGGGATGAGGCACACCTCGCGGCCCTGCTGGCCCCGGCTCCGGTGATACGCGCGGATCGCGAGCAGACCGGCGAGTTCACCCTGTGACCCCGCATTCGGCTGCAGGGACACCGCGTCGTAGCCGGTGATCTCACACAGCCAGCACTCGAGGTCCTCGATCATCGCGGTGTAGCCCGCGGCCTGGGTGATCGGCGAGTACGGGTGCAGCCCACCGAACTCGGGCCACGTGATCGGCTCCATCTCGGTGGTCGCGTTGAGCTTCATCGTGCACGAACCGAGCGGGATCATCGTCCGGTCGAGCGCGAGGTCACGATCGGCGAGTCGGCGCAGGTAGCGCAACATCTCGGTCTCCGAGCGGTACCGGTGGAACACCTCGTGGGTGAGGTACTCGTCGGTCCGGAGCAACGCGTCGGGAACGGTGAGGTCCCCCTCCCCCGCCGGCGCGTCGACCCCGAACGCGGCACACACCAGTGCGACGACCGCGGGCGTCGACGTCTCGTCGAGGGAGATGCCGAGGGTGTCGGCGTCGACGAGTCGGAGGTTGATGCCGACGTCGCGCGCCGCGCCGCCGACGACCACTGCGCTCCCGGGCACCCGGACCGTCAGCGTGTCGAACCAGGAGTCGTTGACGACCTCCACTCCCCCACCGCGCAGGGCGTCGGCGAGTGACGTGGTGAGGCGTTGGAGACGCGTCGCGATCGCACGGAGGCCTTCCGGCCCGTGGTACACCGCGTAGAGACCGGCGATCACCGCGAGGAGCACCTGCGCGGTGCAGATGTTGCTCGTGGCCTTCTCGCGCCGGATGTGCTGCTCGCGCGTCTGCAATGCCAGCCGCAGCGCGGGGCGACCGTGAGCGTCGACCGACATGCCCACCAGCCGCCCCGGCAGGGTGCGCTTGTGGGCATCGCGGACCGCGATGAACGCCGCGTGGGGCCCGCCGTACCCGAGCGGGACACCGAACCGTTGGGCCGAGCCGACGACGAGGTCGGCGCCGATCGCCCCCGGGGTCCGCAACAGCGTGAGGGCGAGGAGATCGCTCGCGACCGCCACCAGCGCCCCTGCCGCGTGGGCCTGCGTGATGATCCCGGAGAAGTCCCGCAGCACCCCACTGCTCCCTGGGTACTGGAGGAGCACGCCGAAGACCGGCGCACCCGGCAGATCGCGTTCGGGATCCCCCACCACGACTTCGATGCCGAGCGGCTCGGCCCGGCCTTTCACGACCGCGATCGTCTGGGGATGGCAGTCGGCGTCGACGAAGAACGCGTCGCCCCCCTTCGGCGCCAGGCGACGGCACATCGCCATCGCCTCCGCCGCGGCAGTCGCTTCGTCGAGCAGGGACGCGTTGGCAAGGTCCATGCCCGTGAGGTCCGCGACCATCGTCTGGAAGTCGAGCAACGCCTCGAGCCGACCCTGGGAGATCTCGGGTTGGTACGGCGTGTAGGCCGTGTACCACGCCGGGTTCTCGAGCACGTTGCGGCGGATGACCGCCGGCGTGATCGTGTCCGAGTACCCCATGCCGATGAGTGAGGTGGTCACCACGTTCTGATCGGCGAGCGCCCGCAACGCCGCGATGGCCTCCACCTCGGAGATCGCGTCGGGGAGGTGCATCGCCTCCGGACGACGGATCCGGGCCGGAACCGCGGCGTCGGTCAGCGCGTCGAGCGACTCGTAGCCGAGGGCCGCGAGCATCGCGTGCTGATCCTCGGCGTCCGGACCGATGTGTCGGTCGACGAACTCCGACCGTACTGACTCCGCCATTGATCCGGTCCCTTCGAACGTGAGTGGGAAGCCGCGGTTGCGGCCACTCCCCCTCTGTCGTGGAACCTGAGAGATTCACCCGGGTCTCGGGCTTTCCCCGTCGGTGAGGGACCTCGCGGTCCCTGCTCTCCAGAGTTGCCTTTCCCGGGCGGTTCGTGAGCCTGAGAGATTCCGGGGAGGTTGCTCCTTCGGCGTCCCGGTGAAGGGACTCTCCCGCTCGGGGTCAACGGCTTGTCAGACCAGCAGGTTACCTGCGATCCGTCACCGCGCGACGAACGGCGGTTTCGTGACGACGGCGTCGATGAGCTTGCCCCGCACGTCGATCTCCACCGCGGCGCCGTCCTCCACCTCGGGCGGGAGGAATGCGAGCGCGATCGAGCGCTCCAGCATGGGTGAGAAGTTGCCGCTGGTCACCTCGCCGACCGGCTGACCGTCGATGAGGACCGGGCAGCCGGCACGGGGCGGGCGCCGGCCGTCGACCAGCAATCCCCGGAGGCGCCGGGCGATCCCGCGATCCCGTTCCGCCTCGAGCGCGGCCCGGCCCCGGAACTCGCCCTTGTCGAAACGGACGACCCAGCCGAGTCCGGCCTGGAGCGGGGTGATCCCCTCCCCCAACTCGTGCCCGTGCAACGGGAGCCCGGCTTCGAGGCGCAGCGTGTCGCGAGCACCGAGGCCGGCCGGCGTGACACCGCTGGCGATGACCGCCTGCCACATCGACGGCGCGGCCGCGTTCGGGACGTGGATCTCGATCCCGTCCTCGCCGGTGTAGCCGGTGCCCGCGACGACACACTCGACGCCGTTCCACGTCACCGCCTGCACCGCGAAGCGGGGCACCTCGGCCATGGCCTGCGAGACCTCGCGCATCCGGGCACGCGCGTTCGGACCCTGCACCGCGATCACCGCGCGGGACCCGGTGATGTCCTCGATGGTCACGCCGTCGACGGCACCGGCTTCGGAGAGGGCATCGGTGATCCGCGCGGTGTTCGACGCGTTGGGCATCACGAAGAACTCGTCGTCGCCCACCCACCAGACGATGATGTCGTCGACCACATGGGCATCGGTCGGGTCGAGGAGGTGGGTGTACTGCGCCCGGCCCACGCCGATCCGGCCGAGGTCGTTGGTGAACGCACGTTGGAGCAGCGCGAACGCGCCGGGACCGGCCACCCGCAGCGTGCCGAGGTGGGAGACGTCGAACGCAACCGCGTCGGCGCGACACGCGCGGTGCTCCTCGAGGACGCCGACGTACTGGATGGGCATCTCCCAGCCGCCGAACTCCACCAGCTTGGCGCCGAGCGCGCGGTGTTCGGCATCGAGTGGGCTCGTGCGGAGCGAACCCGGGCCGTCCGTGCTGATCGTCAGCTCCGGCGACCGCGACGCGGCGACGGCGCGTCGGCAGCGGGCGGGACCAGTTCGTGGATGCTCGCTTCGAGGGAATCGACGAGGCCACCCAACGGGACGATGTTGAGGACGCCCTGACCGCGACGCACCAGGTCGATGATGTCGTCGCCGGTGCGGGCGAGCACGGTCGAGGCGCCTTCGATCACGAGGCTCGCGGAGCCGAGTTCCTCACCGAGGTGGTCGCGCAGGTAGTCGATGGCCTTGCGCGCGGTCTGGAGCGACACTCCCCCGTCGAGCAGGCTCTTGATCACCTTCAGCGCGACGAGGTCGCGATACGAGTAGCGGCGTTGGGTTCCGCTGCCGGCGGCGTCGGCGAGCGACGGGCGGAGCAGATCGGTACGCGCCCAGTAGTCGAGTTGACGGTACGAGATCCCCACAACCGAGCACACGACCGGGCCGCCATAGCCGACGTCGCGCCATTCCTCACCACTCTCGCTGAGGACGCCTTGCTCGACTCTCGGCGGCAACTTCGACGCGTCGACGTCGACATCGACGACCACGGGAACGGTCGGTTCGGGAACTCCGGACGAGCGAGCAGCCATCGGCGGTGCGGCCTTTCGGTACCCGAGCGCCTTCCGCAGGCGCTCGAAGTCACAGTGTCGTAGTTACGGGGATGTCGACCGTACCGGCCGGGGTCTGCGCCGTCAACGGCCAAGCGAATCATCTGGGGCGGATCATCTTCGGTCCCGCCGTCGGAACGACTGACCTCAGGCGAAGTCCTCGGGCTTGATCTCGTCCAGGAACGCCCGGAACTCCTCGATCTGGTCCTCGTCCTGCTCCTCTTCGAACAGCACACCGGCCTCCTCGAAGACCGAGTCCTCCACCAGGATCGGAACGCCGTCGCCGAGGCGCACGGCGAGGGCAATCGCGTCCGAGGGTCGGGCGGAAACGCGGGTCACCGCACCGTCACGCGCCAGTTCGAGTTCGGCGTAGAACGTGCCTTCGGACAGCGCCGTGATCGACACCTGCCGCAACTCGACCCCGAAATCACCCATGACCGTCACGAAGAGGTCATGGGTCATCGGGCGGGGTGTCTCCATGCCTTGGAGTGCATAGACGATCGCGGTCGCCTCCGGTGAGCCGATGAAGATCGGCAGGTACCGCTGGCCACCCTCCTCGCGCAGGAGCACGATCGGTTGGTTCGACGGCACCTCGACGCGTACTCCGATGAGCTGTACCCGAATCACGCTCCACCTCCGGCGGCGACGATACTCCGCTGCCGGTTGGGTCGGGACGTTCAGTCGTGCAGGAGTCCGGCAGTCGCCGACCGGAGGAACGCGGCCCGCAACCCGCGTCCGAGCCGCGCCAGGTCGACGAGATCCTCGCGGGCCTTGGCCCGGGCCTCGGGGTTGCGACGGGCCAGCCGCGGTGCGATGACCTGGTCGTACAGGCCGGCCTCCCGCTCGGCCGCGACCCGGAACATCCGGAGGTGACGTGGGCCGATCCCGTGCGCCGCGAACTCGGCCGCGAGCCGGGCAACGACGAGGGCGTCCTCGTCGAAGAGGACCCGTGCGCCGCTGCCCGCGGCGGGGACCAGCAGGGCGTATTCCTCGAGTTCGGACATCTGCTGTTCGGTGAGACCGGTCGCGCTCGCGAGTTCGGCACGGGTCAGGCTCGCGCCCGACTGGTCGACCTCGAGATCGTTCCCGACACCGTCGTCGAGCGGCAGCATCTGGTTCTCGAAGATCGCCGGGGTCGCCGGCGGCTTCGTCTTGGCATTCGCCGCACGCGCCGTCGTACGCGCGGCTGGCGCCTTCGGCGACTTCGCCTTGGTGGCGCGTTTCGGTTTCGCCGGTGCCGCTTCGGCCGTCGCGGCCTCGGACGCGCCCGCGGGGTCCGTGTCCTCGGGTACTTCGTCGGGGCCGACCGCGTCGAGACGGGTCTTGATCACCTTCAGCGGCAAGAAGTTGTCCTTCTGTTGCCCGAGCACCCAGCGGAGTCGGGCGACGTCACCGTCGCGGAACTTGCGATAGCCCGACGGCGTGCGCTCCGGGTCGATGAGCCCCTGGCTCTCGAGGAAGCGGATCTTCGAGATCGTGATGTCCGGGAACTCGTCGCGCAGCGTGGCGAGTACCTCGCCGATCGAATGGTGGTCCGGGATCGCGTTCATTCACTCTCCCCGATGGAACACGAGATGGAAGCGACCGACCTGGACCTCGTCGCCGTCGACGAGGACCTGCTCCTCGACGCGGGTGCGGTTCACGTAGGTGCCGTTCAGCGAGCCGACGTCGTGCAGCGTGAACTGGTCGTCATGGCGTTCGACGCTCGAGTGGCGACGCGAGACCGTGATGTCGTCGAGGAAGATCGCCGAGTCCGGGTGGCGGCCGATCGACGTGTCGTTGCGGTCGAGCAGGTACGTACTGCCGGCGTTCGGGCCCCGGAGCACGTGGAGCACCGCGCCGCCGTTGGGCACGGCCGGGACCGTCGGCAGTTCGACGGTGGAGTCCCCGTGGGGATGGTCGTGCCCGACCTCGATCGCGGCGCCACACGAGGAGCAGAACCGAGCCGAGGAATCGTTGCGGTGGCCGCAACGGGTGCACACCATGCCCGTCAGGCTACAACGCTCGACCTCCGGTCGAGGTCGAGACCCGCCGGAGTGGGCGGACCAACCCTCAACCGGCCAGAAACGCCTCGTACTGGGTGGCGTCCATCAAACGGTCGAGTTCAGTGGCATCCGCGAGCTCCACCGCGAAGATCCAGCCCCGGCCGTACGGATCCTCGTTGACGGCCTCCGGTGCCGACTCGAGCTCATCGTTGACCTCGACCACCGATCCACTCACCGGGCAGTAGACCTCCGAGACCGACTTGGTGGACTCGATCTCGGCCACCGAGGCATCCGCGACGGCGAGCAGACCGATCGCCGGCAGTTCGACGTACACCACGTCACCGAGCGCGTCCTGCGCGTAGTCGGTGATACCGACCACGGCCCGGTTGCCGTCGACACGGACCCATTCGTGGGCTTGGGAGTAACGAAGGCCATCGGGCGAGGTCATGGAAGGTCCTTGCGGTCGGGGCGGCTCGGAAGCGGACGGCGGGAGATTATCCGAGCGCTCGACGACTCAGATATTGGTGATCCGCCGGGCGTACTCGTCGGCAAGCGCCTCGGCCTCCCGGGTGGTGCCCGCCTCGGCGAGCACGTGGACCACGGCATCGTCGGGATCGGGCAGCACCAGCGCCCACCCGTCACCGTGGTCGATCTTCACGCCGTCGATGAGGATCACGTCCCGGCCCTTGGTGCGCTCGACCATTTCGCGCATGACCGCGCCCTTGCGCGACCACTCCACACCGACGGTTCGCAGCGCGGTGTGGACCTCCGGGAGGGCGTCGACCACCTCGGCCAGGTTGCGCCCGGTGCGGGCGATCAGATCGAGCAGGTACACGAGCGTGGCGGTCGCGTCGAACGCGGGGAGGAAATCGGGCCAGACGAAGGTGCCGTCGGCGCTCGCCGCGACGTCGATGTCCTTGCGCGACGCCGCTTCCATGATGGACGCACCCGAGGTCTTGGTCCGGGTGAGGGTGGCACCGCCGTCGATGATGATCCGCTCCGCGACTCGGCTGGCCGACACCGGCAGTGCGACCCGAACTCCCGGGCGGGCTTCGACCAACAGGGTCAGGATCGCGAGAAGGGTCTGGTGCTCGTCGAGCGCGCGACCGGTGCTGTCGACGAGTGTGGCGGTCTCCCCCGCGGGGTTGATCACCATGCCGAGGTCGGCTCCCGACGACCGCACCAGGGTGCCGATGCGGGCCACGCGCGCGGCGCGGTCGTTGAGTCCGAGCGCGCTCGGACGGGTCGCCGCGAACGGATTGACGGCGAGGACGTCGGCACCGAGCTTGGCGAGCACGGCGGGGAGGGCGAGCGACGCAGCACCGAACGAGTAGTCGAGCACGACCTTGAACGCCCGCTCGTGGAGGAGCTCGGCGTCGACACAGTCCTCCAGGGCGGCGGTGTAGAACTCGAGCGCCCGGGGCGGGAAGACGATGTCGCCGATGTCGCCGGCGAAGGCCCGCCGGAAGTCCTCGCGGGCCAGCAACCGTTCGATCTTGCGCTGGGTCGCCTCGGTGATGTCCCGCCCGTTGCTGTCGAAGAACCGGATTTCCACCTTGTCGGAGTCGCCGGCGACCAGACGCACCGTGATCCCGCCTGCGTTCTGCGAGTTCCGGACCTGGTACCGCGTCAGCGGCACGGTGGCGAGTTCGACGTCCTCCACGTTCACGCCGGCCAGGTTGAGCCCGCCGATCACCGAACGCTTCAGGGCGCGGGCCGCCCGACTCGTGTCCCGGCTCGTGGTGACCACCGCTCCCTTCTTGAGCGACGTGCCGTAGGCCTGAGCCAGGCGGGTCGCGACCTCGGCGGTGATGTCGACGTTGGCGATGCCCGACGCGCCGTGACGACCGAAGAGCGTGCGCGCGCCCTTGGTCTCCCACACGATCGACGACGTGATCACCGCGCCGGCGTCGACCGACTTGAACGGGTACACCTTCACGTCGGAGGTGACCACCGCCTGCTCACCGACGAAGCACTCGTTGCCGAGGACCGCGCCGGGCTCGATGGTCGCGTGGCTGCGCACGTCGCAGGCGCGGCCGACGACGGCACCGCGGATGCGTGCCGAGGAGCCGATATAGGTGTGCTCGTGCACCACTGACCGCACGACCTGTGCGTCGTGCTTGACGACGACGTCGCCGCCGAGCACCGAGTGCTCGCCCACGTGCGCACCGGCTTCGATCCGGCAGTTGGGGCCGATGATCGCGGGACCGTCGACGGTGGCCTCGGGATCGACGTCGGACCCTTCGCCGAGCCACACGTTCTCGCGCATACGGAACCCGTCGATCTCGACGTTCACCAGACCGTCGAGGATGTCGTGGTGGGCGCGCAGGTAGGCGTCGAGCGTGCCGACATCCTCCCAGTACCCCTCGATCACATGCCCGTAGAGCTGCTCGCCCTGGGCGAGTGCGGCCGGGAACACGTCACTCGAGAAGTCGACGATCTCGTCCATCGCGATGTAGTCGAAGATGCGCGGCTCGAGCACGTAGATCCCGGTGTTGATGGTGTCGGAGAACACCTGACCCCAGGTGGGCTTCTCGAGGAACCGCTCGACGCGGCCGTCCTCACCGGTGATGACGATGCCGAACTCCACCGGGTCGGTCACGCGTTTCAGGGCAATGGTGCCGAGCGCACCCGATGCGCGGTGAGCCTTGATCAGACCCGTGAGGTCGACGTCGGTGAGGACGTCACCCGAGATCACGAGGAAGGTGTCGTCGAGTTCGTCGGCCGCGTTGCGGACCGAGCCAGCGGTGCCGAGTGGCGTCTCCTCGGTGGCGTAGCGCATCTCCACGCCGAGTTCGGAGCCGTCGCCGAAGTAGGTGCGGATCTGGTTGGCCAGGAACGCGACCGTGACCACGATCTCGTTGATCCCGTGATCGGTGAGGAGCCGCACGATGTGCTCCATCATCGGCCGATTCGCGATCGGCATCATCGGCTTGGGCTGATTGCTGGTGAGCGGCCGGAGGCGAGTTCCCTCGCCACCGGCCATGATCACGGCTTTCACGCGTACCACCTCGTCATGAAGTATCCACTGCGGTTCGGCCATCGCGGCCATCGCGCAACGCGGCCCGGGCGATCGGGATGTACCCGGCGGTTGCGTAGTAACTGAAGACGAGGCCGGCGATCGTGAACGTCCAGGTCACGACGGCCAGCACGTTGTGACCGGTTCCCGGGACCGTGTCGTCGAGCCACAGGAACATCGGTAACGCGAACATGAGTGCCAGGGTGCCCGCTTTGCCCACCCACTGAACATCGATTCTGCGGGCGCCGAGCGCGGCGAGGCCGACGGTCGCGATGCTGATGATGGCCTCGCGCACCAGGACGAGGACGCCGACCCACCGGGGCACGGTGCCGTCAATGAGCAGGACGACCGCCCCGGTGATGAGCAGGAAACGGTCGGCGACCGGATCGATGATCTTGCCGAACGTGCTGCCCTGGTCGAAGCGGCGTGCGATGTACCCGTCGACCCAGTCGGTGGCGCCGAGGACGGCCAGCAGGATGCCGGCGGCGATCTTGCGATCGTCGTGGAGGAGCAGCCACGCGAACCACGGAATCGCCAACAGCCGCAGGACCGAAATCAGGTTGGGGATGGTCCACAACCCTCGGTCGTGCAGTTCGGGCTCCATGGCGGCCAGGGTAGGCCAGTTCCCGCGACTCAGAGCGAGTACTGCGCCGCGGTCCGGCCCGCCAGGATCGGCAGGATGTGCGCCCGGGCGACGGCCTGGTGATCGGGGTGGTCGCGGTAGGCGAGATAACCGGCCGCGTCGTCGAAATCGCCGATCACCACGAAGCTCGCGGTTCCGGCGTCGATCCCGAGGTCGGAGCCGACTCGGTAGTCGCGCAACTCCGGGATGCGCGCGGGCAGGGCGCGCAGACCGGAGGTGACGGCTTCGACCTGTTCGGGGGTGACGTCGTCCACCCAGGTGAGCAACGAGACGTGACGGATCATTGGAGACCTCCATCGGCACCGCCGTCGACGGGGATCGCCGTGCCGGTGACGTAGTTGGCGGACTGGGAACAGAGGAACGCAACCACGCGACCGAAGTCGGCCGGATCGCCGACCTTGCCGGCGGGAACCGCGGCGCCGAGGCCGGAGACGGCGCCGTAGAGCCCGGTGATGCGCTCGGTGGCGTGGAGTCCCGGCTGCACACTGTTGACCGTGATGCCGTCGGACGCGATCTCGCGCGCCAGCGTCTTGAGGAACCCGGTCAGGCCGGCGCGCGCAGTGTTGGAGAGGATCAGGTTCGCAATCGGTTGGCGTGCCGCGATCGACGTGATCGCCACGATCCTCCCCCACTGCTGCGCCTGCATCGCGGGGACCGTCGCCCGACACATTGCGATCGTCGACAGTGCGTTGAGTTCGAAGGCGCGCGCGTACGCCTCGATGTCGTCGATCGCCGCGAAGTCGCCGGCGGGCGGCCCACCGGCGTTCGCGACCACGATGTCGATGCCGCCGAGTGCCTCCTTCGCGGCGTCGATGAACCCGGTGGCCCCGGCCACGGTGCCGACGTCGGCCACGAGCGGCGTGGCATCGGGGCCGATCCGGGCCGCGGCCGCCTCGATGTCGCCCCGGTTGCGACCACACATCGCCACGCGCACCCCCGCCTCGGCCAGAGCCACCGCGGACGCGAAACCGAGTCCTTTCGATGCCGCGGCGACCGCGGCCCGCTTCCCCTCGATGCCGAGGTCCATCAACCCACCGTCCTCTCGTGCGTGGATCCGGGCCGGTCCGTTCCGGGTCTCAATGGATCGCGCCCTCGCCGTCCCGGAGTGACGGTACGCCGGTCCGGCCGGTCCGCAGGGCGATGATCTCCGCGCAGATGGCCACCGCCGTCTCCTCCGGGGTGCGGGAACCGATGTCGAGGCCGATCGGGGCCATCACCCGGGCCAGGCCCGCATCGTCGACGCCCTCCTCGCGCAACCGCGCCACCCGCGTCTCGTGGGTCCGGCGGGAGCCCATTGCGCCGAGGTACCCCACGCCGGTCGCGAGCGCGGCGACGATGGCGGGCACGTCGAACTTGGCGTCGTGGGTGAGCACGCACACCGCGTCACGCGGACCGAGCGGCTCCACCGCCGCGAGGTAGCGGTCGGGCCAGTCGTTCACCACCGCGTCCGCCATCGGGAACCGCGCCGGCGTGGCGAACACCGCACGCGCATCGCACACCGTCACGCGGTAGCCGAGCACCTTGGCCACCTTCGCGAGCGCGGCGGTGAAGTCGACCGCACCGAAGATGATCATGCGCGGGGACGCCGCGAAGCTCTCGATGAACACACCGACCGCGCGTTCACGCGCCTCGCCGTGTTCGCCGTAGTGACGGGTCGAGGTGAGGCCCGCGCCCAACTCGGCGAGCGCATCCCGTTCGACGACGCGATCCAGATCCGCGTTCCCGAGCGTGCCCGACGCCGGGCGACCCGGTTCCACGAGCAGCTTGGCCCCGATCCCCGGCCCCTCGACCACGGTCGCGAGCGCGACCGGCCGGTCGGCACTGAGCGCGTCGGCGAGTGCGTCGAACACGGGGCTGCCCGATGCGGGGGTACCGGCCATCCGCTACCAGTCCAGCGGTTCGAGAAAGAGGTGGATCGTGCCTCCACAGGTGAGGCCGACCGAGAACGCCTCGTCGTCGGAGAACCCGAAGCTCACGATCCCCCGCTCCTGCTCGCCGGCGAGGATGCGCAACGCCGCTTCCACGACCGCGCCCTCGACGCATCCGCCCGACACCGATCCCGCGACCTCCCCGGCGTCGTTCACCGCCATCGTGGCGCCCGGGTCCCGCGGGCCGGAACCCTCGACGCCGACAACGCGCGCCACCGCCACCCGGTGACCACCGGCCCGCCACCGCGCGACATCGTCCAGGATCTCCTTCATCGCTGTACCGCCTCGCTCACGGCTTCCCCTCGTGGCCCTGGATGACGGCGGCGAGGTCGGTGAGGGACTGGAGCGAGTGACCCTCCACGAAGTCGTCCACGTACGGCAACGCGGCGGCCATGCCCGCGGCCAGTGGCGCGAATCCCGGGGCGGCCTTCAACGGATTCACCCAGACCACCCGATGCGCTACGCGCGCCAGCCGCTGCATCTGCTCGCCGAGCAACGTTGCGTCGCCGCGATCCCAGCCGTCGGAGACGATGACGACGATGGCGCCGCGAGCCATCCCACGTATCCCCCACGCGTCGTTGAACTCCTTCAGCGTGTCGCCGAGCCGCGTACCGCCCGACCAGTCGACCACCCGGCTCGACGCGGCGGCGATGGCGGCGTCGGGATCCCGATTCGCGAGCTCGCGCGTGATGCGGGTGAGCCGGGTGCCGAGGGCGAACGCCTCCACCTGGGTGCGGGCGACGACCGCGCTGTGCAGGAACCGCACGATGACCCGGGCGTACGGCTCCATCGAGCCGCTGACGTCGCAGAGGAGCACCAACCGGCGCGGTCGGTCCGACGGTCGGCGGTACGCGCGGACGACGGGTTCCCCACCCGTGCGCATCGACGCGCGGACCGTCCGGCGCACGTCGGGTCGACGCCGTGCGCTCGATGCCACCATCCGTCGCGACCGTCGCCGGGCCCCCGTCACCCGTAGGTCGGCGAGGAGTCGCCGCGCCTCGGCGTGCTCCGCCGGGCTGTACGTGGCGAAATCCTGGTGGCGCAACACCTCGGCTCGGCTGAAGGGCACGCTGAGGATCGGCGCATCGGGCTCCCCCGCGTCCGCGGCCCGACGGTCGTGTCCGGCATCCGGAAGGTCGAGCGCGACGACCGCCTCGGCCGGCGACGCAACCGCATGGCCCGCGCTCCCGACCGAACCGGAGAACCAGCCTCGGAACGCGGCGTCGAAGGTCTCGAGGTCCTCGGGCCGGCGGCACAGCGTGGTGCGCGCGGCCCAATACACGTCGTCGGCACGCGACCAACCCACCTGGCCCAGCGCGTCACCGAACAGCACACTGCTGTCGGTCGAGACTCCGATGCCCGCGGCGCGCAATACCCGGACGAATCCGACCGCGGCGCGCGCCGGGTCGAGTCGCTCAGCCACCGGACCGACCCGCGCCGGCCACCACAGCCGCGAGTCCGTGCTCGCGCACCCGGGCCTGGTCCTCGCGGTACTTGACGACCACGCCGAGTGTGTCGGCCACGGCCTGTTCGTCGAGCGCGGTGCAGCCGAGCCGATCGAGCGCGGCGGCCCAGTCGATGGTCTCGGCCACCCCGGGCGGCTTGTAGAGATCGAGCGACCGCAAGGCAGCCGCCGCTCCGGCGACCGCGCGCGCCAGCGAGGTGGTGATGCCGGGTGCCTTCCGGGTGACGATCGCCACCTCGCGGTCGAAGTCGGGGTGGTCGATCCAGTGGTAGAGGCAACGGCGCTTCAACGCGTCGTGCACGTCACGCGTGCGGTTCGAGGTGAGGACGACCACCGGTGGGGTCACGGCCCGGATCACCCCAAGTTCCGGAATGGTCACCGAATAGTCGGACAGCAACTCGAGCAGGAACGCCTCGAACTCGTCGTCGGCCCGGTCGACCTCGTCGACCAGCAGCACCGCCGGGACGGCGGCCGCGTGGTCGATCGCGCGGAGCAACGGCCGGCGGACGAGGAACCGTTCGGTGTACAACTCGTCCTCCACCACCGGTGCACCCGCGGCTTCGGTCGCGCGCAGGTGGAGAAGTTGGCGGGAGTAGTCCCACTCGTAGAGCGCCTGCCCGGCATCGATGCCCTCGTAGCACTGCAATCGCAGTAACTCGCCACCGGTCCAGCGGGCCAGCACCTTGGCCACTTCGGTCTTGCCGACGCCCGCCTCACCCTCCAGCAGCAGCGGCCGGCCCAGGCTGAGGGCCAGGAAGATCGCGGTCGCAAGTCCGGCGTCGGCGAAGTAGTCGTGCGCGATCAGGGCGTCGCGTACCTCGGCGACGGAGTCAACCATCGCGCCACGTTACAAGCCGACTGCCGCACCCTCGGCCCGTGGATCGGTGGCGATCGCGTAGCCGTGCGGACCGACGCGGATGGCGTGCGCGTGGCCCATGCCCGAATCGAGCGGTGGCGTCTCGATCACCTCGTGGCCTCGCCCCGAGAGGTCGGCCCGGACGGCGGCGTCGAACGGCGCCTCCATCCGCAACTTCCAGTCCCAGGGCTCGACCCGCCAGCGCGGCGCATCGATCGCGGCCTGCAGATCCGCGCCGCCGTCGATGATGCCGGTGAGGAGTTGCGCGTGGATCTGGACCTGCGCGTCGCCACCCATCGATCCGAACACCACCTCGGGCTCCCCGCCCCGCAACACCATGCCGGGAATCAGGGTGTGCATCGGCAGCTTCGACGGTGCGAGCGCGTTCACACTCGATTCGTCGAGCGAGAACGACGAGCCGCGGTTGTTGAGGTTGATCCCCCACTCGGCAACGTGTACCCCCGAGCCGAACGCGAGGAAGTTCGACTGGATGAGGCTCACGAGCAGTCCGTCGCCATCGGACGCGCACAGGTACGCGGTCCCACCGCGCTGCGGGTGCCCGGGTGCCGGCACACTCGCGCGGGCGGGATCGATCTCGGCGCGGCGCGCGTCGATCCAGGCGTCGGCGAGTAGATCGGTGGGGTCGACGCGCATCGCCGCGGGGTCGCTCACGTGGTCGTCGCGGTCGCGCAGTCCGAGCTTCACCGCCTCGATGACCACGTGCTCGCGGTCGGAAGGAGTCATCGCTCGGAGGTCGAACCCGTCGAGCATCCGCATGACCTCGAGCACGATCGTGCCCTGGGTGGGCGGCGGGAGCTCCGCGATCTCGTACTCCCGGTACGGCGCGAGAAGCGGCGCTTCCCAGCGTCCGGCGTGCGCGGCGAGATCGGTCGCGGTCATGAACCCGCCGTAGCCCCCGACCGTCGCTTCGATGGCTTGCGCAACCGGGCCGCGGTAGTACGCGTCGGGCCCCTCGGTCGCCAGCAGTTCGATGAGCCGCGCCAGCGGCTCCTGCACCAGCTGGTCACCGGTCACTCGGCCGCCGTACACCGCCTGCCACTCCGGAAAGTCCCGGTAGAACTTGCCGTACCCACCGGCCGCGGCCCCGGCGAGGGGCGTGACCGTGAATCCGTCACGCGCGTACCGGATCGCATCCGCGGCCAGCTCGCCGAAGCTCATCGTCCCGAACCGCTCGAGCAACTCGAACCAGCCTGCGACCGCTCCGGGGACGGTGACCGAGTGCGGCCCGATCAACAAGGGCGTCTCGCCGAGCGCATCCCGGACCGCGGCGACGGTGGCCGCGGCCGGCGACCGACCGGAGCCGAGGTATCCGTGCAGCTCGCCGTCCCACACGATGGCGAAGAGATCGCCGCCGTATCCGCAGTAGTACGGGGCGACGACACCGAGTGCGAGGTTGGCGCCGATGATTGCGTCGATCGCATTGCCGCCGCGGGCGAAGACCGCCGCGCCGGCAGCCGAAGCCAGGTAGTGCGGGGTCGCGAGCGCAGCTTGTGGGTAGCGCAGCGCGTGACCGGGGATCACGCGTCGTCGACGGTGACCGCGTCCGACGGCGACGCCGTCAGATCGAGTTCCACCGCGCCGAGGCGGGCCAGGGTGGCCTCGTCGCCCACGGCGATACCACCCTTGACCGGATCCTCGACGAGCCGCTTCACGTGCTTCAGCCCGTAGCCCGCGTAGAGCCCGTCCTCGACTCGCTCGTCGAAACTCCAGCGCACGGTGGCGATGCGTTGACGTTCCATACGGCCGGTGTTGGGATCGCCGATCAGTTCGGTGCGGGCCCGACCGATCGCCCCGAAGATGCCGATGGTCCCGTACTCGTAGAGGTGGTGGTAGGCGGGATCCATGCCGAGGGATCCGAGGTCGGTGAGGAAGACCGACGCGTAGAGCGGGTCGTTGTCGATGAAGACGCTCGGGAACATTCCGAATGCCTCGAGTCCCCGGTACGCGGCGAACACGAGCCGTCGGAGGAACCCCGGCAGCATCAACACCAGCCCGAGTTCGCTGTCGACCGAACTCTTCGCACCACCGAACTTGGCCGTCTGGAGCTGCGCGCCCATGGCCGTGACCATGGCTGCGAAGGACTCCTCCGGTTCGAACCGGCGCTTCAGCACCAGCAGGGGCGCGCCCCGCTTCATCCGCTGCTTGGCCGAGTACGAGATCCAGATGCCCTTGCGCTGATACAGCCGGCCCCCGGCGACGAACCGGTTGAGCGCCGGGAACTCACCGAGTCCCTGACGCGCGGCCCAGAGCATCACGTGGAACACCGTGGTCCGGGTCTCGGGATGCGCTTCGTTGAACGCGCGCACGAACCGCTCGGCGTTCCGCACGTCGATGCGTTGCTCGAAATACACGGTCGACTCGCTGCGGCGCCGCATCACGTACGGCATCACGCGACGAAGGTCGGTACCGTCTTTGACGAGATCGCCGTCGGCCCGGCGCCACCAGAACACCGGGTTCACGCTAGCCCGGCCCGCGTGGCCGTCGGGCCAGATCTGCCCCGGGCCTCGCTCACGGGCGGCGCACTCCGGCCCAGTTAGCCTCCGCCGATGCGCATTCTGATCGTCGGTTCCGGTGGCGTCGGTTCGGCCATGGCGACCATCGCCCACCGGCGGGAGTTCTTCGAGCACCTCACCATCGCGGATCTCGACGTCGAACGGGCCCACCGGGCGATCGCCGGACTCGACGACCCGAGGTTCGCCGCCGCGGGCGTCGATGCATCGAGCGCGGCGTCGGTCGCGGCGCTCGCAACGGAGATACGGGCGGACGTCGTCGTGAACGCCTGCGACCCCCGCCTCAACCCACCGATCTTCGACGGCGCGTTCGCCGCCGGAACCACCTACCTCGACATGGCGATGCACCTCTCGCAGGCCCACCCGGACCGTCCCTACGAGGAGACCGGGGTCATGTTGGGCGACGAGCAGTTCGCGGTCGCCGGTGAGTGGGAGCAGGCCGGCCGGCTCGCCCTCGTCGGCATCGGGATCGAGCCGGGACTCTCCGATGTCTTCGCACGGTACGCCGCGGACCACCTCTTCTCGAGCATCGACGAGATCGGCGTCCGCGACGGCGCCAACCTCGTGATCGACGGCTACGACTTCGCGCCGACGTTCTCGATCTGGACGACGATCGAGGAATGCCTGAACCCACCGGTGATCTGGGAACGGGACCGCGGTTGGTACACGACGGCGCCGTTCTCCGAGCCCGAGACGTTCGTGTTCCCCGAGGGCATCGGCCCCGTCGAGTGCGTGAACGTGGAGCACGAAGAGGTCCTGCTCATCCCCCGCTGGGTCGACTGCAACCGGGTCACGTTCAAGTACGGCCTGGGGGACGAGTTCATCGCCGTCCTCGACGCGCTCCACAAGACCGGCCTCGACCGCACCGACAAAGTCCGTGTCCGTGACGTCGAGGTCTCGCCGCGCGACGTCGTCGCCGCCACCCTCCCCAACCCGGCCGAACTCGGCGAACGCATGCACGGCAAGACCTGCGCGGGCACGTGGGTGACGGGGACCGGGACCGACGGCCGACCGCGCGAGGTGTACCTCCACCACGTGGTCGACAACGACTGGTGCATGCGGGAGTACGGCCACCAGGCCGTGGTCTGGCAGACCGCGATCAATCCCGTGATCGCACTGGAACTCCTGGCCGCCGGGACCTGGTCCGGCGCCGGAGTGCTCGGACCCGAGGCGTTCGACGCGGTCCCCTATCTCGACCTGCTCACCGAATACGGCTCACCGTGGGGCATGGAAGAACGCACCCCGAACCCGGGCTGAGCTAGGCGACGCTCTCCGGCGAGCGGCCGATGCGGGCCTCGCGCGCCGCGCGGCCCTCGGCGCGCACGTCGTTGAGTTCGAGTCGCAGGACCTTGCGGGCGGCACTGAAGCGCCACGCGAATGCGGCGATCACCGCGGGGATCCCGGCGGCGGCGAGGCAGAACAACATCGCGCCCCACCAACCGAGGCGCGAGAAACCCGACCAGTACCAGATCATCGGCGGGATCCGCGCCGAATCGATCGCGAACCAGAGCACGGCGCAGACGCCGAGACCGTAGGCCGCCGCTAGTGCAATACCCATGCGTTCGCCACCCCCAGGGTTCCCGTCGAGCGCGTCCATCCTGCCATCTGCGGTGGGCGGAGTCGAAACACGTCGGTGCGTCAGCCGCGGATCAGCGTGAGGACGAGTGCGTAATGACACCCCGCAGCCGCCACCGTCATCACGTGCCACAGCTCGTGGAAGCCGAAGGTACGCGGCCGCAGCTTCGGCCGCTCGAGGCCGAACAGCACGGCACCCACCGTGTAGAAGACGCCACCGGCGAAGAGCAGGATGATCTGCGTGGTCGACAGCGCCTCGAAGATCACCGGCAGCGCCACGACCATGACCCAGCCGAACCCGACGTACACGAACCCGCCGTGGCGGTTCATGAAGTCCCATTTGGTGAACGTGAGCGTCACACCGGCGACCGCGATCGTCCACGCGACCGCGAGCAGCGTGATGCCCCATTCGGGCTGTAGCGCGAGCAGGACGATCGGGGTGTACGAGCCGGCGATCAGCACGAAGATCATCGCGTGGTCGGCCTTCTGCATCCGATCGCGCAGGCGCACGCCCCAGGTGTCGCGGTGGTAGCTCGCCGAGGTACCGAAGAGCGCAGCCACCGACACCGCGTAGAGCGAAGCGGCGACGTCGGCCGACGCGCCCCGGGCGAGGAGGATCAGTACGACCCCGGCGGGGAGACTGAGGAAGAACATCGCCTGGTGCAGCCGGCCCCGGAAGCGCGGCTTGACGTCATCGCCGTCGCCCGCAGCGGGCGTCCGCACGTCGATCAGGTCCGTGCCGGGCTTTACCATCAGCTCCAGGCTACGACTTCGGGCGACCCGCCGGGTAGGCAGGATGACCTGTTCGGCGTCAGCTCTCAGGTTCGTCGTGATCCGGGCCCGGGGACATGAGCAACGCAAAGGCGGGTTGCGGGCCGGGCCGGCGCAGGACGAGGCGAGCCCCTTCCGCCTCGGCGAGGGCCCGGGCCAGCGCCAGACCGATCCCGTGGCTCCCGACGGTCGAGGTCCGCCGTTCGAAGATCCCTTCGGGGTCCGCGATGACCCCGGTCCCCTCGTCGGAGACCTCGATCACTGCGCCCGAACCCGCCGGCCGGGCCGCGACGACGATCGCACCGGCGCCGTGGCGGCGGGCGTTGTCGACGAGGACGTCGAGGATCTGGCGGACGGCGCGGTCCGAGATCAGGACCTTCGGCAGGTTCGGGTCGACCACCACCCGCAACGACCGTCCCGGTAGCGCCATCTCGCGCCGCCACCCCGGTTCGAGGCTGTCGAGCAACTCCGCCAGGTCGGTGTCGGCGTGGGGTGTGGGGGCCTCGCGTGCGAGCGTCAGGAGATCGTCGATCGTCCGGTCGAGGCGATCGACATCGTCGACAGCCGCCGCGAGTACCGCGTCGAGATCGTGGGAGGGGTCGAGCCGGGCGGCCTCGAGGTTGATGCGCAGGCTCGTCAGCGGCGTACGGAGTTGATGGGACGCGTCCTCGCTGAAGGAACGCTCGCGGGTGAGCATCCGGTCGAGTCGCACCGCGGTGGTCTCGAGCGCGGCGGACACGGCGTCCACCTCCGGAACCCCGCTCGTTTCGGACCGCACCGTGAAATCTCCATCACCCAACCGGCTGGCGAGTCCCACCAGTCGCTCGGCCGGACGCGTGATCCGGCGGGAGAGGACCCAACCGACGAGTGCGCTCACCGCGACCGCGAGGGCGCCGATGGCGACCATGACCCAGATGTCGTTGCGGGTGCGTTGCCTGGTCGCGGCATCGGACACCGAGGCGCGCAGCGCGCCGACGATGTGCTCGCCGCGCGTCAGCGGGATGGCGACCACGATCCGGTTCCCGATCTGCTGGTCGCGGACCGCGCCCTTCAGCGCGGACTTGACGATCGCGTCACCGCGACGCGGTCCGTTGCCGGCGAGCAGAGTCCCGGCGCGTCCGTAGAGTCCGACTTCGCGGCCGCGGACCTTGCGGACCTCGAGCGGTGCGGCGGTGTGCGGGAACCCGGTGGGCACATCCTCGGATGCTTCCGCCGCCGTGCGCTCCAGCCGCACGACCTCCTCCTCGTGGTGGAGATCACCGAGCGCAATCGCGAGCGGTGCTCCGAACAGCACGACCGCGATGGTCGTCACCGTCACCATGGAGACGAGGATCCGCCACCTCACAGCTCGAACCGGTACCCGACCCCGCGCAGAGTGGTGATACGGCTGACCGACGGCTCGGCCCCGACCGTCTCGCCGAGCTTCCGGCGCAACGACGAGATGTGCATGTCGAGCGTCTTGGTGGATCCGAACCAGTTCGAGTCCCAGACCTCGGTCATGATCCGCTCACGGGTGACGGCCGTGCCCGCCGACTCGGCGAGGAACACGAGCAACTCGTACTCGCGCGCCCGCAACTCGACTTCCTCACCCGCGACGAACACCCGTCGGGCATCACGATCGATCACCACGTCACCGAGTTCGATGCGCGCCGGTGTGTTCACCGTCGCCGAACGGCGCAGATGCGCGCGTACCCGCGCCAGCAACTCGGCAAGCCGGAACGGCTTGGTCACGTAGTCGTTCGCGCCCGCGTCCAGGCCGAGTACGACGTCGATCTCGCTGTGTCGGGCGGTCAGGATCACGATGGGCAGCGCTGCATCGAGGGCGCGGAGTCGGCGGCACACCTCGACGCCGTCGAGGTCCGGAAGCCCGAGGTCGAGGAGCACGAGGTCCGGACGCTCGTTCACCGAACTCGCGAGCGCCTGGTTGCCCGACGGGGTGAGGTCGACCCGGAATCCCTGCGCCGTCAACGCGCCGACCAGTGCCCGGCCGATCGCTTCGTCGTCCTCGACCACCAGAATCGTCGGCTCGGCCATAACGCCACGTTACGGGCAGGAACACCGCCCTCACTGCGACCCCGGAGATTTTGCCCCTGGTTGACCGAACACCGGGGGTCGCGTGACTCGTCGATTCGTACCGTGCCCTTGACGACAGGAGACCCCATGACGATGACGATGCGAACGCCGCACGAGGCCCGACCGGTTCCGTTGTTGGAGGTGGTTCCCTCGAGCCCGATCGGCCGCGTGCTGGTGGTGGTCCCGACCTACTGCGAGTCGGAGAACATCGTGACCGTGGTGACACGGATCCGCCAGGCGTGTCCGGTCGCGGACGTGTTGGTGGTCGACGACAACAGTCCCGACGGCACCGGTCGGATCGCCGAGGGACTCGCTCGGCAGTTCACCTGGGCGCACGTGCTCGGCCGCCCGGGCAAGTCCGGACTCGGCGCCGCCTACCGCGACGGCTTCGACTGGGGTCTGGCACGCGGCTACGACGTCCTGGTCGAGATGGACGCCGATCTCTCGCACGATCCGGCCGCGCTCCCGAAGCTGCTCGGGGCGATCGAACGCGGTGCCGATCTCGCGATCGGGTCTCGGTACGTGCCGGGCGCGTCGATCCCGAAGTGGACGGTCGGTCGACGGGCGCTGTCCCGGTACGGCAACCGCTACGCCGCGTTCATGCTGCGACTCGACGCCGCGGACCTCACCTCGGGTTACCGGGCCTTCACCGCGACGGCACTCCGCGCCGCGGACTACGCATCGACCGAGGCCGACGGCTACGCGTTCCAGATCGAACTCGCCCGCCGGGTGGCCGGCGCGCGCCGGTTGATCCGCGAAGTGCCGATCACCTTCGGCGACCGCGCCCACGGCGAATCCAAGATGTCGATGCGGATCAGCGGCGAAGCACTCCTCCTCGTCACCTGGTGGGGGCTGCAGGACCGAATGCGCCATCTCAAGCTCCGGCGCAGATGACCGCCACCCTCGACCCACCGATCCCCCGCTCCACACCAGAACCCGATCGGGAGGTCGCGCCTGCTCCCCGCCTGCGCGCCTCCCTTCGGGTTCCGGTGATCCTGATCACACTGGTGGCCATCGGCGCCTGGCTGCGCCTCACCGGCCTCGGCTCGGCCCGACTCAACTACGACGAGTCGTTCACCGCGATGGCCGGTCGCCTCTCGCTCGGTCAGATGTTCTCGTACCTCAAGCTGCACGACTCCCACCCACCGCTCGACTACCTGCTGCACCTCCCACTCGCACGCGCCGGAGTTTCGGAGTTCTGGTTCCGGCTTCCGTCGGCGGTCTTCTCGATCACGGCGCTCGCGCTGTTCGCCTGGTGGGTGAAGGGCTGGGGCCGGATCGGCATTCTCGCCACGGCGTTGATGGCGATCAGTTCGTTCGAGATCCTGCACGGACGCGACGCCCGCATGTACGCAGAGACCGAGCTGTTCGGGGTCCTGATCGCGATCATCGCAATGGCCTGGATCGTGCGGCCACGACGCCGACTCTCGGTGGCGCTCGGCGTCGTGGTGCTCCTCGCGATGATGACCCACGTCTCGATCTTCCTGTTGGTTCCGGGTCTCCTGCTGCTGGCCGGCCGCCGCACCGACGTCGAAGCGTGGTGGTGGCGCGGCGCGATCGTCGGCGCGGGCGCGGTTTGGGCCGTGCTCTGGGGCCCGTCGTTCCTCGTGCAGTCCCGTGGCGGGCATTCGGCGTGGATCCCTTCGACCACCCTGCACACGCTCACGACCGCAGTCGCGCACCTCGTCACGACCGTGCCGCAACTCGAATGGGCCGCGGCGGTGGCGATCGTGGTCGGCGGAGTGCTGCTGGTCCGGCGGGACAAGCCACTCGGCAAGCTCTGGCTCGCGGGGTTCGCGCTGCCGATCGCGTTTGCCGCGGTCGCCGGCCTCGCGGAACCGGTCGTGCTCGATCGGACGTTCACGCTCTTCGCGTGGGCCCCGATCCTCGCCGTCGCCTTCGCGCTCGATGCCATGCTGCGGAGGTCGGTCGTCGTCGGCGCGGCCGTCGTCGTGATGTCGGCCCTGATTCTGGCGCCCTCGGCGATCGCCGCCGCCGAGGCCACGACCGGACCCAACTCGCCGCTGCGCGCGATCGAGCATCGCGTGCGACCGGGTGACATCGTCGCCGTCATCCCGCGCAGCAAGGCACCGGAACTGGCGTGGACCCTCGGCGTCCGGCACGGGTCGGGGTTCGCGCCCGTGCAGGTGCCGCGCATGCACAATGCGTTCGGGTTCCAGTACCGGGGCGACGATCCCTCGGGACGGGTGATCTTGCTCGACTGGCGACATCGGAACGCACCGGCGTCGACCCACGCGTGCGGAACGCCGTGGGGTCACGGCCACACCCACGTCCGCTGTCTCGCGATCACCGTCCCGGCAGAGAGGGATCGACGATCGAGTGCTTGAGCTGGGCCTGTTCCTCGGCGGCATGGTGATCGCGCTCCCCGCGGTCCGGTGGTGGGCGAACGACGTCGCCCGCATTCCCGGACCGGTCTGGTTCTGGACCGGTCACGAACGGCGCCGATGGCGACGGAGTATCGCCGCCGGCTGGCTACTCGGCGGGTGGATCGCCCTGTTCCTGGTGGCCAGTTGGGCCCGCAGTGACGAACGCCGAGAACTCCTCGAAGAGGCCGACGACTTCGCGGCCCGCACCCACGAGCACGCTCATCACCGGTCAAGTCACCGCCCGATCACGCCGTAACGTCGTCGAGGCAGTTCTCGAAGGATGGCAATGGACTGGTCCCTGTTCCACATTGTGAACCGGTGGTCGAGCGATTCGAGCTGGGCGCATCCGTTCTTCCGGGGTTACGCGAACTACGGCGTCGTCCTGTTCGCCGTCGCACTCGCGATCGCCGGCTGGATCGGCCTGCGCGACGACGCCCGGATCCTCGCCCGGACGATCTGGGCAGCCGCGGCGGCGCTGATCGCCCTCGCCGTGAACCAACCGCTCGCCGACTGGGTCGGTCGCGCCCGGCCGTTCGCGACGCATCGCGGGGTCCTCGTCCTCGTCGACAAGTCGCCCGATCCGACGTTCCTGAGCGACCACGCGGTCGTGACCGGCGCGGTCGCGGTCGGATTGCTCTTGGCGGTCCGACGCGTCGGCCTGATCGCAATCGCCGGCGCGCTCGTCATGGCCTTCACCCGCGTCTACGTGGGCGCGCACTATCCGGGCGACGTCCTGGCCGGTCTCGTCTTCGGCGGCGCGATCGCCGCACTCGGCATCCCACTCGTCGACCGTTGGCTCGCGCCTCTGTGTGAGCGGGTACGCACGTCTCCCCCACTGGCCCGCTTCACCCGTCAGGCCACACCGCAGGTCGCCTGACCTCACACCACCGCGCCGCGGCTCGGATCGGAGAACCCCGCGGCCGCTTCGGCCTGGGCTGCGAGTTCCTCGTCGGAAACCATGCCGACTGCGCCCGCGTCCGCCGCATCGAGGTACGCCGCCGCCCGTTCGAGGTCGACGTCACACATCGTGATCCCGGCCCGGAACTCACCCCGGCACTGGGGACACCACCGTTCCGCCATCCCCGCACCGTAGGCCCACCCACCAACCCGTGCGTTTGTCGACTCAACGTGACTAGGAGTCGTCAGATCGACAAACGCTGCAGTTAGGGGGACGGTGTAGCAACCGCGGCGCGGAGGTCGGCACGGAGGATCTTGCCGATCTCGCTGCGAGGCAGGGCCTCCATCCAGACGAATGCGACCGGCACCTTGTAGGCCACGAGGTGCTCACGGCAGAGGGTCACCAACTCGGCATCGTCCACCGCGCGACCCACGAGACAGGCGACCGGTACGTCACCCAGACGGTCGTCGGGCCGGGCGACCACCGCGACGTCGTCGACCGCGGGCGACAGGCGTAGTACCTCCTCGACCGCGGCCGGGTGCACCTTGTTCCCGCCGCGGTTGATCACGTCCCCGGCGCGGCCCTCGATCCAGACGAAGCCGTCGGCATCCAGGCGAGCGAGGTCACCGGTGTCGATGTAGCCGTCGGCATCGGTGCGTTCGGCGATGCCGGTGGCCGCGTTGGGCGGGCGGACCCAGAGGCGGCCGTCTTCGGCGACGCGGATATCGACCCCCGGATGCGGACGACCGACCGCGCCGAGCTTCTCCGGATGCTCCCGTGCGTCGGCTGCGGTCCAGCCGATCACCTCGCCGATCTCGGCCTGGCCGTACCCGTTGAGGACGAAGACGTCGAAGCGATCGGCGAAGCGGCGGGCGTGGAGGGGCGAGAGCGGCGCGGTGATGGAGCGGACGTACTTGAGGGGGTGGAGCGACTCGACGTCGGATTCGGTGAGCGCCACCATCGCCGCGGGCGGGAGGACCGTCGACCGGATCGCGTGCCGCTCCACGAGCGTGGCGAAGTCGTGCGGGGTGAAGCGGTCCATGATCACGAGCGCGGCTCCGGCCCGTAGACCGAACAACGCGTTGTAGAGCCCGGCGTTGAGCGCCATCGAGACGGGAATGAGGTTCGGCGTCGGCGTCCGGCTCGGGGCGCCGCCGGCACGCAACGGACCCAGCACCCGGTCGAGCAGTTCGAGGTACGCAGTGTGGGTGTGCAGGATCGGCCGGGGTCGTCCGGTCGTCCCCGACGTCCAGGTAACGAACGCGACGCCGTCGTCGTACCGGCGCGAGGTTTCGAGCCGTTCGATCCCGGCTTCGGTGACGAACGCAACGGGTCCGGTCTCGGCGAGTGCGGCGGAGACCTCCGCGGCAGGCAGACGCGGATTGACCGGGACGTAGACACCACCGGCGAGCCAGACCCCCGCCATTGCGGTCACGAGGTCGGGTCCGTTCGGCAAGGCGATCGCCACGGCACGTCGGTCGAGCGGACCGAGGTCGTCGGCGAACCGACGCGTCTCCGCCCGCGCCTCGCCCGCGGTCATGGTCTGCTCCATGGAGTGGAGCAGCGGTTCGTCGGAGCCGAAGGGATGATCGAGCAGGAGCGACGCGAGGTTCACGCCGGCGGTTGCCACACGGGATCGCGTTTCTCCGCGAACGCCCGCGGTCCTTCGTCCTGGTCGGGATGACCCCACATGCCGACGAGATGACCGGCGCCGACGCGACACGCATCGGTGAGGCCGAGTTCGAGGGCGGCCCACAACGCCTTCTTGGTCGCGGCCATCGCGGCGGGCGAGTTCCGGGCGATGGTCTCTCCGAGTTCCTGGGCCCGTTCCCGCAATCGCTCGGGCGGGTCCACCACCTCGGAGATCATGCCGAGTTGGAGCGCGCGGTCGGCGGGCATGCGCTCGTACTTGCCCATGAACGCCATCCGCATCACCGCCTCGGCCGGCATCTTGCGCATGAGGCCGATGGCCTCGATCGCGACGACCTGCCCGACCGACACGTGCGGGTCGAAGAACTGCGCGTCGCTCGCTGCGATCACGATGTCGGCGTCGGCCACCCAGTGGAACGCACCGCCCGCGCAGAGACCGTTGACCGCGGTGATCACCGGTTTCCACACCTGCTGGTGCCAGGCGGTGAAATGGAGGTCGAACTGCTCCACCGATTCCCGGTACCGCTCCATGCCGAGGCCGTCGGAAGCCACCTCGGACACGTCGGCGCCGGTCTGGAACGCGCGGCCGTTCCCGGTGTGCACGATCACGCGCACCTCGGGGTCGTCGTCGAGCTCCTTCCACGCGAGCGCGAACTCGTCGCGCATCGCGTTGTTCATCGCGTTCAACTGGTCGGGCCGGTCGTTGATCAGCCAGCCGACCGGACCGTGCCGCTCCACCACCAGGTGCTCGTAGTCGGTCACGACCGCGGCACCTCCTCCCACGGCGCGTCGGACCATGGGTCCGGTTCGCGCGGCAGACCCAAGACCCGCTCGCCGAGGATGTTCTTGTTCACTTCCGTCGTCCCACCTTCGATGGTGTTGGCCCGGGACCGCAGCATGCCGCGAATCTCGTGGGGCATCCCGTCCTGGTACTGCTCGCCACCTTCCCACGCGGTGGCGTCCGCCCCGAGCAGGTCCGCGGCCACCATCTGGATGCGCTGGTTGAGTGCGCCCTGATGGACCTTGCCGATCGAGGCGGCGGGCCCGGGCGTCCCGCCCGCCTGCACCACTGCGCGCACCCGTTGGTTGGTGAGGGCGCGTACCCGCTCCTCCGCGTAGACCGACGCCAGCCGCTGCCGCACCGCGGCGTCGTCGCCCCGACCCAGCTCGCGCGCTCGTGCGATCACGTGTTCGACCCCGCGGCCGCCGATGCGGTCGACGCCACCCGACCCTGCGCCCGACACCATCTGGCGTTCCCCGGCGAGACTCGATCCTGCGACCCGCCACCCGTCGCCGGTCCCGCCGATGCGGTAGTCGTCGGGGATGCGGACATCGTCGAGGAAGACCTCGTTGAAGTCGATCTCGCCGCCCAGGTGACGCAACGGACGCACGGTCACGCCGGGCGCGTGCAGGTCGACGATGAAGTAGGTGAGCCCCTGTCGCTTCTGGCGCGACGGGTCGCTACGTGCGAGACACACCGCGAAGTCACTGAAGTGGGCCCAGGTGGTCCAGACCTTCTGACCGTTGAGCACCCACTCGTCCCCGTCGAGTTCGGCCCGGGTCGCGAGCGACGCCAGGTCGGAACCGGCACCGGGTTCGGAGAGGAGCTGACACCACCGCTCCTCGTCGCGCACCATCGGTGGCAGAAACCGGAGTCGTTGCGCCTCGGTCCCGTGGGCGAAGAGCGCGGGTGCGGCGGAGTTGAGGCCGAGCGGGTTCAGCCGGCCGAGGTTGTACGGCGCGAGCACCGACTCCGCGACGCGGGCCTGGTCGGGGGTGAGGTCGAGGCCCGAGTACTCGACGGGCCAGGTGGCCACGGCGAGCCCACTCGCGGCGAACGTCGGATACCACGCCTCGTACTCCGCTCGCGGCCGGACGGCCCGGATCGCGTCCCGCCCCGCCCGCGCCGCATCCCGCCACGCCCGCGGTACGAACTCCTCCACCCACGCCCCGACCCGCGCCCGTATCTCCTCGTCGGACGATGCACGATCAAGTTCCAATGCCGGCGGGTCAGGCATCGCAGATGTCCCTCATATCGATAGTCGCTCCCGAGCCGGAGCTTGCGGAGGCGAGCCGCGAGGCAGCGAGCCCCACGGAAGGCATGACCATCAGGAGCGCGAGCGTACGAGCAAGAAAGTCGTCAATATCTTCCGTAGAGGAAATCGACCACCGGGGTGGCGTCGGGAAACGAGCCGGTGATGCCGGAGCTGCAGTAGCCGGCGTCGGTGATGACGGTGACACCGTTCAGGTAGGCGGCCGCGTCGCTACACAGGAACGCGAGCGGGCCGGCCTGCTCCTCCGGGGTCGACGCCTCGACGCCGGTGGCCTCGCGGTAGTCGGCACCGAAACCCAGCCACATCTCGGCGTTCGCCCGGGCCAACGGCGTGTCGGTCGGGCCGGGCAGGATCGCGTTGATGCGGATGCCCCGCTTGAGCATCGGGAACGCTTCGCGCGCCACGTATCCACACATGGCCTGCTTGCTCCACATGTAGTCGGCCTTCTTGTGCTCCGCGATCCACTCGACCGCCGAGTCGAAGTCCGGGGTGTCGAGGAACTCCTTGACCAGGCCGAGGTTCGCCTCCCACGAGAGTCCCGCCGCGGACGAGATCATCCCGATCGCCGACCCACGGGGCAGCAAGTCGGCCGCCAGCGCCCGCTCGATGAGATGCCGGTGGCCGATGAAGTTGATCTTCTCGATCCCCGGGGTGCCGTCGGCGACACCGGCGCACGAGAACAGGGCGTTGATCGGCCCGCCACAGGCGTCGATCGCGGCGTCGATGCTGGCCCGCTCGCTCAGGTCGACGGTGATCGACGTCATCCCCTCGCGCTCGACGGGGACCCGGTCCATGACGACGACGTCGGCCCCGAGATCCTGGACCAGGGCCGCGGTGGCCGCGCCCATCCCGGTGGCTCCGCCCACGACCAGCGCCCGTTTGCCGTCGTAGCGGAATGAGGTCGCGTCCATACTTCGTCTCCTGGTCGAGGAAGGCCCGCAGCAGTGCGGCGCGCGCACATTATCTAGAGTCCGACGGTCGCGAATCGCGCCCACGCCGTCCGAGCACCAACCCGAGGGACACCCATGGCAGATGCCATCACCGACGCCGGTATCGCTCGCCTGCGGGCGCGTATCGGAATCGCGCGTCCCCACACGCAACCACCGCACTACCGCGTGCCCAACGAGGATGCCTTCCGGCACGTGGCCGAGGCCTACGGCGACGACAACCCGTTGTGGTGCGACCCGAGCTACGGCATAGGAACCCGATGGGGTGGCCCGCTCGCGCCGCCGCATCTCGTGGGGGGCGACACGCTCATCGGTGAGGACGAGGTGACCCGACTGCCCGACGACGTCCGCGCGGTGATGAAGGGTGACCCGCTCGGTGGCGTGCACGCGTTCTACTCGGGGTCGTTCCGGGAGTGGTGGAACCCGCTGCGCCCCGGGACCCGGGTGGCGCGCCGCAACGCGCTCGTCGGGGTCCACGACAAGGTGGGTGAGTTCGCGGGTCGGGCCGTCCACGAGTGGTTCGGCGAGGTCTTCGCCGCGGTCGACGGTCCGGTGCTGGCGGGCCAGTACCGCCTGATGATCCGCGCGGAGCGGGAGAAGGCCACCGAGCGCAAGCAAAACGACGGCATCGAGATCCGGCCGTACACCGACGCCGAGATCGCGGCGATCGACGAAACCGTCGCCACCGAGCGCGACCACCGCCGCGGCGCCGAACCGCGGTACTGGGAGGACGTGGTCGAGGGCGACGAACTCGGGCCGATCGTGAAGGGTCCGATGCGCGTCACCGACATGGTCGTGTGGCACACGGGCATGGGCATGGGCCTCTACGGCGTGAAGGCCCTGCGCCTCGCGTCCGATCAGCGGCGCCGCATGCCGCGGTTCTTCCGGCCCGACGCGCTCAACATCCCCGACGTGCAGCAGCGGGTGCACTGGGATCCGGAGTGGGCCCGGGCGGCGGGCAACCCCACGAGTTACGACTACGGCCGCATGCGCGAGACGTGGTTGATCCACCTCTGCACCGACTGGATGGGTGACGACGCGTGGCTGTGGAAGCTCGACTGCCAGTTCCGCAAGTTCAACTACGTCGGCGACACCCACTGGATGCGCGGCCGGGTGACGCGTCGGTATCTGGCGGACGGCGATCGACCGGCCGTCGATCTCGACGTGTGGGGCGAGAACCAGCGCGGCGACACCACCACCCCGGGTCACGCCACCATCCTCCTGCCGTCGCGCGAGCACGGGCCGGTGCGACTGCCCGAACCACCCGGTCACGCCACCAACTGCCAGGAAGCGCTCGACGCGCTCGCGACACGTTTCGCCGCCGAGGAGACCGCATGAAGCCCTACCCCGCCATCCCCGACGGCCTGTTCGTCGCGCACGAGGGACCCGTACTCCGCGTGGGTCTCGACCGGCCGGACCGCCGCAACGCGATCACCGATCCGATGGTCTACGCGCTCGTCGACATCGTCGATGCGGCCGGCAGTGACGAGTCGGTCCGCGTCATCCATCTCACGGGCACCGGCGAACACTTCTGTTCGGGCTTCGACCTCGGCGACCGCGCCGGGGGCGACGAGGGCGAGAAGCCGCGCGTCAGCTCGATCAGCCGGCGGATGCAGGCGCACGTGAACCGGCTCGTCACCGCGATGCTCACGGTGCAGGTCCCGATCGTGTGCACCGCCCGCGGTTGGGTGATCGGCCTCGGCCTCGACCTGGCGCTCGCCTCCGACTTCACGGTCGTCGCCGAGGACGCCCGCCTCTGGGCGCCGTTCACCGACTTCGGGTTCACACCCGACAGCGGCGCGTCGTGGCTGATCCCCCGTCTGGCCGGTGTCGTCCGAGCCCGGGAGATGCTGCTGCTCGGCACCAAGGCGTCGGGTCGCGACGCCGCGGACTGGGGGCTGGTGCACCGGGCCGTGCCCGAGCCCGATCTCGACGACGCTTCGACGGCGCTCCTCGACCGTCTGGCCGCCGGCCCGACCGTCGCGTTCGGCGCCACCAAGGTGCTGCTCCACCGTGCGCTCACCACCGACATCGACCGTCATCTCCTCGACGAGGCGTGGGCGATGGAGGTCTCGAGCCGCTCGGACGATTTCAAGGAATACGGACACGCGGCGAAAGAGCGACGTGATCCCCACTTCCGCGGTCGCTGATCGGGAGCGAGCCACGTTTCGCGGCGATCGACTTCGGGCAAAGACACCGACATGACCGTCATCTGGGATCATCCCGAAGAACAGCGCTTGGTCGCAACCGTCGACGGTGAGGTCGCCCAACTCCAGTACGAACGACGCGACGGGCAGTTCGTCGTCACCCACACGCTCGTTCCCGACGCGATCAGCGGCCGTGGAATCGGCAGCGAGTTGGCCCGGGCCGCCGTCGAACACGCCCGCGCCGAGGAACTGGTCGTCGTCCCCCGCTGCCCG
This sequence comes from Acidimicrobiia bacterium, assembly GCA_038250905.1. Taxonomy (GTDB): domain Bacteria; phylum Actinomycetota; class Acidimicrobiia; order IMCC26256; family JAENVU01; genus JAENVU01. The sequence continues at coordinate 99,724 of JBBSBV010000009.1, forward strand.
TTCCTGGCGCATTGGTTGCGCGAGAACCCCGAGGTCGCCGCGAGCGTCGACGTCGGGTCACCCCGGTCCTGAGCCCGCCCGCTTCGCTACGGCGACGAGACGGCAGTGGACGCCTCCTCGCAGTAGCCGAGTCGCTACCAACTGCATCGAGGAGCCCCGACTTCGGGACTGCAGCATTGATCGGATCGGGTGGTCGGGAGGTAGGGGCCAATGTCCCGTTTCCCGGCGGCGATGCGCCCTGGAACGCGAGACCCTCCACGTCGAGGATGGGGTGGAGACCAGAACCCGGGAGGCGAGCATGCGAGCCGAAGATCACGTCGCGAGCAAGGACACTGCCGGCGACACTCCCCCGCCGAGCCTGCCGCCGACGTGGTTCATGCACTGGTTCTGGCGCGTGCACCGCGTGCTGTACCGGCTCAGTGGCGGTCGGTTCCTCTGGTCGACGGCGAGCAAGCGAGGATGGGGCGCGCTGCATCTGACGACCGTCGGACGGAAGTCGGGCCAGGAACGCAACGTGATCGTCGGGTACCTCGAGGACGGTCCGAATCTCGTCGTCCTCGCGATGAACGGCTGGGAGGACGGCGATCCCGCGTGGTGGCGCAATCTCGAGGCCCACCCGGACACCGTCGTCCACTTGGCGGGTCGGCACCGGCGGCCCGTGCACGCGCGGCGTGCCGTCGGGGAAGAGCGTGACCGACTCTGGCAGCGCTGGGCCGTGGTCGACCGGGGACTCGACGGCTATGCCGCCCTGCGGTCCAACGAGACACCGGTGGTCGTGCTCGAGCCGCGGGTGGAGACCGGACCCAACTGAGTTCGCTCGACCGCCAGGACAGGCAGACCGGCGAGTCAGTCGGAGAGCAGACAGTCTTCGTACCGGCGGTCCGAGAACTGGGTCTCGGGCCAACTCGAACGTACCGCCTGCAGCGCGCGCACGACTGCGGCGTCGGCCACCCGCCACGGCAGCTGGGAAGGAATTCTCACCACCACCCGGAGCACCGGTCCTTCCCCGACGAAGGAAATTCGTGCCCCGGGGACGGGGAAACCGCCTCCTTCGCACGCAGCCCGCAGCTCGGCAGTTGCGAGTGCGTCGAGATCGGACCCGCGATCGGCGTGCCCGGGTGGCGATTGCAACAAGGTCGTCATGACCCGATCCTGGTTCGCGCTCGAAGCGGATTCCAGGGTCCGAAGTCCCGACCTGGCGAGCAGTCGCGTGTCCCGGTGGCCGCGGACACGGCGCGGTCGGACTCCGGGAGCACGGAGGTCGGTACCTGGCGGTCAGGAGGCCTACTTCGCTCGACTGCGCGTCGGCTTGACGCGGGAGGAGTTGAGGTCGATCGCGGCGCGGATGAGCGCCTTGAACGCCCGCGCGTCCACCTTCTCGCCCTCACGGATGTCGATCGCGCGCCGCGTGTTCCCCTCGAGGCTCGAGTTGAAGAGCTTGGCCGGATCCGGCAACGAAGCGCCCTTGGCGAATGTGAGCTTCACGACCGCCTTGTACGGCTCGCCCGTGCAGATGATGCCGTCGTGTGACCAGGTGGGCGTGCCCGGACTCGTCTTCTTCACCCACTTCATGTCCTCTTCGACATCCGGATCAGCCTCCGTGATGAGGGTGCGCATCCGGCTCAGCGTCTCCGCCCGCCAGTCGCCGAGATCCGCGATCCGCTGATCGATCCGCGCCGACGCCGAGTCCTCTTGGTTCGATACCGACTTGCTCAAGGGGTCCTCCCGAATGTTCCAGTCGCCCTCCGACTGCTCCCAGCAAGCTATTCACCCGAGGTTGCCGGAGCGCGCTTCCGGAAACGCGGTCAGCCTCGCCAGGGACGCAGTCGCGGGTACCAGCCGGGGACCGCATCGCAGTAGCGGCGGTAGGCGTCTCCGTATCGTCGCCGCAATACCGGCTGCTCGTGGATCGTGACGAATGTCCACACCGCCACCATGAAGATGACCAACCAAACGAGCGTGGCGCGGCTCGAGAACAGGAGAGCCTGACCACCGATCATCGCCGCGACGGCTTGGTACATCGGGTTCCGGGTCCATCGGTAGAGCCCGCCGACGACCAGGACCTCGGTGGGTGCGATCGGGGCGGGAGTGCCCCGTCCCTCGACAACGAACTGCACGAACGCGGCGGCTGTGGTGGCGAACCCTACGAAGATCAGCGTCGCGGCGACCCATCGCGTCGCACCGACGACGGGCCCGTCCCAGCCGGTGAGCCACCACGGCACCAACCCCGCGGTGATTCCGGGTGCGACGGCGAAGAACACGAGCGCACCGACCGTCGCACGCCCAGTCGAGCGAGACAATCTGACCCCTTTCGAAGCTGATCAGATCTTAGGTTGGAGGGAAACGGCGGGCTTCCCGACCGGCATCCGGCCACGCGACGTGACGCTCGGCAAGACGCGGTGACGAGCGGCCTCGTTACCGCTGAAGCGGGACCACCCAAAGCAACGTGATACCGCCGTCCGGGCCGGGACCGACATCCGCGTGGCCCCCCAGTTCCCTCGCTCGGTATTCCATATTGCGTATGCCGTTCCCGGCACCGGACGCGCTGACGAAGCCTCGCCCATCGTCGGTGACTTCGAGCGTCAGGTTGGTGTCCGCCACGACGCGTACCCGTACCGCGTTCGCCGCCGCGTGCTTCGCGACGTTCGAGAGTGCTTCTCGCAACACGGGGACAAACTGACCGGTCACGCTCGCGGGCACTGTCGAATCGATCGCTCCCTCGAATGAAACGGTCGGCGAGAAGCCCAACGCACGGGAGGATTCCGTGACGAGGTCGAGAATCTCGAGTTGGAGACTTCGCCCTTCTTCGCGCGTGGCGCCGATGCCGAAGATCACCGAACGAATCTGCTGGATCGTCACATCGATCGCGTCGATATGTTGTTCGAGCCGGACCGCGGCAATCTCGGGGTCGTCGAGCCGCGCCGCCGTTCCCTGCATTGCGAGACCGGTTGCGAAGAGTTGCTGCAGCACCGTGTCGTGAAGATCGCGGGCGATCCGTTCACGGTCGGCGAGGACATCGAGCTCGGCGGCGCGTTCGTGGAGCCGAGCGTTTTCGATCGCGAGGGACACCGCTGCACCAAGAGCCTGCGTGAGTTCCTGGTCGACATCCGAGAACGCGTCGCCACCTTCCTTCTCGGTGAGGTAGAGATTGCCGAACACTTCACCACGGACGAAGAGCGGTACCCCGAGGAATGTCGTCATCGCCGGATGACCCGGCGGAAATCCGAAACTCGACGGATGCTCACCGATGTCGGGAAGGCGGATCGCAGTCGGATCCGTGATCAGCAGCCCCAGGATGCCGTGGCCCTTCGGTAACTCCCCGATCCGGGCAATCTGCTCGTCGTCCATTCCGGCGGTGATGAACTCGGCGAGATACGTCCGCGTCGGATCGAGCACACCGATCGCCGCGTACTGCGCCCCCACCATGTCGCGCGCGGCTTCCACCACCCGCTGGAGCAAGGTGGTCAGCTCCAAGTCGTAAGAGCTGGCCATCACCGCGTCGAGCAGCCGGCGGAGCTGTGTCGGACTCGCATGGATCGGCACGTGCGCACCCTACGCGCGACTCGGGACCCTCGGCTCTCGACGTCCATCGCCGGGATTGCACCGCTCGCTCGGGACGTCTTGTCGCGCCCTTGCCCCAGGGCAGTAACCGCTGACCGGATGTGCGTATCGCCGCGCACACTTCCTATGTCGTCTGGCCCACAGACCCCAGCGCGTCGGGCCGCGATGATGAACAAGTCAGCAACCCACCGAGCCGGACGGCCGGACAACCCAAGGAGCAGGACATGCCACGCATCCGATTCGACAAGACCGAGATCATCGATGACACCGAAGGCAACACCCTCAAAACCGGTCACGTCACGGACGGGGTCGAGGACGACACCGAGGGGAACACCCTGAAGAGCCACGTCACGGATGGCGTTGAGAACGACGACACCGAAGGCAACAGCTTCCGCGGTCACTGACCGATCGGGGTAGGGCAGACAACTCCCGTCGTGGTCGCAAGGCCCGGCGGGAGTTGTCGCGCCAGGAGCAACCACGCGGCGCGGGTGACCTTCGCCGCGATACGGACACCGGACACGGATGCCGGATGCCAGACCACACCGGGACTATCGCCCCTGGTCAGGCGCGGTTCCGTTCACGAGAGTCGCAGGAAAGGGAGGTCCTCGATGTCGGGACGGATCCGGGCAATCATCGTCGCTGCGGTCGCACTCGCCGCCGCCGGCAGTGCGGCCACCGCCGCGGGCGCCAGCGACCGGTCACAGGGGACGACGGAAACGACGGCCGCGCCGGTGATCACCGCGAGCGCGTTACCGACGCTCACCGCGGCACCGGTCACCGGCCTTCACGAACTGAGCGTTGTGCGGTTCAACGGTACCGGCTTCGGCCCGGAGGAGGTCGTCGGCACGGCGCACGAGTGCGTGACGGGCGGAGCCTGCGATCTGTCATTCGGCACCGAAACGGTGGCGGACGCCACCGGCGCGGTGATCGACGCGCCGACGGGCGTACATCGGGAGATCGACGTCGGCGGCAACCACATCGTGTGCGACGCGGCGCCAGAAACATGCTCGGTGCAGGTGGGCACCTGGGAGTTCCCGGTCGCGTTCGCGACGCCGCGCGAGATCGTCACGGTCTACCCCACGAGTGACCTCGTCGACGGCCAGTGGGTGACGATCGCCGCGCGCAACTTCGAGCCTTCGCGCTACGTCCTCACCACGGAATGTGCAACCGCAGACGGCGATGCGGCGCACTGCTGGAACACCCATGCGGTGATCTACGCGCCGACCGGTCCGGATGGCAGCGTGGTGCGCACCGGTCAGGTCGTGCGCTCGCTCCCGACGCCGAGCGGCACCGTCGACTGCGCCACCCAGACCTGCTATCTCGCAAGTGAGGACATCACCGACTACCACCACCGCTGGATCGTCCCGATCCAGATCATCACCAAGACCGAGACCACGAGCACCACTGCACCCACGACTTCGACGACCTCCGCGGCCGACACCTTGCCGAAGACCGGCGGATCGAGCGGCAGTGCCGTGTGGGCCGGCCTGCTGGCGGTGCTGGTCGGATCGGTGCTCGTCGCCATTGGGCGACGACGCCGCGTCCCCCCGGGAGCCGATCGAGCCGGTCACCGCACCTCGGCAACCGGCTCGTAGGTCTCTCACCTGCATTTCTGTGGTCAGGCTGCCGGGACTCGAACCCGGGACCATCGGTCCCCCAGACCTCCTCTCCGTGGCGTTCCCGCTGATCGACTCCGGAGACACACAACCCTGAATACCACCTGGAAACACGCTTCGGACGCCGGAGACGGGAGCGAATCGTCGTCCGTCAGCGCGTCGTCAGAGGCGCGGCAGCGTCCGAGCGCAGGGTGATGACCTCGAGGCACTGCGTCACGAGACATCATTTCGGAGGCATTCATGTCAGTACTTCAGCACTCGAGGGATCGGTCTTCGACCCGCCACTCTGAGGCCACGACCCCCGACACGGGCCCGGTCATCCACGACGGATCCGCACGAGAGGGACACGTCGGACGGATCGTCGCCGGATCGATGGCAGCTGGCCTCCTCGGCGCGATCGCCGTCGTCGCCGGACCACTCGCCGGTGCCCGAGAGCACCTCGTTACCGGATCGGTCCTCCTCGTCTTCGCAGCAGCGTGGGCCGCTATGGCGTTCCTCTCCGACCGGCGGACGGACCAGCCTCAACGCTGGGCGTTCGCTCCCGCCGCCTTCATGGGAACCGCCGGCGTTGCCGTTCTCGCGGCCGCGCCGACGGGCAACGAGCTCGGCTGGGTCTGGCCTCCGATGCTCGCCGCGCTCGTCGTCTGGATGGTCGTCCGCTCCCGGCAGGCGCTCCACAGCCACACCCGAGCCTGGGTGCTGTACCCCGTGTTCGCCGCGTTGTTGCTGTCAGCCGTCGGCGGCACCTATGAGACCTACCGCGAAACCGTCGATCCGACCGCCTATCCCATGCCGGGACGGCTCGTCAGCGTCAGTGACCACAAGCTTCACATCAACTGCGTGGGTACCGGAAGTCCCACGGTCGTCCTCGAGCCCGGTCTGGGCGAACTGTCGTCCGCCATGGGCTGGATCACCCAGAACGTTGCCAGCACCACGAGGGTCTGTGTCTACGACCGCGCCGGTCGGGGGTGGAGTCAGTCGACGCCCGCACCGCGCAACGGGGTTCAGACCGCAAGAGATCTCCACGCACTCCTCGAGCGTGCCGGCGAACAGGGACCGTACGTACTTGCGGGCCACTCGGCCGGCGGCCTCTACGTCCAGAACTTCGCGCACCTCTACCCGCACGACGTTGCCGGCGTCGTGCTGTTGGATTCCATGCATCCCCAACAAGCCACACGGATCGCGTCGTACGCCCAGTTCTACGAGATGTTCCGCCGAGCATCCGGCGTCTTGCCATCACTGTCCCGCCTCGGCGTCGGCCGCCTCATGTACGGCACCGGGTACGAAGGGCTCCCCGCACGTTCTCGTGACGAGGAGCGCGCGTTCCTTGCCACGCCACGCGCCGCCCGTAGCGTCCGCGACGAGTTCTCCGTCATCAAGACAGCGATGCGTCAGGCCGGAGCACTCCACACGCTCGGAGACCGACCCCTCGTCGTGCTCACCGCCCGCAAGGGCGCCGAGCCGGGTTGGATGACGTTGCAGAACGAACTCGCAGCGCTGTCGACCAACAGCGCTCACCACGTGCTGCCGAACGCCGAGCACTCGATGCTCACCGAAGACAAGCGCACCGCCGCCCAGTCCAGCAACGCGATCCGGCAGGTCGTCAACGCCGTCCGCACCGGAGCAACCCTGAACCGAGAGGTGCGCTGACATGAACGTCAGAACCTTCACCACGATCACCGCCGGCATCACACTGGTCGTCACACTCTCGGCCTGCGGCAGTTCGGCTACCCACCCCGCTACGAGCAAGACGCACCGACCGGACGCACCGGTGACGACAACACCGTCGGCCAGGTCGAGGTCATTGCTTCCTGCGCCGAGCGGCTCATTCCCGGTCGGCGTCCGCACCGTTCCCAATGTCAGCCCGGACGCCACGACAACGCTGTGGTATCCGGCGCAGCGCGGCACCCGGAGCGGCACGATCCGGTATGTCGACAGCGCAACGGCAAGCGCGATGGGACTGAGCCCTGGCCAACTCGACGTGGTCAGAGTGCACGCGACTACGAACACGGCCCCGGCACCCGCAGCGACGGCGCGGCCAGTCGTCGTGTTGATGCCCGGCTGGGGCAACCCGATGGCGTTGTCGACCACGTTGGCTCAAGACCTGGCGAGTCACGGCTACGTCGTCGTTGCGATCGACCCAAATCCAGGATCCGAGGACCGCAACACCCTGCCCGCCGACACGGCGCGTCCCGGGCGGCGACTCGAGCAGGTCGCCGCCGGGATCGACTTCGCAGCGGGCAGGGAGATCGACAAACTCGTCGGACCGGTCGACCGGGACCGCATCGCGATCGGTGGCCACTCGATCGCGGGCGCGGTCGCTTTCCAAGTCGCCATCACCGACCGGCGCATCCACGCGATCTTCAACCTCGACGGATGGCTGCACGGACCGGCGCTGACGACACCCGTCGAAGTCCCGGCGCTCGCACTCGACGCCTCCGGACTCGACGCGGAGTCACAAGCCGTCATCGCCCGCACCGGTACGGCCGTCACCGTGAAGCTCGACGGTGCCACGCATCTCGACGTCACCGACCTGCCCTGTCTCATCCCGGCTCTCGGAGCGCTGGCGCCGGTTCTCAGGCTCGGCTCCATCGGGTGCACCGGCCCGCGCACCAGCAGCGCAATCGTCGTTCGGTTCCTCGACGCCGTCCTCAAGGACGGTGTGAGCACACCCTCGGCGACCGCGCTCAGTACCGGCCTCCAGGGCGCGGCCTAAGCATGCGCCGTGCTGGCTCTCATCTCACCTCGAAAGGACAAACAATGAAAGCGATGCTGCAAGAAGTCTACGGGCCGCCCGATGCCCTCCATCTCGGTGAGGCTGACGAACCCGTTGCCGGGTCGAGCGAAGTGATCGTGCGGGTGCGTGCAGCCGGCGTCGACCGGGGCACCGCGCACCTCATGCGGGGCGAGCCGTACCTGCTGCGGATACTCGGCTTCGGGTTCCGTGGTCCGAAGAATCCGGTGCCCGGACGCGACGTTGCCGGGACGGTCGTCCAGGTCGGGTCCGAAGTCGCCGAGTTCGCGGTCGGTGACGAAGTGTTCGGTATCGCCAACGGTTCCTTCGCCGAGTATGCGGTGGCCCGAGCGGACAAGCTCGTCCACAAGCCGGCAGGTCTCACCTTCGAACAGGCTGCGGTCGTCCCCATCTCTGCGACCACCGCAATGCAGGGCTTGCGCGATGTCGGCAAGGTGCAGGCAGGCCAACGAGTGTTGATCATCGGCGCGTCGGGCGGGGTCGGAACCTACGCAGTGCAACTGGCCAAGGCACTCGGAGCCGAGGTCACCGGTGTCTGCTCCACGTCGAAAGTCGACCTGGTGCGCTCTCTCGGCGCTGATGAGGTGATCGACTACACGCGAGAGGACTTTGCCGAGGACGGGTCGCGCTTCGACTTGATTCTGGACATCGGCGGAAACACCCGCATCTCGCGCCTGCGACACGCGCTCGCACCGAAGGGAACGGTTGTGATCGTCGGCGGCGAAGGTGGCAAGTGGACGGGAGTCGGCCGCCAGCTCCGCGCCGGCGCCGTCTCGCCTTTCGTCCGGCAGCGACTCACCATGTTCGTCAACAAGGAGCGGCACGAGGAACTCGACGCCGTCCGCCAGCTCATCGAGTCGGGCCACGTGACTCCGATCGTCGACCGCACCTACCCATTGGCAGAGGTACCTGACGCCATGCGGCACCTCGAATCGGGGCAAGCACGCGGCAAGATCGCGATCACAATCTGACGGTGCCAGGCGATACGAATCCCGCGACACAACCCAGCCCGGGTCGCCGCTTGGTCGGTGGACGTGAAGGCGACACCGCCGGCGAAATATCGCTGCTCAACCGCTTGGTGTCGTCGTCCGGCGGGTCAAGTACTCGTGCACGAGACTGATACAGACCGACCCTTCACCTACCCCGGATGCGATTCGTTTCACAGCACCTTGTCGAACGTCGCCGACCGCGAAGACGCCCGGAACGCTCGTCTCCAGATGGGATGGTTCCTTGCTCGCCGTGCTGCACGCTCGGCCGGTGTAGATGTAGCCCCACTCATCACGTTCCAGTTCCTCCGGGAGCCAGTCCGTGTAAGGCTTGGCTCCAATGAGGACGAACAGTGCTGCGGTCGGCACGCGCTCGACGTCACCGGAGCGTCGGTCTCGAAGGTCGATGAACTCGAGACGACCATCGCCCCCGCCGCCGACCACCTCGACGTCGTATCGGACATCCAGGTTCGGCGTCTCGCCCATCTCGGCGATCAGATACTCCGACATGCTCTCCGCAAGGGAGCTCGATCGGACGAGGAGGGTGACTTCCTTTGCGTGGTCCGCCAGATGCAGTGCGGCTTGGCCGGCGGAGTTGCCACCGCCGACTACAAAGGTGTGCTCACCGATCAAGGCTTGTGCTTCTGACACAGCTGCGCCGTAGTAGACGCCGACGCCGATCAAGTCTTCCAGGGACGGCGCGTCCATCCGTCGGTACGCAACGCCGGTCGCAATGACCAGTGCACGGGAAACGATCTCGGTGCCATCGGAAAGACCGACGATTCGAAGATCGTCTGAGGACCTCAACGATGTCGCCGCACTGCCGTAGATGACGTCGGTACCGAAGAGTCGCGCTTGTTCGAACGCTCGAGCCGCGAGCTCCGTGCCGCTGATCCCTCGGGGAAAGCCGAGATAGTTCCGGATCATCGAACTCGTTCCAGCCTGACCGCCCATCGCTTCCGGCTCGACGAGCGCGACCCGAAGACCCTCAGAGCTGGCGTACACCGCTGCCGCGAGTCCAGCCGGGCCGCCGCCGACGATCGTCAGGTCGTAGACCTCAACCCCAGGACGGATCGTTGCGCCATGGGCCGCGGCGACTTCGCGAGTGGTCGGGTCGATCAAGACGTGGCCGTCGAACGACACGATGATGGGACGGCGTTTCTCGGATGCATCGACGCCGGCGAGTGCCGCACGCCCTTCAGCTGATTCGCTCGCGTAGAACCCGAAGGGAATGTCGTTGCGAGTCAACAGGTCGCGGAGCTCGTGGGAACGGGCGCTGTTCTCGTCGCCGATGACCCGGACCATCTCGAAGCCGCCTCCGCGCAACCGCCACCATTCGTCGAGGAACTCAGTCACCGACCGGTGGAATCGCTCATCAGGGGAATGCATGGGCTTTGCGAGGTAGTAGTCGGCATGCCCCAGCGCGCAGGCTTGCATGATCGGTTCCCGTGCGGAGCGGTCTTCTCCCCAGTTGATGAGCAGTGCTCGTCGAGCCACGCGATGGATTCCGTGCGCAGCAACGAGGAACTCGGCGCCGGTCATCTCGCGCAAACCTTGGTCCGCCAGAATGATCGCCACTTCGGTCTCGGTCGCCTGAAGATCGCGAAGCCGTCGGAGTGCGCTCGAAGCCGACGACTCGACGACGACGGAATAGTCAGCTCCGTACCGCTTGGTCAGCTGTCCCATGAGGAGATCGCAAGTGATCGCATCGTCGTCGACCGCGAGCAGCACGGGTTTCTTCATCCTGGCGACACTATGGGGAGGAACGCCGGCTCGCCCGCACAGCACGCGCTGGCGGTGGTTGGTTCAAGCCCCGACGCCACGCTCCAGGATGGCACGAAGATCTTCGGGAATCGGCATGATCCGGACCGCGCTCACATCGGCGCCGCCGGTATTGCCGATCGGATAGCGCCCGGTCCAGGTACCGGGTGCGGCGACAAGAAGGCGCAGAACTTGGCCGATCACCTCGCGACCGTCGCGCCGCCGAAAACCGGCACCGAGCATCGCGAGGTGAGTCCGCACGTGCGGTATTGCGACCGGCTGGCTGAGGATGTGCGCGCGTTCCAAGTGTCTCCACTCCGTCGACGCATCCCCCCGGGCTCTCGCGCGACGCGCTTCATCCCGTTCGCTCGACCACGCGTCGAGCAACTCGCGATCGGATTTCACGGTCGACCCCCCGCAACTCCTACGCGCGTGCTTCGCATGGGCTTTCCGTTCTCGAGACGACGAATGGAACGAGTGGCTAGTGGCTCGACCAGGACAGGCCGTTGCCTGAGACGGTAGCGAGGACGACGACGTGCTTGCGTGTCAACGCTTCGCCACGACAGGTGAAGGATTGTGCGGCTGTGCGGCTGCAGATCACGTCGTGGAGACGTTCTCGTGGTCCTCCGGGTGCTTGGATGGACCACGCCA
>JBBSBV010000010.1:0-102135 GCA_038250905.1 Acidimicrobiia bacterium
CCGCTCCACATGCGGTCAGCGGGAGAAGATCGATGCCATGACCGCGGAACCGGTTGGGATACGCGTCGTAGTCGACACTCCCGTGGCGCACGAGCAAGAACACGTCCCAATCGTCGCGCGTTGGCCGACCACGCTACGTCTGGCTCATCACGCCGTTCGTGGTGCTCACCCAGCAGAGCTTCCAGTCTCCACGCGCAGATAGTTGAGCATTGCTGCGGCGAGTGCCTCAGCAGCATCGTGATGTCCGTATCGAGGATCTACGAGGTACTCGACGTCGCCGCCCGGTTTCATCCGAGCGAGGGCACTGAACCAGACGACATCATCGAGTCGACTGTCGTCTGACGCATGCGTGAGCGGATTCCGGGCCGCTCGTAAGTTCGGCACGGCCGTATCAAACACCTTGAGCGCCTCGACGATCTCCGGCGGTTCGCCGAACACCTTCACGATCTCACGGGCGGCGGCCTGTAGCCGACCGAGCTCATACACGTAGTAGTCGAGGTCGTTGCCTGGGGTGCCCGTGAGGTCGATGACTTCTTCGGGCGTTCCTTCGAGGAGCCTCGGGGCCTTTGCCGCTGTCGTCGCGAGACGTTCGCGTTGAAGCCGGGCGCCGACGATAAATCGGTTGATCGCGTTGATGAAGCGCGACCGAGCCCGATCGAGGTCCGTGGAGATCACGGCAAGAGGCTACGCATGACTCCAGTCCCGGATGGGTGGACCACTCGTATGACGGCGGTTACGCGCCGGCAAGTGTCTTGAGAATGATCGCGGCTGCGTCTTGGGGCGACCGCGCGGTCACGTCGACCACGAGGTCTGCTTCCGCGGTCATCCAGCTGCGCGCCGATCGGTACTTCTCGATATGGCGGCTGCGCCAGTCGGACGCGCTCGGATCGGCGTCGTCGCTGATGATGCGGTGGCGGAGAGCATCCTCATGACAGTCGAGGACGACGTGGATCACCGCGATTCCGAGCTGTTGGAAGCCCGAGCGGAGTTCGCTCCAGTACGACTCGACGAGCACAGTCTGGACAGCAACAAGATCGTCCCCGGTCAGCGTAGTGATCTCGCTTGCCACTCTCGGGACCAACGAACGCCATGGCGCAAGATCCTGAAAGTCGCCGACCGTGACGTCAGCCAGGTTGGCTCGCAGCATGTAGCCGACCCATTCGGGGTCGAAGAGCCGAAGCTCGGGCGACTGCTCGGCGATCGCTGCTGCGGTCGTGGTTTTCCCGACTCCGAAGGCGCCGTTGAGCCACACGAGCATCGCGAGACCGTACTTGTGAGCGGGCCTCCCGAGCAGCTCCGGACAGAATGGGCAACGTGCCAGCCCTCATCGTCATCGTCGGGCTGATCGCCTCGGGGAAGAGCACCGTTGCCGACGCGCTTGGCCGCCGTTTCCGCTCGTCAGGACGCGAGGTTGCGGTGCTCGATCTCGACGACCTCGTCGAGACGCTTGGCGGGTTCGTTGGTCTGCCCGGTGAGCGGTTCCTCCGGTCACAGTTGGTCTTCGCGACGTTGGTCGGCGCCTGGCTCGAACAAGGCTTCGACGTCATCGCGCACGGCCCGTTCTTCCAGACCGAGGAAATCGAAGCACTGGTCCACGCCGTGCCCGAGAACGTCACCCCGCGGTGGGTCTTGCTCCACTCGGCTTTTGAAGTCGCGCTCGAACGCGTCGCCGACGATCCCGACCGCACACTCTCGAGCTCCCCCGACTTCCTCAAAGCCACCTACGACCGCGTCGCCGACCTACTCCCCAGCATGCCCTCAAGCGAGTGGTCGTTCGACACCACGACCACCGACGCCGACACGATCGTTGACCACCTCGCCGAGGCGCTCCTGACCTGATGATCAGACCGCTGCGATGGGTCGGTTCGGCGGCACGACGTTGGTCCGGCCGTTGACGAACCGATCGCGTGCGCTCCGTGCCCTCGTGCGATCGTTCGCTCGTCGGAGTCCAGTGCTCAGCCCACGAGAACTGCTGAGACGGATCTCATGATGTGAATGCGGATGGCTCAACGAAGAAGAAGCGTCGATGCCCCAGATCACCGGGGCGGCGGGTTGGAGATGCTGCCAACCTGGTGAGTTTGATCGGGCGTCTTGAAGGCCGTCCGAGCCGCGTTGGGTTCAACTTGGCGGTCGTGCTGTCGCGAGCAAGTGGGGGCCGACGCCGAGGAGGTTGGGATCACTTTCGACGGCCCGGAGCGAATCGAGAAGCACTTGGGTCTCGACTGGATCTGCGAGCCGTTCGTCGAGGTCGCTGAGCGCGAACGCGATTCCCTCGACGTTCGCGACCGATTCGACGCGAAGTCCCGCGGCTTCGATCTCGGTCCGTAGTTCCTGCGGCGTGTGGCAGTAGCTCGTGAACCCCGATTCGTGGAGCGGTGGCATCCGACCCGTGGCTTCGACGTCGTCCACGAGCGCCAGCACCTCTGGGTACTCGACGTGTGTGCGCGCAACCAGGATGCCGTGGAGGCGAGCCGCGGTCCGCGAGATCGCAGCCACGTGCACAATCCCATCGGGCCGGACGACGCGCGCAACCTCGCCGAGGGCAGTGAGCCGTTCCGCAGGAGTCTCGAGGTGGTAGAGCGGACCGAGGAGCAACACGGCATCGACAGAGTCGGCCTCGAGGTCGAGCGAGCAGGCATCACCGACGGCACTGTCGACGCGTGAACCGTGCCGTGCTCGCACCTGGTCCACGTGGTGAACGACGATGTCACGGTGAATGACTTCGTAACCGTGGTCGATCAGCCAGTCGACGTAGCGACCCGGACCGCCACCGATATCGGCGATAACCGCCGGCGGTGGCGGGAGGGTCCGTCCGACGATCTCGACGGTACGCAAGAACTCAACCCGGCCCGTACCGTGAGCCAGTCGATCGCGCTCTTCGTCGCGCGCGTAGTACGCCTGCAGCTGCCGTTCAGACACAGCCACAATCATGGCCGACGGTCCCTCCACCTCGGCCACAATTTCGCAGAGCGCACCTGCGTCGTCCCGCACCCCCGGCACCTGAGTTGCGTTCCACGCGATTCGATCACCCCGGTTCGAATGTCCCTGATCGCCGGGACCGCGACGCGGAGGTCTGCTTCGTAGTGTCGGGGCGGATGTTGCGTGACTTCCAGCCGAGCGACCAGTCCGGACTCCGTCGGCTGATTCTCGCCGGCCTTCAAGACCGGTGGGGAGAGAGGTTCGACGCTGACGTCAATCCCGACCTCGACGACTTCGTCGCGAACTATCTCGACGACGGGGCGGAGATTGTCGTTGTCGAAGCCGACGGCACGATCGTCGCTACGGGGATTCTCGTTCCCGACGACGCGGGCACCGGCCGGATCATGCGCATGTCGGTCGCGGGGGCACACCGGCGTCAGGGACTGGCGCGACGGATTGTCGAGGAGCTCATCGGACGTGCACATCGCAGCGGGATGTCGGAGGTGAGAGTTCTCGCGGACACGCCGTGGACGAGCGCGGTCGAGTTGTACCGGGCCTGCGGGTTCACCGAGATAGGAAGCGACGGGAAGGACACGCACTTCGTCATGCCGCTCCGCAATCTCGAAGACCCAAGATGACCTGCCCGCGATCGCCGGTTGTTCGGCAAGACTGCACGACATGAACTCGTCTATCCGATGGGTGGCGGTCGCGATCGATTGCGCGGACGCCGGGCCGGTCGCCCGCTTCTACGAACGGCTCCTCGGCTTCCAGATCGGCGACTTCGACCCACCGCGCTGGGCGCAGTTGTGGGACCCACAGGGTGGCATGCACCTGAACATCCAAGGTGAGCGTTGGTACGCCCGACCGGTCTGGCCCGAACAGGATGGAACTCTCCACAAGATGCTCCATTTCGAGGTGGAGGTCGACGACGTCGACGCCGCGGTCGCCCGAGCGATCGAAGCGGGCGGCACCGAGGCGCCGTGGCACCGCCGGACCGCGATCCCACACGCATCCGGATCGTCCTCGACCCCGCAGGCCATCCACTCTGTCTGTTCGTCCACGGCGAGTGATCCGCGCGCCCCGGACCGCCGGCTACGCAGGAAAGCGGGGTGGTACGCCGAGTGACGCGAGTTTGTGCAACGAGCGTTCGACGATCAGCGGATAGGTGTGCAGGTAGTACGGCAGCGCGGCGCAGGACTGGTTGATCGCAGCGCCACGGCTACGAGCGAGGGTCGCGTCGTCAACGTCGAGAATGTCGACGAAAGCGCGTCGAGAGTCCTCGGTGAAGAGGGGCGACCATACGACCTGGACATCGACGGCCGGATCACCCGCGCATGCCGAGCCCCAATCCACGATGCCGCACAGGTCGCCGTCGCGTACCAGACAGTTCCCCTCGAGATCTCCCTGCACCCAGACGACAGGCCCTGGGTGCGCGGGCGCCGCGAGTGCTTCCTCCCACACCGCGACTGCTGCTGACGCGTCGATGAGGTGGCTCGCACGGTCGATTGCCGAGCGAGTGAACTCGTCGTATTCCTGGAGTGGTCGCGCCCGGTTGTACGCCGGTGGGGCACCGGCGGTGTCGACGGCCTGAAGTTCTCGGACCGCGTGTGCGAGCGCGACCGCGAACGAAACCGGGTCTCCGACGCGATCGAGTGCGGCACCCTCGCCCGCTATCCACCGGTGGACAGCCCACTCGTATGGGTAGCCCTCGCCGGGCTCACCGAGAGCAACCGGTTCGGGCACCGCAACCGAGAGGTGCGGCGCGAGGCGCGGCAACCAGGTGGCCTCCCGTTCGATCTGTTGCGTCGCCCAGTGGATGCGAGGCAGACGCACGACCAAGTCGTCACCCAAGCGCCAGATCGCATTGTCGGTGCCCCAGGGTTCGACCTTGACGAGAGACCGGTCTGCGAGTTCCGGCATCTGGGTTGCGAGCAGCCGCCGGACCAGCAGGTGATCCACGTCGACTTCATCGTCATGCATACGGATCGACATCAGGACCAGTCTCGTCGGATCCCTCGCCGCATCAACGTGATTTTCGGCGAGCGACGCGGTGCAGCGCGCCCCGGATCGCATTGCCCCAGAACGCCGGCTACGAGCCGAACCCGACGCAAGCACCAATCTGGCCGCCATGATGGCGCCATGACCGATCTCCCGGATGCCGTTCGGCCGGTGCTGCCCATCGTCGAAGCGCTGCCGGGTGTCGTCGAGGTACAGCTGTGCGGCTCGCGATTCCGAGGCGATGCGGGCCCGTTCTCCGATTGGGACTTCGCGGTTCTAACCGAGAACTTCGAGACGACGGCCGCACGGCTGCCTTGCGCGATCCGAGCCGCGGACCCCCTCGCAGCGCAATGGGATCGGCTCAGCAGCACGGCGTGCTTCATGCTGATCGTCCCCGGGCCGCAGAAGATCGACTTGATCTTCGAAGGCGTCGCCCACACGCCGGAACCGCCGTGGATTCTCACCGCAGCCACCCTGCCGGAGGTCGACGCCCACTTCTGGGACTGGACGCTGTGGTTGGTCTCAAAGCTGGACGCCGGTCGACACGACGTCGTTGAGTCCGAACTGAACAAGATGCACGAGTACCTCCTCGAACCGCTCGGCGTACGACATCCGGCGTCTCTGGCGCGGGCCGTCATGGCGTACGTCGACACGCTCCCGCAATGGGAGAGTCAGCTCGCAGTAGGCGTGGACCGTTCCCTTCAGAATGCCGTGGCTCCAATAGTCCACCATCTCGAGTAGCCCGGTGACGGGTTGCGCGATTGATTGTGTTCCCACCATCGACCCACTGCGCGGCGAACGGCGGGTGTCCCCGACACCGGCTACGCGAACCGGAGCACATAAACGAGCGGTTCGAGCGCTCGCCGGTCCCAGGGACCCGTCGCTGAGCGCGAGCGCGATGGCCCCGCGCGCCGCCGGTTCTCGCACCGCGTAGCGTCGAGACGGAATGGGCGAAGCACCTGCAACGCGATTCACGGCGCGTCTTCGGCTTGAACCAGTCAGTCCGAGCCATGCCCGCGATCTGTGGATCGTCCACAATGACGATGAAGTCGCGCGCTGGTATGGCGATAAGAAGCCGAGCCTTCAGGAGGCCGAGCAGCAGGCGAAGCTCATGCACGACTGCTGGCGCGAACTCGGCGTTCACAAGTGGATGGCCTATGAACGCGACAGTGGCGAACTTGTTGGGCGGGGTGGTCTCTCTCGGACCCCAGCAGACGACGACTGGGGTCGGATCTACAGTTTCATGCCGGTAGAGCCATGGGCGCGAGAACTCCATGGAGGCTCACCTGGTGTCCCCGTGCATGCCAACTGGCTTGAGATCGGCTGGGCATTGCGACGGCAGTTCTGGGGTCGCGGCTACGCGTCCGAGATCGGACGAGCTGGACTGGAGTTCGCCTTCGATGTTCTCGGCGCGCAGGCGGTGGTCTCGTGTACCGCGCGCCACAACGTCCGGTCTCGAGCCGTGATGGAACGTATCGGGATGCCCTACGCCGGCCTGTTGGAAGGACTCGACGGCGGAGACGACCTCGCGCTGCACGTCCTACTGCGCTCCGAGGGCTAGTGGCGTGTCGCTCAAACAGCAAGGTGGATTCGAGCGGGCACGTGTCACGTCTCCATCAGCGATTCAGTGCCGCGACGACGGTCTTGTGCTCGTTGATTGCGTCGACGGGAAGCGCCGACTCGTGTGGGACCAGCGCACGTGCGACGTCCCTCATGCTGACGGCCTCGGTCACGTTCCAGCCCGACGACTCGACGAGTTCGCGTGCCTCGCGACGATCGACGAGGAGCCGAAGGGTCTCACCACTCCCACTTCGGAAGAGACGCTGCATCGTCATGAGCCTGCGGTCCTTCGCCGTTCCCGCGTCAGTTGGCGGGTGGAAGTCAAGCGTGATCCGGCTCCCGACCCCGCTCCCGTCGGCCAAGCCGCGGAGTTGGTCGCGGAGCAGGTCTGCGGTGAGATACATCGTGAGCCCTTCCACGATGAAATGTGCAGGCTGGGACACGTTGAACCCTTGGGCCGCGAGCTCGACGGCCGCGCTCTGATCTCGTAGGTCCGCAGCGACATACGTGGGTCCCGGTGACGGAACACGGGCGATCTTGTCGAGCTGCGTGGCCCGAGCATCGAGCTCGAAGAACCGCACGCCGTCGCGACCGAATCGCCATGCCCGCGTGTCGTACCCCGCTCCGATCACCACGACCTGATCGATGCCGGCATCGAGAGATTCGGTCAAGCGCATGTCGTGCCACAGGACTCGCGCCCCGAGCCCGGCCCTCGTCACCAGGCCTGCCCGTGCCACCGAAGGAAATCGTCCAACCGTCCGAACGAACCCGGCCCACAACGGAGTCAGCAGATCACGCGCGTAGGGATCATCCAACACTCCACTCTCGGTCAATATTGCGCGTTCGGCCGCAACCCCCTGCGCCGTCCGTGACCGCTTCGCCGTGGGCATCAGGCCATGGTAGGTACGTCAGCGTCGACCGGATCCGCGAGGCCGCCCGAAAACTGGATCGCGACGGCAGGTGTCGTGCCACATTCGTGCCACAACGGTACGGATTCGGGGGCAATCGCGAGACCTCTTCGAACCCCCTAGACCCGTCTGACCAGCACTTTCTCGAGACACCCTGGTCAGCGAGTTGCCCGGATCGATTTCCCAAGCTGAGAACGCGAGTTCGATTCTCGTCACCCGCTCCAGAGTTTCCGCAGCTCAGACCGGGTGCCGAGCTACCCGACGGGCCGTGATCGACCCCCTCGGAGGCATCCATCCCGCGGATATCCCGCGAGACCCCGCGGGGCTTCTCTTCGCGTGATGCCGTGACAAGTTCGTCGAGCGCCTTCGCGATATGCACGTCACGGTCGCTGGTCGCGTGTTGGTAGCGGATCGCCGCTTGTGAGGATGCATGACCCATCCGGTGCATCAGTTCCTTCGTGCTGGCACCGGTCGCAGCCGCGAGCGTGTTCGCGGTGTGGCGTAGATCATGAAACCGAAACTCGTCGGAGAGTCCCGCCGCAGTCCGAGCCTGGACCCATTGTTTCTGCAGCACATGTCTGCGCAGCGGGCCTCCACGTTCGCCCCGGAACACGCGGCCCTCCGGGTACTGCGGGGAGAACGTGTCGAGGTGCGCCTCGATTTCGGTGAGGAGGAACTCAGGGAGTGCGATCGCGCGCCGGCCCGCGTCGCTCTTCGGCGGGCCGACGACCAGTTCGCCGTTCTTGAGCTGATGCTCTTGCTGCTCGATGGTGAGCAGACCGCGGAGAACGTTGACGTGTCGGCGTTCGAGACCGAGGAGTTCTCCCAACCGGAGGCCACAGAACCCGGCGAGCAGAACGACAAGCCGTAGGTGTTCCGGCATCGCAGCGGCGGCCGCGAGCACTTCGGGGACGGTCGCCGTCGGTCGCTCCGCTGAACGCTCAACCCCGGCGCCGACAACCTTGCACGGGTTTGTGACGATGAGTTCGTCGAGCACTGCGGTGCTGAGGATCGTGCGAAGCACGCGGTAACACTTGGCCGCCGTGTTCGCGCTCATCGCGCCTGACGTGACCAGCGCGCTGTGCCACTCGCGCACCGCGCGCGGCGTGAGTCCGTTCAGCGTGATCGGCCCGAGCGTCGGGAAGACGTGCAGCCTGAGCTGAGACTCGTAGGTCTCGCGGGTACGAACGCGAAGACCCGGGCGAGACTTGAGCCAGCTCGTCGCGTAATCCTCGACCGTG
This sequence comes from Acidimicrobiia bacterium, assembly GCA_038250905.1. GTDB lineage: Bacteria > Actinomycetota > Acidimicrobiia > IMCC26256 > JAENVU01 > JAENVU01. The sequence goes on from JBBSBV010000010.1 coordinate 8,627, forward strand.
ATCCGGCCTGCGCTCGGATCCACCCACGAGCCGCGCAGCATGTCCGTCTCGACCGTCACCGAGAAGCGGTCCGCATCACGCCTCGTGCGGAAAGTCTTCGAGCGCTCGCGACCATCGGGCGCGCGGTAGCGCACCTCGTAGCGGACGCCGCCGCGGGTCTGGCGTCTCGTTACGTGGGCCACGTCAGAGTCCTCCGAGCTGGCATTGAGCGGTCCCGCGGTGGCAGGAGGACAGCGGGTCGAGACGGTACCTGGTCATCGGCGCGCTCGCTCGGCGTCGACGAACGCGCGGAGTGCCTCGACAGGTACTCGCGTGCAGCGGCCAATGTGAACTGTCTCGATCCGTCGCTCTGCGATGAGCTCGTAGAGCGTCGTGCGGCCGATGGCCAGGGCCCGAGCGGCGTCAGGAACCGTCAGTAATAGCAGTGGCACGCCGATCGCTGCGAAGCCCCCCAGGTCCGCTGTCGTCTGCTGTTGCGCATTTGTCTCCATGCCCTCTCTATGCGCGTCGTCTCCACGGAATGCGACAAGCGCACCGGTCCATCTCAGCGAATGGTTCGTCTGACCCTTCACGCGCGCCTGCACCAGGTGTCTGCACCGCGCGTCTGTTCACGCCTGCAGTGAGCGGCTGAGCGTTCGCCTTTGACACTGACGTGTCAAAGGCTTGCTCGACGTTGCGATCGCGGGCGTCACGGCTACGGTGCGGTGGGGAGCTCGATGGTGAGGAGTGACGCTGGATGGTGGTCGGTGTCGCTGCGTTCGTGTGCCTCGGCTATGTCGTGTGTCTCGTGCCGGCGCGTCGCTGTCACCGTGACATCGGCAGCTTCCGTCGCAGTCTCTGGGTCGGTTACGGCAACCGTGACCATTGGCGGACCGGGATCGTCCTCGCATATCTGGCGTTCGGTTGGCCGTCGCTGGGGATGATGCTGGCGTGGCGCTCTGGGCCTACACGTGCTGCGCTCGTCGAGTTGCGGACCGACATGCGTGCGGAGGCCCACGCGCAGCACTGACATCGCGACCAGGGCGCACGTACGGCGCCCGTCGATCTCCTTCGCGAACAACCGGCGGTTCGTCCGCCGAGAGTTGTTCGGCTCCGGAGCCCGTCAGCCCGCGCACGCGTCCGATCTTCGCGACCACCATCGACACGCGGACCCGATGACGACTCACGCTCATGTCGCGTCTCGAGACTTCGACGACTACCCCCGACCGTCGTGCTGCTCACGATCGCGTTAAGGGTCCACGCATTTGCATCGTGATGCGGGTTTGTCGCGCGTCAAGGGTGTCGATGCGCATAGAGAGGGTGTGTTGTCGATTGGGAAACTCGCGGCGGGTCAGGAGGGCTACTACCTGTCTGCGGTCGCGCACGGAGCGGAGGACTACTACTTGGCTGGGGGCGAAGTCCCCGGCTATTGGACGGGGACCGGCGCTGCCCAGTTAGGCCTCGAAGGCACGGTCGCCGACCAAGATTTCGTCGCCCTGCTCCGGGGTGTACATCCGCTGGATGGGAGTCCGTTGGGTCGACCGAACCGTCGGGTGCCGGCCCTGGATTTGACGTTCTCGGCGCCGAAGTCGGTGTCGGTCGCGTGGGGGATCGGCGGACCTGGTCTCGCCGGCGAGATCGTCGCAGCACATGAGGAGGCGATCGGGGCGGCGCTCGCCTATTTGCAGCGGGAGGCAGTGTTCGTCCGCCGCGGCCATAACGGCCTCGAACGACTCGTGGGTGGGGGTCTGGTGGGGGCGGCGTTCCGGCATCGCACGAGCCGTGCCGGCGACCCACAACTCCACACCCACGTCGTGGTCGCGAACGCCGCCCAAGGCCCCGACGGGCAGTGGTCTGCGCTCGACGCCCGGCATTTGTATGGGCAGGCCCGCACGGCGGGGTTCTTGTATCAAGCCGAACTCCGCGCCGGTCTCACCGCACGCCTCAACCCGGCATGGGACCCGGTCGTGAAAGGCACCGGCGACCTGACTGGCGTGCCGGTCGAGGTGCGTCGCGAGTTCTCGCAACGCCGCGCGCAGATCGAAGCCGAACTCACCCCCGACGCCAGCCCACGCGAAGCGCGGCTCGTGACGTTGCGGACCCGGCCGAGCAAAGCGGACACCGCCGACGGTGCCGCGCTGCGCGCTGATTGGGCGGAACGGGCTGCAGCGCTTGATTTCACGGCAGACGATCTGGCCGACGCGTTGAGACGGGTGGTGCAGACGCGCTTGGAGGGGTATGACCCTTCACGCATGTCTGCACCACACCTCTGCACCACGCTCACTGAACACATGTCAAGTTTCGATCGTCGTCACGTCCTCCAAGCCCTCGCCGAACATGCCCGAACGGGCGCGACGGTCGGCGAGATCGAGGCCGCGGCCGACACCCTTCTCGGCAGTGAGAGTGTCGTCGCCTTGGGGGTCGGCCGGTTCGGGATCGTCTACTCAACCCCAGAACTCTTAGCCCTCGAGGCCCGGACCCTCGACCACGCCGAGGACCGGCAAGGAGAGTCGTGTGCAGTGGTCGAGGATCTCGGCCCGTTCCACGCCGCTGCCCGGGGCCTCACCGGCGAACAAACCCGGATGATCCGCACCTTGACGACCGACGGTGCCGGAATCGCGGTCGTGGTGGGTGCCGCCGGCTCCGGCAAGACCCACGCCCTCGCAGTCGCCCGCGACACTTGGGTCGGCGACGGGAACACGGTCATCGGGTGTGCCCTCGCCGCCCGAGCCGCACGTCAACTCCAAGACGACGCCCGGATCCCAGCCGTGACCCTCGACCGCTTACTCATCGATTTGGACCGGCCGGACACGCCCGGCCTGACTCGACGGACGGTGATCGTGGCAGACGAGGCCGCGATGATCGGGACCCGCAAACTCGCCCGCCTCCTCGACCACGCCCACCATGCCCACGCGAAAGTCGTACTGGTTGGTGACCCGCGACAGTTGCCCGAGATCGAAGCCGGGGGCATGTTCGTCGCCCTCACCGAACGGCTCGGCGCCACCGAACTCGTCGGCAACCGACGTCAACAAGATCCCGTCGAACGACAGGCGCTCGCCGAGTTGCGGGCCGGTCGGGTCGAAGAAGCGATCGAACGACTCGCCGAACACGGCCACATCACCGAACTCCCCGATCGTGACACGGCGATCGATCAGATCGTCGCGGACTGGCGGTATGCGACGATCCGCGGTGACGACACGATCATGCTCGCCCTCCACCGCTCCGATGTGACCGCCCTCAACCATGCGGCCCGACGAGCGCGGATCGCCGATGCAATCGTCGACCGTGAACCCGTCATCATCAACGGCCGGCCCTTCGCACGAGGCGACCGAGTCATGACGTTGCGGAATGATCCGAAGCTCGGGTTGATCAACGGTGAACGCGGCACCATCTCGAGTGTCTTCCCCCGCGACGGGTTCTACGTCCGGTTCAACAATGACCAATCTGAACGGCTCATTCCCCACGCCTACCTCAACGCCGGCCACTTGGATCACGCGTACGCGATGACGGTCCACAAAGCCCAAGGCCTCACCTGTGACCGCGCCCTCGTTCTCGCCAGCGCCGACTTGTATGCCGAAGCCGGCTACACGGCCCTCTCACGCGGCCGGCTCGAAAACCATCTCTACACGACCATCGACGCTGAACCTGATATCGACCATCACGGTGCGGTCACCGACGACCCCCTGGATCAGATCCACTCGGCGCTTGCTCGCAGCCAACGCGAACACCTCGCCACCCGCGATGCCCTCGTCCTTCCACCCGCCGGACTTACCAGGCCAGGCCACGAACGCGACACCGGCATCGAACTCGGCTGACGGCTGTCCTGTTGCGACAGCTGCCATGCCGCGTCGGATCCTCTCGGATGGTGCTGTTTGACGCCGACTGCGCGGCATGCGAGTCTCACGTTGGGTTCCCGGGCTGGGGCCTCGGCGGAAGGTGAGAACCATGGCGGAGTCGGTACTTGTGTTTGAACGCGCTTACCGAGGGCTGAGGCCACGAACTGCGATGAAGCGTGTCGGCGTGATGGTCCTGTCGTGTGTGCTTGCCACCGTCGGCTTGGTCGCCGTCACGGTGCCTCAAGCACCAGTCGCGGGCGCGGCGACCGGCGACATTTCGACGATCGCGGGTACGGGTTCGTTCGGTTACTCGGGCGATGGTGGACCTGCGACCTCTGCTCAGATCGATCTGCTTTCGGCGATCACGGTCGACGCGAGTGGGAACACGATCATCGCTGGTGACCAGTTCCCGAACGGCGATTACGTCGTCCGCAAGATTTCGCCGGCGGGGACGATCAGCACCCTGGCGGGGACTGGCGTCCGGGGTTCCGATGGTGACGGTGGCCCTGCGAATTTGGCCAAGATAGATGAGCCGGAATCGCTCGCCGCCGACGCGGTCGGCAACGTCTATATCGGTGAGCATGGGAGTCATCGTGTTCGCAAAGTGTCACCGGACGGCACCATCACGACAGTGGCCGGAGACGGCACCACTCCGGGATGCGTTCCGGGAATCTCGATGTGTACAAATGGCGAGGGCGGACCGGCGACGTTGGCGCAGATCTGGTCGCCGGCTGGGCTTACCGTCGACAGGCTCGGCAACCTCTACATCGCGGATAGCACCTGTGCGAACATTCGTGTCGTTGATACCGCCGGGAATATTCACACGATCATCGGCAATGTGAATGCACCGTGGTACTGCTACAACCCGCCAAGTCCCCTTGCGATCCCCGAAGACGTCGCCGTCGATGATCTCGGCAACCTTTACATCAAGGACGCCAATTACATTCGGCGTTGGGACGGCGCGAACCTCGTCACGATCGCGGGAACCGGTACGAACAAGGTCGGCGACGCTGGCTACAGCGGTGACGGGGGCCCGGCGACGCTCGCAACAATCAATGACCCGACGAGCATCACGCTGGATGGCTCTGGCGCATTGTTCCTTGCCGTAGGGAGCCGCATCCGCAAGATTGACCGGAGTGGGATTATCACCACGGTCGCGGGGAATGGCACCGTCGGGTACAGCGGCGATGGTGGCCCCGCGACGTCGGCGAACATTCGCGAGACCGGAGGCGCCGCGATCGACGGCCTTGGCAACCTGATCATCGCCGACGGCGGCTACGCGCATGTCCGCCTCGTTTCGGGGATCACCGTTCCTCGTCCGGTGGGCTTGTCGGCGGGTGAGCAGTTCGGGGGGTTCAACCCCGCGGAGCCGTGTTTCGCGTGTGCGTTGAAGTCGTTGTCGACGTTCACAGAGTGGCCGGTCGATGCTGCGACCGGGAACTTTTGGCACACCTTCAATCTGATGTCGATCCCCGGGCGGGGTCCTGCGCTGGGTCTGTCCCTGACCTACAACTCCCTCGGTGCGGCGACGAGCGGCCGGTTCGGAAACGGTTGGCAGGACTCCTACGGCACGAACCTGACGATCGGCTCGGGGAACAATCCGGTGACGGTGAATCAGGAGAACGGCGCCCAAGTCACGTTCAGTCTTGTGAACGGTGGCTATGTTGCGCCGTTGCGGGTGCAGGCAACGTTGACTCACAACGGTGATGGCACCTGGACGTTCCTCCGCAAGCAGCGCGACACGTTCAAGTTCAACGCGCTCGGTCAGCTGACGAGCATCACAGACCTCAACGGCTATTCGACGACGTTGTCGTACACGTCCGGGCAACTGACGGCGGTGACCGACCCGGAGGGCCGAACGTTGACGTTCGGGTATACGGGATCGTTGGTGACGACGGTGACCGACACGACCGGCTCACGTTCGGTGCTCCTCGGTTATACGGGGACGGATCTCACGAGCATCACCGACATCGGCGGTGGTGTGACGACGATGTCCTACAGCGGGACTCATCAACTGCTGCAGATGCTCGACCCGAACCAACAGTCCGCGGTGACGAAGCACTACCTCACCAACGTCTATGACCCGGTGTCGGGGAAAGTCACCTCGCAGACCGATTTCGCAGGTCGCGTCACAGCGTTCGATTACACGACGATCGCAGGCGCGACGAAGGTCACCGACCCGAAGGGCAATGTCACGGTCGAACAGTTCACGGGTGGGCTCCCGACCGCGATCACTCGCGGGTACGGAACGGGGAGCGCGGCGACGTGGGTGCAGTCCTTCGACGCGAACTCGTTCCTGCCGGTCTGTGCGACGGCACCTGACGGTCTCAAGACCTACCTCACCTACGACGCCCGCGGGAACCAGACGACGGCCACGGTCGGCGCGACCATATGTGATCCGTCGAACGCCACCGGGCGGACCACCACCCGGACCTACGACTCACTCAACGACGTGCTGACAGTGAAAGATCCGAAGAATGTCACCACGACCTACGGTTACGACGCGGCCGGGAACCTGCTGAGCGTGTCGACCCCGATCGACACGCATCCGGGTTCGAACCTCGCGGTGAGTTACGCCTACGACCCGGGACATGCGGGCGATGTGCAGACGATGACCGACCCGCACGGCAAGGTCTGGACCTACGGCTACGACAGCAACGGGCTCCGCTCGAATGTCACCGACCCGAACACGAAGGTCACGAAGTCCTGTTACGACACGATCGGTCGACACACCCGTCTGGTCACCCCCCAGGGCGTGAATGCCGGAGTGACGTGCACGAGCGGGAGTCCGACGTACACGACCCTGTACACCACCAACGCTTACGGAGACTTGCTCACGTCCACAGACGCGCTGGGTCATCAGACGGTCCAGACCTACTACCCGGACCGGACCCTCAAAACCGTCAAAGACGCGAAGAACCAGACGACGACGTATGAGTACAACCTTGACAACGAGTTGATCCAAGTCGACCGGCCCGATCTCACGACGGTCAAGACCGATTACTGGCCCGACGGGTCGTTGAAATCGCAGACGGATGGCGCAAACCAGACCACGAACTACGCGTACGACCCGTTGGGTCATCTCGCGGCCGTCACCGACCCGTTGAACCGTGCCACGGCTTACACCTACGACGCGGTCGGGAACCTGCGGACGAAAGCCGACCCGGGCGGGACGTGTGGCGGGACCCCTTCGGGTTGCACGACGTATACGCCGGACAGTTTCGAGCAGCTCCGCACGGTCGCCTACAGCGACGGTGCGACCCCGGGCGTGACCTACAGCTACGACAACGACGGTCAACGGCTCAGCATGATCGACGGGACGGGTACGTCGAGTTGGGTGTGGGACTCGGTGCATCGCCTCACCTCAAGCACCGACGGCGCCGGCCAGGCCACCGGGTACGACTATGACCTCGCGGCCCGGCAGGAGACCGTGACCTACCCGGGGAACAAGACCGTCACCCGCCGCTACGACAGTGCCGGCCGCCCCGACTCGACCACGGACTGGGCAACCCACCAGACTTCGTACAGCTACGACGACAACAGCAACCAGACCGGCCAAACCAACGGCGACACCACGACCGTCATCAACCTGCCCGACGCCGCCGACCGGCTCATGGGCATCACCCACAAACTCGCTGCTGCGACCCTCGCGGACTTCACGTACACGCGTGACAACAACAACATGTTGGCGAGCGTCACCTCGACGGGGGTCGGCACGAACGAGACGTACCTGCACAACACGTTGAACCAGCTCAGCAACGTGAACGCCGCAACGTACAACTACGACGCGGCTGACAATCTCACGAAGCACGCCGATGGCACGCTCCAGCGTTACGACGTCGCCAACGAACTCTGCTACTCGTCGCCGACGAGCTCGGCGGCAGCGTGTGGTTCGACCCCTCCCACGGACGCAACCACGTACATGAACGACACGCGCGGGAACCGCACGACGAAACTCGTTCCATCCGGCGGGCAGACCGGGTACGCGTTCGATCAAGCCAACCGCTTGAAGACGGCGAACGTCCCGTACGAGTCAGGCAACCTCGGCCAGTTCACTCCGTTGACGCCAGTACGCGTTCTGAACACGCAGAGCGCGGGTTTCGGTACGTGTTACCAGCCGAACAACACGAGTACCTCGTGCGTGTCCTCACTGACGGCGAATACACCACGGTATTTCCAGGTGGCGGGATACGCCGGGAGTGGGGTGCCCGCGAGCGGTGTCGACGCGGTCGCGGTGAACGTCACTGCCTTCACGCCTTCTGCGGCCGGGAGTCTCACCGTTTACTCCTCGACCGGCACGACACCGGGCACGCGCGACCTCACGTTCGCGTCGGGGATCACGAACTCGACTGCGGTCATCGCGAAACTCGGAACCGATGGACGACTAGCGATCAACTCGAACAAGGCAACGAACGTGGCCGTCGAGGTCCTGGGCTACTACGCCGCCTCGACCGGCGCCAAGGGCGGCGCCTATACGCCGCTTCCACCGACGCAGATCACGACCGGGAGCCTCGCAATCTCAGGAACCGTCAACGTCCAGGTAGCTGGCCAAGGCGGAGTTCCCGCCGTGGCAACGGCCGGCGGCGTGTCCGGCGCGATGGTCCAGGTCAAGGTCACGAGCACCACGGCCACTGGATTCGCACAACTCTGGGACACCGGTTCAACCCGACCCAACGCACGGAATCTCTCGTTCGTCTCGGCCGACACTGTGATCGAGACTATTCCGACGAAACTCTCTGCAACCGGCCAACTCAGCCTCTTCGCATCCGGGAGCGGCTTCACGTACACCGTCACGGTTGTCGGCTGGTACTCATCGACTCCCATCGCGTCAGGGAACCTCAACGTGTCCCAGACCTCGACTCGCGTACTGAAAACATCGTCGACACCCATTGGAGTCTGCACACCGTCGCCGTGCGCGACGCTCGGCGCGAACGCGCAGCTGTCGGTGCAAGTCAGCGGTCAAGCCGGAGTTCCGTCAACGGGCGTGACCGCAGTGACCGTGGTCGCCACGGACTTGACCATCACAGGTTCGACCGCAGGGAACCTTGCGCTCAGCAACACGGCCGGGACGCCGAACCCGACCGTGTACATCGCGGCCGGCGAGTCGGAGTCGAACACCGCGGTGGTGCCATTGGATGCGGATGGCAAGATCGTCGTGAAGAACAACACGTCTGCGAACCGAGACGTGTTCCTCGAGGTGATCGGATGGCAGGAACCAGCGACCAAAGCGTGGACGTACACCTACAACGGTGACGGACTCCGTACGAAGAAAACCGCACCCGACGGCACGATCACGACCTACGCCTGGGACAAGTCAGGCAGCCTTCCGCTCCTCGTCGCCGAAACCACCGGAGCAAACATCACCCGCTACATCTACGGACCCGGTGGACTCCCGATCGAAGACGTCCAACCCGACGGCACCGCCCGCTACTACCACCACGACCAAATCGGATCCACCCGCCTCCTCACCAGCCAAGCCGGAGCCGTCACCGGCACCACGACCTACAACGCGTACGGGAAACCGACCACGACCACCGGGTCCGCAACCACACCCCTCGGATACGCCGGCCAATACACCGACTCCGAAACCGGACTCCAATACCTCCGAGCCCGCTACTACGACCCGGGAACTGGACAGCTCATCACGAGAGACCCGATGTTCTCCTCGACGCGGTCGGCCTACGGCTACGCCCAAGGCGCGCCGCTCAGCGCAACCGACCCGAGTGGCCTCGACATCTGGGACGACACCGGCCTGGCCGACGCCTGGAACGCGACCGGCGGAAGCGTGGCACACGGCGCCGCATACGTCGCGAATGAGGTTGGCTCGTTCGTCGACCGACAGTGCCTTGGTTCGTGGCAGGACGCCGCGGGATGTGCGGCGGTTGTCGTCGGAGGCGTCGCGCTCGGAGCGGGCGGGCTTGCGCTGCTCGGCGTGGGCGGTGGGCTCGCCGGCGGGCTTGGGACGACTGCAACGCTCGCGGGTTGGGCAGGCACCTCTTTGCAAGGCGCCTTAACGTATGACGACTGTCGACACGGGATCGACGGCTCGTGCTTAATCAACTTCGGGTCGACCCTCACGGCGGGATTCGGATCCGGTCTCGGGACGTTCGCTGGTGAGTACGCCAAGGGGGGGAACGAGTTTGCAATCGCGCTCGGGCTATACGGTGAGGCATTTGGAACAGTTGGCTACTACTGGGGATTGCCTGGGATCGCTAGCTGCGCTGATCGGCGATAGCAGGTGCCGCTACTCGTTGTTGCCGCGATCACCTACCTCTATGCGGTGCTGCTGATTGCATTATCGCGACGACACGGTGGATGGTTTCAACTCAACCGGAGCAGACGAGGCCTGCCGGCGCCAAGATGCGCCGAGCCGTACCGAGATCTGCCGTACATGATGCGCTCCTGGGTCTTCGCAATCCCGATTCTCCTGGCTATCGCTTCTTTCTGCGTGGTCTGCGGACTTGTGATCATTTTGCCGTAGCTGCGAGAGACCCACTGTGTGCGCTCGCCCGCCTCGCGAATGGCCCCGAGACCGTCCACCCGCGCGTCGAGCGCGCCGGCACCCGCTGATCTATTTCGCCATGTCTCGAAGTCGCACGGGTAGATCCTCCACGGCACGGAAAACGAACTTCTTCCCCCTCTTGCTCCTCTCCATGAGGCCGAGTTCTTCGAGCTTGAGCAGATCCGTCCGGGCGGACTGATGAGTGACTCGATGTCGGCGTGCCTGGGCGGCGAACGTGAACGGATCCGAAGGGTCCTTGATCGCATCGGTCAGGATCGCGAGCTGGCGATGATTCAGTTCCGATGCGCCGCGGAGCAGCACACCGAGTTCGCGGGTCTCAGCGATCTTTCGGCTGAGGTACTGCTTAAGGCTCTCGATCGCGCGCTCTACTACGCCTAACTGATAGAGCACGAAATATGTGATGTCGGAGTCGTCTGTTTCGACGAGGAGGTAGGACCTCGCGTATTGGGTTGGGGCCTTGCGGAGGATGCTGGAAATCGACAGGTACTGGGTCAACCAATAGCCCGACCGCTGCATCGACCAGTAGAAGAGTGCTCTGCTGGTTCTGCCGTTCCCATCGACAAAGGGATGGTCGTGTGCCAGCCAGAAGTGCAAGACGATTGCTCGCACGACCGGATGCAGGAAGCCATCGCCCAGAGTCCCATTCGCAAACTCGCACATCATCTCGAGGCGATGCTGGAGTTCCGTCGCGGGCGGAGGCACGTGCAGCAGGGTGTCGTCGGTCCACCGCACTGATATTCGCTCTTCGTGTGCGTTCTGTAGGCGACCCGCGTCAAGCGGATCGTCGAGTGCGCCTTCCGTGACGACTCGGTGCAGATCGAGCACATCGGTTGGTGTCAGCGGCGCGCCTGATCGGGCGAGCTCCTCTGCGAGGAGCATCGCGCTGTAGTTGTTCGCGATCATCTGCTCGCTGCGGTCTTTCGGTGGGCGACCCGTCTGGAGCATCTCCTTCGCAACCTGCCTCGTAGTACTCGCTCCCTCGAGTTGACTCGAAGTGATCGCTTCTTCGACGAGCGAGCTGACCAGGTATCGATCACTCGATTTCAGGTTGGTCACCACGTCATCGGCGAGGATCTGCCCGCTCGCCTGCTGATCGATGTGGTGGACGAGTTCCTGCACCGCGTCGACATTGCTGAATCGAAACTCGGAGCCGGACGAAGTACGCAGGGGCAGGACGCGCGCGATGTTCCGACGCGCGACGGCCATCGATAGCCACCACTGCTCTTGGGTCAGGCCGTCCGGAGGGGTGCGTCGCCTGAGGTCGTCCCAGTGGAGATAACGACCTCTCCCGTCGACCGGGTGGCTGTTCATCATCACTGTGACCAGCTCGCCCGCGTCCGACAGCCGACGGATCGTCTGCGGGTAGTCGGGGGGCTTTTGCGGCAGTTTCATCACAACTCCAAGTTTGCTGCTAATGCAATCAGGATTAGTATTAGCAGATTCATGGAGGCCAACTGCAAGTCTGCCGACAATTAGCAGCAAACTTGTATTTCACCGCTGTAATTCACGACCACCAAGCTGTCGTCGACATTGACGAAGCTCAGTCGCACCCGCAGCTCCTCAGCCAGCATGTCTCCGGGCTTACGCGGCTGCACGGGCGATCAACTCGGATCATCCCGCGGATATCCCGCGGACGCCACCGTTCGCGGTTGTTCGCCACTATTCGGAGATGGGTTCCGACCTGGGAAAACAGTTCGTCAGCGTCCGCTGAGATCCAGAAATTCCGATTCCCAAGCTGAGAACGCGAGTTCGATTCTCGTCACCCGCTCCACGATCACCGCTGGTCACACGGCCTGCCGTGTTGCAATTGGCGGCCCCCTCGACCCCCTCCGCGGCTTCCATCGCGCGTCCCTCGCGCGCGATTCGCCGTGACGTCTCGACCATCTCGTCCAAGGCTCCGGCAATGAAGGCGTCCCGATCAGCGGTCGCGTGCTGATACCGGATCGCGGCCTGCGATGACGCGTGGCCCATCCGGTGCATGAGCTCCCGCGTGCTCGCGCCCGACGAAGCGGCCAACGTGTTCGCGGTGTGGCGCAGATCATGGAACCGGAACTCCTCCGGGAGCCCGGCCTGGGCTCGAGCCCGAGCCCAGGCCTTCTGCAGCACGTGCCGGCGCAACGGGCCGCCGCGTTCTCCTCGGAACACTCGACCGTCGGGCTCACGCGGCGAGAACTGGTCCAAGTGCTGTTCGATCTCCGGCATGAGAAACGGGGGAAGCGCAATCGTCCGTCGACCCGCGTCGCTCTTGGGCGGACCGACGATCAGCTCACCGTGCTTGAGCTGGTGCTCTTGCTGTTCGACGGTAAGTGATCCGCGCAGCAGATTGAGGTGCCGGCGCTCGAGTCCGAGAAGCTCGCCGACGCGCAGGCCGCAGAATCCAGCGAGCAACACAATGAGTCGGAGGTGCTCGGGCATCGAGTCCGCCGCGTGCAACACCTCGACCACGGTGGCCGTCGGCCGTTCGGCCACCCGCTCGACGCCCGCGCCTGGAAGCTTGCACGGGTTGGAAATGATTAGCTCGTCGTGAACGGCGGTGCCAAGGATCGTTCGGAGCACTCGGTAGCACTTCGCCGCCGTGTTGGCGCTCATGCTGTCGCCGTTCACGAGCGCGCTGTGCCACTCACGGATTGATCGAGGGGTCAGGGCGTTCAGGTAGACAGGCCCGAGCACCGGGAACACGTGGCGGCGAAGTTGGCCCTCGTAGGTCTCGCGGGTGCGGATCCGCAGCCCCGGTCTCGACGCCAACCACGCGGTCGCGTACTCCTCCACGGTGATCCGTCCGGCGTGAGGATGAACCCAGGTGCCCCGCAGCATGTCGGTCTCGATGGTGACCGCGAAGCGATCCGCGTCACGCCGGGTGCGGAAGGTCTTCGTGTGAACCCGACCGTCGGGACCGCGGTAGCGAACGTCGTAGCGATCGCCGCGTGCTTCCGTCGAACGCTTGGTCACTGACGCCACGATGCCTCCAGGTTGAGAGTGATCCGGTGGGGAGGTCGCAGAACGACGAGGCGCCAACGCGCGTCGTGAAGGTATCCGCTCACCCGCGAACTCGCTTCGCCGCCACGAAGTCGCTGACTGCGGCGACTGGAACCCGAGCGGATCGGCCGATATGCACGACGTCCAGGTTCCCGCTCGCGATCAGCTCGTAGACGGTCGTACGTCCGATCGCAAGCGCGGCGGCCGCTTCCGGAATCGTCAACAGGAGTGGCTGGACGGCTCTTGCCGCCTCTCCGTTTCGGTCGTGTCCGTGCGTCGTGGTCATGTTCCTACCTATGCGCACTTGAGAGGCGAAACGAGACGCTACGTGCCGACGAAAGCTTGACGCGGCGGTGTCAATCGACGCCGACGCGTTCGTATTGACTCGGCGAGAAGGGCCACGACCCAGCCTGGGCGTCTGCACCGACTGTCTGCACCAACTGTCTGCACCGGTGGCCTTACCGCGTTGAGATGCGCAGCTGCCACGCCCGGAACATGAGTCGGCTCGCGACGACAGCAGACGCCGGATCGAAGTCTGCGTGACGTCGGCAGGGTGACAGCGTCGCCACGCTGCCATCTGGGGTGACCGGGCACAGAGGTGTGTACCGGTACCGTTGAGGTTGTGGCTTCGTCACATGAGATGGGCAGGCAGCTCGAGCAACGCGTCGCCGCGTTCTTCGCAACGAACGGTTATACGACGCGGTGCAACGAGATCCTCGAAGGTCGATCCGGCGGACGACATGAAATCGACGTCCTCGCCGAGAAGTCAGACGCGCTCACCACCTACCGCGTCGCGGTCGAGTGCAAAGCCTGGCAACAGCCGATCGAGAAGGACGTCGTCTCGAAGCTCCACTATGTGATCAGCGATCTCGGCCTGAGCAAAGGCATCATCGTCAGCTTGGCGGGATCCCGATCAGGCGCCGATCGCACGGCAGCCGACCTCGGCATCGACCTCCGGGGCCCCGACGATCTACGCCGGCACCTCGGAGACAACGCCGTCGGAGAACTCAGCGTCCCCTCGGAGACGACGAACGCCACACTCGGCTGGGGTTACGCCTTCCGGTCCTCGCCGGCAGAGGCCGAGAAGTTGATCCGTTCGTCAGGAAAGGGTCGGCTGGGCTTGCGAACTCTTGAGCAGCTGCTCTGGCTCTCTCCCGTGTGGCTACCCGCGTACTGCGTCCGGCTGACCGTCGCACAGCCGGGGGTCAAGCGGCTCCGGACTCGGCGGCGGTCGTCGACGATCGACAACCTCTACGAGGCGCTGGGCGGGACATTCCTCGGACGCGTCCCGGGGACGTGGGAGCAAGTCCGGACCGACCAGGGCGTGTCACTCCGTCCCGCCATCCGGGACACGAAGCTCCATGCGTCATTGAGAAAAGCGGTTCAGGACTACAGCCGCGTCACGTCCGCATCCGCGATCCAGCGTCACGCGGCCAATCTCGCTCAGTGTGGTGTTCCGACACCGTGCTCGTCCCTGAGCGTCGATCAGACCTCGCCCGTCTCCTTGCCGTACTACGCGGGCATCCTTGAGACGAGCGGCCAGCAACGTGTCGTTGCCATCAGCGGATGGACCGGTGAACTCTCCGAACCCGTGGCCCAGCTACTCACCGCGAACCTCGCCCTCCTTCGCGCCCAGGCTGTCCGCTGAGCCGGGGAACGACCGGAACCTCTGACGCTCGACGACTTCGTAGACGCCACGACCGGCCGAGCATGCCCGACCGACGCCGTCACCGGGAGGAGCCGAGAGCGTGAAGTAGGGGCCCGTGATTCGGCACGAGCGTCGATCTCTTCAGCCTTCGCGCGCCTACGTCACTTCGGCCGTCGTCGCAGTTGAGTCGCGTCCCTCCGCACAGTGTCGAAACCGAGACGACCACTCTGACCGTCACGCGGCTCACGACCGCGCTAAGGGTCCACACATTTGCACTGAAGTGCGGGACAGGTCGCGTTTCGGCGGGAGAATGCGCATAGAGGGGGTGTGCTCTCTATTGGAAAACTGCCCCCCGGGCAGGAGGGCTACTACCTCTCGGTGGTCGCGCATGCCGCGCAGGACTACTACCTGGATGCGGGCGAGGTGCCGGGCTATTGGATCGGCGCTGGAGCCGAACGGCTCGGCCTCGAGGGTCGGGTGGGTGACGAGGCGTTCGTCGCGCTCGTGTCCGGCGTCGATCCGGTCTCGAGCGAACCGTTGGGTGCGGTGGCTCGTCGGGTGCCGGCGTTCGATTTGACGTTCTCGGCGCCGAAGTCGGTGTCGGTCGCGTGGGCGCTCACCGGTCCTGATGTCGCACGCGAGATCGTCGCCGCCCACGAGGAGGCGACCGGTGCTGCGCTCGCCTACCTGGAGCGCGAGGCGGTGTTCGTGCGTCGTGGTCCCCAAGGCGCGGAGGTGCTCGGCGGGTCGGGTCTGGTGGGTGGCGCGTTCCGGCACCGGTCGAGCCGCGCGGGCGACCCGCAACTCCATACCCATGTGGTCGTCGCGAACGCGACCGAAGGACCGGACGGGCGGTGGTCCGCGCTCGACGGCCGCCACCTCTACGCGCAGGCTCGCACCGCGGGGTTCTTGTATCAATCGCAGCTTCGCGCGGGTCTGACCGAGCGTCTGTCCATCGAATGGGGACCCGTCGCCAAAGGCGCCGCCGAACTCGTCGGCGTGCCGGCCGAGTTGTGTGCCGGGTTCTCGCAACGCCGTGCCGAGATCGTCGCCGCCGCGGGCCGGGACGCGACACCAGGCGAGTATCAGACCGCGACGCTGGCGACCCGGCCGGCGAAGAACGCAGAGCTGAGCGTCCCCGATCTGCTCGCCGGGTGGGCGGAGCGTGCGGAGGGGTTTGGGTGGGGGCCCGCAGAGATCGGCGCATGGTCGGAGGCTGCACTCGCGCCGCCAGATCTGTTCCAGCCTGCGGGCCTCGCCCAGTCGCAAGGCTCTCCCCGCTCGTCTGAGCCCGCGTCTTTACGGCCGTCGACTGAGTCCGCACGGGCTGATCTGGTGCTGGGGGGTCTGGGCCGCGAGCTGACCGACCTGCGGTCGTCGTTCGACCAACGGCATGTCCTCCAGGCACTCGCCGGACACGCCCGCCGCGGTGTCCACGTCGACGTCCTCGAAACACTCGCCGACCGGTTCCTCAACCGCCCTGACGTCGTCCAGTTGGGTGACGGCCGGTATGGGCCGGTGTTCTCGACGGTCGAACTATTGGAGATCGAAACCAGGATGGTCGAACACGCCGTCGCCCGCCGACGCGCTCCACTCACCTCGATACTCAACGTGGATGAGGTCCTCGCCGACTATCCGAGCCTCACCGCCGAACAAGTCCGGATGGTCCGCGCCGTGACCCGCCGCGGAGGGGTACGGGTCGTGGTCGGCGCCGCCGGATCCGGCAAGACCTTCGCGCTCGCCGCGGCCAACGACACGTGGACCCGAGACGGCTCGACCGTCATCGGCTGCGCGCTCGCCGCACGCGCCGCACGCCAGCTCCAGACCGATACGGGAATCCGGTCCGCGACTCTCGATGCGCTGCTCACCGAACTCGACCGGCCCGACCGGCCCGGACTGTCCCCTCAGACGGTGGTAGTCGTGGACGAAGCCGCGATGGTCGGGACCCGCAAACTCGCCCGTCTGCTCGACCACGCCGAACACGCAGGCGCGAAAGTCGTCCTCGTCGGTGACCCAAGACAACTCACCGAGATCGAAGCCGGTGGCGCGTTCGCCGCCCTCGGCCAGCGCCTCGGTACGACGCTGCTGGTCGCGAACCGACGCCAGACTGACCCGATCGAACGCGAAGCTCTCGCCGAACTCCGCGCCGGTCACGTCGACCGTGCCCTGGATCGACTCGCCGGCCACGGACGCGTCAGCGAAGGTGCGACCTCGACCGAGGTCCGCGACCAGATGATCGTCGACTGGCATCACGCAACCGCCCGCGGTGACGACACGATCATGCTCGCCCGTCGCCGCGCCGATGTCGCCGACCTCAACCAACGCGTCCTCGTCCTACGCGACACGCTCGGCGAACGGACTGGCCCGCGAATCGAGACGAACAACGGCCGCGAGTTCGCCACCGGTGACCGAATCATCACGCTCCGCAACGACCGCAAACACGGCCTCGTCAACGGTGACCGCGGAACGATCACCAACCTCGACCCGACGGCGGGTTCGATCGAGGCCCAGTTCGACCACGAGTCCCGAACCCGCCCGGTTCCCGCCGCCTACCTGGCTGTCGGCAATCTCGATCATGGATACGCGATGACGATCCACAAGTCGCAAGGTCTCACCTGCGACCGGGCGTTCGTCCTCGTCGACGACCAAACCCACGCCGAAGCCGGCTACACCGCCCTCACCCGCGGCCGCCACGAAAACCATCTCTACGCGATCGGCGACGAGAAAGACCTCGACCATCACGGCATCGACGACCGTCCCGAACCCATCGACGCCGTCCGCACCGCGCTCGCGACGAGCGAAGCCGAATGGCTCGCCAGCAGCGTCTACCAGTTCGGGTGCCAACTCCCAGGCCTTGAAAGCATCAGCGAACTCGTCCGCAAACCAGAGCCCCACAGGACAATCGAACGCGACCATGGCGTCGACCGCGACTACGGCATCGAAATGTGACCTCACATCGGGTCGCTCCGCGAACCGCAGGAACATCCCACGCCGCTCCAGGTTCTCCGCCTCGCTGGCCCACGGTTGGGTTGTGCACGCAAGCGGCGATGGTGTCACCACTCCTGGGTAAGCGCCGGCGAGACCACCTCGAGCCAGGGGCACGGTTCAGTGGCCTTCGAGCCGTAGCGCGTCGACACCTCGTCAACCATCGTCAGGATGAGCCCGTGGCGAGCCCGTGACGCGCAGACATGCAGCACTCTGAGTTCTTCTCGTGTGTCTGCCTCCGTCTTCGCGCGAAAGTCGGGGATGTGACCTGCTTCGAGACCCATCACGACCACCCAGTCGAACTCTTGACCTTTGCCGATGTGACCGTTGAGCAGGTGAATCCCGGGCGCGACGGGTCGATCCAACGGCGGCGCTTTTCGGCATGTACCCACCGCTCCGCGCAGAGTCCGCCCGTGTGCGATCAACTCTCCGAGCGCCTCGCAAGCGCCTGCTACCTCGTCGAGGCCATCGACGTCGCTTGATTCGAGTGCTGAGCGACACAGTTCCTCAAGGCTCTCCAGTTGCTCGGACGGATCAGAGGAGGCTTTCGATGCTGTACCGGCGTTCGAACGCAACAGTTCGACGACACGCCCGAGATGCGTTGGTGAGGTCCAGTCATCGAAGTCGACGCCCCCCGCTGACGCCGAAGACTTGAACACTTCGGCGCGGGATCCTCGCCGGACGATGACACCAACCGAGACCTCCGGGTCCTGGACGAGACGCGCAATGATCTCCAAGAGCGCTCCAGCTTCAGCGTCGACATCGTTGCGATGGACGAGCGCTACCGTGCCACCGTCGGGCCACTCGTCGGGCTCAGCACATTCGAGCTGGGCCATCTCCATGTGCGCGGCCAGCCGGTTGACCGCGTTGAGCACAGCCGGGCTCGAACGGTACGAACGCGAGAGCTTGTAAGGACGCGGATGCATAGCGTCGATTGCGGCGAATACTTCGTCCGGTTGTGCGCCCGCGAATCCATAGATGCCCTGCGCTGGGTCACCGGCATAGGCGGTCTTGCCGGCACCGATCTTCGTGACGAGATCCAGCTGGGCAAGGGTCAGGTCTTGGACCTCATCGACCAACAGCGCGGCAAAATGGTTGCGATAGAGCTCGGCGACAGGTTCGAGCGCCAGGACCCTTCGAGCGAGACGGATCAGGTCGTCGTAGTCGAGACGGTTCTCCTCTCGTAGCCGAAGCTCGAACTGGAGGGTCGAATCGTTGCCGCTCGCGCGGAGTCGTTCCAGCACCTCGTCGTCGTCAGCGAGATCTTGTTTGGCGGTGCGGAGAACAGCATCGACGAGACCGCTCGTTTCCCATGTCACGCCACATTCGTTCATCGTCCGCGCACGCCATCCTCGCTCCGGGAAGCCGACGTCGAGTCCGATTCCGATGAGTTCGCCATGAGCACGCAGCACGCGAGCAGCCAGACCATGGAAGTTGCACAGCGTCACGTGACCAGCCCAACCGATACCGACTCTCGTGCGGAACCTCGCAGCGAGGTTGGCTTTTGCCCGGTTCGAGAAGGTGATCGCCAACTGCTTGCGCGGCGATTCGACCAAGCCGTTCGTCGCCAACGTACGTGCGCGAAGCGCGAGTGCCTCTGTCTTGCCGCAACCGGCGGGTGCGAGCAACAAGATGTCGCGGATGCCACAAGCCGCGAACTCTGATGCCGCGTCTGGTTCGGTCATGTCGCGTCTGCCGACTGGATCAAGGCAGCGACGGGCGAGATCAGAGCGCCAAGGTCCGGTGTCAACGCCGTGGTGATGGCCAGGGCGGCTCGCACCTTGCGTCGCTTGTGACGGCAGTAAGTGGCAAGCATCTCTTCCGTGATGTCGCCGAGACTTGTCACACCACACCCCTGAAGTAGCGCGGCTTCGCTGATCTGCGGCGAGGCGAGCAGAGCCGCGACAGTGATCTCGCGACCAAGGGCACGCACGTACTCATCCTCGAGGTCGGCTCGGCACACGAACATGCTTCGGCCTTCGAGCTCGCTCTCATCGCATCCAAGGATCTCGGCCCACGCCTCGCACGCGTCCTCGTCGACGAGACCCGAGAGCGGCAGGTCGAAGCCTTCAGGTCCGAACAGTTCGTAGGCCGTCGAGAAGAAGTCGCACGAGTCAAGCTCGAAGATCGCGACACCGCGCCGGTCGAGGTCGATGTCGAGCATGCTCGCGACACTCGCCACGAGGATCCGGTCGGACGGTCCCTCGACGAGCAGGAGATGCCGCGCGGTCAGGGGCTCGATAAGGCGATTGCTCCAATGCCGAGTCGCACGTTCTGCCTGACCAATTGGTGCGTCAGCACGGAGCTGCCGTGGGCGGCGATCGGCGCCGAACGCGACGATTTCACTTGGGTGCATCTGGCTGACGATCGCCGGTGAGTGCGTCGCGATGAGCCGCTGACCTTGCGCGGAACGAAGAGTCGCCGCGACAGAGCGTTGCGCCGACGGATGTAGATGAGTTTCGGGTTCGTCGATACCCACGATCTGGGCTGTCTTCTTCGACATCGTTAACAGCGCAAGAGCGGTCAACGCTCGAATCCCGTCACTCTGCTCGGCGAGCGGCGCCATGTGGTCGCCATCACGCACCGTGACGGTCACACCAGTGAGCGGATCCTTCTGCATCTCGGCTGCGCTCTTCAGCCCTACATCCTCGACTGTGACCTCGTTGGGCAGAGCGTCGGAGAGGACTTCCGAGATCTCTTGGCGAAATTCGCCGAGAGCTCCCGAGGCGTCCAACGCGTTCGTCATGGCGACGATCGCCGCGTTCAGCGCTGCTTCATCTGCGCTGAGGTCGAGACCGGCGAGCAATGTCTGGACGACGCTGCCACTCGTCGTACCGAGCTCGCGAAAGAGAGACCGAGTCGCGGGAATGTACGCCCATCGAAACTCGGCAAGCTGAGCGCGCGAGGGCGGGCGACTGTGGCCCGAGTCCGGGAAGCCTCGACGAAGCGTCACGGTCTCGCCATCGTCCGGATCGATCTCCGCATCGACGACAACGCGTAACAGCGGGGGCGGTCCCGGGACGACCTCGTCGGGAAAGGCTGCCCGCTCATTTTGGTCAAGGTCGGTGAGCCTCACCCCGAGCTTCAACGGCTTCGAAGGATCGGTGAAGTCTCGAAGCTCGAGAGCCGTTCCTAGCTGAGGGCCGGGCATACCAAGGCAGATCTGAACGGCCCGCAGAACGCTCGACTTCCCCGAGTCGTTTGGGCCGACAAGTACCAAGTGGTCCCGAACATCGATGACCGCGTCGGGGAGCCGACGGTAGTTCTCCCATATGAGCTTTTCGATCCGCACGCGACCTCCGCTCCCCTGCAAGGGAAGGTGCCAAGCCTCTGGATCGACGAGTCCAGGGGCTGGCTTGAGGGTAGGTGCTCAGTCGGGAGCGTCCGAGCCGCGTGCCTGTCGCACCCGCGGTGCAGACTGTGGCCATGTCGAGAGAGGCGGGTCGGGAACGCCCCGGGCTTGTGGAGCGAACGGAAGCTCGGCGGGTCCGGGCTTCGTCCGAGTTGGTGGCGTCGCGCCGCGCCGATTTCGGCCAGTTCTTCACACCCGCGCCGGTTGCCGCGCTCTTGGCGAGCATGTTCGATTCCTGTTCAGGTCCTACTCGGCTACTGGATGCGGGTGCCGGCGTCGGGTCCCTTACTGCCGCAACGATCGCCCGCGCCACCACAGAGGGATGGCAGACGCACATCGAAGCGACTGCCGTCGAAGTCGACGAGGACATCATCCCGCTGCTCAAGGAAACCCTTGCCGAGTGCGGATCCGTGCTGGCCGACTTCTCAGCCGAGGCCCTAGTCACTGACTTCATCGAGTGGGGCTGCGATCAAGTTGGGCATGGACTGTTCGACGAGGTATCGGCGCCGTTCGACCTTGCCATCCTCAACCCTCCGTACCGGAAGTTGAACTCCGGGTCGAGAGAACGGCGCCTCTTGTCGAGGGTCGGGATCGAGACGACAAACCTCTACGCGGCGTTCGTCGCGTTGTCTCTTCGCATGCTCGTTCCTGGTGGCCAGCTGGTCGCGATCACGCCGCGCAGCTTCTGCAACGGCCCCTACTTCAAGGCGTTCCGACGTGAGCTGTTCCAAAACGCGTCGTTACGCCGCATCCACGTGTTTGAGGCTCGCGACCGAGCCTTCCGTGACGCTGAAGTCCTCCAAGAGAACGTCGTGATTCACCTCGTGAAGGGTTGTGATCAAGGGGACGTGATAATCGCATCAAGCACTGGCGACGGTGACGATCTGGTGCGCGAGCGCATCGTGCCGTTCGTTACCGTGGTGCATCCGGCCGACGCGAACTCGTTCGTGCAT
The DNA here is from genome assembly GCA_038250905.1 of Acidimicrobiia bacterium. Taxonomy (GTDB): domain Bacteria; phylum Actinomycetota; class Acidimicrobiia; order IMCC26256; family JAENVU01; genus JAENVU01. The sequence continues at coordinate 30,879 of JBBSBV010000010.1, forward strand.
GTCGTCACCGACGAGGCGCACAGCACCGTGCCCACGCGAGTCAGCAGCCTTGCGAGCACATTGGTGCAGCTGGACGTCGCTGCCTCCACGGGGCGTGTCGTCGACTTCCGAGCGCGCGACCACCTGCGTATGGATCCGGGTCCGAACACCGTGCCGCTCCTCTACCCCCTGCATCTCAGGGAAGGAAGGGTCCGCTGGCCGGTACCAGGTGCGAAGAAGCCGAACGCGATCACAGCATGCGAGGAGACGCGGTCGCTGTTGCTTCCGAACGGCAACTACGTATTGGTAAAACGTTTCTCGGCGAAGGAGGAACGTCGCCGAATCGTCGCCACGGTGCTCCAAGACGACGACCTCGCCACTGAGGTCGTCGCGATTGAGAACCATGTCAATGTCTTCCACCGACGGAAAGGAGGGTTGCCGCTCCATCTCGCGTGGGGACTGGCCACGTACCTGAACTCAACGATCGTCGACGTCTTCTTCCGACAGTTCAACGGACACACGCAGGTCAACGCGACGGACCTCAGAGCGCTTCGATACCCGTCCCCCGATCAGCTCGTCGCCCTTGGTGCCGCCGCTCGGTCGGCATCACACGAACAGGGCGTCATCGACGCACTCGTCGACGGGTGCGTGCCCGAGCTGGTCGGCGTCTGATTCGTGGCGAACACCGACGAGGCAATCGACGTCCTGACCCAGCTCGGCTTCCCCAGGGCGCAGCTCAACGAGCGCTCCGGCCTGACGCTGCTGGCACTCCTCGATCTGACACCGGCCCAGGCATGGTCCGAGGCCACCGCGCCGCTGCGCGGCATTACGCCAATGATGGACTTCATGGCGGTGCACTACGACAAGCGCTACGCCCCGAACACTCGCGAGACGGTCCGCCGGCAATCGGTCCACCAGTTCCAGGCTGCCGGGCTGATACTGCGGAACCCGGACGATCCCGCCAGGGCCGTGAACAGCGCGAAGACCACATACCAAATCACCGGGATCGCTCTCGGTCTCTTGCGGACCTACGGGTCCGCGGAGTGGGTGCTCGAGCTGACCCGCTACAGGCTCCGCGTCGAGGCTCTGACCGAACGCTGGGAGAAGGAGCGGCACCTCCAGCGGATCCCTGTGGTCCTGCCCGACGGCGCTGAGATCACACTCTCGCCGGGTGGACAGAACGTCCTCATCGCCGCGCTCGTGCAGGAGTTCTGCCCGAGGTTTACGCCGGGCGGAAGGGTGCTCTATATCGGCGACGCCGACGAGAAGCTCGCAGTGTTCGACGACGCCAGCCTGGCGAGTCTCGGCGTCACGATCGAGGAACACGGCAAGATGCCTGACCTGATCGTGCACTACGTCGACCGCGACTGGCTCGTCCTCATCGAGGCGGTCACGAGCCATGGGCCTGTCGACGCCAAGCGACACGAGGAGCTGCACGCTCTGTTTGACGACGCGACCATCGGGCTGGTCTTCGTCACAGCGTTCCTCGATCGTCGGTCGCTCGGCAAGTACGTCGGCGACATCTCGTGGGAGACGGAAGTCTGGGTCGCGGAATCCCCGACGCACCTCATCCACTTCAACGGCGAGCGCTTCCTAGGCCCGTACTCTTGACCGGGCGTCCGCGCCGCAAGCCGCCGGCTTTCGGGGCGGATGAAGCTGCTTGGTCGGCCGTTCCAGCACAATGCATCGCGGTTCGGTGATGACGCTATGGCAGTGACATCAAGGGTCGAGGTGTTGGAAGCACTGGCAAAGGGCGAGTTCGATCGCCTGATCGGGACCCCCGAGGGCCAGCAGATCGAGTTCAAGGAGAAGGCCTACGACCTCGGCGTCGCGAAGGGAGGGCGCGATCTGGTTGCCGATGTCGCTGCATTCGCAAACGCACGAGGCGGCGTCATCGTGCTGGGCATCCGGACCGCAGCCGAACCGACGACTCGCCAGGAGGTAGCGAGCGCAGTTTGTGGAACTGATCCGTCTTCGGTCGATGACGATGCATACGAGAAGCGGATCCGAGAGCATGTCCATCCGCTCGTGAAGGACTTCGAGATCCGTCGCTACCGGAACGCCACCGCGACGCGCGACGTTGTGGCGATCAACGTGGAGGCGCAGGGTCGCGACGAGGGCCCGTTCATCGTCGACCGTGTTGCAGCGATGGATCAGGAACGCGACTTGCCTCATGCGATCGGCTGGCCAACTCGATCTGGTGCCGACACCCATTGGGAGCGTCCGGCACGGCTCCAGCAGCTCGTCTCCATCGGGGCGCGCCCAGCGAACCGTTTACCGACCGCGGAACCCGCGCCCTCAGTGACCGACGAGATGGACGCTCACCACGTCGTCATCGATGAACTCGACGATTGGGACCGATGGGCCGTCTTCATTGTGCAGATAGTTGGCGAAGCGCCCCTTGCGATAATCGACGACTTCTTCGGGAAGTTCTGCTCGGATGCTCGCGCCTGGCGGGGAGTGCGGCCGAAGGGTTTCAATCTTGGACTGGAGTGGTCTCCGCTCACTCCGGCTGGCAACAGACTCGTGGCGAACAGCCAGCGCGCCGCTGTTGTCGTCGGTAGGTCTGGAGAGGTCACGGCCGCAGGGTCCACGTATCCCGGGTTCTTCGGATGGGCACAGCACACAGATGGCACGTGGGACAGTCTTGATCGTCTCATCGTCAACCCGTACGTGCTCGTCGAGTTCACCACGGAGGTGCTGCGCTTCGCCTACGACTTCGTCGGGCAGCGGACCGCTCCGGCTGGCTGGCAACTACGGGTTCAGTGGCTTCATCTTCTGGATCGGGTACCGGTAGAGCTGAGAGAAACAGTTGGGATCGGGCCACCGTTCGCCACCGAGGTTCAACGTGCGCGCGTGGCGGATCTTTCGCTTGAGCTTCAAGGAACCGGAGACGCGGGACGTGATGCGTTTGAACTCGTGGCCGAGGTGTACGGGCAAGGCTTTGGTCTCGGCCGTGATGCGGTTCCGTTCGCGAAGGACGGGCGGATAGATCTAGGCCTCATGTCGAGCAGCTGACGGGCGCGGCGGGTCAACGTGCCGCGATTGGTTGAGACCGGACCGGGTCATGCACCGGACCACCGCACCGCGGCGGACAATCCCCTTGGTGAATCGACCGCCGCGGGCTGTAGTGCCTGCGAGGTCTGCGAAGCACTGCCGTCAGCGGCTCGCGGGCGGACTGGGTACGCCGCAGCCGGCGACGCCGTTCGTCGTCCCGTACTCCTGGCCAGGCGGGCATAGCGGAGTCGTCGTCGGGATCGGAGTCGGTGGCGGCCCGCCTCCAAAATGGGGCGGCACGCTCCCAAGCGGCGTGAAGCCCGGACGGACGTTGGGGTAGCGGTGACCGATCACGGTGAACAGGTCGGGGCCGTAGACCGGCTCCGGGCTCGATTCGTTCGGCGGCTGTTGCATGTGATCGCAGAGCACCGAAGGACCTGGTGGTGCACACGTCAGATTGTTGGTACCGGCCATCTCGTAGATGAGTCCATCCCAGTTGGGCATGTACCCAATCGGAGCCAAGGATTCGTCGACAAGGACCAGGTAGTCCGGTTCGTGAAAATAGTTCGGTTCGTTCGGTCCGCGCCCACTTCGCGTTGAACGGCCCTTGGTTGGGTATGGCACGCCTGGACTGCCGAGACGCCCACTCACGAAGTCTGCCAAGAACGGTGCAACGGGCCACGCGAACGATGGATCCCGCAGGGTCATCGATCCGTCGGCGACAAACTCCTTCCCGACCAAGGTGGCGCGAACACTCCCGCTGATCATCGCAGCGACGCCGTCATGGCTCTGGCCCGAAGCGGCTCGGACACGGTCCGCCGCGTCAGGCTTCAACACGACCTTGACGTCCCAGGGTTTCAGCGTCTCGGGCACCGCGGTTGCCGACTCGACGTCACCCGCCGTGGCGATCACCGGTCCGAGGACGTAGCAACCGACCGCGCCGCCCGCTCCTGGGATGGTTCCGTCATCACAGGGCAGCGGGCGGACCTTCACAATCGGCCGGAGTGAGAAGCGGTGTTCGAGTGCGGCGGCGGCGGCGGTCTCCTGCGGAGGGCTTGCGCCCTGACCGGCCCGAACCACGGCGACGACGATGACGACAGCCGCCACCAACGCCGCGCCCGCGAGGAAGCTATTCCGTCGGACTCGGTTTCGATACCTCGACCCGTTGGGCCGGTCACTCAGGCGTGCGGGTTGCTGTTCAAGGGCGGCTCGGAGCACCGCGTCCGCGCCGCGGGCGTGACCACGCGCCGCGAGGCGTTCGAACGTGGCGGAGACATCATTCATCGTGTTCCTCCTCGATCAGCCTGCGGAGCTTGCGGAGCGCCCGGTGTCGTCGCATCTTCAGGGCCGATACCGGCCGGTCGAAGAACGCGGCCACTTCTGCGATCGATCTGCCCTCCACGACGGTGAGCCACAGTAGGGCCCGGTCTTCGGCGCTCACATTCACCAGCACCGCAACATCCGAGGGATACAACGCGTCGGTTGCTGTGGCGGGGTTTTCGGATCGTTGCAAGGCACGGCGCTTGCGGCCGAGACGACGCCGCTCATTCGACGCGAGTCGCAGAATCACAACGCGCAAATACGCCAGAGGGTCGTCCAACTCGCCGAGCCCAGATCGTGCGAGTGTTGCTGCGAGTGCCTCCTGGACCAGATCGTCCGGTTCAGACTCCAACGGTGCCACGACCGCGGCAAACCGCCGGAGCGCCGGGTAGATCTCACCGACAATCCGCTCAGTGTCTCCACAAGATTCCCTCACGTGCATTGCCCCACCTAGTGAAGACACCGCAGCCGGCCCTCGGGTAACAGCAAACCTGGCATGAAACCGCGCCGGACGGCCGGTCCGGGTTGATGACCGCGCGTTTTCCATCGCGCGTCCATCGCGCGGACGCTGCCGTTCGGGTGTGTCCGCCCCTATTCGGAGATGGGCTCCGACCTGGGAAAACAGTCCGTCAGCGTTCGCAGAAATCCAGAGGTTCCGATTCCCAAGCTGAGAACGCGAGTTCGATTCTCGTCACCCGCTCCAGCCGTTCGAGTCCTCGGGTTCGCTCCCATCGGGGTCACCAAAGCGACCTGGCGCAAACCCCTGACCCGACCCCGAACCAATGTGGCGTGGGTCCGCTCAGCGCACCGGGTCCGCGAGGCGGGCCACCTGCGCCGCGGCCAGCGGGTTCTTGCCGGTCAACGCGCCGGACACCGCCAACGGTCGGAACCGGATGAACGCCTCTCGCTGGTGGAACGGCTCGGCGTTGCCGGCCCGGATCGCGTCGGCGTGGGGCGCGGGCGCGGTGCCGTACGCGTAGGCCGCGGCCGCGTCGGCCGATTCCCACAGCGAACACGTGGCGACGAATGGAGGACGGGCCAGGCCGGTCGCCCAGACGAGGCCCGGCGCGCCGGCCACCGCGGCCTCGGCCCGGGCGCTCGTGCGGAAGAAACGCGGGGCCTGACTGAGCCGGAACCGACCGAGTGTGAGCACCACCACCGGACCGGGTTCGGTCGTCGCGCGGCCCTTCGGGACGTCGGCGTCGAGGCCGGGCCAACTCCCGTGGGCGCGCAACGGCACCAGGCGGGCCGCGAAGCCACCGGCAAACGCGGCGAGCCGTGCGTCGTGAGCGACGAACGCATCGAAGCTCGCTTCGTCGTCCCAGAACCCGACGAGTCCGATCCGACCGGGTGAGGGCGACTTGCGCAGCGATCCACTCAGCGGCGCCGCCACGCCGACGTCGACGTGGCGCAACCCGGCGACGGCCGACGGTCGCGGTGGGCGAACGAGCAGACCCAGTGCCGCTCTCGGTCCGACGTCGGCGATGTTCACCGAGACGATCATGGCGCTCCCTTCGGCAGCGGTGACGCGGTCAGGCCGTGAGTGATGCGATCCCGGCGATCATCATCACGAAGCCCAGCACGGCGAACGCGACCGATCGCGCGACCGGGGCTTGGACCAACTCACCACGCGTGGTCTGGCCGGTGGTCATCACCCGGCTCGCGCCCTTCGACTTCGCGCTGCGGGAACCGGCCACGGTCGCCCGCACCCGACCGTCGCGACGACGACGCACCAGGGCCAGACAGTTCGCCACGAGCAGCGCGCCACCGAAGGCGACGATGAGCTCCCGCAACACCTGGTCGTAGAACGTCACCGGTCGAGGATATCGAGCCACCGCGCTCAGATTCCCGCCGGGGTCACGTCGATGCGCCGCCGGCGTCGGCGCACCAGCGACCACCCGGCGAACCCGACCAGCGCGAGCAACCCGAGGGGAACAGCCGCACCGAGCACCACGATCGTCCCGGCGAAGATCGCCAGGGTCACGCCGACCGCGTCGTGCCAGGCCTGGGCGACGGTGCCACGCGTCGCCGCCTGCACCGGCACCGCCGCGCCGCCATGCATCGCGACGGTGATCGTGCCATAGGTGGCCTGATCGTCGAGGAGGTTGCGCTGGCCGGTGAGTTGCTCGATCTGCTCACGCACCGCCGACAGTTGCTGCTGCACGGCGATCGTGTCGGGGATGTTCTTCGCCTGGCGCATAAGGTCCTGGAGCACGCCCTCCTGTGCGGAGAGGTTGCGCAGCCGGGCGTCGAGATCGGAGAAGGTGGAGCTCACATCGTCGCCGCGTTCGCTGCGGTTCGTGACCCGCCCGAGCCCACTCAGCTGCCGCATGGCCTCCTCGAACCGGTCGGCGGGCACCCGCAGCGTCACGGTGGCCAGCCCGCGTGACTCCTCGCTCGACGCCACGAAGCCGCCGAGAAATCCCGCGATGCCGTTGGCCGACGCGAACGCCGACTTCAGGTGGTTGCGCCGCACCGCGAGGTCGAGGGTCGCGTGCTTCACGACCGGCGTGCCGATCTTCGGAACGGTCGCGCCACCGACCGGCACCGGTACCGGCGCGACCTCACTGCCGGCCGGTGTCGTCGTCGACGCGGTGTCGCCGCTGCCGGATGTCGTCGCGTCCTGCTTGCCGACCGCAAACGCCCCGCGCACCGCGGCCGGGTCGGCCGCGGTGGCGGCGCTCGAGGCCTTCCCACTTTCTTCTGCTCGGCCGTTGGAGAACAACGCGACGATCCCGCCCGCGCCGAGCAACACCACGATGCCGATTCCGATCCACCTACGCATGGTTTCCCCCTTGGTCGCACCTTCGACGCCCGGAGCGGCCGCTCGGTTCCCGGCCCCCGAACATCTGCGCGAACATCCCTGCGTGCGACTCATCGTGGCCCGTTGTTCGGTCACCTACGAAGGCCGGCTGGGTGCCCGGCTGGCCGAGGCCACCCGACTGATCGTGTGGAAGGCCGACGGTTCGCTGGCGATCCATTCCGACGCCCGGGCCTACAAGCCGCTCAACTGGATGAGTCCGCCGTGCACGATCCGCGCCACCGAGACGACCATCACGGCCGAGAGCCCGAAGGGTGAGCGGCTCGTCGTCGAACTGCACGAGATCCTCCACGACCACTCGATGGACCTCGGCGTCGATCCCGGGCTCGAAAAGGACGGTGAGGAGGCCGAACTGCAGGCACTGATCGAGATGCGGGTCGCCGCACTGCGACCCGATCTCACCCTCGTGCGCCGCGAATACCCGACCGACATCGGACCGATCGACTTCCTGTGTCGCGATGGCGACGGGCGGGCCGTCGCCGTCGAGGTCAAGCGGATCGGCGAGATCGCCGGGGTCGACCAGCTCATCCGCTATCAGGAGCGGCTCGACCTCGATACCCGGCTCGCGCCCACGCTCGGGATGTTCGTGGCCACGCGGATCAAGCCCCAGGCCCGGGTCTACGCCGAGAGCCGCAACATCGAATGCGTCGAGATCGATCTCGACGACCTGCGCACGCACGACAATCCCCGTCTGCGCCTGTTCTGACCGCCCCAGCCAAGGAGTGCTCCGTGTCCTATCCCCGTGCCGAGATCGAAGCCACCCTCGAGCGGTACCACGACCTGCGCCGGCGGATCGACGCCGGTGAGGAGCAGGGATGGGGCGGCATCGCCGAGTTCTTCACCGACGACTGCGTCTACATCGACCCGGCGTGGGGACGGGTCGAGGGCATCGCGGCGTTGCGGGCGTTCCTCGACGAATCGATGCGCGGACTCGAGGACTGGACGTTCCCGGTGGAGTACACGGCGATCGACGGGGACACCGTGGTCATCAAGTGGACCCAGATCACCCCGGGTGCCCGGGCCGACGGATCGCAGTACCGCCAGTCGGGTTACTCCACCCTGCTCTACGCGGGGAACGGGAAGTTCTCCTACGAGGAGGACCTGCTCAACATGGCCCACGTGAACGAGGACCTGCGTGCCTCCGGGTGGCGGCCGCGCGGCGACTTCGTGATGCCGCCGGCCGACGTGAACCGTGACTGGTCGCGCCCTGCGGGTTAGCAAACCGATACCCAGCGGGATCCCGCGTCGGAACTAGCCGGCCTCGATGACGATGGGATCAAGGCGCCAGCCGGGGTGATCGGCCTCGACGCGTTGGAGCACCCAGGCGCTCTCGAACAGCGCGAGCATCGTGCCGTCTCGCTGGACGAGCACGAGCACACCACGGAAGTTCCGCAGGTGCTCCGCGGTGGCCGTATCGGTGCGCCGCGCGACGGTGTGCGCCGTTGGTGTGAGTTGGACGGCGGCGCCGAACTCGTGCTCGAGCCGATGGGTGAACACCTCGAACTGCATCTGGCCCACGGCGGCGAGGATCGGCTCCGGGTCGCCCCGGGGATCACGCAACACATGGACCACGCCCTCTTGCTCCATCTGCTCGAGTCCGCGGTGGAACTGCTTGTAGTTGGCGGTGTCGCGGGCCCGGACCCGGGCGAACAGCTCCGGTGCGAGAGTCGCGATCGGCGGGAAGCTGACCGGTTCTGCCTCGTAGAGGCTCGATCCGATGCGAAGGTCGCCGGCGTTGACGAGACCGATGATGTCGCCCGGGTAGGCGTCGTCGATCGTGTCGCGGTCGGAGCCGAACATCGACGCGGCGTACTTGGTCGAGAAGCTGCGGCCCGTCTCCGCGTGGGTGACCGTCACTCCGCGTTGGAAGTGCCCGGAGCACACGCGCACGAACGCGACGTGATCGCGGTGCGCCGGGTCCATGTTGGACTGGATCTTGAACACGAAGCCGGAGAACGGAGCCTCCACGCTCCGTTCGGATCCAGACCGGTCAGCGCGCGCGGTCGGAGAGGGCGCCAGGTCCACCACCGCGTCGAGGAGGTGGCGCACGCCGAAGTTGGTCAGCGCGGAGCCGACGAACAACGGACTGGTCTCCGCGGCGAGGAAGGAGTCGACGTTCAGGTCGCTGCCGACGGCGCTGAGGAGGGCGCTCTCCTCGACGGCGTCGTCCCATGCAGGGCCCTCGTCGGAACTCGCCTGCGCGGGGTCGACCCGTTGCTCCTCGGCGGTCGTCGCACCGTGCGCCGTCCTCGTGAAGCGCACGAAGTCACCGGTGCGACGATCGATCACGCCCCGGAAATCGCCGGCGATGCCCACCGGCCAGGTCACGGGCGTCGCCCGGAGCCGGAGCTGGGATTCGATCTCGTCCAGCAGCTCGAGCGGGTCTCGTCCCGGCCGGTCGTACTTGTTCAGAAACGTGAGGACCGGCACCTTCCGGGCCCGGCACACCTCGAAGAGCTTGAGCGTCTGGGCCTCGATGCCCTTCGCCGCGTCCAGGACCATCACCGCCGCGTCGGCCGCGGCGAGCACGCGGTAGGTGTCCTCGGAGAAGTCCCGGTGCCCTGGTGTGTCGAGCAGGTTGATCACGCAGTCGCGATAGGTGAACTGGAGCGCGGTGGAGGTGATCGAGATCCCTCGCTCCTGCTCCATCGCCATCCAGTCCGACGTCGCCCGTCGTCGCCCGGCGCGCGCCTTGACCGCGCCGGCTTCGGCGACGGCGCCGGCATAGAGGAGGAACTTCTCGGTGAGGGTCGTCTTGCCGGCGTCAGGGTGGCTGATGATCGCGAAGGTCCGCCGACGCGCGGCCTCCTCGGTTACCGATCCCGACTCCGCCGCGGCGAGGGTCGTCGGCGGGCGCCGGGGGACAGACATCAAGGGCTTTCGATGGGAGGAAGGGCGAGCGTTCTCCGACCGGCGTGCGTCGCGGGCATACGTACGAGCACCAGCGACTGCGGAGTTGGTCAGTCTACCCCTGGGCAAGCGGGAGATCAGCTGCCGCCGGGCGCCATGTTGGCGAACTTCACGATGTGGTCGAGGAACGCCAGGCGCGCGGTACCGGTGGCGCCGTTCCGGTGCTTGGCCACGATGATCTCGGCCACCCCCCGTTGTTCGGACTCGGGGTTGTACACGTCGTCGCGGTAGATGAACATCACAACGTCGGCGTCCTGCTCGATCGAGCCGGACTCCCGCAGGTCGGCGAGCATCGGGCGTTTGTCCTGACGGTATTCGAGCTGCCGGTTGAGCTGACTGCCGACGAGCACCGGACATTCGAGTTCGCGGGCGAGGATCTTGAGCCCCCGGGACAGCTCCGAGACCTCGACCTGGCGGTTCTCGGCCCGCCGGGGTGAGCTCATCAGCTGCAGATAGTCGACCACGATCAACCCGAGGTCGCCGTAACGCGCCTTGATCCGGCGGGCCTTGGCCCGCATCTCCATCACCGTGCAGTGCGGGTTGTCGTCGAGGAAGAGCGGCGCCTCGCCGAGATGGCTGATGGCCGGGTTGAGCCGGCTCCAGTCGCCGTCGGTCAGGTTGCCGGTCTGGAGCTTGCGGGCATCTACGCGTGCCTCGGCGGACAGCATGCGCTTGGTGAGTTCGACCGAGCCCATCTCCATCGAGAAGAACAGCACCGGCCGCCGGCTCTCCATGGCCACGTTGGCCGCGGCACCCAGCATGAACGCGGTCTTCCCGGCTCCGGGGCGAGCGGCGAGGATCACCAGGTTGGACGGTTGCAACCCGAGGAGTTGTTGATCGAGGTCGACGTACCCGGTGGGGACACCGGTGATCGCGCCGTCGTTGCCGTACATCTGCTCGAGTTGGTCGACCGTCTCGGTGACCGAGTCGAACAGGCGGACCAGGGAATCGGAGATGCGTTTCTCCGCCACTTCGAAGACCATGGCCTCGGCCCGGTCGACGGTGTCGGTGACGTCGTCTGGTTGGCCGTACGCGCTCTCGGCGATCTCGCCCGAGACGGTGATCAGCCGGCGCAGGAGTGCCAGGTCACCGACGATACGGGCGTAGTGACCCGCGTTGGCCGACGCCGGGGTGGCGGCCTGGAGGGCGAGGAGGAGTCCCTTACCACCGAGCGCCTCGAGGAGGTTGGCGCGCCGCAGTTCCTCTGCGACGGTGACGGGGTCGACCGGTTCGCCCTGTTCGTAGAGCGACCAGACGGCGTCGAACACGTGGCCGTGGGCGGGCTTGTAGAAGTCACTGGCGTCGACGCGTGCCTCGACGGCTGCGGTGATCGCATCCCGTGAGATGAGCATGGCGCCGAGTAACGACTCCTCGGCCTCGAGGTTGTGCGGGGGAATCCGACCGCTCGGCATCGCCGGGCGCACCGCGACCTCGCTCATCTGCACCACACGAACACCCTCTCCACCCCGGACGACCCCGGGGACATCGTCACACCAACTGCCTGTGGGTTGGAAGTGGACAACCCGGTTAGTTGTGTGAATTACCTGGGGATAGGGGCCTCATCTCATCCACAGGGCTGTGGACGACCCCCATTGTGGACCCGGGGTGCGACAGCGTCGGTGATGCTGCAGGGCGGATCTGCTTCCTACCCCGGCGCGCGGAACGGCCCGTCCCGGAGGACGGGCCGTTCGCGAAGGAACCTTTGAAGTCGGGCCTATTCGGCGACGACCTCGATCATCACCGCAACGCGCACCGAACCGTGCAACGTCACCTCGACCTCGGCCGGACCGACCATCTTGAGCGGTTCGGCCAGATTGATCTTGCGGCGGTCGATCTCCACGCCGGTCGTGGCCTGGATCGCGGCCGCGACGTCGGCGCTCGTCACCGAGCCGAAGAGCTTGCCGCCCTCGCCGGCGCGGGCCGGGACCTGGACCGGGACCGACGCGAGGCGCGCCGCGAGGGCCTGGGCACTCTCACGCTCGCGGGCGTCCTTGACCTCACGGCTCCGACGCATCGACGCGGCCTGCTTCTCCACGCCCTTGGTCGCGAAGATCGCCAACCCGCGCGGCACGAGGTAGTTGCGCGCGTACCCGGGTGCCACGTCGAGCAGGTCACCCTTCTTGCCCAACGTGTCGACGTCGGACCGCAGCACGATCTTCATGCTTCACCTGCTTCGGTCGCGTCGTCGGCGCCGCCGACGGCGACCTCGGCGAACCCGGACTCGGCTTCGGTACCCGCGTCGAGCGTGACGCCCTCGGGCAACTCGCCTTCACCTTCGCCGGCCACGGGAGGTGGCGCATCCGGGGTCGGCATCGGCGCGGTCGGGTCCAGACGGTCCCGGTCCCGACGACCACTGCGGCTCCGCTGGGTCACCTGTCGGACGCTGTACGGGAGCAACGCCATCTCGCGGGCGATCCGGATCGCCTTGGCGATCTCACGCTGCTGCTGGGCGTTGTTGCCCGTGACGCGCCGGGCGCGGATCTTGGCTCGCTCGGACATGAACCGACGCAGCAGGTTGACGTCCTTGTAGTCGACCCAGTCGATCTTGTCCTGGGTCAGGATCGACACCTTCTTCTTCTGGACCCGACGACGATCGTTCGCCGGGCCTTTCCTGCGTTGTTCGCGATCTCGTGCCATCGTTCTTCGTTCCTCTCGCCCTAGAAGGGCTCTTCGTCGTACCCGTAATCGCCGCCGCCCGCAGGGGCGCTCGGCGCATTGTTCGATCCACCGGAACCACTGGGGGCGTTGCCCGCGGGACGGCCACCGCCACCACCGCCGCCACCGAAGTCGCCGCCGCCGCCCTGGCCGCCGCCACTGCGACGCTCGGAGCGCTTCACCTCGGCGGTCGCCCAGCGCAGGCTCGGGCCGATCTCGTCGGCGACGATCTCGACCACGCTGCGCTTCTCGCCCTGTTCGGTCTCCCACGAGCGCTGCTCGAGGCGGCCGCTCACGACGACGCGGGTGCCCTTCGAGATGCTGTCGCTGATGTTCTCGGCCATGTCGCCCCACGCCACGACGTTGAAGAAGCTTGTGCGCTCCTCCCACTCGTTGGTCTTGCGATCCATCCAACGACGGCTCACCGCGACGCCGAGTCGGGCGGTCGCCTGTCCGGACGCGGTGTAACGGATCTCGGGGTCGCGGGTCATGTTCCCGACGATGGTGATGCTGTTGTCAGCCATGGTGTTGCCTCCTGTGCCGCTCGCGCGGCGTGCCGTGATCAGTGATGATGACGACCGCCCGTCGGTACGGCTCGATTGCTAGTCGTCGTCCGGGTCGGCACCAGCGGCGAGTACTGCCGCGTCGACCGGGTCCGGCGTGCCACCGAGCTTGCCGTAGACCTGCTCGGGGATGCGCAGGATCTTGTGGCGGATGACGTCATCCGAGAGGGAGAGCGACCGGTTCAGCTCGTCCATCGCCGCGGGCTCCGCCTTCGCCTGCATGACGACGTAGTAGCCCTCCCAGCGATGTTTCACCTCATACGCGAGGCGGCGCTTGCCCCACCAGTCGATGGCACCGCGCTCGGCACCGTTGGACTCGATGAGCTTGAGCGACCCTTCGACGGCAGACCGGATGGTCTCCTCTTCCAGGTCCGCATCGAAAATGACCATGACCTCGTACGGCCTCATTGGCCAATACCTCCTTCGGACCACTCCCGGTGCGGGCGTGGGCCCCCGGGTTCGGAGGCGACCGGAAGTCCCGGTCGGTCCGCCAAGGGGCAGGGTGGGCATGTCGGGAGGGATGAACCTCCGTCATGAAGGCGGGAACGCTACCAGAGCCGCCCCGCCGGGACCTATCGAGGACGACCCTACCCGGGGGGTGTGACACGTCCTCTCGGCCCGTCCGCTCGCGCTCCCATTCGTCATGCCTGACGTGGGGTTCGCTCCCGGGCTGCTCACATCCGCTGCGCTCCGGTTCGGGAGGTGATTGCGCATCTCGGAACGCTGCTGCCTCGCAGACCTATCGCTTGGATGCGGGTCCCTGGTCAGGAGGTGTGGGGTGCGGGTGTGGGTGTGGGTGTGGGTGTGGGTGTGGGTGTGGGTGCCGTGGGGAGGGCGTCGGCGCCGTCGCCGGTGACGTCGACGGAGTACTGGTCCATTGCCTGGTCCATGGCGTCGTCGAGTTGATCGGTCATGTGATACGTCTCGTCGCTCGACGGGAAGCGCCCGAGCCGGACGTCATCGGCGAAACGGGCCACCGCGGCAGTGGCATCCGCGCCGAGTTCGGCGTAGCGACGGACGAACCGGGGGCGCAGCCGATCCTCAAATCCCAGCAGGTCGTGGTACACGAGCACCTGGCCGTCGCAGTGCCGGCCGGCGCCGATGCCGATGGTGGGCACCGAGATCGCGTCGGTCACCATGCGGGCGACACCATCGGGTACGCACTCGAGCACGATCGCGAAGCATCCGGCCTCGGCCAGCGCCACCGCGTCGTCGACGATCCGGCGGGCAGCATCGAGTTGCTTCCCCTGCACCTTGAAGCCACCCATCGCGTGGATCGACTGCGGGGTGAGGCCGAGATGGCCCATGACCGGGATCTCGCTGTCGAGAATCGCGGTGATGGCGTCGAGGCGCTTGCGGCCCCCTTCGAGCTTCACCGCACCGGCACCGGCCCGGATGAGCTGCGCCGCGTTGCGCACGGTCTCCTCGCGTGACACGTGGTAGCTCATCCACGGCAGGTCACCGACGATGAGCGCGTGCGGCCGGGTCCGGGCGACCGCACCGACGTGATGGGCCATGTCGTCGGTGCTGACCTGGAGGGTGTCGTCGTAGCCGAGGACCACCATCGCGAGCGTGTCGCCGACGAGGATCATGTCGACCCCGGCCGCGTCGACCACTCGGGCGCTGGGCGCGTCGTACGCCGTGACCATCACCAATGGCGACTCGGACCCTTTGGACGCGGCGATATCCGGCGCGGTGATGGGACGCGAACCCGGGCGTGACGCAGGCATGGTTGCCGTCATCTCGATTCCTCCACCGTCCAGGGCCCACACGGCTCCCGGCAGCAGCGAAAGTGTAGGCCCATCACGGTGCCCCCGCGCCAAGCGGGTACTCCGCCCGAGTTCCCTAGCCCGCGCGGCGACCGTGGAGCTCGCGGCGGCCGAGGTGATTCCAGCGGCACTTGGTGCAGACCTCGACCACGTAGCAGTCGAACTCGTCGTGCTTGCGGGCGAGTTCGTCGAGCTCACCGGGTTGGGACAGGGCCCGGCCGTTTGCCGCGCGCAACCGATCGCCGTAGACGTAGGACACGTAGAACAGGTCCTTGCTCCGACACACGGGGCAACCCTTGCCGGCCCGGTCGCCGACGTTTCGCGCGGCACGGAGCAACTCCGGATGCGCGTCGCACACGTCGTTACGACTGACGCGACCCGCCTTGAGGTCCCGCAGGACAGCTCGTCGGGCGAGCGCGTAGTCGGTCCCCTTGACCACCTCGCGAGTGTAGGAGCGCCCGACCCCGTCGCGGGCCGCTGACCGGAAACAACCGTCGCCGCGGGCCCGCAACTAGGGTCCACCGCTCATGAGCGACTTCGTGCTGGGCCGCCTGCTCGGCGAGATCCGGGGCAAGCGGGTGGTCGAACTCGGGTGTGGCGACGGCGCCCGCGCGGTCCAACTCGCCCGCCAGGGTGCATCGGTCATCGCCGTCGACCCGTCGGCCGAATCGGTGGCCCGGACCCGCCAGGCCGCCGAGGCCTCCGAGATCCGGATCGAAGTCCACACCGGCGACTTCGCCGACCTCGCGTTCCTGCGGGGCGACTCGGTCGACGTTGCCTTCGCCGAGGGATCGCTCGGTGGGCTTGCCGATCTCGGACGCGTGTTCCGCCAGGTCCAGCGGGTGCTCCGCGCCGGGGCCTGGTTCGCGTTCTCGCTGCCGCACCCGCTGTCGTTCTGCGTCGATCGCGACCCCGAACCCGCCGGTGCCCTCCCGCTGGCCCGGGACTACTTGACCCGGTCCTACTTCGAGACCGATCCGATCGACGGCCGGTATCCCCACGCGACGGCCGACGTCTTCTCGGCCCTCGGGCGCGCCGGCTTCCGGGTGGACATGCTGCTCGAGCCGGAGCCGGCCGCGGCCGGTCGTACCCGCGCCGCGGTGCCGGAACTGATCGTCTGGCGGGCGCGCAAGGTCGGTAGCTGACCTGCCCCGTTCAGCGCTCGGTTCAGGCGCCGCCCGGGGTCAGGCCCCGTTCGCGCGCCCACGCATCGAGCCGCTCGTAGGCGTCGGCTTCCTCCAACGGGCCCTCGTCGAGGCGGAGTTCGAGCAGGAAGTCGAGCGCCTCGCCGACCACCCGCCCCGGCGCGACGCCGAGGTAGTCCATCACCTGCCGGCCGTCGAGCGACGGACGGATCGCCTTCAGCTCCTCCTGGGCCGCGAGTTCCTCGATGCGGGCAACGAGTTCGTCCATGCGGCGCGCCAGGGTGCGCGCCCGGCGCTCGTTCCGGGTGGTGCAGTCGCACCGTTGGAGTTCGTTGAGCTGATCGAGCAGCGGTCCGGCATCGCGGACATACCGGCGCACCGCGGCGTCGGTCCAGCCCATCGCGTAGGTGTGGATCCGCAGGTGCAGGTACACGAGCTGACTCACGGCCTCGACAACGTCGGTCGGGTACTTCAGCGCGATGAGCCGGTCCCGGGTCATGCGCTTGCCGACCACCTCGTGGTGATGGAACGTGGCCCGGCCGCGCTCGAACGAGCGGGTCTTGGGCTTGCCGACGTCGTGCATGAGCGCGGCCAGCCGCAGCACGAGTTCGGGGCTGGTCTTGGCCACCACCGCGATCGTGTGCGCGAGCACGTCCTTGTGATGGTGGATCGGATCCTGCTCGAGCCGCATGGCGTTGAGTTCGGGCAGGAAGAGGTCGGCCAGGCCGGTCGACGCGAGCAGCCACAGACCGGCGGACGGATCCTCGACGACGAGCAGCTTCGAGAGTTCGTCGCGGATCCGCTCGACGCTCACGATCCCGAGCCGGTCCCGTAGGTCCTCGATGGCCTGGACCAGTTCCGGATCGGGGACGAAGCCGAACCGCGCGACGAAGCGCGCCGCGCGCATCATGCGCAGCGGATCGTCGGTGAAGGAGACCTCGGCCGACAACGGCGTGCGCAGCCGGTTCGCTGCGAGGTCGAGGGCACCGTCGAACGGATCGACGAGCACCGCATCGGGAAGTCGCAGCGCCATCGCGTTGACCGTGAAGTCGCGGCGCGAGAGGTCGGTCTCGATCGAGTCGCCGAAGGTCACCTCGGGCTTGCGGCTGTCGGGGTGGTACACCTCGGCGCGGTAGGTGGTCACCTCGCACGGCACCCCGCCCACCTGCGCACCCACGGTGCCGAACCGCTTGCCCTGGAGCCACACGAACTCCGCGATCGGGCGGAGCAGGGCTTCGATCTCCTCCGGCCGCGCGTCGCTCGCGAAGTCGAACTCGACCGGGTCGATCCCGAGCACCGCGTCGCGGACGCTCCCGCCCACGAGGTAGCAGTCGTGGCCGGCATCGACGAGCACGCGGGCGACCCGTTGGACGGGCGCGTCGGGCGCGAGGAGCGGAGCCAGGCGGGGCGGGACGGTCACGCCGTCATTGTGGCCCGCCGGGTCTGCGGAGCCGGTACCCGTTGCGGGGAGCGGCGGATCAGGCCGTGGGGACCAGGGCGGCTTCGCGAGCTTCCTCGGTCTTGGTGAACTCGTAGTGCTCCATCTTCAACCGCAGGTCGTGCGGGTTCGACGCCGACGCGAGCGCGTCCCGGCGCGAGACCACACCCTTGGCGAACAGCGCGAGGAGGCTCTGGTCGAAGGACTGCATCCCGTAGAAGTCGCCGTCGGCGATGATCTCGTCGAGTTCGTGGGTGGCAGTGGAGTCCGCGATCTTGTCGAAGACCCGCCCGGTCGCGACCAGGACCTCCATGGCGGGGACCCGACCCTCGCGATCGCAGCGCTGCACGAGCCGTTGCGACACGATCCCCTTCAGCGCGCCGGCGAGCGACATCCGGACCTGTTGCTGCTGGTACGGCGGGAAGAAGTCGATCACGCGGTTGATGGTCTCGGCCGCGCCCATGGTGTGCAACGTGGAGAAGACGAGGTGACCGGTCTCGGCGGCGGACAGTGCGGCCCACACGGTCTCGGGGTCACGCATCTCACCGATGAGGATGACATCGGGGTCCTGGCGCAGTGCCCGCTTCAGGGCGGAGAGGAAGTCGACCGTGTCGTCGCCGACCTCACGTTGGTTGATGATCGACTTCTTGTCCGAGTGGAGGACCTCGATGGGGTCCTCGATCGTCACGATGTGCCGGGCCTGGGTCTCGTTGATGTGGTCGATCATCGCGGCGAGGGTCGTGGTCTTGCCCGAACCGGTCGGACCGGTCACGAGGACGAGGCCCCGGTGTTCGTCGGCCAGCCGGCGGACCACCGGCGGGAGCCCGAGTTCCTCCATCGGCGGGATGCCGGGGAGGATGTGGCGCAGCACCAGGCCGACCGAACCGCGCTGGCGGAAGACGTTCACCCGGAACCGACCGACGCCGTTCAAGGCGTAGGCGAAGTCGGCTTCGTTGGTGGCGAGGAACTCCTCGGCCCGGAGCTTGGGCATGATCGCGAACGACACCCGCTCGGTGTCCGCGGCGAGAACGGGCTCCGCCGTCACCGGCGTCAGCTCGCCGTCGAGCCGGATGTGCGGGGCCGAGCCCACCTTGACGTGGATGTCCGACGCGCCGCGTTCGACTGCCTCGCGCAGTACCGCATCGAGATCGAGCACCCGACTGTCCTCCCTTGTGTGCGAACCCGGTATCCGAGCACCTATCGACACGCCGGGAGGGCGGCTGTAGGGGCAACTACCCGTCCCGGCCGTCCCAGAGGTCGGTGACGGCCCGGATCACGTGCTCACCGGGGCCTCCGGAGGTGGGGCGCTCGTCGGGTGCGGTGGTGGCATCGCCACCCCCGAGGATCGGCACGGTCGCGGCCACCGAATCCCGGAGCGCGTCGAGCGAGTACCCGCCCTCGAGGAAGGTGATGGTGCGACCGGCCGGCACCGTGGTGACGAGGCGGCGCACCAACGCGGCGTAGTCGCCGGCCGTGAGCCCGAGGCCGGTGAGCGGGTCGTCCCGGTGGGCGTCGAACCCCGCGGAGATCAGGAGCCAGGTGGGCCGGAACCGGGCCAGCAGCGGTTCGACCACCGCGTCCATCACCCGGAGATAGACGTCGCCGGTCGCTCCGGCAGGCAGCGGGACGTTGCAGGTGGTGCCCGCACCCGCGCCCTCGCCGACCTCGTCGTGGCGGCCCGTGCCGGGGTACATCGGCCACTCGTGGAACGAGACGTAGAGCACGTCGGGGTTCGCCTCGAAGATCTCCTGCGTGCCGTTGCCGTGGTGCGCGTCGATGTCGACGATCGCGACCCGTTCACCCCGGGCCTGGAGTTCGCAGGCGACCACCGCGACGTTGTTGACGAGGCAGAACCCCATCGCCTGGCGCGGCCGGGCGTGATGGCCCGGGGGCCGGACGGCGAGGAACGCGCCGGTCGCGCTGGCGTCGGTCAGGGCGTCGACCGCGGCCAGGCCCGCTCCGGCGGCGGCCAGTGTCGCCGCCCACGAGCCGGGCGAGGTCGGCGTGTCGGCATCGAGGTGGCGCCCGACCGCGCAACCGGCCTCGAGTCGGTCGAGGTGATCCCCCGGATGGACCCGCTCCAACTCGGTCCGCGTGGCCGCCCGGTGTGGCAACTCGACGAGGTCGGTCCCCATGCCCGATCGCCGCAGCCCCTCGGCCACCGCCACGAGCCGCACCGGCGCCTCGGGGTGCCCGGGGCCGGTGTCGTGCTCGGCGAAGATCGGGTCGGTCGCGATCAGCAGCACACGGGGAACGGTACCCGGGCCCGTGTCGAGCAGCGACGCCGCCGGCCGGACCGGACCGCGCCCCGACGCGTACTGTTTCGTGGCGATGCCCGAGGACACGCTCAGTTGGCCCGGCGGCTGGGCCCGACTGGGGCCGTGGCGGGGTCGGACCGACGTCGCCTATCTCACGATCGGTGCCCGCCGCCCGCCGACGACCGAGGTCGTCCACCGTTGCATGCGCGTGCTGCGCGGCAACGGCTACGAATCGGTCGTGACGAACGCGCTCGGACCCGCCGAGACCCTGCCGTTCGTCGATGCCGGATTCTCGGTGCGCGAACGACTCCATCTCCTCGCCCACGAGTTGACCGAGATCCCGAACGTCGAACATCCGACGCGACGCGCGCGCGATGCGGATCGCGCCGCCGTCCTCCGTCTCGACCAGCGGGCGTTCCGCCCGTTCTGGCGGCTCGACGGCGCGGCCATGGACAGCGCCATCGAGGCGACCCCGACCACGCGCTACCGCGTCATCGAATCCGACGCCGGCCTCGGCGCCTACGGGATCACCGGACGTGCGGGCCGGGTCGGCTACGTCCAACGCATCGCGGTCGACCCCGACGACCAGGGCCGCGGCCTCGGGCGATCGGTCGTCGCGGACGCCCTGCGCTGGGCCCGCCGCCACCGGGCCGAGCGGGCCCTCGTGAACACCCAGCTCGACAACGACCCGGCGTTGGCGCTCTACCACAGCTGTGGTTTCCGCGAGCTGCCGACCGGACTCTGCGTCATGAGCCGCACCCTGTGAGCCGTCCGTGACCGGCGGCCGGGGCCGAATCGTGGTCGGTGCCCTGATCGGGCTCCTGGCCGTCGTGTCGGTGGTCGGCGCGGCGACGCCCCGCGCCGCCGGTGCTCCGGCCGCGCCGTCGATCGAGCTCACCGGTCAACCCGCCTGGACGACGCTCGGTGACGACGTCACCTTCCGGGTCCGGGTCCAGGACGCGCCCCCCGGACTCGAGCTCCGGGCCACCGTGTACTCGGCGGTCCTCAGCCGTATCGCGTTCGAGCGGACCCTCGACGGCGAACGCCTCGGGTCGCGGATCGGAGCCCGGTCCGGCACCGTCGAGTCGCTCCCCGTCATCGGTACGAGCCGCCTGCTCACGATCGGCACCCAGGACCCGCGGGCGTCGACCGACCCGCAGCGCGTCCGCCTCAACCTGAGCAGTGGCGGTAACGCCGGTGTCTTCCCGGTCGAGATCGAGCTGCGGGACCCGTCGTCGTCGAAGGTCTACGACCACTTCGTCACCGACATCGTGGCGGTTCGCAAGCGCGCGGCGGACGAAGTGCCCTCGGAGCCGCTCCAGGTGGCGTGGCTCTGGCACGTGACCACGACGCCGACCACACCGGTGTCGGCGAGCAGCATCGCCACCGATCCGACCCTGGCTCGCGACGTGGCCGCGAACGGACGCCTCAGTCGGATCGCACGCGCCCTGGGTCAGGTGGGCGATGTGCCGATCACCTTGGTGCCGAGCCCGGCAACCGTCGACGCGCTCGACGCCCTCGCCAAGCCGCCGGTGCTCGTCGGCCCGGCGAAGGCGGTCGCAGCGCGGGCCGCCTCGGTGCTCGACACGTTGCGGACCGCGAGCGCGTCGTCGCTGGTGCTGGCGAGTTCGTACACCCCGGTCAACGGTCCCGGGCTCCTGGGGGGTGGGCTCGCCGATGCATTCGATGCGACGACGGCCACCGGGCGATCGACGCTCGAGACCGGACTCAACGCGGTGGTCGACCATACGACCGCGGGCCCGCAACCGCTCGACGATGCCACGCTGGCCCGCCTGCGCGACAAGGACGCCACCACCCGCTTCATCGTGGCGCCCGGAGATCTGACGCCCGCCGCGGGTGCCGACCAGTTCACCCCCGCGCGGCCGTTCCAACTCCAGACCACGGTCGGCGCCTTCGACGCGCTCGAGGTCAACCCGCTCACGACCGACCTCCTGCGCCGCCGCGGCGCCGACGCGCTCCGCGCCCAACAGGCGCTCTCGGCCCTCTCGGTGATCGCCCTCGAACAGCCGAACCGCACGCGCGGCGTGGTGATCGACACCCCCCTCCTCTGGGACGCGCCGACCGCGCGTGTCCAGGCGATGCTCGCAGGCCTGCGCGACCACCCGCTCCTGCATGGGGCTGCAGTCACCGACCTCTTCGGCTCCGTCCAGCCGGCGACCGCGAACCGAAAGCCGTACACCCGAACCCTGGCTCCGGTGCCGGATCACACCGCGCCCATCACGCCGCGGCAGTACCAGACGTCACAACGGGAGATCGACGGGCTCGCGTCGATGATCGGAGCCCAGGAACCACTCATCGGGCAACTCCGCTACCAACTCCTCCTGAGCCTGGCCGGTCGTACGCCCCACACCGGCGCCGCGATCTCGCGTCAGCGGTTGGATTCGATCCACCAGGCCGTGACTGCGATCACCGGCAAGGTCACCGCACCCGCGAGTCGCACGGTCACGCTCACCTCACGTCGCGCCAACATCCCGCTCAGTGTGGAGAACGGCACCGCGCGGACGGTCCGGGTCCGGGTGACACTCGCGAGCCAGAAGCTCGACTTCCCGCACGGCTCGGATCGCCTCGTCGTGCTCCGGCCGGGGAAGAACAAGACGGAGAGTTTCGACGTGAACGCGCGCGCGTCGGGCACGTTCCCGGTGCTGATCACCTGGAGTTCACCGGACCGGGGGATCGACCTGCAGCGGGCCCGGTACACCGTGCGTTCCTCGGTGGTCAGCGGCGTCGGGCTCATCCTCACCATCGGCGCGATCGTGTTCCTCGCCGGCTGGTGGCTCACTCACTGGCGCCGGAGTCGGCGCGCCGAGGCGGCGATCTCCACGTGACCGAGACCGCATCGACGCCGCGACTCGCCCGCGCCAGTGCGATCATCGGTCTGGGAACCCTGCTCTCGCGGATCACCGGTTTCCTGCGCGTCTCCGCGCTCGTCGCCCTCGGGCTCAGCCGCGTCACCGACGTCTACAACCTCGCCAACTCCACTCCCAACATCGTCTACGAGTTGCTGCTCGGCGGGATCCTGACGGCCACCCTCGTCCCCCTGTTCGTGGAATCGCACGAGCGCAACGAACCGGACGCCACCGACGCGATCAACACCGTGGCCATCGTGATGTTGGTGGCTGCCGTGATCGTCGGCGTGTTCGCAGCACCGTGGATCATCCGCGCGTACGTCGACCTCGCGGACGTACGGAGCGGCGCCAGCCGCACCGCGCAGATCGCACTCGGGACCGACCTCCTGCGCTGGTTCATGCCGCAGATGCTCTTCTACGGCATCACTGCACTCGCGACCGCGATGTTGAACGCGCGTCGCCGGTTCGCGGCGGCGGCCTTCGCACCCGTGCTCAACAACGTGGTGGTCATCGCGATGCTGCTGGCGGTCGGGCGCATCGCCACCACGACCACCACACCGCGCTCGGTGCTCGACGATCCCGTCCTCGTCCTGCTCCTCGGGCTGGGCACGACCGCGGGGGTCGTCGCCATGACCGTCGTGCTGCTCCCGGCACTCCGCCGGGCGGGCACGGGCTTCCGGTGGCGATGGGAGCCGCGGCACCCCGCCGTGCGCACACTGGCGCGTCTCTCCGGGTGGACCGTCGGCTACGTCGTCGCCAACCAACTCGCGTTCATCGTCGTCCTCGTGCTCGCCTACCGCCACGGTGGCGACGCCACCGTATATTTCGCCGCGTTCACGTTCTTCCAGCTCCCACACGGCCTGCTCGCGGTCTCGGTGATGACCGCGCTCGGCCCCGAACTCGCGAGCCGGCACCAGGCCCACGACGTCGACGGTCTCCGCAACCACTTCGGGCGCGGCCTCAACATGATCCTCATCGTCATGATCCCCGCGGCGGTCGGCCTCGCGATCCTCGCGAGGCCGCTGATCAGTGCGCTGCTCGATCACGGCAACTTCACGAACCACTCCGTGACCCAGACCGCCGACACCCTGCGGGCGTTCGCGATCGGGTTGGTCGCCTTCTCCGTGTACCTCTACGTGATCCGGGTGTTCTCCTCGATGAAGAACACCCGGGTGCCGTTCTTCCTGAACCTCGTCGAGAACGGCGCCAACGTCGCGACCGCGTTCGTGCTCTACGAGTGGCGCGGCGTCGAGGGTCTCGCCTGGTCGTGGACGATCGCGTACTTCGTCGGCGCGGTCGTCGCGCTCGCTGCGCTTCGGGTCCGCCTGATCCGTCTCGGCGGACGCAACCTGGTGTCGACCGCGGTTCGCGTGGGTGTCGCCACGCTCCCGGCCGCGGCCGCGGCCTTCGCCATCGCCGCCGCGCTCGGGTCCGACACACCGTCCGCGTCTGTGGTCGCCCTCATCGCCGCCTCGACCGTCGGGGGTGTGCTCTTCGTCGGGTGCGGCCGATTGGTCGGTTTCGACCTCATCGCACTCCTTCGCGGCATCATGCGCCGAGGGGATCGCAGCGTGGCGCTCCCGGATGCGTAACCATTCACCCGACAGGCGGGTCGAACCGCTTGCCATCGCCGGCGTCTGACGTCGCGTCCCGAGGAGGTCCCGTGGTCGTTCGAATCGTCACTGACAGTGCGTGTGACCTGCCCCAAGCGCGAGCCGACGAACTCGGCATCGAGATCGTCCCGCTCAGCATCCGGTTCGGCACCGAGGAGTACGTCGACCGGGTCGAACTCACCAACGACGAGTTCTGGCGCAAGGTCGCGACCTCCCCGCTGCTGCCCGAGACCGCAGCACCCGCGCCGGGCGCGTTCGAGGAACGGTTCCGGGCCCTCGCGGCCGACGGTGCGGATGCCGTGATCTGCATCAACCTCTCGTCCCGATTGTCGGGAACCATGCAGTCCGCGCAGATCGCGGCGAAGGCGCTCGACGGTGAACTCCCCGTCCGGGTCGTCGACTCGCTGAGCGTCTCCATGGGCCTCGGCAACCAGTGCATCGCGGCCCAGGCCCTCGCCGCCGCCGGTGAGGACCTCGACTCGATCGTCACCGCGGTGGAGCACCGCGCCGCCCACACCCGGCTCTTCGGCGCGCTCGACACGCTCGAACACCTCAAGCGGGGCGGTCGCATCGGCGGGGCGCAGGCCCTGCTCGGCGGCATGCTGTCGATCAAGCCGATCATCGAGATCCGCGACGGCATCGTCATCGAGGCCGGCAAGGTCCGGACGCGGAGCAAGAGCCTCTCGCACCTCGCCGACAAGCTGCGTGCCGCCACCGACCCCACCGGGGTGTTCGTCTTCCACGCGCAGGCTCCGGACATCGAGGAGTTCCTCGACCTGCTGGGCGCCATCACGCCCCGCGACCAGATCGAAGTCGGCAACATCGGACCGGTGATCGGGACCCACGGCGGCCCGCGCACCATCGGGTTCGGCTGGGTCGACAGCGAATAGCCGCGAGCCGCACCGCCCGGAGCGCCACGGTTCGGGCAATGCCGACAGGTAGCTTCCTCGTGTGAGTCATTCCGTCGCGCCCGGGCGCGTCTTGGGCGGTCGGTACCGCCTCGACCAGGAGATCGCGCGCGGTGGGATGGCCACGGTGTGGCGGGGTGAGGACCCACTGCTCGCCCGCGCGGTCGCGGTCAAGACCCTCGATCCGGCACTCGCGGCCGACGACGACCTCCGGGTGCGCTTCCGCCGGGAGGCGATCGCGGCCGCCGCGGTCGCGCATCCGAACATCGTCGCCACCTACGACACGGGTGAGGACGACGGCGTGGCGTACATCGTGATGGAACTGGTCGAGGGGGCAACCCTGCGCCAGGCCATCGACCTGCACGGGGCCCTGCCTCCCGCCCGCGCGGCCGACATCGCGGCCCAGGTGGCCGACGCGCTGGCCGCCGCGCACTCCCGCGGACTCATCCACCGCGACGTCAAGCCGAGCAACGTCCTCGTGCAGCTCGACGGGCGGGTCAAGGTCACCGACTTCGGCATCGCGAAGGCCGCCGACCAGGCCGCCGACGAACTGACCCGGACGGGCAACGTGCTGGGGACCGCGCGCTACCTCGCGCCGGAGCAGGTCGAGGGGCATCCGGTCGACGAGCGCTCCGACGTGTATTCACTCGGCCTCGTCCTCTACGAGATGCTGGCCGGTCGATCGGCCTTCGGCGCCGACACCGAACTCGCGACTGCGGTGGCCCGGCTGACCTCGACACCGCCCCGCATCATCGACGCGCGTCCCGACATCGCGCCCGGACTCGCGCACGTGGTCGACCGCGCGTTGGCGCGAGAGCCCGACGACCGCTGGCCGACTGCCGCGGCCATGCGCGACGCACTCACACCGTTTCGCGTCGCGGCACCCGATCGCGGCGTCGACGCGACGATGCCGGTCGCGATGCCGACGCGCACGCGCGCGGTGCCGGTCGCCGCGCATCCCACGATCATCGAGGACGACGGCATCGGCGTCGGCGCGCGACTCGTCGCCTGGATCGTCGCCCTCGCCCTCGGTATCGGCGGCGGCTACGCCGGATTCGTGCTCGCCAACCAGACGGACTCGCAGTCCCCGACGACGACCGCGGTCGCCGGGACCAAGACCATCGCCATCGTCTCGGCCCACGCGTTCGATCCGGAGGGCGACCAGAAGGAGAACGACCAGGAAGTCGCGCTCGCGACCGATGGCCAGAACGCGACCGCATGGACGACCGAGGGCTATTTCAACCCGACCACCGCCCCCAAGCACGGCGTCGGCCTGATCCTCGAGGTCGCCAGGCCCACCCGGATCGCGGCCGTCGACGTCACCAGTCCCGACAGCGGCTGGGACGCCCAGATCTACGTCGCGTCGGAATCGGCCACCACCCTCGCCGGCTGGGGCCCGGTCCGCGCCACCGGGACCAACCTCGGGACCACCGCCCAGTTGCGGCTCGACGCGAAGCCCCCGGGTCAGTTCGTGCTGGTATGGCTCACGAAACTGCCGCGCAGCGCCGAGCCGTCACCGGACGGCAAGCCCCGGTACGTGGGGCGCATCGCCGAGGTGTCCCTCCGTGGCTCCTCGATCTGACCCGCGTCCCGACGCCGAACTCGCCGGGGCCGCCGCCGACGGAGACCCGGAGGCGATGTCGGCGCTGCTTGCCCGCCACGTCGACCGCGTCCACGCGGTGTGTCGCAAGATCTGCGGTCCCGACGATGCGCAGGACGCCACCCAGGAAGCGCTGATCTCGGTCGTGCGATCGATCGCGCGGTTCGACCATCGGAGCGCGTTCACCACGTGGCTCCATCGGGTCGCGACCAATGCGGCGCTCGACGAACTCCGGCGCCGCAAGCGGCGGCCCGCACCGCTCGCACCCGACTCGGGGGGTCACGACGAACCGAGAGCGGGGTCAGCGACCCAGCCCGAGCGGGTGGTCGACCGCATCGATCTCGATGCCGCCCTCGACCGCCTCTCCGAGGAGTTCCGGGTCGCGGTCGTCCTGCGCGACGTCGCCGACCTCGACTACGCCGAGATCGCCGACGCGCTCTCGATCCCGATCGGGACGGTGCGCTCACGGATCGCACGAGGCCGCGCCGCGCTCGCGCGTGATCTCGGGAACTTTCCCCGTCCGGTCGACGTCCAAGGTGCCGATCATGAGTGAACCCCAGGACTTCGACATCGACATCGCGGTGAGCGCCGACCTCGACGGCGAGCTGGCCGGGTACGCCGCCGAGCTCGGTACCGACGAGGCGACGCTGCGTGCACGCATCGCCGAGGCGCCCGGCGCCTCTGAGCGTCGCGCCCAACTCGTCGCCGCGCGCGACGCGGTGGCCGCGCCCGGCGCACCCTTGGACGAGGTGACTCGTGCGCGTCTCGTCGCCGGCGCGATCGCGAGCCCGGGCTCGTCGGCGTCCGCTCGTGAACCGCGCGCCCGGGGCTGGTACCTCCGCGCCGGCGCGGCCGCCGCCGTCGCGCTCGTCGTGGTCGGGGGCGTCGTCGCGCTCGCCACCCAGGGCGGGGGCGGCGGAGACGCCGCAAAATCGGCGGCGACGGGCGGCAAGTCCGTGCGTTCCGGGAACATCGGCGACATCGGGAACATCGATCAGCAGAAGTTGGACGCCCTCGTCGGAGGTCCGCGGGCCGACGCGGCGGCGGCGTCGTCGACCAGCCTGGCGCCGCAGTCCGCGCAGTCGGGCACCTCCTCCGAGGTCAACGGCTTCGACCGGGACGCCACCGTGCGGGCCCGACCGGACCAGGTCACCCAGTGCACCGAGGCGCTCGGCGCTCAGGGCACGGTCCGGTTCAACGGGTCGGGTGCCTACCAGGGTGAGCCAGCCGTGATCGTCGGGATCGCCGCCGGTGATCGCACTGTCGTGTTCGTCGTCGCGGCGAGCGACTGCGCTCGGGTGCTGTATTCCGTCTCGCGCTGACCCGTCGACGCGCGCCGCGTCCCGTCGTTCTTCGCGTCGAATGCCGCCCGGCCCGGCCGTAGCCGCTACGAGCCGGGTAACCTCCGCCGCCGAGCGGGAGGAACCCATGACTCACTGGACTGTCCAGGCTGCCGACGCGATCGAGAAGACCGTCGCCACAGTGCGCGATCGCACGGTCGAGCCGGCGCAACGCGCCGCCAAGGCCATCGTGTTCGGCGTGCTGGCCGCATGCTGCATCGTCACCGCGCTGCTCCTGCTGGCCATCGTGGCCTTCCGGCTCATCAGCCTCGCGGTCCCCGTCTGGGCGACCTGGATGATCCTCGGGGGAATCTTGATCGGCGGCGGCGTGTTCTGCTGGTCGCGTCGTACCGCCGGAGGCAGTCGTGGCTGAACATCATGAACTCGTCATCGTGGGATCGGGACCGGCCGGCCTCACCGCCGCGGTCTACGCCGCCCGGGCCAATCTGGCGCCCGTGGTCGTGGAAGGCCTCGCGGCCGGTGGGCAGCTGATGCTCACCACCGAGGTGGAGAACTACCCCGGTTTCGTCGAAGGCATCATGGGCCCGGAGCTGATGATGCGCTTCCGGGACCAGGCAGCCCGCTTCGGCACCCGGTTCATCACCGCGGACGCCGATTCCGTGGACCTCTCGGCCCGGCCGTTCCGGGTCACGGTCGGCGAACTCGAACTGACCGCCGACTCCGTCGTCATCTCGACCGGTGCCAGCGCGCGGATGCTCGGACTCGACAACGAGGCCCGGCTCCTCGGCCACGGCGTCTCCACCTGCGCGACCTGCGACGGCTTCTTCTTCCGTGACCACGACATCGCAGTGGTCGGCGGAGGGGACACGGCACTCGAGGAAGCACACTTCCTCACCAAGTTCGCCCGGAAGGTCACCGTCATCCACCGTCGTGACGAGCTCCGCGCCTCGAAGATCATGCAGGACCGGGCGCTCGCCAACCCCAAGATCGAGTTCCGCTGGAACGCCGAAGTGGTCGACGCATTCGGCGACACGAAACTCACCGCGATCCAGCTCCGTGACACCGTCACCGGCGAGGAGAGCGAACTCGCCGTCACCGGCCTGTTCGTCGCCATCGGCCACATACCCACCACGAAGCTCTTCGAGGGTCAACTCGAACTCGACGTGAACGGTTACATCGTCACCGCGCCCGACTCGACCCGAACGTCGGTCGAGGGTGTGTTCGCGTGCGGCGACGTCCAGGACCACACCTACCGCCAGGCCATCACCGCCGCCGGGAGCGGCTGCATGGCCGCCATCGAGACCGAGCGCTACCTCGAGGCGAACAAGTCGGTGGTCGCGCATTCCTGAGCCCCACCGACCGGCGCGGTTCATTCCCGACTCCTGAGGTCTGGAATAGGGGACCCCGCCCCACCGTTGCACCCGTCATTAGAATCCTCGATCCCGCACCGCTTCCCCGAAAGGACACCTCGCCGTGGCCGAAAACATCGTGACCCTCTCCGACGCAACCTTCGACGAGAGTGTCAAAGCCTCCGATACCCCCATCGTGGTGGACTTCTGGGCCGAGTGGTGCGGCCCGTGCAAGATGATCGCACCGGCACTGGAAGAAATTGCCAATGAGCAGTCGGGTCGGATCACCGTCGCCAAGCTCAACGTCGACGACAACCCCGACACCGCGCGCCGCTTCGACGTGATGAGCATCCCGACCCTGCTCGTGTTCCAGGGCGGCGAGCCGGTCAAGCGGCTGGTCGGAGCCAAGGGCAAGGGTCAGCTCCTCCAGGACCTGTCCGAGTTCATCGGCTGACCGTCCGACGGGTTCGAGGCGATCGCGGGTGGCTTCGGCGTCCCCGTTACGCACCGGGGACCGCGGTGACGCGGTTCGGGATCTCCAGCAACGGCTGATCGCAGCCGGCATCCCGATCTCGCCCGATGAGATCGGAACGTTCGGCGCGACAACCGAGGCCGGGGTCCGCGAGTTCCAGACCCGGCGCACGGTGCGCGTCGACGGGATCGTCGGTCGCGAGACGTGGGCCGCGCTGGTCGAGAGTGGCTTCGAACTCGGGGACCGCCTGCTCTATCTCCGGTCACCCAACCTCCGCGGCGACGACGTCACCGAGCTCCAGCGGACGCTCAACCGGCTCGGTTTCGACACCGGCCGCGAGGACGGCATCCTCGGCGCGAACTCGGCGAACGCGTTGCGCGAGTTCCAACGCAACTCGGGGTTGAGTGTCGACGGTATCGCCGGGCCGGCCACGCTCGAGGCCTTCGACCGCGTCTCCGCGATGGCCGCCGGGTCGGTCGCGACGATGCGCGAGCAGGATCTCCTCTCCCGCCCCGAACCACTCGGAACCCGCCGCCTCTACGTCGCGGTCGATCCGGGCTTCGGCCAGATCGGCACGCCGCTCGGGCGCTGGCTCTCCGCGCAGGGTGCGCAGGTGATGCTCGACGTCTCCGGCGCCGACGACCAGCTCCTCGCCGAGCGAGCCAACCGTTGGCGGTCGGAGTTCTTCCTCGCCGTTCGCGGCGGCGACCACCCCAGCTGGCAGTGCCTTTACTACGCGTCCGGTGACTTCCGCTCGGAGCGGGGCTGCCACGCCGCGCACATCATCAACGAGGAGCTCGCCGCCGTCATCCCGCATACCGACGAACCCGGCGCGGACGGTCGGGCGTACGAGATCCTGCGCGAGACCCGCATGGCCGCGGTGGTGTGTGGGCTCGCGGATGCCGACGCGCCGAACCTCGCCGTGGTCCTGGCGCATGCCGACGAAGTGGGCGCGGCGATCGGACGCGGCATTCGCCGGGCCTTCGAGGAGCCCCGGCCGATCCCAGCCGCTTGAGGGTTCCCCGGCTCAGCCGGAGATGACCTTGTAGATCCGCTCGAGGTCCTCGAGGTCCGAGAACTCCACGGTCAGCTTCCCGCGCTTCGATCCCATCGCGATCTGCACGCGGGTATCGAGGTGGTCGCTCAACAGGCCTTCGAGGTCCTCGAGTCCCGGCGGTCGGAGTGGGTTCGTGGCCCGATTGGCGTCGGCGCCGCGGCCACCGGCCCGGTCCGGCTTGCCCTTCACCGCCTCTTCGACCGCTCGGACCGACCAGCCCTCCCGGGCGATGACCGGCGCGAGACGTTCCTGCAGGCCGCGGTCCGGGGTCCCGAGCAGGGCCCGGGCATGCCCCATCGGCAGGCCGCCGTCGCGCACCAGCCGCTGGACCGTCGGTGGCAGCTGGAGCAGGCGCAGCGTGTTGGTCACCGAGGTCCGGCTGCGCCCGACCCGGGTCGCCACCTCCTCGTGGGTGAGGGAGAAATCCTCGATCAGCTGCTGGTAGGCGGCCGCCTCCTCCAGCGCGTTGAGGTCGGACCGGTGGACGTTCTCCACCAAGGCTTCCTCGAGCGCGGCGGCATCGTCGCTCTCGCGCACCAACGCCGGGATCCGGGCCAGGCCCAGGCGGCGGGCGGCGCGCCAGCGGCGTTCACCCGCGATGAGCTCGAACTCCTCGCCCATGGGACGGACCAGCACCGGCTGAAGGATACCGACCTCGCGGATCGACTCGGTGAGCGACTGGAGCTGCTCCTCATCGAACTGCTCCCGTGGTTGATACTGATTGGGACGGATGGACGCGACCTCGATCTCGCGCAATCCACCGCCCGACTCCGTGGTGCCGGTGGGGATGAGAGCTCCCAGCCCCTTACCCAGCCCGCCGCGTCGCGCCATGACTCACCTCCTTGGCCAACTCCCGATACGCCACTGCGCCGCGGGAGGTCGGATCGAACAGAATGATCGGCTGCCCGAACGACGGCGCCTCCGACAGGCGCACCGTCCTCGGGATCACCGTGAGATACACCGTCCGCCCGAAGTGCAGGCGAACTTCCTGCTCGACCTGGTCGGCGAGCTTGGTTCGGGCGTCGTACATGGTCAAGACGATCCCGCGCACGTCGAGGGTCGGGTTGAGGTTCGTCCGCACCAGGGTGACGTTGCGGATCAACTGGCTGAGGCCCTCCAGCGCGTAGTACTCGCACTGGATCGGGACCAACACGTCGTCGGCCGCAGCCAGTCCGTTGACGGTGAGCAGCCCGAGGGACGGGGGGCAGTCGATGAGGATGTAGTCGTAATCCTCTCGGATCTCGTGCAACGCACGGCGGAGCTTCAACTCCCGGCTGAACGCCGGCACCAGTTCGATCTCCGCGCCGGCGAGGTCGATCGTCGCCGGGACGACGAAGAGGTTCTTGAGCGACGTCGGCTCGATGCAGTCCTCGACCTTGGCGTCGCTCATGATCACGTCGTAGATGGATCCCTCCACCTCCCGGGCGTTGACGCCGAGCCCCGTCGTGGCGTTCCCCTGCGGATCCAGATCGACCACGAGGACGCGGTAGCCCATCTCCGCCAGCGAGGCCCCGAGGTTGACCGAGGTGGTCGTCTTGCCGACGCCGCCCTTCTGATTGGCGATGGCCAGGATCCGCGGCAGCTCGTTCGGGATGATCGGTTGGAGATCCGCGTCATCCACCGCGACCTCGACCGGCGTTTCCTCCACCTCCGGGTCCCCGGCCGTCGGCTCGGGCGCGCCGTCGCTCGGCTCTTCCTCGACGATCGGTGAGGCCTCAGCCGCGCGCTCGGTCGTTGCTTCGTCGATCACGGGATCCGGGTCCGGATTCACCGTGATCTCCCCGGTGCCGTCATCATCCGAGTCGGGGGCTCCAGCGACATTCACGGTCGGCTCGGTGTCCGCGGCGGGATCGGGGACCGTCGCCGTGGCGGCAGCTTCGACGCCGTCGGCAATCGTTGTTGATGGTTGGTCTTCCATTCCATCCTCCGAGGCCTCGTGCCTACGTCGTGTGCCGAAGAGTTTGCGACCTCGGCGCTTCGGGTCGGCCGAATCCATACGCGCCTCCCTCCCGTCAGATGGCGGGTGATGTTTCACGTGAAACAATTGCTGTCGCCCCACCCTCGATGTTTCACGTGAAACATCTACCAGCGGGGCGAACGAACCGGAAGGTTCCGACGGCGGGGGAAGTCCTCCGAGAGCGTCGAGCCCTTGGTGAGGATAACGAACGAACCGTGCTCGTGCACGACTTCACCGGTCATCGACATTCCGAGTCCCGCCAGACCCGCATCGGGCCAACGGTCGGCGCGGGTCTCGGGGGGTTCGCTCACCGCCAGTCGGCCACCGACCGCGAGCAACCCACTCGCGCATTCGGCCGTTGCTGCGGGGATGGCAAACGAGCGGGCGGTCACGAGCGGGAGCTGCTCACGCCATTCCGGATCGTGGGCCAGGTCCTCGGCCCGGCCTTCGAGCACCGTCACCCGGTCGCGGACACCGAGTCTGACGACCGCGGTTCGCAACCACGCGGTGCGCTTCAGCTGACTGTCGAGGAGGATCACGGGGAGATCGGGCCAGAGGAGCGCGAAGATCAGCCCCGGTACCCCCGCGCCGCTTCCCAGGTCGAGGAAGGGTGCCGGTTCCAGCGCCGCCGCCCAGGACCGGGCGTGGTCGATGTGCCGGCGAACGGGGTCCGGGCCGAGAAACCCGAGGCGCCGCGCATCCTCGAGGACGCCCACCAGGGCGTCGAAGTCGGTCACGCCGGGCGGATCACCACGTGGCGTCGCGCGTCTTCGCCCTCGGACACGGTCTCGACCCCGTCGAGCTCGTTCACCGTGTCGTGCACGGTCTTACGGTCGAGTGAGTTCATCGGCTCGAGTGCCCGGGCCTCGCCACTCTCGAGCACCTCGGCCACGATCGACTCGGTGAACGCAGCCAGGGCGACCCGCCGCTTGGCGCGGTAGCCGGCCACGTCGACCCGGACCCGGGCCGAGTGCCCACCGGCCTCACGCTGGACCACTGCCCGGGTGAGTTCTTCCATGGCCGTCAGGGTGGCGCCCTTCGGACCCACGAGCAGCCCCAGCTCCGATCCGTCGACGTGAATCTCGATGACGTCGTCGTCCACCGTCGAGGTGACTTCACCCTCGAGACCGATGGCGATCACCAGGCCACTGACGAACTCCTCGGCCGCGGCCGCCTGATCCTCGACTGACACGTTGCTCTCGTCCACGGTTCGGGCCCCTTCGTTGCGCGGCTGCGGTTGCGGCTGCTTCGGTTTCGGCTGACTGTTCGATCGGGGCCGCTTGGCGCTGCCCTCACTCCGACGTCCGCCCCCGCCCTTGGATTTCCCCCGGCGGCGATCCTGGGGCTTCTCTCGCGAGATCGGCTTCAGGCGGACCCGGATGCGGGCCTCACTGCTGCCGAAGCGGCCGAAGAGGCCGGTCTTGGGCTCGTCGAGCACCTCGAACTCCACGTCTTCCTGGTGAACTCCGAGTTCGTCGAGTGCCGCGTCGAGCGCTGCATCGACGGTGCGGCCCGTCGTCTGTACCCACTCCATTTATCGCTTTCGCTTTCGGTTGCTCCGAGCGCCGTTCGGCGCACCAGTCTGCCCAGTTCCGTTCGAGGTGCCGCTCGGCTTCGCACCGGGCTTGCCGCCGGATCGGTCGGTCGACTTCCCCGCGCCTCCGGACACGGGTTTGCCACCCGAACCTTTCGCCCTCGGGTTCGGCGCCTTCACGTTCGGAGCCTTCCCGGTGTCTTCGACCAGGGCGGTCTTGGCCCCGGACTTCTCCGAACCCTCATCCAATGATCGAGACCCCTTCTTGGGGGGCGGGCCGGCCGCGGTGCCGATGGTTCTCAGGACCACCTCCTGCTGGCCGATCTGCCAGAGGTTGGAGGTGAAGAAGTAGAGCACCACACCGGAGGGGATCCCCCAGGAGATGAACCCGAACACGATCGGGAACACCTTGCTGATGATCGCCATCTGGGGGTTCGGCGTGGTCTGGTTCCTCATGGTCTGGCGCTGCTGGAAATACCCCGTGACGAGGACGAGGGCGATCAGCACCAGATACGGGGCGTAATCCGAGAGCGCGGAACCCGCCTTGTTCACTGCCTGACTCGCCGATGTCGTGAGGTTCATGCCGAGGAAGTTCATCTTCGGCTTACACGACGACGCCTTCGCGACACCGCAGATGTTCTTGTACATCTTCGAGTCGGTCGGGATGCTCGTGGTGATCTCCCGCAGCGTCTGGTACAGCGCGATGAAGACCGGCATCTGCAGGACAAGGGGGAGACATCCGCCGAGCGGATTGATCTCGTTCTCCTTGTAGAACTTCATCATTTCTTCGTTGAGCTTCTGGCGATCGTTCTTGTATTTCGCCTGCAGCTTCTTGATCTCCGGCTGCACGCGTTGCATGGCGATCATCGACTTCGCCTGCTTCGCCGTCAGCGGGAACAGGGCGAGGCGAATTGCGATCGTCAGGAGGATGATCGCCACACCGGCATTCGGTATGACGGAGTAGAAGAACGCGAGCACGGACCCGAGTCCGCCCTTGATCGAGTCCCAGAACGCCAAGGCCACCATTGCCTGCTACCTTCCCGATACCGAACGTACGTTTGGTTCACTCACGGGGTCGTACCCGCCGGGATTCCACGGGTGGCAACGGCCGACCCGCTTCAATCCCATCCACGTCCCGCGTCCGAGGCCGTAGACCTCGATCGCGGTACGGGTGTATTCCGAACAGGTGGGTGCGAATCGACACCGGGGGGTGGTCCCGGCCATCACCCGCTGATAGCCGCGGATCGCGCGCATCCCGGCCCGGGCCCCGAGGCTCGGCCGGTCAGCCATGTTGGTCCACCAGGATGGCGTCCACCGAAGCGGCCAGATCCGTGTAGGAGAGCGCGGCCGCGCTCGGCGTCACTCCTACGAGGTACCCGTAGCCGGCCTCGAGTCGGGCCGAGTGATCGACGATGAGCGAGCGCAGGCGGCGTCGGACCCGGTTCCGGACCACGGCGTTCCCGACGGCCCGGCTCACGGCGTACGCGATCTGCGGTGGGCCTGCGTCATGAATCCGGACCTGACGGATCCAGACCGCACCATGACGGCGTGGTCGGGCCCGAGACAGCTCGGCGAATGTCGCACGGCTGCGAACTCGGTGAATCAGGCCGAGAGCTTGGCGCGGCCGCGGTTGCGCCGCGACTTGAGCACCGCGCGACCCGCGCGGTTGCGCATACGAAGTCGGAAACCGTGCTTCTTCTTGCGTTTCCGATTGTTGGGCTGGAAGGTCCGCTTCACGCATGGCCTCCTCGAAGAGGGATCGCCCCCAAAGGCCCGAGCGAAGAAGGTCTCGGACACGTGGGGAGGGGCGGGGCGGCGGGAGCTTAGAGTCCAAGACCATCCGCTCGCAATGCGGGGCGCCCCCACCGTGAGGAAACCCGCGCCGCGACGATCCACGATCGTCGCACGAACGGCACGACGTCATCGGCCACTTCGCCGGGAGTCACCGAGCGCGCGAGAAGGGGACTACTCCCTCACACTGCGCGCGCACCAGTCGCGAGCCTGGGGATGACTCCACCCGACTGGGCGAATTACATCGATGATCTTCTGTCTACCTCCCTTGAGTGCCCTCGGGTCGCCTGCTACGGTCGCCCCTCCCACCGGCTGATCACGGCCTCGGACGGTGGTCTGTACACCACCGGCGCCCTGATGGGTCCGGAGCGGCCGACGGCGGAGTACGAGACCCGGATTCCGGGCCGATTGACTTCTCCACACTTGTGGATGGGGCTGTGGAAACTTCTGAACGACGTCTGACTGCTGCTGCCCACGCATGGGAATCAGCGACCACGGCACTGCAGGCCCAGCTGTCCGAAGCCACCTGGAACACCTGGTTCCGTGACGTCCGCCCCATCGATCTCGACGGCAACCAGCTGCGCCTGGCGATCCCCAACGCCGTGGCCTACGAGCGAATCCGGTCGAGCTACAGCGGTTTGATCACCGCGGTGCTCCAGGACGTGACCGGCGACGACATCGGGCTCGAGCTCATCGTCGACGCCGGCCCCCGCGTCGACGAGCCGGTGGAGTACCCCAACCAGAGTGTGCGTCCGGACCCCGCGGCTCCGGTGGACTCCGGTCACCGGGTGGCCCCCGCGCCGGCCCCGACCGAGCCGCCCGCCGCCTGGACGGCCCTGAATCCCCGCTACACGTTCGAGCACTTCGTGATCGGCGCCTCGAACCGGTTCGCCCACGCGGCGGCCCTGGCGGTCGCCGAGACCCCGGCCCGTTCGTACAACCCGCTCTTCATCTACGGGCCGGCCGGGTTGGGCAAGACCCACCTCCTCCACGCCATCGGCAACTACGTGATGGAGGTCCACCAGCTGAGCCGGGTGCGGTACGTCTCGACCGAAACGCTCATGAACGAGTTCGTCGACGCCATCCGGAACAACGCGGCCAACTCGTTCCGCCGCCGCTACCGGGAAGTCGACGTCCTTCTCGTCGACGACATCCAGTTCCTGGAACGCTCGCAGCAGCTCCAGGAGGAGTTCTTCCACACGTTCAACTCGCTCCACGGCGCCGGCGGCCAGATCGTGCTGTCGTCCGACCGCCCGCCCAAGCAGATCCCCCGGCTCGAGGACCGCCTGCGCACGCGCCTCGAATGGGGTCTGATCACCGACGTCCAGCCGCCCGAGTTCGAGACGCGCCTCGCGATCCTGCGGATGAAGGCCGAGTCCGAACGGCTCGAGAACATCCCCGACGAGGTCCTGGCCTTCATCGCGTCGAACATCAGCGACAACGTCCGGGAGTTGGAAGGGGCGCTCATCCGGATCGCGGCCTACTCCAGCCTCAACCGCACCACCCTCGACGAGACCGTGGCCCAGCAGGTGCTCGCCGACCTCCTCCCGCCGTCACAACCCCGGGTGATCACGCCCGACCTGATCCTGGACGAGACCGCGAAGATGTTCGGGTTCACCGTCGAGGACCTCTGTGGCAAGAGCCGGCGGCGGCCCCTCGTCATCGCCCGCCAGATCGGCATGTACGTGTTCCGGGAGCTCACCGACTTCTCGTACCCGCGGATCGCGGAGCAGTTCGGTGGCCGGGACCACACGACGGTGATCCACGCAGTGGAGAAGATCAAGGCCCTGATGACCGAGCGTCACCAGGTCTTCGACCAGGTCAACGAGCTGATGAGTCGGGTTCGGCTCGGGACCGGTGGATAACCCTGTGGACGGCTGGGGATATCCGACACCCGCGGTGGGTAACGCGGGAAAACCACATTCGTGGCATTCTGCACCTGTGGACTCCGGTGGACAACCGGCGGGGAGTGAAACACCATCCCACCTGCGCATACAGCGCATGATCCACAATCCACACCCTCTACTACCAGTACTACAAAAACAATTCTTTTCGTACCACGGAGGTGGACAGTGAAGTTCCGGTGTGAGCGTGACACCTTGGCTGACGCGATCGGTACCGCTCAGCGGGCGATCGCGGTTCGTAGCGGTGCGCTCCCGGTGCTGTCCGGGGTGCACGTCACGGCCGACAACGGCACGGTCGAGTTGGTCGGCTCGGACCTCGACCTGACGATCCGGGTCACGGTTCCGGCCCAGGTGGACGAACCGGGTCAGGCGGTGGTGCCGGCAAAGCTGTTCGACGGACTGGCCACCCGGTTGAAGGCCGGCACGGTCACG
Organism: Acidimicrobiia bacterium; assembly: GCA_038250905.1. Classification (GTDB taxonomy): domain Bacteria; phylum Actinomycetota; class Acidimicrobiia; order IMCC26256; family JAENVU01; genus JAENVU01. The sequence goes on from JBBSBV010000010.1 coordinate 69,519, forward strand.
TTCGAGGTCGAGGGCGACGACGCACGGATCTCGTCGGGCCCCGCTCGGGCCAGTGTGCGCCTGCTGCCGGCCGACGAGTTCCCGCGGGTCAGTCCGACCGAGGGAACCACCGTGAGCGTCGATGCCGAACCACTCGCCGAGGCACTGCGCCAGGTCATCCCGGCCGCGTCCCGCGACGATGCCCGCCCGATCCTCACCGGCGTGTTGATCATGGCGACCGCGACCGGGATCCGCCTGGTCGCGACCGACTCCTACCGACTCGGCGTACGCGACCTCGACGGCGTCGGGATGCTGAGCGAAGGCCAGAAGGTGCTCGTCGGCGCGCGCGGACTCAACGAGGTGCAGCGCGTGTTCTCCTCGGGCCAGATCGACGTCACCCTCGGCGATCGCGAGGTGCGGTTCGCGAACGAGTCACGATCGGTCACGACGCGCCTCATCGAGGGTGACTTCCCGAGTTACGAGCAGCTGATCCCGAGCGGGTATCCGAACAAGCTCACGGTGTCGCGAGCGGTCCTCGAGGAAGCGGTCCGCCTCATGCAGATCGTCGGCGAAGGCCGCGAGGGAACGCCGGTGCGGCTCGCGATGAGCGCGTCGGGACTCGAACTCTCCGCGACTGCACAGGAGCGTGCCGACGCGGCCGAGGCGATCGACGCGAAGTTCGAGGGGAGCGACCTCACCGTCGCGTTCAATCCCCAGTTCCTGCTCGACGGCCTGCTCGCGATCAACGGTGAGGAAGCGGTGCTCGAGAGCATGGATCCGCTGAAGCCCGCCACGTTGCGCAGCGCCGAGCACCCGGAGTTCATGTACCTGTTGATGCCGGTCCGCATCAGCTGACGTGCATCTGGGGCGCCTGTGGCTGACCGACTTCCGGTGTTACGAACAGGTCGCCCTCGAACTCGATCCCGGTGCGACCGTGATCACCGGCCGCAACGGGCACGGCAAGACGAGCCTGCTCGAAGCGGTGGCCTGGCTCGCGACCGGTCGGTCGATGCGCGGTGTCCCGGACAAGGCACTCGTGCGCTCGGGTACCGACACCGCGATCATCCGGGCCGAAGTGGTCCACAACGATCGTGTCGCGCTGATCGAGGTCGCGATCGCGACCGTCGGTCGCAACCGGATGATGGTCAACAAGCAGTCGGTGTCGCGCCGGCGCGACCTGGCGGAGCACCTTCGGGTCACGGTGTTCGCGCCCGACGATCTCGCGTTGGTGAAGGGCGGTCCCGCGGGTCGGCGTGATCTCCTGGACGACCTCCTCGTGGCGTCGTCACCGCGCTTCTCGGCGGTCATCACCGACTACGAACGCGTGGTGAAACAACGGAACGCCCTGTTGCGCGCCGGGATCCGCGACGCCGACGACCGGCGGACGCGCGACGTGTTGGACGCGCGCCTCGTCGACACCGGGAGCGCGCTCATCGGTGGGCGGCTGGACATGATCGCCCGGGTCTCGCCCGAGACCGAGCGGGCGTACGCGTCGCTTGCCGGTGCCGCGCCGGGGTTCGCGACGCGATACGAACCGGAGTGGCACGAAGGCGAGCTCGCGCGCGACGACATCGCCACTGCGTTGACCGACGCGCTCGCGCGGCTACGCAAGCGCGAAGAGGATCGCGGCGTCACGTTGGTCGGACCGCACCGCGACGACTGGTCGCTCACCCTCGACGGCCTCGACGCGCGTCATCACGCGTCGCAGGGCGAGCAGCGGACCCTGGCGCTCGGTCTGCGCCTGGCCGGGCATCGCGTGGTCGCCGAGACCACGGAGACCGAACCGGTACTCCTCCTCGACGACGTCTTCAGTGAACTCGACGAGCCTCGCGCCGCGGCCCTGGTGGAGCACCTTCCGGCAACCCAGACCCTGATCACGACCGCCGGCGCGCTGCCGGACGGGATCCACCCGTCGACGTGGATCGAGATCAACGACGGCGCGGTCGTGTGAGCGACCCCAACGCGCCCCGGCCGGTCTCGGACGCACTGCGCCACGTGCGGCGGGAGCTGGGGACGCCGGCCCCCGGGTACTACGAGCTGATCCGGGACAGCTGGCCCGACCTGGTCGGTGCCGCGCTCGCGGATCACAGTTTCCCCTCGCACCTGCGGTCCGGGGTCCTCCGGGTGGTGGTCGACGACCCGGCCTGGGCCGGCCAGTTCCGGTACCTCGCCGACGGGCTGGTGACGGCCCTCGCAGAACGGGTCCCCGAAGCCGGGGTGCGCGAGGTCTCGGTGGTCGCGAATCGGTCGGGATCGGACGCCGGCACGGAGCCCGATCCCGACGCCTGACGGTGTTCGGACCCACCGGCCGAAAACGGCCCCGAAACGCGGCTCGAAAAGTGGGGTGAAAACCCTGATTTGTCGCACCGTTCTGGTACACTGTCCTTACCCCGAAAAGCCTTGTGTACCAATACTTTTCTGCCTCCGTCAGGCAGGGTGCGCCGAGCGGGTTTCGGGACCCGTCCGAGGGTGGCCCTCGACCACCGGGAGCAGGCTGTCAGAGCCGCTGTTGGATGGCCGTGCGATCCCCATCCGCGGGCCGACATGTCGAACGACGAGAGGTGCAACGCGCGTGGCCTACGGGGCGAAAGACATCACGGTGCTGAAGGGCCTCGAGCCCGTCCGGGAACGACCCGGGATGTACATCGGATCGACCGGTATCTCCGGTCTGCACCATTTGGTCTACGAAGTGGTCGACAACTCGGTCGACGAGGCCATGGCCGGCCACGCGGACCGGATCGACGTCACGCTCTTCCCCGACGGTTCGTGTCGGGTGACCGACAACGGCCGCGGGATCCCGGTCGACAACCACCCCGAGTACAAGAACAAGTCGGCGGCCGAGGTCGTCCTGACCGTGCTGCACGCCGGCGGGAAGTTCGGCGGCGAGGGCTACAAGATCTCGGGCGGGCTCCACGGGGTGGGCGTCTCGGTCGTGAATGCGTTGTCGTCACGGCTCGACCTCGAGATCCACCGTGACGGCGACCGGTGGGAGATGTCCTTCGAGAACGGCGGGAAGCCCACCGGCAAACTCGAGAAGAAGGGGCCCTCGAAGAAACAGGGCACGACCATCACGTTCTGGCCCGACGGCACCATCTTCGAGGAGACGGAGTTCCGGGCGCAGACGCTGCTCGAGCGGTTACGCGAGATGGCGTTCCTCAACAAGGGCCTCGAGATCCGCTTCCGTGACGAGCGCGTCGATCCGGTGATGGAGCAGACGTTCCGGTACGCGGGCGGCATCACCGACTTCGTGAAGCACCTCAACGCGGCGAAGGAACCGATCTTCAAGCGCGTCGTCGCGTTCGAGGAGTCGACCGAGGACTCCGAGGTCGACGTCGCGATGCAGTGGAACACCGGCTACCACGAGGGCATCCACTCGTTCGCGAACAACATCGCGACGACCGAGGGTGGGATGCACGAAGAGGGATTCAAGAAGGCGCTCACCAACGCGGTGAACAAGTACGGGCGCGGGAAGAACATCCTGAAGGAGAAGGAAGACAACCTCCAGGGCGAGGACATCCGCGAAGGCCTCACCGCCATCATCTCGGTGAAGTTGCGCAACCCGCAGTTCGAGGGTCAGACCAAGACCAAGCTCGGCAACACCGAGATGCGGTCGCTGGTCGAGAAGTCCACCAACGAGAAGCTCGGCGAGTGGCTGGAGGAGCACCCGACCGAGGCGAAGCAGATCATGGCCAAGGCCACCACCGCGGCGCGGGCCCGCCAGGCGGCGCGCCAGGCGCGTGACCTCACCCGCCGGAAGTCGCTGCTCGAGTCGTCCGCGATGCCGGGCAAGCTCGCCGACTGTTCGTCGAAGAACCCCGCCGACTGCGAGCTGTTCATCGTCGAAGGTGACAGCGCCGGCGGTTCGGCCAAGCGCGCCCGGAACCCGGAGTACCAGGCGATCCTGCCGATCCGGGGAAAGATCCTCAACGTCGAGCGCGCCCGCATGGACAAGATGCTCAAGAACGAGGAGGTGCAGACCCTGATCACCGCCGCCGGGTGCAGCATCGCCGAGGAGTTCGACGTCTCGAAACTGCGGTACCACAAGATCATCCTGATGAGCGACGCCGATGTCGACGGTTCGCACATCCGCACGCTGCTCCTCACGTTCCTCTACCGCCAGATGGGTGAGTTGGTGCGGGGCGGTCACGTGTACGTGGCGCAGCCGCCACTGTTCCGCGCCGACGTCGGCAAGGAACGCACCTACCTCAAGGACGAGGCCGCGTTGCGCGTCTTCGAGGAAGAGCACCCGAACCGCAAGATCGAGGTCAGCCGATTCAAGGGCCTCGGTGAGATGGACTGGCAGGAACTCGGTGCCACGACCATGAACCGGGAGTCCCGCTCGCTCCTCAAGGTCTCGGTCGAGGACGCCGCGATCGCCGACGAGGTCTTCTCCACCCTCATGGGCGACAACGTCGAATCCCGCAAGGGCTTCATCCAGGAGAACGCGAAAGACGTCCGCTTCCTCGACATCTGATCGATCCATGATCGTCGTGATCCGCCGCACCATCTGACCCGGAGGTCCCGTTGCCCGACGGCGCGCAGCCCCTCGAAATGAACATCGAACCGATCGAGATCCAGGAGGAGATGGAACGCTCCTTCCTGGACTACGCGATGTCGGTCATCACCTCACGCGCGTTGCCCGACGCGCGCGACGGCCTCAAGCCCGTGCAGCGCCGGATCCTCTACGGCATGTACGAAGGCGGGCTGCGGCCCGACCGTAACCACAAGAAGTGCGCGTCGGCCGTCGGCGACGTGATGGGCAAGTACCACCCCCACGGCGACCAGTCGATCTACGACGCGCTCGCGCGGATGGCCCAGGACTTCTCGTTGCGATACCCGCTCGTCGACGGGCACGGGAACTTCGGTTCCCCGGACCCCAACGACCGCCCGGCGGCGATGCGCTACACCGAAGCGCGGCTCGCGCCGCTCGCCATGCAGCTGCTCGGCGAGATCGACGAGGACACGGTCAACTTCCAGGAGACCTACGACGGCAACAACGAAGAGCCGATCGTCCTCCCGGCCCGGTTCCCGAACCTGCTGGTGAACGGTGGGGGCGGCATCGCCGTCGGCATGGCCACGAACATCCCGCCGCACAACCTGGGCGAGATCATCGACGCCACCCAGTACCTCATCGACAACCCCGACGCGACGCCCGACGACCTGATGCAGTTCGTGAAGGCGCCCGACTTCCCGACCGGCGCGTTGATCCTCGGTCAGGCCGGTGCGCGCGACGTGTACCGGACCGGGCGCGGATCCATCAAGATGCGCGCGGTCGCGGAGATCGACGAAGGCCGCAAGGGCGAGCAGCGCATCGTGATCTCGGAGGTGCCGTACCAGACCTCGGTCGAGGTCATCGGCACGAAGATCGCCGAGTTGGTCAACGACCGCAAGATCGAAGGCATCCGCGACGTGCGCAACGAGTCGGCCGGTGACGCCGTGCGCCTCGTCGTGGAACTCAAGCGCGACGCGAACTCCCAGGTCGTGCTCAACCAGCTCTACAAGCACACGCCGATGCAGTCGAACTTCGCGGTGCACCTGCTCGCGTTGGTCGACGGCGTCCCGCGTCTCCTCAACCTGCGCGAGGCGCTGCGCGTCTACATCGAGCACCAGGTCGAGGTCATCACCCGGCGCACCGAGTACCGGATCCGCAAGGACCGCGACCGCGCGCACATCGTCGAGGGACTCCTCCGCGCGCTCGACGCGATCGACGAGATCATCGCGTTGATCCGCGCGTCGGCCGACACCGATGCCGCGCGCACGAGCCTGATGGCGAAGCCCTTCGAGTTCAGCGAGATCCAGGCCCAGCACATCCTCGACATGCCGCTGCGGCGCCTGGCTCAACTCGAGCACCAGAAGCTGCTCGACGAGCACGCGGACCTGCAGGCGCGCATCGCCGCCCTCCAGGCGATCCTCGACAGCGACGCCAAGAAGTACGAGGTCATCAAGGAAGAACTCGCCGAGGTGCGAGAGAAGTTCGCCGAGGGCCGGCGCACGCAGGTCACCCTCGACACCGGTGACATCGAGGACCTCGACCTCATCGAGGACGAAGAAGTGGTCGTCGTGCTCTCGAACAAGGGGTACGTGAAGACGGTCCAGAACGACGCGTTCCGCAAGCAGGGCCGCGGCGGAAAGGGCGTGCGCGGTTCGAGCCTCAAGGACGAGGACTACGTCGAGCACCTGCTCACCACCACCGCGCACTCGTACCTGTTGTTCTTCTCCAACCGGGGCAAGGTCTACCGGTTGCGCGCGCACGAGATCCCGATGAAGGAGCGCACCGCGCGGGGGACCGCGATCGTGAATCTCCTCGCACTCGGGCCCGAGGAACGCGTGCAGGCCGTCATCGACACGCGCACCTACGAGGACGGTTCGTACCTCTTCTTCGCTACGAAGCGCGGCCAGGTGAAGAAGACCAAGATGTCCGAATACGACTCGTCGTTGCGGACGGGTCTGATCGCGATCAACCTCAAGCCGGACGACGAACTGGTCAAGGTCATCCAGACGAGTGGCGAAGATGACATCTTCATGGTGTCGCTCAACGGGATGACCATCCGCTTCAACGAATCCGACGTGCGTCCGATGGGTCGCGCCGCGGCCGGGGTGCGCGGCATGAAGTTGAAGAACGCCGAGGATGCGGTGGTCTCGTGTGACATCGCCAAGGACGACTCGGTGATGCTCTTCGTGAGCGCGAGCGGCCACGGCAAGCGCACCAAGTTGGACAAGTTCAACCAGCAGGGCCGGGGTGGCCAGGGCGTGCGGGGCATGAAGGTGACCGCCAGCCGGGTCGGGGTCGTCGCTGCGTTCACCGTGCAGCCCGACGACGAGATCCTCGTCTTCTCCTCCGTCGGCAATATCATGCGTACCGGCGTACGCGATATCTCCTCGCAGGGCCGCGACGCAACCGGCGTCAAGGTCGCGGCACTGAAGTCCGGGGAAAGCGTGGTCGCAGTCGCTCCCGTGCTCGAGGGCGGCGATGGAGAGGACGCATAACGATGGACCCGGCAGTGGCGGTGACCAAGCAGGCAACGGGCGCGGCACCGGCCACGAATGCTCCGGCCAAGGACGCCGTCGCCCCCAAGCGGACCGTCGTCACCCGGAGCGACGACGAGGTCCCCGAGGAACCGCTCCGCCGCTCCCGGGTCGAGATGACCAAGGTGGAGCTGTGGTCGGTGCTCAAGGTCTCGCTCTGCTTCTACCTCGCGGGTCTCGCGATCCTGATCATCGCGGGCCTCGTCGTGTGGTTGCTGCTCGACGCATCGGGCGGCATCCACAAGTTCGAGAGCTTCATGGGCGACATCATGAGCGCCAAGGACTACAAGCTCGTCGCACCGCAGATCCTGCTCGGGTCGGTTCTGGTGGGCCTGGTGCTCGTGGCGCTGATGACGATCATCACGGTGATCGCAGCCGCGCTCTACAACGTCTTCTCGGACCTGGTCGGGGGCGTCGAGGTGACGCTGGTCGAGGCCAACTGAGCCGACCTCGGCTTTGGTTGGGCGCCCCGCGCGACCGGCTTGGTAACGTGCACCGCTTCGCGGGGCTATAGCTCAGTCGGTTAGAGCGCGTCCCTGATAAGGACGAGGTCGTAAGTTCGATTCTTACTAGCCCCACTCTCCGCGTCGCCCGGGCACCCGGCCCCGGCGCCGTGCGCCGAGGCGTCGGTATGATCCGGCGATGCGGGCGTTCCGGCGAGGGCTGATGGTGGTGGGCGTGGCGGCGATTGCCGGAGCCCTGATGCGCCTCCGCGGGAAAGGCGGAGTCCCGCCGACCAACGGTGGATGGCGCGAGCTCGAAGCCCCCGACTTCCGGTGACCACAGTCCTACTCGTCGGAGTCGGTGCCGTCGGGGCGCGTGCGGCGCGCCAGCTGGTGGAGACCCCGGGGATCGATCGCCTGCTCATCGCGGATGCCCGGCCGGCCCGGGTGGCGGAGGTCGCCGAGGCCATGGGCGCCAAGGCCGAGATCCTCGACTGGCAACCCGGCAACGCCATTCCCGCCGCGGTCGACGTGGTCGCATGCGCGGTCCCGGCCGGCGACGACGTCACGATCGCGCGCGACTCGCTCGATGCCGGCGTGCCGTTCGCCTCGGCGAGCGACGACACCGAGACGATCCAACGACTCCTCGAGCTCCACGATGCGGCGCGTGAGATCGGCTCGCCGGTGGTGATCGGCGCCGGCCTCGCGCCGGGGCTCTCCGACGTGCTGGTCCGGCATGCCGCGGATTCCTTCGACACGGTCGACGACGTGAACATCGCACGGTGGGGCGCCGCGGGGGAAGCCAGTGCGAGCGTGGTGCGGGTAGCCCTGAGTGACCGGGGAGCGGAGTTGCGCAACGGTGCCGTGGTCGAGTTGCGCAAGCGGGGCGGCGAAGAGCTGGTCTGGTTCCCGAATCCGGTCGACGCGCGGCCCTGCGAACCGGTCGCCAACGGCCTCGAACTGCTCACCCATGCCGTGCCCGGTCTCGGCCGCGCCAGCATCCGGTTCGGCCGCGCCGAGCGGCCGGCACGGAGCCTGCCCCGGCGGCGCGACCCGATGAACGAATGGGGCGCGCTGCGGGTCGAGGTGTGGGGTGTGCGTGGGGCGGAGCGTGAACCACGCGTGTTCGGCGCGATCGACCGGACCGCCACTGCGACCGGCACCGTGCTGGGGGTCACCGCGGCCGGACTGGCCGGCGCGCTGGTGGGCGTGATCCGGGCCGATCCCGGTGTCCACGGCCTCGGCCGGGTGGTGGAAGCGCGCCCGTTCCTGGCGGAGTTGGCCCGCCGAGGTCTGAAGGTGGCGATCTTCGAGGGTGTCCCGGTCGCGTAGTCGATGCCGGCGCGTTATCGGCTGGGGACGAGGTCCTCGGGGTGCCCCTTCTGCGGCCAGTCGGCTTCGATGGTGGTGATGAGTTCGTCGACGGCACCGAGGGTGGATGCGTCGGGGGGAACCGGCGCGAACATCGCCGCGTCGATAGTGGAGCCGACCCGTTCGAGGTCGGCCGCGCGCTCGGTGCTGAGCGTGCCGAGGGCCCGCACGAAGTTCGGCGTCGATTCGCTCGGCGCACGCGGCCGTCCCCGCTTCGCCCCCAACGCTTCGAGGCGGGCCAGCCGGGTCGAGGCCCACGAGCGGGAGATCGCAATGCGGCGGGGCCGCCGGCGCATGCTCCGGAGCGCGAAGAACAACCCGATGAGTCCGCCCGCGATGGAGATCCCGGCCAGGATTTCGCTCGGGACGTGGAGTCGGGAGCTGAGGTAACCGAGCGCTCCGTCACCCGCAGCGTCGAGTTGTGCGTCGCCCGCGAGCGGTACGTGTGCCGTGGGATCGAACGCCTGCCAGCCGACTCCGGGGAAGTACACGTCGGCCCAGGCGTGCGCGTCGCTGGCCTTCACCTCGTAGAGACCCGTGAACGGGTTGCGCTCGCCGGGCGCGTACCCCACCGCGAGCCGGGCCGGGATCCCGAGTTCCCGCAGCATGACCACGAGCGTGGTGCCGATCTGCTCGCAGAACCCGCGGCGGTCGACGAAGACGTACTGGTCGACCGCGTCCCTGCCCTTCGGCAGCGGGGGAATGTTCAGTGAGTACTTGGTGTGCGCACCGAGCCAGTCCTCGATCGCCTGCGCCTTGTCGAACGCGGTGGTCGCGTGCGCGGTGTTCGTGTGGGCGAGCGCGCGCACGCGATCGGTGGTGACGGGCGACTGGGCGTACTGCACGCGGATGTCAGGCGGGAGCGCGGCCGGGTTGCTTGCTCGCAACACGCCCGCGGTCACGAGCGGGCGCTCGCTCACCACGGTGTAGACGGTCCCGGCATCGAGGCGGACACCGGCGCGGAGGGTGCCGTCGGGGTTCTGGAACAGGGACCGCTCGGCGAAGTACACCCTGGACGCCTGGTTCGCGGCGAAGATCGAGTTCGGGCCGCTCTGCTCGAGGTAGTAGGTCTGCACCAACTCGTCGACGTCGACCGCCGACTGGGTCGGGCCGTCGAGCGGGACACGAGGGACATAGATCGGTTGGTCGCCGCGAATGATCCGCGGCGGTTCGGGGGCGAGGTGCCAGACCCGACCATCCCACTGGTCGAAGGTCTGGGCCTTCCAGAAGTCGGGTGAGTTGGCGCGGACCCGCATCACCAGGGAGTCGTCGGGCCGACCCCGCGTGGCGGTGTCGAGGCGGTTCGAGAACCCGAAGTACCCGAACGACGCGGCCCCACCTTTGCCGCGGCCGCTGGTGCTCGGATTCGGATCGTTGGCGCCGAGCGACGGGTTGGTGAGGGCGCCGTCGGACCGCACGGGCGTGCCCGACGGGAGTTGCGACGGGAAGATCAGCGCACGGTTCGTTCCGGCGACGGGAACGACCATGAAGACGCCGAACCCGACCGCGAGCACCGTCGCCAGTACACCGAGCGGCACCAACAGGCTCGACGGTTCGAACCGCGGCGGCGCGCCGCCACCAAGGGCCGGGAGTTCGGCCAGTTCCGCGCGGTAGTTCAACACGAGGCTGGTGAGCGCGGCGAAGCCCCAGACGAGCAGCCACGGCGCGATGGCCATCGAGATGGAGAGGACACCGGCCAAGGAGACGAGCACGAGGCTCGCGACGAGGAGCACCATCAGTCCGCGGCGATTGGGGGTGTCGAGCGCGTGGAGCAGCAGGAGCCACAGGAACGACTGCGCCAACGGGATCTGGAGCGAGCCGAGATCGGTGACGTTGGTGATGCGCCCCATGAAGGTGAACAGGATCGCGATGGCCAGTACGGACTGCGCGGTGCGCAGGAGGATCGGTCGGGTCTCGCGTACCCGGTACCCGATGGCGAAGGCCACCGGGAAACCCGCCACGACGGCGAGCCACAGGACCCCGCCCCCCGCCCCCTCGATGAGCGCCGCCGCGGCGGCCGTCATCACCGCGATGCATACCGAGATGCGCAGCGAGATCACGGCTTCGGGCTGCATCAGCGGTGACCGCCCCCACCGAGGTGATGGATGGTCGCGCCTGCGGGCGCCGACGGCGACGCGGGCGAGCCGACCACGGCGCGGGCGAGCCGACGACCCACGTGGAGTGACGACGTCACGTCGCCGACGCGCGGCCCGTCGACCTCGGCCGTGGCGAGTTGCACGCGGGCGCCGTGGCGCAGCGCGTCGTCGGCCATGCCGGCCGCGCGGGAGGCGACGCCCTCGGGGTCGGGGCCGCGGAGGTCGGCCACGATGACCACATGCGGCCGCCGTGGTCCCTCGAACTCACGGATCATGACCGCACCGGTGCGCGCAGTCGCGGGCCAGTGCACCGAGCGGATCGGATCACCGTCGACATACTCCCGCACGCCGCGGGTGAGGTCTCGTCCGCGACTCGAGGTCGCGTCCGCGAGCGACGTGGTGGCGGTGGTCCCGGCGACGATCGGGCACCGGGTCGGTTCCCGTCGGGGCGCGATCTCGACGGCGTGGGGCAGCGTCACCCGGATTCGGCGCCGCCACCGGGCGAGGCCGAGCGGCGCCGCGGTGACGATCTCGATGCGCACGCGCGTGAGGATGCCCCGCCGGGTCGGCGTCACGAGGATCGGTCCCGCGCTCGGTCGGTCGATGCGGAGCCACTCGGAGTCGAACGTGAGCACCTGGACCTTCACGTGCCGGCCGTCGACGGTGAGTTCGATGGGGAACGGGCGGCCGACGGTGGCGTCGGGTGGTGCGGTGGCGGTCACGGTGGTGCGGGCGAGGATCACGGCCGGGAGCAGGGACCCGGTGAACATCACGGCGATGATGGCGCAGAGCACCACGATGTCCCAGCCCGCGCCGGTGGTCCGGGCGACCACGAACAGGGCGAGACCGACCAGTTCGAGGATGACCGCCGACTTCGGGACGATGATCGGTCGGGGGATCCCGCCCTGCTTCACCGGACGTCCCGCAGGCTTCAAGGGCGGGGGGCGGCGACGGTACCGACCACGCTCTGCACCACCGCACGCGCGTCGGCGAGGCGGCCGGGGTCGCGCAGGATCAGGCGATGGGCGAGCACGGGCGACGCGAGCCGCGCGATGTCGTCGGGGACGACGTACGTGCGGCCTTCGAGCACCGCGTTCGCCTGACCGGCGTGGAGCAGCGCGAGCGATGCACGCGGGCTCGCGCCGATCGCGATCTCCCCGTGGACGCGCGTCGCGTTGGAGATGGCCACCGTGTAGTCGGCCACCTCGGGGGCGCAGTACACCTCGCGGACCGAGGCGATGGCCGCGATGAGTTCGGTGGGATCGGTGATGGGTTCGAGTTCCTGGAGCGCGGATTCGCCGCCGGCGCCGAGGAGGAGTTCACGTTCGGTCACGGCGTCGGGCGGCCCGATCTCGGTGACCACGGTGAAGCGGTCGAGTTGACCCTCCACGAGCGGGAACGTGCCCGCGGTCTCGAAGGGGTTCTGCGTGGCGACGAGGAAGAACGGTTGGGGCAGCGCGCGGGTCACACCGTCGACGGTGACCTGCCGTTCTTCCATCGCTTCGAGGAGTGCCGACTGGGTGCGCGGCGTGGCACGGTTCAACTCGTCGACGAGCACCACGTTGGCGAAGAGTGGTCCCGGGCGGAACTCCCATTCGTTGCCGGCGAGGTGGAACACCGAGACGCCGGTGAGTTCGGTGGGGAGGAGGTCGGGGGTCGACTGGACCCGTCGGAACGAGCCACCGGCGGCGCGGGCCATGGCCTTGGCCAGAAGGGTCTTGCCCACGCCGGGGACGTCGTCCACGAGGAGATGGCCGCCCGAGAGGAGGGCGATGACCGCGAGCCGGACCGGCTCGGGTTTGCCGCGCAGGACTGCCCCCAGGCCGTCGCGCAGGTCGGCCGCCAGGCGGTGGGCGGTGGAGAGATCGGCCTGCGGCCGCGCGTGGGTACGCATCATGAGCCAGTTTGTCGGCCGATTGGGGGCCGTGCTTGACGAATCGGGCAATGATCGGGCGGAGTTTCGCGATTCGTCATTGGGCCGTAGTGTGCGCCGCCGTGACGACACCTGCTGAGAACAAGGCCCTGATCGAGCGGTTCTGGGGTGACCTGGGTCGCCGGGACTTCGACGCGGTGGGCGCGTACTTCGCCCCCGACGGCCACTACACCGACGTGCCCGCGCCCGAGGAGGGTGCGTACGGGCCCACGGAAGTGGCGGCCCGGCTCCGGCTGGGGATCGCCCCGCTGGCCAAGTACGTGTTGCACGACGGCCCGATCGTGGCCGACGGCGACATGGTGATCACCGAGCATCACGAGGAATGGTTCTGGGAGACCGGCGAGCACGTCGACCTGCCGTTCGTGTCGGTGCACGAGATCCGGGACGGTCAGATCGTGCGCTGGCACGACTACCTCGATCTCAACACGCTGCTGTCGGCCGCGCCCGCGGCGTGGATCGAGCACATCATGGTCGGATACAAGTAGGTCGCTCGCGGTGACGGCATACGTCGGGTTGCTGCGCGGGGTCAACGTCGGCGGGAGCAAGAAGGTCGCCATGGCCGATCTCCGGACCGCCGCCGCGGGCTGCGGCTTCGAGGCGGTTGCCACCTACATCCAGAGCGGCAATGTGGTGTTCACGTCACGCAAGGGCGCGAAGCGGGTGGCGTCCGATCTGCACGACGCGATCCTTGGTGACATCGGGGTCGACACCCGCGTCGTGATCCGCACCGCGGCGCAGATGCACGCAGTGTTGGCGAAGAACCCGTTCCTCGCGCGTGGCGTCGACTCGAAGCTCCTCCACGTGGTGTTCCTCTACGAGGAGAGCACGCCCACGCTCGATGCGGTGGAGCCCGAGGTCTACGCGCCGGACGAGATCACCGTCGCCGGCACCGAGGCGTACGTGTACGTGCCGAACGGGCTCGGCCGTTCGAAGCTGGGAAACGACACCGTCATGCGCAGGCTCGGCGTGCTCGGTACGACGCGGAACTGGCGCACGTGCGCAACCCTCGCCGAGATGGCGGGCGCGCGGGCCTGACGAAGACTCAGCCGTTGCCGGCGAGCGCGTCGAGCACGCTCGCGTCGGGCCCGGAGCGTTTCATGAGGTGGTTGACCGCGCCGAGCAGCCGGAAGTGCTGATCGTGGTCGGCGTCGTCGAGGAGGAGCAGCCGGCTCAGGCCGCGATGCTTGATCGTCACGACGGTGGTGGCGCGATCGAACACGAGGAAGCTGCGCGCGGGCGCGCCGTCGGCCGCCGGCGCGATCACGTGGATGTCTGCCGCAGTGACCGCGACGATGAACGGCTGGGCGAGTGCGTACCGATCCGGATCGTCGTCGCCGAGGCCGGAGAACGCACCCGCGAGCGCGGCCACTGCGCCGAGGTTGGGTCCCAGGACGGCGCCGAGGTGGTGCCCACCGACGGTCCCGTGCTCGATCGTCTCGCGGGTGACACCGTTGGGCCAGAAGGCCCCGGCGGCCAGGATCGGAACGCCTGCGACGACCGTGCGGGCCTGCTCGGCCAGTTCGGTCTCGGTGGCGGCGAAGATCCTTTCGGCGGTCTCGGGCATCGGTGACGTCACGCGACGCGCACCTGGTTCTTGCCGCTCCGCTTGGCTTCGTACATCGCGGCGTCGGCCCGAGCGAGGAAGGCGGTGACGTCCTCCTCGGCGGCGGAGGCGGTGGCCACACCGACCGAGGCGCGCAACTGGACCGCTCGGCCACCGAGAATCATCGGCGCGGTGAACGCGTGCGTGAACCGGGTGGCGAGTTGCTCGATCGCGAAGCGCCCAGTCGCGTGGAGGCCCAGCACTGCGACGAACTCGTCCCCGCCGATCCGCGCGAGCGCGTCGTCCGGCCGGAGGGCCCGCTGCATCCGCGAGGCGACTTCCCGGAGCACGTGGTCGCCGGTCTCGTGGCCGAACTCGTCGTTGATCTCCTTGAAGTCGTCGAGGTCGACGAACGCAAGTGCGAGACCATGGAGTTCGCCGCGCCGCCAGCGGGCGAGTTCCCGCTCCAGTTCGTCCCGCAGGCCGAGGCGGTTGGTGAGCCCGGTGAGCGGATCGTGCATAGCGAGGTGCGCGAGGCGACGCTGGGTCTGCTTGAGGTCGGTGATGTCGCGTGCGACGAAGGCGAAGCTCTCGACCCGACCGTCGGCCGACAGCCGCGGAACGCAGAGCACCGAGACCGGGACGGTCGCGTCGTCCACCGAGATGGCGAGTTCGCCCCGCCACGACTGCCCGGCGAGGATCTGCTCGAGGGCGGTGGCGAAGTCCTGCCCGTCGTCGGCGCGCTCGCCGGTCAGGACATCGGCGAGGTTGGAGAGTCCGGCGGTTTCGAGCTGGGCGAAGTGCTCGTGGCCCGAGCCCTTCACGTGCGTGATCGACAGGTCGGGGCTGCACACGAGGACGAGATCCGATCCCGCGCGCAGGGCGTCGACGAGGCGGTCGATGTCGGCGCGGGCCTCCATGACGTCGGTGATGTCCACCAGGGTCACGATCACACCGAGGATCTGGTCCTTGCTCTGTTGGGGGACTGCGGCGACGCGAATCCACACCGCGCTCTCGCCGTGGGTCACCCGCGCGATGTGACGTTGAGTGCCGTCGCCCGAGAACGCCGAATCGACGATCGCGAGCACGGATGCTTCGTCGGCCGGATCGAAGTGCTCCGTCCAGCTTTCGGTACCGGCGTCGCCGATCCCCAGCAGCCCGCGCGCGAGCGCGTTCAGGAACACGGGGTGGCGCCGGCCGTCGACGACGACGATGCCCGTCGGCGCGGCTTCGGCCAACGAATAGAACGGGCTGTCGACCAGTCCGACCTGGGTGTCGATGGCCTCGTTGACGCGCGAACAGATGACGACACCGTCGAGCCACGGGTCGGCGACCCCGCTGACCGTGTCGAGCGAGACGAGTTCCCAGTGCTCCTCGCGCGCCGGATGTTTGATCCGGGTCGTGTACGACTGGCGGAGCCCGGGCGCGGCGAGGGCGTCGGAGAATCGTTGCAGTGCATCGGTGAGGTCGTCGGGATGGAGTTGCTCGATGACGTGGGTGTCGACCGACCAACTCGACGGCTGCCGGCGCCGGGGTGTGAGCTTCCACGCGAGGCGCGCTTGGTCGTCGAGGACGAAGCAGTCCGCGAAGAGGCCTTCGAGGATCGCCCGGGCGCGGAGTTCGTCGGTGACCTCGGTGGCGATCACCACCCGACGCCCGTCGGTGTCGGTGGTGTCGAGCCGGTACCAGGCGACGATCCCGTCTCGACGGTGGCGGGCGAATCCGTCGTCGGTGGTGTCGAAGAGGTCGGCCCAGGCGGAACCGAGGAGCTCGCGGGAATCGAGACCCTGCGCGGCCGTGTTGCAGGCCACGATCAAACCGCGTTCCACCACGAAGGTGGGCAGGGCGATGGCTTCGATGGGTAGTTCCGACATAGCTGTGTCCCCGGCTGCTCAGAGGAGTTCTCGTCGGAACCGAGGCATCGCTTGAGCGGTCGGTGCGAGCGGTTCGCTCGACCCCCGGGACGGACGGGCGGATGCTGACCCGTCCACCGGTGCATCGTCGGGATTGGTGCGGGTCCACGCCGTGGGCCGCGCGTACGATGGTGACCCCTCGGGGACGTAGCTCAGTTGGCTAGAGCACCTGCTTTGCAAGCAGGAAGTCGTGGGTTCGAGTCCCATCGTCTCCACTGACGTTGTGGGAACCACAACGTTGTGCCTGCATGCCGTGGTCATCAGCGAGCGACGCGTCCTCAGGGTTTCCCGCCGGGTTCCCACAAGGTCGCGTTGTAGTTGGCCTCGAGCGACTCGTCGATCTGCTCGACGGCAGCATCTCGGAGCGCCGGGATCTGGTCGCGGAGGATGCGGCCCAACGTCGGTAGCGTGGATGTGTCGGGCCACGTCTGGGGGTTCCACAGTTCGCTGCGGCGGAGGGCCTTCGCGCAATGCATGTACTGCTGAGTGACCGTCACGCCGATCGCAGCCTTCGGCCGCCGGTCCTTCACCGCACAGGCATCGAGCATCGCCGGATCGGTGGTGATGCACGCGCGGCCGTTGACCCGCAGCGTCTCGTCGACTCCCGGGACGAGGAACAGCAACCCGATCCCTGAACCGGCGACGATGTTCGTGATCGAATCGAGCAAGTTGTTTCCGGCCAGGTCCGGGATCACAAGCCGATGATCGTCGAGCACGACCGCGAATCCTGCCGGGCCTCCCTTCGGTGAGACGTCGCCGGTGCCGTCGGGCGACGTCGTCCCGACGAGGACGAACGGCGCCGCGGCGATGAACCTGCGGGCGTGGTCGTCGAGAGACCCGAGCACCTTGTCGACGGTGTTGCCTGGCATCCGGTAGAGCTCACGCAACTCGGATTCGGTGGTGACGACCGCATCGAACCCCGGGTTGCTCATCGCTACGAACCTACCGGCGAGCGAGTGCCCCAGGCGCCCTCGCCAGCGCACCCGCCTTCGGTCGTGACAACCTCGACGAACGTCGTACTGACGCTTCCATCTCGCGGCCACCGATCGCCATGTCGAGGTGGGACCCACGACCGGTAGCGGGGACGTGCACAGGACTTGACTCAGTCGTGCCCACCGCGGTGGGTACGGGTGGTCACTTCGCGGTGGTCACGGACAACGAAAGGTGCGTCCGAGCAGCCTGCATCTCGAGGCCGGCCGTCGCGGTGCTGGTCTCATTGGAGACCCGGTGGATCCTGAACGCGCTTGCGGTTCTGAAGGCCCCGTGCGGCCAGCCCGGCGGCGATGAGGAGCAGCACCGAGTAGACGACCTTGGCCGCGGCGTGGCTGGCAAAGAGCAAGCCCGGGACCGACACCACCACCAGAACGACCGCGACGGCAAACAGCATTCGCGATGACCGATTCGACATGCTTCGCTCCCCTCATCTCCGATGCGTCACTCTGCAGTACAGAGTCTACGTGGAACTCTACGATGCAGAGTGAAGGAGGTCAACGGCATGCCGATCGATCCACTGGTCGCCGACTTGACGCTGGCCGAGGTGCGGGCCGCCCAGCGCCGCAATCGGGTCCGCAGCGGCTCGCTGCGGTTCCCGATGCTCGCGGTCGGCGTCCTGAACCTGCTCGCAGCGCCGTGGGCGCTCGTCATGGGACGCGACCATCTGGGAATCTTCTTCGTGGTCGGACTTCCCATCGTGGCCTGGCGGACGGGCATCCACCATCGACGTCGTGCTGACATCGAGGGCGTCAAGGCGCGGGTCGCGCCATGGGTCCTCAGCGCGTTCGGGTTGCTGGCGTTGAGTGCCGTCACGTCGCACCTCGGCTTCACGAGTCACACCTACCTGCTCACCGAGATCGGCCCGACGCTCGTCTTCGCGTTCGGGTACCTGCTCCTCGGATGGTGGGGACACAACCGACCACTCGTGTTGGCGACGCTCGGCATGATCGCCTTCAGCGTGGCAACGCCCGTCATCGCCGCGGGAGACGCGGGCCTTGCGCTGCAACTCGTCGTGGACGCGGCCCTCCTCATCGTCGCCGCGCGCCAGCCCGTCCCGTTCGCTGGACCAGCGGGATGAGCGATCACCCGATCCACCGCCTCAACGACGACGTTCACCAGCGCGTGCGCCTCGGGATACTGGCATCGCTCTCGGGAATCACGCGCGCCGACTTCGCACACCTCAAACGAGAACTCGGACTCACCGACGGCAACCTCGGACGACACCTCGAAAGCCTCCAGAACGCCGGCCTCATCTCAACCCGCCGCCCCAACACGGGGGGACGGTCGCGCACCTGGGTTCAGATCACCGCCGCCGGCCGCGCCGCGCTTCGCGATGAGATCCGTGCCCTCAAGGACATCATCACCACGGTCGAGAGCAAGCCCGACGCGAGCGAGCCCTCGGACCACCCAGCCCGACGACCACCATCGTCACCGCGCGCCACCACCCCATCGCCCGACGACTCGCCGCTCCGATGAACGGCACGACCCGGAACTCATCACCATGGAGCGGCAGCCGGCCGCCTCGGTCAGCCGGGGACACCCCAGCCGGGCCGGTACTCGAAGACCTCGGCCGCCGGCCGGCTGCCGAACCGATCGTCGAGCAGCTCCAGGTGGTCGAGGGTGACGAACGCGGGATGCTCGACTCCGCAGGCGTGGCTGAGCTGCAGCAGCTCGTGGCGCAGCTGGATCACGTACCCGGCGACCCGGGCCGACTTCGACGTCGGATCGATGCCGCGCTGGAGCCACGGTGAGTTCGTGGCGACGCCGGTCGGGCAGCGACCCGTGTGGCACCGGAGCGCCTGGATGCAGCCGATCGCCAACATCGCCTCGCGGCCGACGTTGACGACGTCGCAGCCGAGGCCGAACGCGAGGAGGGCGTTGTCGGGCATCCCCAGCTTTCCGGACCCGGCGAACAGCACGCGATCCGTGAGGTTCGCTTCGGCGAAGATCCGGTAGGCGCGTGCGAACCCGACCTTGAACGGGAACGCGACGTGATCGGTGAACACGAGGGGACCGGCGCCGGTACCGCCTTCGCCGCCGTCGATCGTGAGCACGTCGATCCCGCGGTCGCCGTCGGCCATCAGCCGGGCCAGATCGCGGAAGAGGTCGAGCTGACCGACCGCCGACTTGATGCCGATGGGCAGACCACTCTCCGCCGCGAGCAGCTCCACGAAATCGAGGAGGCTGTCGGCGTCGGAGAACGCCCGGTGATGCGGGGGACTGAAGCAGCTGACACCTTCGGGGATGCCACGCAACGCCGCGACCTCGGCGGTGACCTTCGGGCCCGGGAGGATGCCGCCGAGCCCGGGCTTGGCGCCTTGGCTCAGCTTGATCTCGATCATCCGGATCTCGGGGTGGGCGGCGACGACGGCGCGGAAGCGGGCCAGGTCGAAGCGGCCGTCCCGGTCGCGGCATCCGAAGTACCCGGTACCGATCTGCCAGACGAGCTCACCGCCGTGCGCGTGGTACGGGCTGATGCCGCCTTCGCCCGTTCCCTGATAGCAGCCCGCGAGCGCGGCGCCACGGTTGAGCGACTCGATGGCCCTGGCGCCGAGCGATCCGTAGCTCATGCTCGAGATGTTGACGATCGAGGCGGGTCGGAACGCGCGGACCCGGTGCCGCGCTGCGCCGGCGACCTTGGCGGCGGGGACCGCGTAGGAGGGGTCGAAGTCGGCATCGCCGCGGTGCGGCTCGCGCCGCGGGAATGCGACCTGCTTGATCACCAGGTAGCCGGGAGAGGACTCGAGGTCGTTGTCGGTGCCGAAGCCGAAGTGGGTGTCGGCGCCCTTGGCGGCGGTGTAGACCCACCGACGTTGGTCCCGACTGAACGGCTTGTCGGAGTCGTTGTCGACGACGATGTACTGGCGCAGCTCCGGACCGACACCTTCGAGCAGGTAGCGAAAGTGCCCGATCACGGGGAAGTTCCGCAGGATCGCGTGCTGCCGCTGGGTCAGGTCGTAGACGAAGACGACCAGGATGCAGATGCCGGCCAGCGCGAGCACCCAAACCCACCATGACATCGCTCCACCTTGGCGAAGTATCCGCGGGTCACCTAGGGCCGATCGGCCTTATGTGCTGGGTCGCGACCTCGGTGCGGTCGGGTGCGGTCGGTATCCGATCGGCCGTATCGATGCGTCTTCGTTCACCCGGCCTGGACGGCGCTCCACGTCGACGTCCCGGCCGACCGGGGCCTTTCGGCTCTGTCCAGAGTGGCGGCGAACGGTTTGGCTGGGCAGGATGCTGGGTCACGTTCGAACGTGAGCAATCGGGGAGAGTACTGATGAGGACACGGACCGCACGGCTGATGATCGGTTTCGTGGCGCTGACGCTCGCTGCGAGCGCTTGTGGCAGCTCGAAGTCGAGTTCGTCGTCGGGTGGGGGCTCGGGAAGCTCCACGACGAAGCCGGCGACGAACGATCCCGCGATCAACCAATGGGCGATCGACTACACGGGCGGCACGGCGCAGAAGGCGACGGGCGCGCCCGTCAACATCGGCTACGTCAACCAGGACGCCTTCTTCCCCGAGTCGACGATCGGCGTGGACGCGGCGGTCGCGTACGCCAACGCCGAGTTGAACGGAGCCGACGGCCGTCCGATCCACATCGTCAAGTGCGAGGTCGTGGCGGCCTCCGACGGCGGGAAGTGCGGCGCCCAGATGGCGAACGACCCGTCGATCCAGCTCGTGCTGACCGGCACGCTGCTCGACGGCAACACCGAGCTGTACAACTCGTTGAACGGGAAGAAGGCGGTGTTGATCGGCAACGGAGTGACCCCCGCCGACTTCACGACTCCTGCGGGCGAGGCCTTCGTGGCCGGTGCACCGGGCGTGCTCACCGGAATGGCGAACTTCGTCATCGACCAGTTCCACCCGAAGACGGTGGCGTTGCTCGCCAACGACAACGCCGCGGGCCACGCCGGCACGGCCGTCATCATGCAGCCGATCTTCGCGAAGGCGAACGTCGACGTGAAGACGGTGTTCGTTCCGGACCAGGCCAACGGTGCGCAGGTCCAGTCGGCGATGCAGGCGGCGGGTGCGGGCAAGGCCGACGCGTTCGTGTCGATCCTCACGCTGCAGACCTGCATCAGCATGTACGACGCGGTGAAGACGCTCGGCATCAAGCCGACCGTGATCACCACCGGTTTGTGCTTCGGAACCCCGATGACCGATCACCTCAAGCAGGCCGGCGACTCCGGGACGTACCCGGACGGCTGGTACTTCGGCGACTACGGCTACCTGTACTTCTTCCCGTCGTCGACCCCGGGAATGCAGGAGTCCGGCATGAACACCTACCTCGCGAAGGTCCAGGAGTACGGCAAGCCGGCACCGGGAGCGAAGACGCTCGAGTACAGCGGCTTCGCCGGACCGATGTTCTCCAATGTGCTGACCGCGGTGAAGTTCGTCAACGAGATCGGCGCACCGAAGCTCTCGGTCACGGCGCTCGACGCGAAGCTCCGCGGGTTCACCGGCCCGATGATGTTGCAGGTCGGCCCGCTGAAGTGTGGTGTGACGCCCTACGTCTCGGTGTGCGGTCACCAGATCGGGATCGACCAGTACAAAGGTGGCAAGTGGATCAGCATCGCCGACGGTCACAACGGCAAGCCGATCGACACCCTGGCCGGGGGCTGATCGGAGGAGCATCGGGTCGACCGGGAAGTCGGAGATCGGCTATCCCATCCGACACGTCGCATCGGGGGGCCTCACTGTGAACGGTCGACGACGACCATGAGAAGGCGGATCATCGTCGGTGCGGTCGGCGTGCTCACGCTAGCCATCCTGCTCGTGAACCGGGAGCTCCGTGAGAACTTCTTCACGGGGAGTGGCGTGGCGCAGGGTGCGCTCATCGCGGCGATCGCGCTCGGGGTCGTCCTGACCTACCGCGGCTCGGGTGTCGTCAACTTCGCGAACGGCGCGATCGCCATGTACGTCGCGTACGTGTACACGATCCTACGAAGTGATGGCTCGCTCTTCCTCCCCCCGATTCCGAACCCGCTCAAGCTGGTCGAGGGCGTGGTCCATCTCTTCCAGTCGAACGACTCGTTCAGCATGCCGAGCATTCCGCTGCGCATCTCATTCGGCTCGAGCATGGGGTTCTGGCCCGCGCTCGCGATCTCGATGGCGTTCTGCGTCTTCCTCGGGTTCGTGTTGCACATCGCGATCTTCCGACCGTTGCGGCATGCCCCACCGCTCGCCAAGGTCGTCGCGTCGGTCGGTGTGTTCGTCTACCTCCAGTCGGTCATCATCCTGCGGTTCAACACCACGGTGCAGACGGTGCGACCGCTGCCGTTCGTGCACAAGACCGAGGTGAACCTCGGGCTCATCAAGATGGGCCAGGACCAGCTGTTCGTCACGGCGCTGGTCATCGCGTTCACCGTCGGGCTGTGGCTGCTGTTCCAGTACACGCGCTTCGGGCTCGCGACCCGCGCCGCCGCCGAGAACGAGAAGGGCGCGGTCGTGCTCGGGTTCTCCCCCGATTTCCTGGCCGGCAGCAACTGGATCCTCTCCACCGTGATCACCGGATTGCTCGGGATCCTGGTGGCTTCGATCAACTCGACGATGGACCCCGTCTCGCTCGCGGCCTTGATCGTGCCCGCGCTGACGGCGGCGCTCGTAGGGAGCTTCTCGTCCTTCGGGCGCACGACGATCGCGGCGTTCGTGCTCGGTATGCAGGTGCCACTCGTGCTCTACGTCAGCGCGAACAAGAGCTGGTTCCCTTCGTCGAACGGTGTCTCCTGGCCGGGCTTCGAGTATGTGTTGCCGCTGATCGTCATCGTCGTGGTCCTCTACTTCGCGGGACGGAGCCTGCCGACCCGCGGCGCGATCACGTTGGGCCGGCTGCCGTTCTCACCGACCCCGCCGGCGTGGGCGCTGCGGGTGGGGGGCCCGGCGCTCGTGCTCCTCGCCGCGGCCGCGGGGATGTTCGTCTTCGGCCCGGGCTACCGGGGCGCCCTGCAGAACACGCTGATCGGGATCATCATCTGCCTGTCGGTGGTCGTGATCACCGGGTTCGTCGGTCAGATCTCCCTCGCCCAGATGTCGTTCGCCGGGATCTCGGCCTTTGCGGTCTCGAAGCTGTCGGCGGAGCAAGGCTGGCCGTTCCCGTGGCCCATCTTCGTGGGGGCGACCGTCGCGTTGGCCGTCGGCCTGCTCATCGCGCTCCCCGCGTTGCGCGTGCGCGGCGTGAACCTCGCGATCGTCACGTTCGCCTTCGCAGTCGCGGTCTATTACGTCGTCTTCCAGAACACGAGCGTGACCGGCGGCTATCAGGGTGCGACGGTCGACGTCCCGACCTGGATCAATCCGAACAACGCGGGGAAGTACCACTTCTTGGGGCTCACGGCCGGCGACGGCCTGCAGCCCAACCCGATGACCGCGATGTTCGTGCTCGTGGTCGTCGTCGTCCTGTGTTACGTCGTCGCGAACCTGCGGCGGTCGACGACGGGCCGTCAGATGCTCGCGATGCGGTCCAACGAGCGCGCCGCCGCGGCGGCGGGCGTGAACGTCGCCGGTACGAAGCTGCTCGCCTTCGCGATCTCCGCGTTCATCGCCGGGATGGGTGGCGCGGTGTTGGCGTATCAGTCGGGCTCGGTGACGGCGGGTCCCTTCAACTACACGGCGTCCCTGGTGTTCTTCGCGTTCGCGTACCTCGGCGGGATCTCGAGCGTGAGCGGCGCGGTCGCCGGCGGCATGCTGGTGCCCGGCGGCCTGCTCTTCACCTTCCTGGAGGTCGAGTTCGGTGTCCCTCCCGGCCTCACCCTTGTGCTCGGGGCCATCGGTCTCATCGTCGCGGCGATCCAGAACCCGGAGGGGATCGCCGGGCGCATCAGTGGGATCGGCCATCGGATCACGGCCCGCCGGGCGCGGCGCGCGGCGCCCTCGTCGCAGGGGCAGCCGGCATGACCGAGCTGCTGCGCACCCGTGATCTCTGTGTCAGGTTCGGTGGCCTGCTCGCGGTCGACAACATCGAGTTCGTCGTCGAGCCGGGCAAGATCGTCGGGCTCATCGGACCCAACGGCGCCGGGAAGACCACGTTCATCGACGGCATCACCGGGTTCGTGCCGACGAGCGGCAGCATCCGCTTCCTCGACCGCGAGATCTCCCGCTTGCCGGCGCACCGGCGGAGCCGTCTGGGCCTCGGTCGCACCTGGCAGTCGCTCGAGCTGTTCGAGGATCTCAACGTGACGGAGAACCTCCAGGTCGCGGCGGAGGAGCAGTCGGCGATGGGATTCGTCGCCGACCTCGTCGCTCCCCAGCGCCACCGGTCGAGCGCCGACATCGAGTTCGCGCTCGATGTGCTCGGCATCCGCGACCTGGCCCACCTCATGCCGACCGACATCAGCCAAGGCCACCGCAAGCTCGTGAGTGCGGCGCGGGCACTGGCCGCCCGTCCGCAACTGCTGTGCATGGACGAGCCGGCCGCCGGGCTCGATACCGCCGAGTCACAGGAGCTCGGTCGCCGGATGCGTCGCATCATCGACGCCGGGATCACCATCTTCCTCGTCGACCACGACATGGGACTGGTGCTCGACGTGTGCGATTACATCTACGTCATCGAGTTCGGCAAGACCATCGCGCAGGGCACGCCCGCCGAGATGAAACGCCATCCGGCGGTGATCGCGGCGTACCTCGGGGACTCGACGGAAGCGTCCGAGTCGTGACCGCGCCGCTGCTCGAGATCCGGGACCTCTACGCTGGTTACCACGGCGTCCCGGTCGTGCGCGGGCTCAACCTCCATGTCGAGCCGGGGGAGATCGTCGCGTTGCTCGGACCCAACGGCGCCGGCAAGACCACGACGCTCATCACCGCGTCGGCGCTGAACCCCATCATCGATGGTGACGTCCTGGTGTTCGGACGTTCCGTCAAGGGCCGTCGTCCGCACCTGGTCGCACGGGAGGGCCTCGCGCACGTGCTCGAGGACCGATCGCTCTTCTTCCAGTTGACCGTGCAGGAGAACCTGCAGCTCGGCGCGGCGCGCGGGA
This sequence comes from Acidimicrobiia bacterium, assembly GCA_038250905.1. Lineage (GTDB taxonomy): Bacteria > Actinomycetota > Acidimicrobiia > IMCC26256 > JAENVU01 > JAENVU01. The sequence goes on from JBBSBV010000010.1 coordinate 94,793, forward strand.
CGGTCGACATCCCGAAGGCCCTGGAGTACTTCCCGGCGTTGGCCGAGATCCGGAGCCGCCGCGCGGGCCTGCTCTCCGGTGGCCAACAGCAGATGCTCGCGATGGCGCGGGCGCTCACGTCGACTCCGAAGCTGCTGATGGTCGACGAGATGAGCCTCGGCCTGGCACCGATCATCGTGAAGAACCTGCTCGAGATCCTGAAGACGATTGCTCACGACACCGGCGCGGGTGTGCTGCTGGTCGAGCAACACGTGCACCTCGCGCTCGGCACCGCGGACCGCGCCTACGTGCTGAGCCACGGCGAGCTCGTCATCGAGGGCACCGGCGCCGAACTCCGCGCCAACCCCCACCTGCTCGAGTCGAGCTACCTCGGGGTCACCTGAGCCCTCGGTTGCCGCGGTCGTTGATCTGCCCTCCCGCGAACGCGCGCGGTTTCGGGTGATGATGACCGGGCGTGACTGACCATGGCACCGCGACCGAGGACGCATCGGCGCCAACGCGAGGTGACGGCCCTCCGCCGCGGCAGTTCACCTACCGGCCGGCGCTCGATGGTGTCCGTGCTCTCGCGGTCATCGCGGTCCTGGTCTCGCACCACTACGGCGCCGTCGATCCGGGTGGGTGGGCATCGGGTGGTTTCCTGGGTGTCGACCTGTTCTTCGTCCTCTCCGGATTTCTGATCACCTCGCTACTGTTCGACGAGTTCGGCCAGTCCGGCCGGATCTCGCTCCCGGGCTTCTGGGCCCGAAGGGTGCGGCGCCTCGTCCCGCCCTTGATCGTCCTGTTCCTGGGGGTCGCGGCGTACGCCGTGCTGCGGGCACCCCCGGGCGCGATGGCGCGGATTCGTGACGGCGGCATCGCCACCTACTTCTACGTACAGAACTGGCACCTGATCGTTGCCGCGGGCGGTTCGGGAAGCCCGTTCACCCCGATGTGGTCCCTCGCGATCGAGGAGCAGTGGTACCTCGTATGGCCGCCGTTGGTGTTGCTCCTGGCTGCGGGAGCGCGGCTCGGGCGCAAGGCGTTTCTGGGAGTAGTGGTCGGGCTGGCCGCGATCTCCGCGCTGGAGATGGCGCTGCGCTACGACGGACCCGCATCCGTGCGGACGCTGTATCACGCGACCGACACCCGGGCGCAATCACTCCTGGTCGGCGCGGGCCTGGCCCTGCTCCTCGGCCGAACGACGCGGGTGCGCGGGCGATCGGCCGCCGCCGCGCTCGAGGCGGCAGGGATCGTCGCGTTGGGCGCACTGGTCGTGCTGTGTGGTCAAGCGACGGGAGACTCGCCCTGGCTCTACCGCGGGGGCTTCCTCGGGGTGGCGCTGCTCAGCGCGATCTTCATCGCGGCCGCGGCCCAGCCGTCGAGTCCGTTCCTCGGCCGCGCGCTCAGCTTTCGCCCGGTCCGGTGGCTCGGCCTGATCTCGTACGAGGTGTATCTGTTCCACCGACTGGTGTACCGGTGGTTCCCGCCGGCCACCGTCCACCTGTCGGTGCATGCACTCTTCGCGTTGCGGGTCGCCGTCACGCTGATCTTCGCGGCGGCGGTCTTTGCCGGTATCTCGCGCCCGATCCGGCATTCGCGCAGTTCGGTGCCGCTCCTCATAGCGGTGGCGTTCGCGGCACTGCTCGTCGTCGTCGGGGTGACCGAGTCCCGCTCGGCGGCGGGGGTGCCGGCGCCCCGAGGCGCGGGATTCTGCCGGCAGGAAATCGTGGGTTCGAGTCCGAGCGTCTATTCGGGCTGGAAGACGGCGATGGTGTTGCCGTCCGGATCCTTGAACCAGGCGGACTGTCCGATGCCGGCCGTCGTCACGACGTGATCGACGGTCTTGAACGCACCACTGTCGTACTCCTCGAACACGACACCACGACCGACGAGTTCGGCGACGTCGGCCGCGATGTCCTGGGACCAGAAGCGCACCTGGGTGTGGTCGGCCAGGTTCGGGTTGCCGCGTCCGTAGACAAGCAGGGTGGACCCGTCGCCACATTCGAAGACGAGATGGTTCTTGATCGTCTCGGACGACAGGGTCAGCCCGATCCGGTCCCGGTAGAAGCGCTCGCTCGCCGCGAGATCGGTCGAGACGAGTACCGCCGAGATGCGCTGGTGGGCGATCACGGCATCACGGCGACGAGGTCGACCTCGGTCTCCTCCGGCGGTGTCGGGAATCCACCGTCGACCCCCGCTTGGAGCCGGGGGATCAACGTTCCGTCGCGGAACGCTTCCCAGCTCGCCTTCGATTCGTGCACGGCGAAGATCGTCCAGCCGCCCTCGACGGCACCGGCCGCGTGGAACGTCTGGCCCGCCGGCAGTTCCCCGGGGCTGGGGTGGACCGCGGCGATCGAGGCTTCGTAGTTCTCCTTCGTTCCTCCGGGAAAGTGGTGGATGACTGCGAACGGCATGGTGGGCTCCCTGCGTGGTAATATTTACTTCGATAAGAAAATATCAGTGGAGTCGTGAGATGTCAAGCAAAAAGGGCGAGGACGAGGACGAGTACTTGACCGACGCCGAGTTCCGTGCGTGGCATGGCGCGCTGCAGTTCACGAACACCGCCGTCCGGGCGCTCGATGCGGCGCTCGCGGCTGCGCACGGGATCTCGGTGAAAGAGTTCGACGTGCTGATCACCTTGTTCAACGCTCCGAACGACAAGCTGCGGATGACCGAGCTCGGCGAGCGGGTGGTCCTGAGTGCGAGTGGCGTCAGTCATCTCGTGACCCGGCTCGAACGCGACGGGCTGGTGCGCCGCACCGCCGATCCCGAGGACGGCCGTAGCTTCTTCGCGGAGCTCACCCGGGTCGGTCGCCGTCGACTCCACGAGTCCCGCCCGACGCACAATGCAGCGGTGCGCGCCCAGCTCACCGACCGCATGACGCCCACCCAGCTGTCGACGCTCGGTGATCTCTGGGAGGCGGTTCGGGGCTCCGAGTGACTCGGGCTCTGCGGCCGGCAGATTGATCCGATCGGCTCAGTGTGGTTCACGCCGTTCTGCCCGTAATGTCGCCCGCTGAGGAGCGGGACAACAAGGGGAGCACGGTGCGACGGGCACGGAACGTCGTGGGGTTGATCGTCGCGGTCATGGGTATCGCAACCGTCGGAGTCGTTGCTCCGGCGAGCGCGTCGACCCGACCCGCGGTCATCACCGCCACGAATCACATGGGCGGGTACACGCTCGACGGCTTCGGCGGGGTCCATCCGTTCGCGGTCGGCACCGGGCCGGCTCCCGCGGCGACCTCGGGTGCCCCGTACTGGAACGGTTGGGACATCGCGCGCGGGCTCACGCTCCTCGCGAACGGGACGGGTGGCTACACGCTCGACGGCTTCGGCGGGATCCACCCCTTCATCGTCGGTGCCGGGGCGACGCCTCCTGCACTCACCGGTGTCGCCTACTGGAACGGTTGGGACATCGCGCGCGGCGTGGCACTTCTCCCGAACCTGAAGGGCGGCTACGTGGTCGACGGGTACGGCGGGATCCACCCGTTCGCCACCGGCACCAACTCGAGGCCACCAGCGGCGCGCGGCGCGCCGTATTGGATGGGCCAGGACATGGCGCGCGGCATCACGATCACCGCCGATGGTAAGGGTGGCTACGTCGTCGACCGGACCGGCGCGTTGCACGCCTTCGCCATCGGTGCGAAAGGTGTGGCGCCACCGACGGCGAACGGTGTGTTCGTCGCGACCGGCGTGGCGGTGCAGGGCGCGGGCCTCGTCGACGACAGCACCGGCGGATACACCGTCGACGGGTACGGCCACCTGCATCGGTTCGGTGTCGGGTCGAACGCCCGTCCCCCGGCGGCGACCGGTGCCGCGGTTTGGCCCGGGTGGGACATCGCCCGCGACGTTGCGCTCATGGCCAACCCGCCCGACACGATCCACGCCGCGCTCGCGCTCTCGCCGACCTCGGGCGCGGCACCGCTCACGGTGGTCGCCGATGCGTCGGCGTCGACGGACACCGATTCGAGTCCGATCGCCACGTACACGTTCGACTTCGGCGACGGCACCACCGTCGGGCCGCAGTCGAAGGCGACCGCATCGCACAAGTACGCCGCCGCGGGGAGTTACGCCGTGAGCGTGACGGTGGCCGATACGAAGGGGAACACGGCGGTCGCCACCGCGCCGAATCCTGTGGTCGTCGACGGTGCCCCCATCGCCGGCTTGCAGGTCGCGCCGGCGTGGAACGTGGCGGACTTCGCGGTGATCGCGGACGCGTCGTCGTCGGCGGACACCGACGCGACGCCGATCGCGAGCTACGAGTTCGACTTCGGTGACGGCACGACGGTCGGGCCGCAGTCGAAGGCGACCGCAGCGCACACCTACGCCTCGGCCGATACCTACACCGTCACCGTCACGGTGACCGATACGGCCGGCTTCGAGGGCACGGCCGCACGCGACATCGCGGTCCACGCGCCGTCGTCGTCGGGGGTCGACGTCTACGCCGGGTACTACGACACCCACCACCGGTACGTCCTCCACCCCAAGCCGTCGCCGTGGATGGGCTCGGCCAGCACGGTGTTCGTGGGGACTCCCGACCCGTCGACCGGAGGCTGGGACACCGGCGCGGTCCGCATCGACAACAGCACGGGCGCCTCGGTGTCGGCCACGGTCACGGTCACGGTCGGCAAGAAGACGTTCGACCTCTGGGGGTCACGGGCGATCCCTTCCGGCCAGAGCCTGATCCTGGCGCAGACGGCGTTCCAGAACTTCGACACCTCCGACACCAGCACGGCCGGGTGCTACTCGTGCGATCCGCTGCTCTGCATTACGAGCGTCTCACCGACCGTGCCGGTGATCAACGTGACGATCGGCGGCGTCCTGTCCCGCTACTACGACCGCAACCAGGTGCTCAACACCCGCGGTGCCGACGGTGCCGGCTGCCCCTACACGGGAACCCGCAACGACGAGTCGCAGGCGTGGACCGCGATACCGGGACCCGGGTAGCCGGCCGCAATCGCGGACCGACTCCGCCGCGAACGCAATAGGTTCGGATCGTGCTCACGCGCCGACGACCGCAGGCCCACTACCGGACCCTGATCTCGGACAGTTCGCGGTGGGAGCGATTCGAACTGCGGCCTTCGGACATCGTCATCTCGACCCCGGCGAAGTGCGGTACGACGTGGACGCAGATGATGTGCGCGCTCCTCGTCTTCCAGACACCCGAGTTGGAACACCCGCTCGACGATTCCTCGCCCTGGTTGGACATGCTCACCCGCTCGGACGACGAGGTCTTCGGGATCCTCGACGCCCAGACGCACCGACGGTTCATCAAGACCCACACACCGCTCGACGGTCTCCCGATCGAACCCGGGGTGACGTACCTCGGTGTGGGGCGGGACCCACGCGACGTCGCACTGTCGATGGTGAACCACCACTCGAACATGATCTTCGAGAAGATGATCGAGGCCCGCCTGCACGCGGTCGGCCTCGACGACGTCGCCGACCTGCTCGCCGACGAACCGCCTCCGGATCCGGCGTCCGACGTCGAGGCGGTGGAGCGCTGGATCGACAATCCGGCGCCGGTCACCGAATCCGGATCGTGCCTGCGCCTCCTCGTGCACCATCTCGCGACCTTCTGGCCCGAGCGCGACGACCCGAGCGTCCACCTGATGCACTACGACGATCTGCAGGACGATCTCGACGCCGGCATGCGTCGCCTCGCCGAGGTCCTCGGCATCGAGGTCGCCGAATCCCGGTGGTCGGGGTTGGTCGAGGCCGCGACGTTCGCGTCGATGAAATCGCGTTCCGCCCACCTCGTTCCCGACAGCTCCCACGGACTCTGGCGCGACCCGGACGACTTCTTCCGCCAGGGTGTGAGCGGGCGGTGGCGGGAGTTGCTCGACGACGAGGACCAGGCGCATTACCGCGACGCGATCGACGCGCTCGCGCCGCCGGATCTGGTGCGGTGGCTGCACCACGGACAGCCCGACTGAGGAAAGGGTCCTGGAGCCAAATCGTGAGGAAATGCACAAATTTGTCTGCGGGAATGCTTTGACTCTTCCTTCGGGCCCGCGACGTGCCGATGGGGGGATATGGCAGAAACCGGGGTCGGAGCACCGCTGCGATCCCCCCCTCCCCATCGGGTCGCGTTCGTGGTCCGTCGTCGGATCTTCGGGTCGGGCGCGGTTGCGGCATTGGCGGTCGTCGTCGCTTCGCTGATCATGTTGAGCCCGTTGCTCTCGGCGCGCGGCGATCTGCGCCGGATCTCCAAGGACGGGTTGTCGCTGCAATCTCAGCTCGCCGACCTTTCGACGACGTCGGCGGCGTGGCAGCTCTACATGGAGCGCAGCATCGACAAGGTCCAACCGGGGGTGGCCTCGGACCCGAAGGAACTCGTACAGGGCGGAGCGCTCGTCGCGACCCAGACGAAGCAGGCGGCCGTGCTCGGCGCGCACTTGCGACGTGTCGGTCTCACGAGCGACGCCAATGATCTGCGCGCCGCGATGGCCGCGTTCAACTCCTCGCTCAACCAGTTGAATCCCATCGCTGCGGGGACCGCAGCGGACCCGGCGACCCTGCGAGCAGCTATCGACGACGAGCGCAATCGCATCGAAGAGGTCTGGAGAGTGATGACCGAAATCGACGCGCGCCTCTCTTCGGACATCATCGGTCGCGACACCGTGAAAGCGACCGATGATCTCGGGCTGGGCGTGTGGATGTTCTTCGTCGGCAGGGGCATCGTCGTGGTGCTCATCGTCGTCGGGACCGTGATCTTCGGTCGGCGCGCCGGAAGGCGGACGGAGGCGCAACATCGGTTGACTCGTCGTCACGAATACGAAGCCCGCCTGCAGGAGGCGCTGGAGATGACCAAGTCCGAAGCCGCGGTCTTCGAGGTTCTGGGTCAGGCCTTGGGTGAATCGGTGCCGGAACTCCGGGTCGAGATGCTCGTTGCGGATTCCAGCCGCGCCCACCTGCGCCGTGCGCTCACCAACGGCGAGAGCTTCGACGGCTGCGGTGTCGCCTCACCCCTCGACTGTCCCGCCACGACGGTCGGTCACGTGCTCCTCTTCCCGAGCAGCCGTGCGCTCAATGCGTGCCCCTACCTGAAGGACCGCCCGTCCGGCGATTGCTCGGCCGCGTGCCTTCCGGTGAGCATTTCCGGCCATACCGTCGGTGTCACTCATGCGGTGGGCGTCGAGGGCAGGGTCGCGGATGAACTCGAACTCGAGGTCCTGGCGTTCACCACCCGCCGGGGCGCGGAACGCATCGCCATGATCCGGTCCTTCGAGATATCCCAGACCCAGGCCCAGACCGATCCACTCACCGGGCTGTTGAACCGACGCAGCCTGGAGAACGCGGTCCGTGACCTCGGAGCCGAAGGGATCCCGTACGCGGTGGCCTACGGCGACCTCGACCACTTC
>JBBSBV010000011.1:0-101200 GCA_038250905.1 Acidimicrobiia bacterium
TCTCCACCCCGATCGGGAAGCGGCCGCTCGAGGAGATCGGCGGCAGTTCGGGCGAGCCGAGCACGACTCGCGGGCTTGCAATCGGTCCCGGTGGTGGTGAAGGCAAAGGGCACAGCGGCGTGGTGAGAAGCCCAGTCGAGGTCGAGCTGCGACACCTGGACGCCGCGTCGATCAGCGGCTCAGTCATCGAAGGCCTTGCGCACCCCGGCGAAGCCAGCGTGATGTTCATCGCCGATGACTACCAACTCGAACATGTGGTCCGCGAGCTTGGCCACGCGATCGTCGACGCGCAGCGCGAGGTGTGGCTCGTCACCCCTGAACCGAAATGAGCGGCGACGGTTCGAGCTCAGCATCGTTTGGCGGACTTCTCACCAAGATCAAGGCATGGTTTCACCCGCCGACACCGCAGCCCGCGCCGGGTGCGAAACCACCGGCTCCGGCCGCTGCGCCACCGGCGCAGCCCGCAACGGCGGCGGCTCCGGCGACCGACGATGGATACGAAGCCGACAAGGCACGCCTGCGCGCATTGTCCACCTGGATAGTGGGCGTCTTCGGTGCGATCGCCACGATCATGGTCGCTGGTTCTCAACTGACTGATCTCGGGACGCTCGACTCGACGACTCAAGCGTCGCTGTTCGGTTGGCATCAGACCCGCTTTGAGTTTGCGGTCATCGGACTGGGCGTCATGTTGGGCGGAGCCGCAACCGCGATCACCCTGGCAGTCTGGGTGCAGATCACGAGCACCCTGAGCCTCGCCGAACTTGCCCGCTTCCCCACCAAACCCGAACAGCGCATCTTGGCTTGGCGTGTCCGCGCCCGAGTCCGTCGCACCATTGAACGCGACCTCAAGACCCGTGGCGTCGAAAAGACCGGGACGGAGCGCCTGACGACGGTGATCAAGGGGTGGCACGACGCTCGTGTCCTCGAACACGCCACCCGCGACGCCGCGGTAGCGCTCGAACGTGAACTGACCCGACTCCGGAACCCCTTGCCGATCGCAGGCCGTTGCACTGGTGCGCGACCTCGCGACGCTGACCTCGTCGATTGGCTCGACGGGCCCGCGCTTGTCCGGCGTGCCGAGGACTTGGCAGCAAGTGCCAACGTCAAGGACCTCACTGAAACTCAGGCCACTGCCCTGAAAGCCTTTCACCACCAACTCGACAAGAACTACGAACACGCCAGCAACGAAACCAGGAACCGCTACGAACTCGTACAGCGGATCATCGAAGACGCGTCGTACTTCAGGATGCGGTTCTCGTTCGGCATGGTGCTCAAGTACATCGTCGCTGCGGCCATCGCTAGCGGAGTCGGGATCTGTCTCTTCGCCTGGTCGACGCATCCACCGAAAACCGATCAACGTAAGCCCACGGTTCTCGTCGTGCCCGCCAGCACGATCAAGGCGGCACATAGCTATCTCGGGAAAGACTGTGACCCGGCCACTCTCAAGATCACGACACTTGGCGATCCCAAACTGATCGCGATCAGCGCAACGTCCAACGACCCCGCGAGGCAATGTGTTTTGAAGTAGCACACGAACGAAGCGCGGAACTAGCGGCGTGCCCAACGCGCCGATCGTCTCGGAGCGTTTCCAGATCGTTCCGCTGCCTTGTTCGTCGCCGTTGATGGCTGCCTGCCGTGCGTCCCCCAGGGAGACGCTCTGCGATGCGTCTACGCACGCGCAGGCTGCTCGGGACGTTGTACGGCATGTGACCCGCGGATGCAACCGTCGATTTGGCGGGCACCGATTGCGGATTCATAGCGGCGAGGTCCTGTCCTCAGGCAGGTGAGGACAGGACCTCCAGCCACTTGTTGCCCGACAAGCGGACAACAACTCGACGACGCGCCCTGCCCGCCCGTCGCCGTAAACCATTGGAGCCGGCGCTAAGTGTTGGCTTCGACGTTGGTGCTGAAGAGTTCGCGTACCAGGGACTTGCGGTTCCCGGGAGCGAAGTAGGGCGTCTGCCAGGCGGAGGTTTCGTCGAGGAAGCTGGTGGTGGTCGTGGGTCCGTTGGCTGCCGTGAGTTCGGCGGCCCAGTAGCGGGCGTAGAAGTGTTGGAAGATGCGAGCGTATTCGGAGATGTAGACGTCGGCGACGTCGGTGTCGCCGTTGATGATCAGCATGTTCTCGTCGTTGTTGCTCGTCGAGTCGGGCGAGAAGTTCGCCGAGCCGGTGATGACGGTCGGATCGGCGCTCAGCGGGTCAACGAGCAGGATCTTGGTGTGGATGTATTTCACCCAACTATTGAACCCGGTCAGTGACTCCGTGGCCCAGGTGGCGAGCTCGTCGGGTCCGCCGACCGCGCCGACCGCGATCAGGACCTGAGGGCGTGCACCCCACTGGGCTTGGTTGTTGTCGGCCTTGTCGAGGAGCACGTAGTGCAGGGCGGTACCGGTGTCGGCGTTCAGCGGTGTCTCGAAGTCGGTGGACATCCCGAACGGCAAGGTGATGTGGGAGACGACCTGCGCGTCGGCGAAACGCTTGGCGTACCAGGCGAGTGGCGCGTTGCCGTGACGGGGACTGAACAACGTGTGGATCGCCGGCGACGCGGTGAGCGTTGCGGGATCGAAGGGACTGTGCGGTCTGACCCAGTCTCGCAGCGTCGGGACATCGGGATCACCTTGAAGCTCTGTCCAGTACTCGAGGTACTGGGCGGCGACGGCCGGGTCGCGTACGGCGTGGCCGACATTGGAGTGCCCGAAGATGCCTCCTTCGCTGATATTTGTTGACCCGGTCCACACTGCGACCGGATCGAGGCCGGCGGCGGTCTTGCGGCAAAGGACGATGAACTTGTTGTGGGCAATGGTCGCGTTGGTACGGGCAGTGACCATCGATGCCGGTAGCCCGGCTTTCTTTACGGCTTCATCGTTGACCGGACCTTGGGCGTCGTTGACCGAGTGATAGACGACATGCACATCGGCGCCGTTGTCGTGTGCGGTCTTAAACGCGGCGAGCACATCAGTCTGGGTGAACTCGTAGACCGCAGCACGTAACGCCCACTGGTTCGAGTCGGCCTGGCCGATGAACCCGACGATCACTTCCAACAGGCCCCGCGACAGCCATGCCAGCGCTGCAGCATCCTTCGGTGGGGGGAGCTGGTCGGGTGGCGCACCGAACTTCGCCACGTAGGCCTGACTGGCCGCGACACCACGGTTGAAATAGACGCCGTGGGTTCCGGTGTTTGGGTCTTGGGCGGTGACGTCGACGGTCACTTCGACACCGGGCTTAGTAGTCAGGTTCTTGGCGGTTCCGTACCGGGGGACGATCCGGTAGGTGTAGTGATGACCGGGTTCGAGGGTGTAGTCCCCCCAATAGAACGATTGCACCGGATGATCGAACGTCGAGTACTTCTGCGACGCGACCGGCTGCGGGACGACCGACGCGAACGTCTTGAAACTCGACAACCAGTACTGCTCCAGCGGCACAGCATCGTGATCGATGCGATGGATTGCGAATCCCAAGCAGTCCTGCCGCCGAGCTGCGTCGAGATCGAAGCCGAAGAACGCCGCTCGCGTGCCCACGATCGCCTGAACCGTCACACCGCCTTGCACAACTTTCCTGCGCATGTCGTACCTGCCTTCCGTGCGCGTACCTGCTTGCCGCGACTCTTGCACGCGCGAGAACCGATTGCACGCGAGACCTCGTCTACCCAAGACGCGTCTTGCGATGACGCGATGCTCACCGGAAGTTTTTGTTGACGTGACGCTCGAACCCGACGAGTGTGGCGCTTACTTGCGCTCCGGGCTGGGGCCGAATGAGACAAGGCGGAGCCATGGCGGGGATTGGTCGGCGGTTTGGTGTTTCGTTCGCGCTGGTCGCGATCGCGACGGCGGGGTTGTCAGGGGTAACGGCACCGGTGTCGTCGGCAGCAGCGACCGCTGGTGATCAGGCGAAGGCGTGCTCGGCACGTCCGCCGGTCGATCCACCGTTGTGGGAACAGTCTTTGCCGACGGCAGATGTAGCGTCTGCGTCCGATTCGTCGGACCCGCGGTGTGTGCATGAGACCAAGCGGTTGGCGAACGCGGTGGTGTGGCGGAACCCGGATGGGAGTTTGACGGCTCGCGGGTACTCCTCGCCGGTCAACTATCAGACGCCGGATGGTGCGTGGCGAGGGATCGACACGAGGTTGGTCGACGACGGGAAGGGTTCCCTGGTCAATAAGGCCGGGCCGTTCGGGGCGCGATTCGCTCAGGATGGTGCGGCAGATTCCCTGGTCACCGTCGATGACCACGGGGCGTCGTTATCACTCCGGTTCGAGGGTGCGTTGGGCAAGGACGGCACGATCGCGAAGCCACAAGCGAGCCACGGAGTCATCTCGGGCGACGGGACCGACACCGTCACCTACCCAGACTCGTTGGCAAACACCGACTTGCAGTACCAACTGCTGCCGACAGCGCTGAAAGAAGCGATCGTGTTGCAACAGCCGTTGGCCGACGGACTAACTCCGCAGTTCTCGTTCACTGCGGCGCTGAAGGTTTTGAAGGCCGACACTGCCGACGACGGCACGATCCGGTTCGTGAACACGGACACCGGGAAGACTGTGTTCACGGTCCCGTCGGGTGTGGCGACGGATAGTTCCGGGAATGCCGACAAGGGGACAACGTCTGCGTCGGCTCCGGTGTCGGTCACGTTGGTGAACGGTGCGAGCGCCGATCTAGCGACGTTGGTGGTGTCGGTCGACAGCAAGTGGTTGAACGATCCGAGCCGGGTGTTCCCCGTAACGATCGACCCGACACTCGACAACACCACGGGCGGAAACATCACCGCCGACGCCTATGTGGCGGACACGTCGTCGACGACGACGTTCGATGGTGCCAGCCAGTACGACAGTGGCACGAGCCACTACTGGGACCGGGCCGGAACGACGGGCGGTACTACCTACAACTCGTACCAGGCGTTGCCATCGTTCGCGTTCATGCGGAACCAGAAGGTCGTGTCAGCGACGTGGAACGGATATGCGTATTCGATCGGTGGCGGGACGTCAGTCGCGTTGACGTTGAAGCCGGCCAGTGCAGCGTGGAGCGTGGGTGGTACGACGCCAGTGACGTGGAGCAACCAGCCCGCGCTACGGACCAATAGTGCGACGGCGACGTATACGGCAGGGTCACAGTGGAAATCGGCGTCGATCACATCGTGGGTGACGAGCTGGGCGAAGGACCCGGCGTCGGGTGGTTGGGCTGAGGACGGGATACGTCTATCTGCGCCGACGACGAAAGTCGTGAACATTGCCGCCCAGGAAGCCCCGGCCGCGCAGCAGCCCTATGTGGATGTCGTCTACGACGCCTACCCGACCATGTCGAACTACACAGCGGGTGGGAAGTTCACAGCGGGGACCATCAACTCTTCGACTCCGGCATTGCAGGTACAGATCGATGACAGCGACTCTGGCGTCGACGGGCAGCAGCTCACGGGAAATTTCGAACTGTGGAACTCGACCCACACCACCCAGCTGCAAACGGGGACCGGCTCAATTGTGCAGTCCGGCCAAGCCAGCGGCTGGACCCCGACCACCCTCACGGACGGCACCTACACGTGGCGGGCCAAAGCCACCGATGGCGTGGTGACCACCGCGGCGTGGTCGGCTTGGCAAACCTTGAAGGTAGATACCGTCGTACCCGCAACACCAAGTATCTGCACCATGTGGGGATACACCACCAACACCTGGACCCCCGCTGGCTCCAAGCTCGTCGTCATCAATGAGTCTCCCACCTCCGATGCGTACCAGTTCCTGTGGGGCCTCGACGTCGGCAACTCGCCCACCACCCTGGCACTACCGAGCGGCGGCACAGCCAGCGCCTTGACGGTTCCGAGCGCCGGATGGCACGACCTCGCGTGCCAAACCGTCGACAGTGCCGGAAACGTCTCCACGGTTGCGCACTTCACATTCGGGAGCGGCGACGGAGGTTTCACGCAACCCGCGACCGACTTCGACACGCAGAAGAACGTTCCGGTCGAAGTCATCTCCAGGGCCGCGTATGACGGCATCACGCTGCAGTGGCGACATGCCGAAGCCAGCGCATGGACCACGATCCCCGTCACGGATGTCACCTACCAGTCGACCGGCACAGCCGTGAGTGCGTGGCCCGTCACTGCGACGCCCGGATCACCGTCCACAACCTTCCCGAACTTGATTTGGAATGCCACTGCCACCTCCGGCATCGATGGACCGTTGCAGCTAAGGATCAAGTTCTACACGGGCGCGACCTTCCAGGCCGACTCACCCGACAGCGACGCGCCGAACATCAAGCTGGACCAGGCTGCCTTTGGTGCCGGCTACGCCTCCGTGCCAGCTGGCCCGGGTCAAGTCAACCTCCTGACTGGTAATCTCGAACTTACGTCCGGTGACGTGTCGCTCGCCGGAGGGGGGGTATCGCGCACCTTTCAATCGCGTGACCCGAACATTGGCGGGCTGTTCGGTCCCGGCTGGTCTTCCAGTATCACGAGCGGTACTGCCAAGTTTCGATCGTTGACCGACAACGGGGACAATGCAGTCGTTACATCCGCTGATGGTTCACTGACATCGTTTCGGAAACAGCCGGACGGGTCCTACCTGACGGAGCCTGGCAACACCTTTCTCACCCTAACAAGTACTAGTCCGACGGCTTTTACGCTGAGCGTTCTCGCTTTTGAGACCTACACATTTACGCATATTGCGGGCAGTCCGGCCGGGTTCTATGAAGTGTCAGCCGTCGATGATGCCAGTGGCACCGGAGCCTGGGCGGTTTCGTGGGCGGTTTCATCCGGCGTCACACGACCCACTCGGATCGTCGGTCCGGCACCTCCATCGGTTTCGTGCGCGAGCCCTTTGACTACACGAGGCTGTCAGACTCTCGAATTTGATTATGGGGCGACGACCGCTGCGACCTCAATCTGCGGATCACCATTGGGCGACGTGGCTGGCCAACTGAGAACGGTCCATTACACGGCTTGGGATCCCGACCTCAGCACCCCAGCAATGCACACCGTCGATGTCGCGACCTACTGTTATAACACCACGAGTACTAGGTTAGTCGCCGAATGGGATCCGCGAATTACTCCCGGACTTAAGACGGTCTATGCCTACGATTCGGACGGCCATGTCAGCTCGATCACGCCGCCCGGTTTGAACGCCGTGAGTTTCGTGTACGCACCGATTGGCTTGGAACCCGCCTCTACCGGCCGATTGAGCACTGTTTCGCGAGTTATGCCCGTGGGTGCGACCCCAACGAATACGAACGCGATCGCTACCTACCGGTATCAGATCCCTCTGACGACTGCGGCTGGCGGTCCGTACGACCTTGATTCAACTAGCACCGCAGCCTGGGCCCAACACGACAACCCTGTCGACGCGACCGCGATCTATCCTGCAGATCAGACACCGTCGGGCACCCCTCCGAGCAGCTACACGGGCGCCACAGTGCTATATATGAATCTGGAAGGCCAGACGGTGAATGTCGCGTCAGCCGGGGGCTATATCGCGACGAGCGAACATGATGCGATCGGCAACGAGATCCGAACCCTGACGCCCGCGAATCGTGCTCTCGCTCTGGCAACCGGGTCGAGCGCGGCCGACCATGCCAGCCAGGCGCGCCTTATCGACAAGCTGACAGTCTTCGACCCTGACGGGTGGAACATCACCGACACCTACGGTCCGGCACACCTTGTGGATCTCCCCGACGGGTCCCGCCGTGTGGCCCGGGCGCACGGACACTCAGTTTATGACGAGGCGGCGCCAGGGGGTGCCCATTATGGGTTGGTCACGACTCAGACCGAGTCGGCCGCACCGATCGATGGCAGTTCCGAGCAAGACATTCGCACCACCAGCAACGCCTACGCGATCGGCGCCGACAACGCCGGCTGGACCCTCGGCACACCGCTGCAGGTCACCGTAGACCCTGGCACGGGCACTCATTTGAATTTGACGACTACGACCAAGTACGACACTGCGACCGGTCTGATGACCGCAAGGATCCTGCCCGCCAACCCCAGCGGCGGTGATGCGCACGAGACGCAGTTCATTTACTACACGGCCGGGACGAATAGCGCTGACAGCGCCTGTGGGAACCACCCCGAATGGGCAACGTTGGCATGCAAGACGTTGCCATCCGCCCAGCCTGGCACCTCCGGATTGCCAAATCTGCACACGACGCAGATGACGAAGTACTCAATGTACGGCGCGGCGGAAGAGACCATTGACACGAATGGATCAGACAGTCGCACAAGCACGATCACCTACGACGGCGCCGGCCGTGCCCTCACCCAGTCGGTGGTGGCGACTGTCGGAACTGCAATCCCGACCTCGACCAACGCATATGACGCTACGACGGGAATGCCGACTACAACATCGGACGGCACCCGGACGATCACGCGCACCTACAACGCTGTCGGGTCGATGTCGACGTACCAGGATGCGGATGGCAACACTTCGTCTACCACCTACGACCTATTGGGCCGCCCGTCTACTCAAAATGACGGGAAGGCCACCACCACCTACACATACGACGATGTCAACGGCGAGCATCGCGGTCTGCTGACCACAATTAGCGATAGCCAAGTGGGCGTATTTACTGCGCAGTACGACGCTGACGGGAGCGTGAATCTAGAGACGTTCCCGGGGGGGAAATTTTGGCGGGCCACGGGTCGGAATGAAGCGGGCCAAGTGCAAACCCTTGCCTATTTCGACTGCTTATGTGGTTCGAACCACTGGCCGGTCCTGAGTGCCAGCTACGACATCCATGGCCAACAGACCCAGTCTTCCCAAGGCCTTGAAAACTTTGCCTATACATACGATCCGGCCGGCCGTCTCACCCACACGAATGACACCTTCCTCTTCGGATGCGGTACCCGAGCCTACGGGTTCGACGCCGACACGAATCGGACAAGCCTTGGCAAGGCCAGTGGGACACTTTTCAGCGGGCCATGCCCGCCGTCTGCTGCACCCACAACTACGAATTCGACCTATGACGCAGCAGATCGCGCCACAACAAGCGGCTACGGCTATGACGCGTTTGGCCGGACGACGACAGTGCCGGCTGCAGACAGTCCCAGCGGAAATACTACAACGCTAGGCTATTATGCGAGTGATACTAACCACACGATCACGGCTCTTGGAACAACTGTCACATATAATCTTGGTCCGAATCACCAGATTAGAACCTGGAGTTCAAGTGCGGATGGACAGACTCGGACCAATCACTTCGTGGCCGATGGCGACTCACCTTCATGGACTACTGAGAACAGCGCTGGCACGATCTGGACTCGACATGTTTTGGGATTTGGCGGGCTAGGCGCAGACGTCGATCAAAGTGGAACTATTGCCCTTAGGCTAGCGAATATTCATGGTGATATCTTTAGTTCGGTTCCCACGAGTGAGACAGATTGGGTGGCGGGAATCAACGCCGGAACTAGCACCTGGAGCGGAACCGACGAATACGGAGTGGCGGAATCCGGAGGAACCAGTGTCGGAACCCGCTACGACTTTGAGGGATCCCATCAACGTTCACGTGACACGAATAGTGGAATGCACGTGATGGGGGTGCGCGTCTTCGACTCAACGTCGGGAAGGTTTCTTCAAAATGATCCTGTCATAGGCGGCGGGAGTAATTCGTATGATTACACGGCCGGGGATCCAGTCGGACGCGAGGACCTCTCCGGCGAATGCTGGCATATTCGTCCGACCTGGGGTTACGTAACTGGCACGATCTATACCAACCGTTGTACCACCAAGACGTTGAAGGGTTTCGGAACAACTGAGTTCGCGTTTCTTACCGGAGCGTTGGCCCTAGCCATTACTCATCCAAGTGTGGCCGCTGACCTTGGGATCAGCGCTATTATCAACTGGGAAATCGCGGCGTTGGCTTTCTGGATCGGCGTATACTCATGGGTCGTCGGCTACCAAGCGGCCAACGCGTACAATCGCGGGGGATGTATCAAGTTTAAACTCGCGCCGTTTGATCCACTAAATCTATGGAGTTTCGGGATTGATACCAGTCAGTACTACGACCCCCCGGGTGGTGACTGTAAATGATCATCGACAGCTGGCTCTAAGGTATGGTCTGGCTCTTTGCGTCATATAATTTAGTTGTCCCCGCTACACTTGCCGTCCTGTCTCGCAAGGAGCCGCCACGAACCGCGGCGTTTTGGGCTGTCTGGATAATCTTCGTGGGTTCTGTTCTCGTTTCGTACTTCATTTTGAGTCGGTTCGAAGTTATGCTTGCGCTGGGCGCTTTTGTTGTTGGACAAGGTATTGCCTTACTGATCCGCGGTTTCCTCCTTCACCACAAAGTGGCTGACGGCTGACTATCTGTTCCAAAAGACCGTTGGCTGGCTCCGGACCTTCTGTCGATTCGAACACCAGTCGCTGAGGAGCGCGACACCGACCGTCCCACGATTGAATGATCGACGGGACAGTGCAGAACGTTGGGCATTCCGCTCGTCGCTGCTTCGAGTTATGACGGCCAATATATCTTGGGAATGTCAGGTTTCGGCATAGAGCATGGTCAGCGACTTATCGAGTATTCGTCCAAAGGATTGTTCGCCCAAGCTCGGCTTTGCAAGTAGCGTAAGGCTCGCAGTCCCTCAGCGGACCCCGCAACGGGTGTCGGCGAGTGAGTCGCTGCCAGAGTCGCTGTGGAAGCAGCCGGCAGACGATGGTCCACGAGCAGCACGGCAAGCGACAGATCCGCATCGCCGGCTTGTCACGGCCCAAGCGGGATCTCAAGGTCCGCAACTGCGCCACCCTCCGAGTGGAGGCGGCGGGCCCGCGGCTTTGAGTGGAGCCAGCAACGGGAACGCCGACGTCAGGCGGCGCCGGCCCTTGGGCGGATCTGGACACCAGCTCGCAGGAGTGCGTCGCGAACCGTTGAGGGGTAGACGCCGTAGCGACTGCCGATCCTGGCAAGTGACCATCCCAGCTCGTAGAGCGAGCGGGCTTCTTCGATGCGCCGCTGCACGATCCCGCGCCTTGACTCGGCACCAAGCCGATTGAGGGTGGACATCACGGTGACACGGCTGACGTCGAACATCGTGGCCAGGTCCATGATCGTCACGCCCTGGTCGTAGGCCGCGAGCATCTGGGCCTGTTCTTGACCGTCAAGCCGGCGTTGGAGCTGCCTCGGCTGATCGCGATGCCGGGCTAGACCGTCATCCGGGTCTATACCTGAGATTGTGGTCAGAATCTCCGCCAACTGCCCATTCCAAGAGTGTGGAAGCCATCCGATTAGCTTCACTGCGTTGTTGATTCCTCAACGTTTGCCCTGGTCACCGTGGGTTTGAAAGAACTCGATTGGGTTCCTGTGCCGAGACCACTGGGTCGAAGAAGCTCCATCCGGCCAATGATTGCCGGAGGACCCGTTCAACCGCACGCGTCCGTTCGCATGGCCTCGAGACTCATCCGCACCACCGCCCGAGCTCACAGTTACGCGTACGACAGCTGCAGGGACGGCACTCGGTGGACGAGTTCTGGTTAAGGCGGCTAGCGGCACGGACCGGGCTTGGACTCGCGCAACGGTGGGCTCAACAGCCGGTCCGAGGAGTTCAGGGCGCCTAAACCGCCTTCAAGCTATGTACCGGGTATGAAACGTGGAGAACTCCGTCGCCTTGGATGACGACGTCGGGATCCTTGAGTAGCCGATGGCCGTTCGTGAAAGTGCCGAAGTAGCCCTTTCCCTCGCCGAAAATGACCGGCACGATGTCGATCGCTATTTGGTTGATCAACCCCAGTGAAAGGGCCTGGCCTCCGACATCCCCAGCGGCGACCGCAATGTCTCCGCCATCAGCGAGATCCTGTGCCCGCTCCATCCCGTCCTCCACGGAGCTAGCGAAGTGGTAGGGCGCCTCGGGGTGCCAGTCTGCCGGCCGAGGTCGGTGTGAGACGACGACGACGTGGTCGCTTGCGGGTGGGTGACCTTCCCAGCCATTGGTGAGGTCAAATTGGTGTCGGCCGATGATCAGAACTTTTTGGCGAGACCAGATGGCACCCACGTAGCTAGCCGAGGCCGCTGACACGCGGAACGGTGCACCGTGAATCTCGGCGTGATTTTCGTCCACGAGCGGGTGGTCGCCGTTGAAGTACCACTCATGCAGTGGACCGACCCCGTCGTTGTTATCGGCGATGTAACCGTCGAGCGATGCGACGGCGTGTGTGTAGGTCATGCCCATGTGCGGTCCTCGCGGTCGTAGATGACGTGGATGGCGTTTTTCGAGGGTCGGACTTCTCGTTGGCGATAGAACTGGCGCGTACCGCTGTGAAAGAGCGGGGTTCCGCCTCCAAGCAGCATCGGTGCGATGTGCAGGTGGAGCTGATCTACAAGGCCAAGATCGATTGCCTGAGCAATCACGTCTCCCCCGCCCATGATGACGACGTGGCCCCGTATCGCATGGCTGCGAGCCTGCGAGATTGCGTCGGCGACGTCGGACACGAAGGTGAACTGCATCGCGAGTTCGCGTTGCAGCCTGACGTCCGAGGGGGTGGTATGGGTCACGACAAAGAACGGTGGCGTGCCGGCTTGGTCGGCGCCGTAGCCCATGTCCTTCGACCAGCCCAGGGGACCGTCGATGACGTCGAAGAGTCGTCTGCCCATGACAACGGCTCCGGTGGCTGCCGTCGCCCGCTCGAGGATCTCCGTGTCGACCTCGTCTTTTGACGAGACCCACGTATGGATTTCCTCGGCGTCTCCGAGGCCGTGTTGGACGTCTGCGCCGAGTCCGGTGACGTAGCCGTCGATCGACATGGTGATGTCAGCGATGACCTGCGTCATACGTGGTCCCTGCTCACGCATCGGACGACCTCGGGAAGGTCTCACTGCGGGTTGCTGGGACGAGCGCGGCGATTGCCGGCACGATGATCGCTGCAGCGATGAGGTGAGTAGCGACGAGAACGATCTTGGTCGTGACTGTGGCGTCGCCGGCGAGGTCAGGGATGATCGACAATGTCGTCAACGCGACTGTGGTGCGAAGGAAGGTCGTGCGAGGGCTGCGGGCCCGGATCGTCAAAATCTTCGCGATCGCGACGCCGAGCACGCCCCCGGCGATGGTGAACATCACGAACGCACTGACGGGGATTTCTTTGCCGGACATCGTCACGGGGTCACCCGCCGCCCGTGCCGCGACGACGGTGAGGGACTGCCGCGGTATCTGGTGACAGGTTGGGTTAGGCGGCCTGGGTGGCCGGTGTGGTCATGATCATCTCGTATTCGATGGGGGTCAATCGGCCGAGGGCGGCTTGGCGTCGGCGTCGGTGGTAGGTGCGTTCGATCCAAGTGACGATCGCGATGCGGAGCTCGTCGCGGGTGCGCCAACGGCGCCGGTCGAGGACGTTCTTCTGGACCAGGGCGAAGAACGATTCCATCGCGGCGTTGTCGGCGCAGGTGCCCACTTGGCCCATCGATCCGACCATGCGATGACGCGTGAGTGCACGTTGCTGTTTCCGCGAGCGGAACTGGGCGGATTCAACTGGTGGACGCAACACCTCGATGATGGAGGTGTTGATGGGGAGGCCAGCTGGGTGGATGAAGGAGTTGACGGGACGGTCCCTGATGAAGTCGCCGGGTGCGCCGTCGCTTCGCCGCGAGGTCGAGCGCGCGTTCTGGAAGCAGATCGCCACGGGGATCACGAGCGAGGCTGCCGCAGCGAGGGTCGGGGTGTCGCAGGCGGTGGGAACACGTTGGTTCCGACATGGTGGTGGAATGCCACCGATGAACTTGGGCGAGCCTGCGGGCCGCTACCTGTCCTTCGCTGAACGCGAAGAGATCGCGCTGCTGCGAGCGAAGAACTGCGGAGTGCGGGCGATCGCTCGCGAGATCGGCCGGTCGCCGTCGACGGTGTCACGTGAGTTGTGCCGCAACGCAGCGACGCGGGGCGGCACGCTCGAGTATCGGGCGTCAGTCGCACAGTGGAAAGCGGAGCTGATCGCCCGGCGCCCGAAGCCGTGCAAGCTCGTCGAGAACCCCCAGTTGCGGGCCTACGTCCAGGATCGACTCGCAGGTGTGGTGTGCAACACCGACGGCGCGCCGATCGGCCCGGCCGGCACACCGTGGATCGGTCGGAACAAGCCCCACCGAGGCGATCGCCGCTGGACGCGGGGGTGGAGCCCAGAGCAGATCTCCCAGCGGCTCCGAGCCGACTACCCCGATGATGAGTCCATGCGCATCAGCCACGAGGCGATCTATCAGGCCCTCTACATCGATAGCCGTGGGGCGCTGCAACGCGAACTGGTGCACTGCCTCCGCACGGGACGCGCCTTACGAGTCCCGAGAGCCCGAGCACGGAGCAAAGCGTGGGCGCATGTGACACCGGAGGTGATGATCTCCAAACGACCTGACGAAGCCGACGACCGGTCGGTGCCGGGCCACTGGGAAGGCGATCTCATCATCGGACTGAACCGCTCCGCAATCGGCACGGTTGTGGAACGCACGACCCGGTTCACGATGCTCATCCACCTGCCACGCGAGGTCGGCTACGGCATCATCCCTCGAACGAAGAACGGCCCCGCACTGGCCGGCTACGGAGCGACCACGATGAAGAACGCACTCTGCGCGTCGATGTCGACGCTGCCCGCCCAACTCGCCCGTTCACTCACCTGGGATCGCGGCAAGGAACTCTCAGCGCACGCAGCGTTCACGGTTGAGACCGGCATCCCAGTGTTCTTCACCGACCCGCACAGCCCCTGGCAACGCGGAACGAACGAGAACACCAACGGGCTCCTACGCCAATACTTCCCGAAGGGCACCGACCTCTCCCGCTGGAACCACGAACACCTCGAAGCCGTTGCCGCCGAGTTGAACGCGAGGCCCCGCAAGACCCTCGGGTGGCGCACCCCAGCCGAGGCCCTCGACGAACACCTACGCTCCCTCCACCAAGCCGGTGTTGCGACCACCGATTGAATCCGCCCTGCGATCCTCGATCCGAATGCAGGATGCAGCCGGCGACGTCGCCGCGTCGAGCGACAGCGTTCTCGAGCGCGGCGACCGCAAGGCGGGCCTTCATCCGACTGTCGATCGAGTAGCCGACGATCCGGTTCGAGTACACGTCTTTGATGGCGCAGAGGTAGAGCTTGCCTTCTCGGGCTTGAATCCCAGCGATCGTCGCAACACTCGAGGAGGAGTGATTGCCGATGTCGGGACCGAAGTACAGCCCGGAAACGAAGCAGAGGTTCTTCGACCTGCTCGATCGCGGCGGGACGATCCGAGCCGCGGCGAAACGGGCCGGGGTGCGCGAGCAAGCGGCCTACACGTGGGTGCGTGCCGCCGGACTGACCATGGGGAGGCCGGCGGCACGGGTCTATACGGCCGAGGAGAAGGCCGAGTTCTTCCGGCTGCTCAAGGAATCCAAGAACGTCTCGGCGGTCGCCCGCGAGCTTGGCTTCAACCGGGTCACTTGCTACAGCTGGGCACACAAGGCCGGGATCTTGACGAGCGAAACGCGCGAGGTGAACCCACGGCGAGAGAAGTTCCTGGCGCTCCGAGCCGAGGGCATGTCTCGGAGCGAGGCCGCTGCCGCGGTGCGGGCCGATGCCCGGTCAGCGGCGGACTGGGACAAGGGCATCACGATCATCCATCGGGGGCGGATCTATCCGGATGGCCGTGTCGTGCGCTACCCAGAGCCGAAACTGCCTGACGTGCCCACCATGCAGACAGCCCTCGGCGGCAAGGTCAGCCTTGCTCGAGTCGAACAAGTCATCCATCCCCGCTACCTCAGCCTCATCGAGCGAGAACAGCTCCGCGACCTCCGACGCGCGGGCATGTCGATCCGCAAAGTCGCCGAGGCAATGGGACGCTCGCCATCGACGATCAGCAGAGAGCTGCGTCGCAACGCGTCCGAGCGCGGCTACATGCCCCACACTGCGCATCGACTCTCCGTCGGACGGCGCCAGCGGCCAAGATGCCCGAAACTGCTGCGCAACGATGAACTCCTCGGCTACGTCCAGGAGAAGCTGAACAGACGCTGGTCTCCGGAGCAGATCAGCCATCGTTTACCCAAGGACCATCCCGACTCGCCCGAGATGCGCGTGAGCACCGAGACCATCTACCAAGCGATCTACGTCCACGCCCGCGGCACCCTCAAGCGCGACATGGCCCGCCAACTCCGGCGCCGTCGGACGGCACGCAAGCCCAACCGCGACCCGAACGCTCGCATGTCTCGATTCGTTGATCCCATGGTCCCGATCGATGAACGGCCCGCTGATGTCGACGACCGGGCCGTGCCAGGCCATTGGGAAGGCGATCTGATCATCGGCACCGGCGGCACCTCAGCGATCGCGACGCTCGTCGAACGGTCTTCCCGACTCGTGCTGCTCGGTCACCTCGGGAAGGAACGAAACTCCGACGCGGTGCGGGACAGCCTCGTCCAGGCCGTCGACGGTCTACCGGAGGTCCTTCGCAGGAGTGTCACCTGGGACCAGGGCGCCGAGATTTCCGAGCACCGATCCTTCAGCGTCGCCACCGAGATGGACGTCTACTTCTGCGATCCAGGCTCGCCCTGGCAACGAGGCAGCAACGAGAACACCAACGGGCTCCTCCGGGACTACTTCCCGAAGGGCACCGACCTCTCCCGTCACGGGCCCGACGAACTCGCACTCGTCGCTGCCGAACTCAACGGACGGCCCCGCAAGGCGCTCGACTGGGAAACACCAGCCGAACGGATCTCTGCTCTACTGGCCGCCAGCTGACCAACCGTTGCAACGATCGCTGGGATTCAAGCGGTGCGGTGCTCGGTGATGTCGGTGAGCCACAACTCGTTCAGGGCCTCCGCGGTGAAGACCCGGCGCACGAGGTCGTCGTGTGCCGGGGTCCCTGGCTTTCCGGTCTTGCGGTTCTTGGGCTTGCCGAACACCGACCACCAGCCGTTGTCTCGACAGATCCTCCACGCCGTCCAATCGCACGTCTGATGGCCGGCGAGTCGGACCTCATCCGCGAGGAACCGATACCCGAACTCGGGATCGTCGCGATGCGCGTCGAACAACGCGTTCGCCAGATGTGCTTCGTTCCACTCGGCGTCGGTCACCGGACAGGCGAGCCACCGGTAATAAGGCTGGCGGGCGATCTTGAGGACCCGACACGTCACCGTGACAGGGATCCCATCGACGGCAAGCTCACGGACGAGCGGGTACATCATTTTCCCGGCAGGTTCGCCTGCGACAAATACGCGGCGGCACGCCGGAGCACTTCGTTCTCCTGCTCGAGCAGCCGCAACCGCTTGCGCAACTCACGGTTCTCGGCGTGCTCGGCCCCGGTCACTCCGGGCTTGATCCCGTCCTCGACATCGGCCCGCTTCAGCCAACCGATCAAACACGACTCGGAAATCCCGAAGTCGGCGGCGATGTCTCTCAATCGCGTGGCGGGTTCGCGGTTACGGGCGACCCGGATCACGTCCTCACGGAACTCCTGGGGATATGGCTTAGGCATGGTGAACATCCTTCCAGCAGCACCTCTCGGCACCACAGATCAGATGTCACCGGATCACGCGGCAGTCCCGATAGTCGATCGCGTTCTTCAGCGCGCCAGGCATCGAGTGGTTGTACTCGGGAGTCACGAAGATGAACGCGTCGTAGGACGCGATCGTCTCCGACCAGGCAATCGAGTGCCGATGTTGATATCTGTTCGCGGCAGCAGGAATGGGCTCGTCCAGCACCGGAAGGCCGAAGTGCGCGACGTCCACAATGACGGGTCGAAGTCGATCGTGCTGACAGGCAACGGAAAGGACCCAATCGGCAACCGCCGGCGCGCGCCGCCCCGGGCGAGTGCTGCCGACCACTATGGCAAGAGCTACCTGCGACATGGAGACCTCCTCGGAATGCATGGTGTAAAGTACAATGTGTATGGTACCCAACCGATCAACTCTTCACACATCTGTGCATGGTCAAGCTCGCGGACGACCTGCGAAGCGCGATGCCATCCTCGCCGGCGCACGGAGCATCTTTGGGCAGGTGGGGTACGCGCGGTCGAGCATCGAGGTGATCGCCGCCGAGGCCGCCGTGTCGACCCGTACGATCTACAAGCATTTCAACAACAAGGAAGACCTCTTCACTTGTACCCTTGAGAACAGCGCCACTACCGTCGCTGACGCCTTCGACGCAACGCTGCTCTCACTTCCCGTCGAAGCCAGGCCCATTGAGGCCGAGTTGGTGATGATCGGCCGAGCCTTGGCACGCCAACCGATCGACCACCCGGACCACTTCGCGATGGTTCGACAAATCAACGCCGAAGCAGCCCAGTTCCCCGCAGCGACACTCCAACGTTGGTACGAAGCCGGACCCGGGCGCGTGGCCCGTGCGGTAGCGACACGCCTGACGGAGTTGGCGGGCTCCGGTCAGTTGCGAATTCCCGACTCGCATCGAGCCGCCGGCCACTTCATCGCCATCACCACAACTGAGATCACCCAGCGGTCCTTCCTCGGCGCTAAGCCATTCACCGACGCGAGTATCCGAAAATACGTGACCGAAGGTGTCGCCGTCTTCCTCGATGGCTACCGGCCACGGTAAGTCTCGCCCAGACCGCAAGGAACTTTCGACGCTTTCCCGATCGGTGTATTCAATCCGTGCGGACTTCAGCAGAGGTCGTCGACTTGCCGCGTGCGCGAACGACGGCTTCGACCGCCTGCACGGCCTCGCGCCCGTCGGCGGCCCATGCGGTTGCGCCGGCGAGGTCAGCGATCTCCGCGTTGAATACAGCTTGACCTCCGATGAGGATGGGGATGTCCTGGTCGCGCCGTGACCGGACTCCCGGTGCCTTCGGCAAGCCGAACCGGCGCAGTCGTCGACCGCCTCATCGATGTGGCCGACGGGCCACTCGACGCCTGGTTGCCAGACGCACCTTCCTAGAAAGCCGGTCGGGTCCGCAGCGAACATGGGATCCAGAAGGGCAGAAGTTTGCTCGTCGTCGTTCGCTGAGGTTCGGACGACCGATAAGGCCCGGTACGCTCCGCGTTTGCCGGCACGCGCGGGACCCGCAGGACGCCCGCGACCACCCCGCGTCCTCAGGCTCGGTGTCCAACGTGGCTGGTCAACTCCACCTCACTTCGTCGGGTGTTCTGTTACCGGTGCACATCGGTGAGATGAAGTTCCATGAAGTCACTGACGTGCAGCAGGCGGAGGATGGCGCGTTCGAAGGGTCGGATGGCTTGCCGCTTCTCGTCATGAAATATCTGTGGCGCGTCGACCAGCACCGCGCGTCCGGCTGTCTGCAGTTCGCAACTTCCTGCGGCGACAACGTTCTTCACCCAGTCTGAGTTGGCTCCGTAGGTGAGGGCGACCACGTACCCACCGGGTTGCGGGAACACATTGACGGGAGTGCGGTAGAGCTGGCCGGACCGGCGACCGTGATGCACGACGACACCGAAGCCGGAGAGGTGTGGGAACAGTCGGCGAGTCAGTCGGTTCAGTCCCAATCGGTTGAGACGAGCGAGCCTCGTTCGAAACGGACGGGCGGTGTGTGCTCTATGCATGGCCTCATGCTCCTGTCTTGAGGTGATGACGGGCTGGCGGTCGACTGTCGCCAGCGGTCGATGGGATTGCTTCAACATCCGGCCTCGGGCGGTGTTGGCCGGAATCCGCACTCGAGTGAGGTCCTCGGATCGTTGTACGTCGAACCGGATCTCGAGCGCTGGTTAGTTCGCTACGAACACAGCCTTCTCATACAGATCTGTTCGTTCCAACACATCCAGGAGGGCGGCAGCAAGGTCACCATGGGTGAGGCTTCGCGCCTTGGGAAGTGGCGCTACGCCGAGTCGATACCCGCCCGTCGCAGGCTTGTCGATCAGGCGGGGTGGTCGTAGCGAAATCCATTCGGCGTCGCTGTCGCGCAGGTGCGTCTCCATCCTTCGCATGTCGTCGTAGGTCGCGCCGAAGAAGTGGTCCAGTATCGGCATCGCGACCCGACGCTCGAGGAACGCCTGCTCGACTCGTGGGCCGACGGGAGCGGCGGAGATTGCGACGATTCTTCTGATCGACGAAGCGTTCATCGCGGCGAGCACATTCGCGATGCCTTCCGAGTAGACGACGGTCGGCTCACGCGACGATCCGATACCGAGGGCCGACACCACTGCGTCCGAGTCGCGTAGCGCGCTGCCGACCGACTCACGGTCGAGGACGTCGGCCTGCACCGTGGCGAGATGCGGATGGCGGACGGATATCGCGTCGGGGTTCCGGGCCAGCGCAGTGATGTGATCGCCCCGAGCGAGGCCCTGTTCGACGACGAGCGAGCCAGTCCGGCCCGTTGCACCTATGACAGCGATGTTCATCGATCTCCTCCAGAAGTGCGCATCGACAATGATTGTCACCATATATGACAATCATCGTCCGTGTCTATACTGAACGGCCGTGAACCCCGAAAGGCCACCGAGTTATGCGGAGTCGCTGTCGTTCCTGCTCACCCAGGTCGGAGGTCGCTCGGCCCAGCTGTTCGCCGAGCGCCTCGCACCGTTGGGCCTGAGTCCCCGTGCGTTCGGAGTGCTCAGCAACCTCGCGAGCGAACCTGGCCAGACGCAGCAACAACTCGCGGACGCGCTCGGCATCCATCGCAACAACATGGTGGGACTCATCGACGAGATGGAAGCCGCAGGATGGGTCCGGCGGGAACGCAGCGTGACGGACCGAAGAGCATTCAACCTGCACCTCACGCGAACCGGGACCGGGCTCGTCGCGCGTGTTGGCAAAGTGATCCCAGCCCTTGATCAGGAGTTGGGCAGCGCGATCGGCAAGAGCGATCGGCAGACCTTCATCCGTGTCCTCCGCGAACTCGCGGCGGCGCTGGAGTTGGCACCCGGTGTCCATCCCTATCTACGCACAGGTTCGCGCTGACCAGTCGACACCGTCGCCCGATCGGCGGTCGTCGAACCGCGTCAGGCTTGGCGATCAGGTCCCCGGAGACGACAGTGCTTCCATGAACAACCAGGCAACGGCCGCGGAACCGCTCGCCTCAATCGCAGTCGTGGTGACAGACCGCTTCGAGCATGAACCCGAACGGGTCAGACCAGAACATCGCGAAATACGGCCCCGGATACTGCGGAAACTCCTGAGGCGCGACGATGATCTCGCTTCCCAAATCGCGAACTCGGTTGTGCAGCTTCGACACGTCCGATCGAGTTGGCACCATGAACGCAACGTGCTGCAGTCCCGGCCGGTGTCTCGAGTACTCCGCAGCTTCCACCGCTGGGTACAGGAAAATGTACGCGCCGCGCTTCCCGCCAGCAGGCATGAACGCAACCTCATCCTCAGTCGCGAGAAACGTCTCGTAGCCGACCATCGGCATGACCTCGGCGTAATACTCCTTCGCACGATCGAGGTCGGGAACATTCAAGCCAAGATGTCCGAGCACCACATCAGCCTCCAGGATGATCAGCAGGCCGCGACCCCAAGCGGCGAGTTGAGATGAGCGCTCGGAGTCGCAGATCGCGTACGCAAGCGGGGCCGGCCGTTCCAGCAGCCCTGTTGTGTCACGGTCGCCGATCTCCACGAAATGCGCAGCGGGCAGAACCTCCACGAAACGCCTGCCGGGCGGGCGGGCGGCATTCTGCGATCTTCGCGCATCTCGACAACCAGCGCGAGGCGTCCGCTTGACAGGAGCCGGGCAGCGACGTCCGTGGCTCCACCAGTCCGCGCGCCTCTGACCGCGCCACGTTGACCGCGACCCGGGCCCACCCGGCCGCGGGAGACATCATTGACCACCCCGCGACGCGACCGAACCCAGAAAGAACCGAACACGGAGGACGCCTCATGAATGTCGTTGGCGTGCTAGCAACGTTCGAAACGCACCCGGGCACTGACGCCGAGGTTCGACAGTTCTTCGCCGAAGGACTCTCCATCGTCGAGCAACAGCCCCCGGCGACAAAGTGGTTTGCCTTTCGCATTGGGCCAACCACCTACGGTGCATTCGCAACGTTCGCCAATGAGGACGACCGAGCCGCCCTCCTCGCAAGTGGCGGCCCCAAGTCCGCGGTCACGAATGCCCACCTGTTCGCCGAACCCCCAACGTTCGACCTCGTCGACATGCTCGAAGAGCGGCAGTCGTAGCGGATCCTCCCTCGCTGCAGGTCTTTGCCGACCGACTCATCCACCCGGATCCGCTCGGGCCACCGCCTCTGGAAGCCGCATCGCAGCGCCTTAATCACACCCGAGCGGACGTTCCGCGCCATCGGATCGCGAGTACGCCCCGCTCGCTAGCTCACGAACCCGGCGATGCCGAGGCGCACGCTCGCAGCCAATCCAGCCCTGACGCCGACGTCTCGTGGCTCTCCCAACCCGACAAGAGTCCGTCGAGCGCGGCCTCCTCGAACCGCGTCGAGCCGGGCCAGGAGTTCTGCATCAACTGCGTCGAGGAACTCGGTTGACGGGCTGATGCAGTTCCGCCTGCGTGGACACACCAGCTGGAGCGCCTGGTACAGCTTGGGCGGGCTTCGGCGTCGGCCGGATCGGTCGCGGTGTTCGTCCCCTCGGTCAGCCCTGACCGACTTCGCACTCGGCTGGGGCTTCCTGGCCGTTGTGGTTCAGGTGTGCAGATGCTGTCGGACGCTCCTAGAGATCCGATCTGTTGCGGCGACCCACTTGACGGCTATTCATTGAGTGTATACTCTGAGTGTATGAGTGTTCCCTTTGCATTGTTGGGCCTGCTCGAGCGAGAGCCGAGTTATGGCTATGACCTCAAGCGTGACTACGACGCCTTCTTCGGGCGCGGGAAGGCTTTGCCGTTCGGGCAGGTCTATGCGACGTTGGCCAGGTTGGCGCGTGATGGCAAGGTCGTGCCCGGAGAGATCGAACCGGGTGAAGGGCCGGACCGCAAGCGGTACGCCATTACCAATCTTGGTGCCAACGAGGTCGAGGCGTGGCTGAGCGAACCCGTTGAGCCGGAACCCCACCTGCAGTCGGTGCTGTTCGTCAAGGTTGCTTTGGCGTTGATGCTTGGACGTGACGCCGAGCGCTATCTCGACACGCAGCGTGCTGCGCACCTACAGCGCATGCGGGAGTTGACCGAACTTAAGCGGTCCGACGGCTTGGTCGACGCGCTGCTGGCTGATCATGGCCTGTTTCATCTGGAGGCCGACCTTCGATGGATCGATATGACCGCCGCGCGCCTCGGTCCGCTGGCCGAGGTGGTGCGGTCGTGAGCGGTGTACGGCAACCCGGGGGCGGCGATCAACGCGTAGTCGTCGAAGCGCGCGACGTTTATTTGTCGTTTGGTCCGACGCCCGCGCTTCGAGGCGCAAGCCTCGCTGTGAGGTCGGGCGAGATGCTTGCGATCATGGGTCCGAGCGGTTCGGGAAAGTCAACGTTGTTGCATTGTTTGGCTGGAATCCTCACGCCTGTCCGGGGTGAGATCTGCTTCGATGGTCGGCGAATCGACAGCATGAACGAACAACAGCGAAGCGAACTGCGCCGTGATCATTTCGGATTCGTATTCCAGTTCGGTCAGCTGGTTCCCGAACTGACCGCACAGGAGAACGTCGCGCTTCCGCTGTTGCTCGGCGGGGTCCATCGAGCGGCGGCCTTACAAGAGGCTCGCGAATGGTTCTCGCGGCTCGGTCTTGACGGGCTTGAAGATCATCGTTCGGGAGAGCTCTCCGGCGGCCAGGCGCAACGCGTCGCTCTGGCCCGCAGTTTGGTCGCACGTCCGCAGGTGCTCTTCGCTGATGAACCAACCGGTTCGCTCGATTCACTTTCGGGCGAACACGTCATGGAACTGTTGGTCGCTGTCGCGCGCGACTCGGGCACGACAGTGATCTTGGTCACCCACGATCCGCGGGTTGCTGCGTATGCCGAGCGCGAGGTGGTTGTCCGTGACGGTCGGGTGAGCTCACTCTTACCAGAGCGGATCGTCTCGTGATCCGTCTTGGTCTCCGCCTGACCGTCAATGGCGGCAGGGAGGCCGCTGTCCGTCTCCTGCTCACCACGGCTGCCGTCGCGATTGGTGTCGGCCTGTTGTTGGCTGCGCTTGGGGGAATGAATGCGATCAACGCGCAGAACTCGCGTACTGTCTGGCTGAATACCTCCGTATTCGGCAACGGCCCCGGGCCGGGCCTTCCTGGCGCCGCGAATATTCCCAGCAATTCTGGCCAAGCGGACGGTTCATATAAGGGGCCGGCGCCGAGCCCGCCCGTGGCGTCGAACCCCTCGGCCGGTTCCGGTGGCAGCTCCACCGTCAGCGGTTCGAAGGTGGCTCCGCTGTGGTGGTTGTTCAGTGCCGATCGCTACAGAAGCAAGACGATCGATCGCGTCGACGTTGCTGGGACGGGATCCTCCTCGCCGGTGCCGCCCGGCATCTCGGCGCTGCCTGCACCCGGCCACTACTACGCGTCCCCAGCGCTCAGCCAACTGTTGAAGTCCGTTCCGGCGACCGAACTCGGGAACCGGTTTCCTGGCGTGCAGATCGGCACGATCGGCCCCGCCGCGCTTCCGTCACCGAACTCGTTGATCATCATTGTTGGTCGCACAGCCGCCGAACTTTCGAAGGCGCGCGCCGAACAAGTCACGAGCATCAACACCACAACGGGTCACAGCGGCGGACCTAACGGGTTGGACGCCAACAAACTGCAGATCATTCTTGCCGTCGGTGCACTCGCACTGCTGTTCCCGGTGCTGATTTTGATCGGGACGGCCACTCGCCTCGCCGCCGCTCGACGCGAGCAGCGCTTCGCGGCGATGCGTCTCGTCGGCGCGACCCCGCACCAGGTCTCGAACATCGCCGCCGTCGAGGCATCCGTCGCCGCCGTCGGCGGCGTGATCTTGGGCTTCGGCGTGTTCTTCGGATTGCGACCCCTGCTGACAAACGTTGCCTTCACCGGCCAGCGTTTCGCGTCCGGCGACATCTCCATCGGCCCGGCTGACATCGTGCTCGTCGCGGTCGGTGTCCCACTCGCAGCAGCGATCGCTGCTCGTGTCGCCACCCGCCGCGCCCAGGCCTCACCGCTCGGCGTCGTACGCCGTGTCACACCACCCGCGCCGCGCGCGTACCGTCTGCTGCCACTAGTAGTCGGCGTAGCGGAACTCGCCTACTTCGTTGCAGTCGGCCGACCCAAGACGACGGGCAGCCAGATCGAGGCGTATTTCTCCGGCTGCCTGCTGATCATGGGCGGTCTGGTTATCGCAGGTCCTTGGCTGACGATGGTCGGATCGAGGATCGTGATTCGCCGTGCCAATCGGCCGGCCGCGTTGATTGCTGGGCGTCGCCTCGCCGACAACCCACGGGCCGCGTTTCGCTCGATCAGCGGACTTATCGTGGCCTTGTTCGTCACTAGCATCTCTGCCGGCATCATCACAACGATTCTCGCCAACAGAGCCGGCTTGAGTAGTGGGACAGGCACGAATGAGACGCTCGTTGCCCAGTTCGGTGCTCGCGCCGGACAACACTCCAACGTGACCCGCGAGCTCGGAGTATCGGCGAACACCATTCCGGCGGCGTTGCCCACCGAGTTGCGCGCTATCACGCATGTACAGGGGGTCACTGTTCTCTATGCCGCCTCAGACCAAGCCACGAGTGCAACCAATCGGTCGGCTCCTGTTCTGGTCGCATGCGATGACCTCCTCCACACCCCAGCTCTGGGCCGCTGCCCGTCAGGCGCCACCGTCGCGACGATCACCGGCAGCCTCGACAGCACCAATGTGACCGGCAAGTCGACACTCGCTGCGACCGTCTGGCCTGCGAGCCCCACCTCGCTCGACCAACTTCAATCACTGCCGGTTGCGGCGATTGCGGTAACGACCCACGGCTCAAGTCAAGCGACCGAACAGGCGCGCACGCTTCTCGAAGTTGCGTTTCCGGGCGCGAACCCTCCTGCCACGATCGGCGAAATCAACGCGGCCAATGAGCGAACTGTCTTAGAGCTGCAACAGCTGACCAACGTCGTGATCATCGTCAGCCTGCTCGTCGCCGGTTGCAGCCTCGCGGTCAGTGTCACGGCAGGCGTGAACGACCGCAAGCGCCCGTTCAGCCTGCTCAGGCTCTCCGGAGTCCCCGTCCAGGCACTGCGTGGAATCGTCGCTCTCGAAGCCGTGGTTCCGCTCGTTCTCGTCGCCGCCCTATCAATAGGCACGGGATTCCTAGCTGCCGACCTGTTCCTCAGATCCCAGCTCAGCGAAACACTGCAACCACCGGGACGCGGCTACATCGCAATCGTGCTCGCCGGCCTCGTCATCTCACTCGCACTCATCGCCGCGACACTGCCGCTCATCGAACGAATCACTGGCCCCGAAACAGCTCGCAGCGAATGAAGCAAGGCCAACCCGACTGAATTCGACCGCCGAGAGCATCGCCAACTTCGCGATGCTTCCATCCGTCGTAGAGCGAGCGCGCTTCTTCGATGCGCCGCTGCACAATCCCGCGCCGGGACTCAGCTCCGAGTCGATTGAGGGTGGCCATCACGGTGACCCGACTGACATCGAACATCGCGCCTAGATCGTTGATCATCACGCCCTGGTCGTAAGCAGCGAGCAGTTGGGCCTGTTCCTGGTCGTCCAGACGACGTTGGAGCTGCCTCGGCTCACGATGCCGGGTTGGGCCGACATCAGGGTCCACCCCTGAGATCGAGGCCAGAATCTCCGCAAACTGCCCATCCCAGAGTGTGAAAGCCATCCGATTAGCTCCACGTGATGGGACTTGAACCCTCGACTAATCAGTAGCGCGCTGAACTGAGCCGCCTCGTTCGCCCCTGGGTCTGAGGCGACCGGGGTAGCGCTGGATGTCCTCTCCTGCCCGACGAGCAAGAGATCCTGCCCTTTTATACGGATCGTGTTCGCGTCACCGTCTGGTGTCTACGAACGCCGTCAACTCCACCATGGAGGTGAGTCGAACCGAAACGCTATTTGGGCTTGACGGTTCCACATGTCGAGGCTGCCGTAGGTGTTCGACGGGTTGATCTTGCGAGTCACAACGATCGCCGCGGGGACGGTTGCGCCAGCTGCGAGAAGCGCGTGATGGGCTGACTGAAGGCGGGCACCCGTGGTGAAGGTGTCGTCGAGGAGAACGAAACTCTTGCCGGCGATGTCGTGGACGACAGAGAATCCAGCTTCGCTGGCCTGATTGAAGCCCATGTCGCCCGCACCGATCGTCAGTGGCTGGCTAAAGGGGGCCAAGACGTCGGGGAAGTGTTCTTCGATGGCGGTTTGGAGTGCAGGCGCGTCGTCGTGGTGTGTGGAGGGAACCGCGACGGTTGCGTCCCAGGCTCCGAAGCGCTCTTCCAGTCGGGCGCTGTGCTCCAGGATGTAGCGAGCGGCAATCGCCGCCACGGCTCTCCCTTCGGAGGCACGAACTTCTGGCTCGGTGTGCTCTTTGAAGTCGTGCATTCTGTCGCGGAGCCGTGAGGGCTTGGCGTAGAAGCTGATCGGGATGACCATCGGGCACGGGTGTGCGACCTGGGTTGATGTCCTTTCGCAGCTCTCGCACAAGGAGGTGGGCGACGTCCGTCCGGATCGGCACATTGGGCACACATCGGGAGCATCTGCAGGCATGGGAACGAGCTCGGTCGCCAAGGAATCTGAGATCGCGACCAGTCCGTTTGTCACCGAACGCAGCAGTCCAGAACGCCGGTCACGTCGTCAACGGACTCGACGAATCGGACCAGGCGGTGCTTTGCGAACTTCTGAGCCCAGGGTGCATGTCCGAGCAAGGGCGCCCAGAGGAGCACTGGCTTGGCTTGTTCGAGGGTGAGCTCCGCTTCGATACGCGTGCCGCTTCGTTCGCTCAGCTCGATGAGCAGACTGGCTGCGCTTAGGCCCGCGATGACCGCGTTGCGGGCTGGAAAGGTGGTCTTGCTGGGCCCGTGACCCAGTGGGAACTGAGAGACGATCGCCCCCCGGTGAGCGATCAAGTTTCGTAGTTCGCGATTCTCGAATGGGTAAACAAGATCCACCCCGGTACCGACGACGGCGATGGTGTGGCCGTGGGTTGATAGCGCGCCGCGGTGAGCGGCGGTATCGATTCCGCTCGCGAGTCCAGACACAACGCTGTGCCCTCGTTCCGCAAGTGCGGCCGCGACTTCGTAGGCAGCTGCGCTGCCTTTGTCGCTAGGTGCTCGGCTACCAACGATCGCTATCGGAGTACGCGACGTCTCAGTGAGATTTCCGATGACGTAGAGGTGCCTCGGCGGAAACTCAATCGAGCGAAGCCGGGTGGGGTAGTCGGCGTCTCCGACTGAGACAAGCCTGACGGTGTCTTGCCCGGCGATCGTGTTCGAGGCGTGGAGTGGCAGACCCGCAGCGGCCCACTCGTCGTTGGAGAGGGAAGCCTGTGCGACTGTCGCGGACAGCGTCTCAAGGCGTCGGGAGATTGCCGCGTCAGCCATGTGAACCATTGTAGGGACAGGGTGTGACAGCGTCAGCGTGCTTCGCCCGGTGGGAGAAAGAGCCCGACGCGGATGAGATCGACTGCGGCTCGCAGTGCGGTGTCAGGGTCATCGGATGCCAGATCGTAGAACTGCTGCTGGTTGATTGGCCGCTGGCCGACCTGGTGGCTGGCGAGGTCAGCGGACATGGTCTGCCAGATGCCGTGTGCAGCGCCGCGAGTGTGGCCGACAGGGACGACAGTCATGCCCATCTCCAATGCACGCTTGGCCTCCGCCTCAGTACCGGGGCCACCACCGAGCACGACGACAGCGCGAACATGCTGGAATGCTGCGGTTCGAAGTATGTCGGGTTGCTCGCCAAAGAAGTGGATCTGTCCCTGGCGCAGGGACGGAGGCCCAACATTCTCGGCAGAGCGGCGTCGTAGGAGAATGAATCGACCTGGATCGTATTCTTCGAGTTCGGACAGAAACCGGTATCCGACCTTGGCCCCGATGTCCCCGGCCGCGACGATGGAGGGGATGCCTTCGAGAGCAAGGCGGCTTCCAAGACTCGCCGCGAATCGGTCGAGTTCTTCGCGACCGGCGGCGGTCGGGTAGGGATCGGTATCGGTCGAGTCGGCGTCGCCTGGTGCTCGGGCTGAGCCGGATACGAACAGGCCGGTTGGTCGAGTCCTCGCGACGAGTTTCTGCAGAAGCGTCGTGATGTCGACGTGCTCGGAGACTTCGATGAGTTCGATGCCCGCTTGACGTAGGTCGTCGGCTCGCAGATCGAACATGGCGTCGGCGGGGCTGGTCCGTTTCATGATTGCGTAGTGGGGCATGAGTTTGTCCGCGGTGACGAGACGAGCAATCTTGAACACTGCTTCGAAGTTCGGGTCGGTCATGGAGAATCCGAGAAACAGGAAGCTCGAGGTCAGGAACTGCGCTTGCAGGAGTCGCCAGAGCCGCGGGTGGGTCTGGTCGTAGCGGTCGTAGTCGCGTTGACTCAGAACCAGCTGATCGCGTCCACCGACGGGTTGTGTTTCGCCGTGAGGAATGGAGCCGTGCATCTTGTTGAGACGTCGTCGGCGCTCGGCGCGATCGACGAGGTCTGCGTCGCGCTCGATGACCGTGAAGTCGCGGTCGGCTGTCTCGATGAGCGCGTCGAAATTCGTGGTCCAAGTGTCGCGGATTCCGAGTTGGGCGAGGAGAACGTGGTTCACGAGAGGCCTGGGGATGACGGCGCCGATGGTGGTCGCGAGGTGTTCGCTGAGACGTTCCCGGCCTCCCTCCTTGTTCTCGATGTACTGGGCTTGGAGGGGAAGGTCCAGCATCGCTGGTACCTCGAACTCAGCGGCAACCGGTGTGAGGAGCTCGCTCCAGGTCGGGTAGCCGGCGCCCGCAGATAGGCCGGCACCGACAAGCAGGCTGGCCTGGCCAGCTTCGATGGCGGCGCCGTAGTCCTCGACGAACGCCGCGTGTTCCACACCGCAACGCTACTTTCGACCCGGTTGCCGAGCGGTCCCTGTCAACGGTCTGAGCTCCCCCGGGTCCGACGGACGGCTTGATCTTCCCCTGGTTTGGTGGAGTCGGTTGGTGGGAATCGAGCTTGAGGCGGCGGATGTGGTCACGCGCCGAACCGTGAGGTCCCCGTTCCCGTGGGCAGACACGGACCGCGTCGCCTGGTCATTGACCGGCCCGAACTTCGGTGAAAAACGACGGACAATCAATCCTGCCCTTTTGGGCCGAACGTTGTTCGCGTAACCGTCTGGTGTCCACGAAAGCGGGTCAACTCCAGACCGGGGAAGCTCACAATCTGTCGATGCCGATCGAGAGAGCGTGCGCTTGCTCGAACTTCGCGGCGGCGCTGAGACGCTCCCATGTTCAGATTCCATGCCGCACCAACCTGCTCAAGAACGGATACTCGCGTTCTTGGAACTGTAAATAGGCGGGGGCCTCGGGTGCCGGCTCCTGAGCCCGTACCGACCGGGATGGGCGCTCGGTAGCGCCGTACCGCCCACAGCGGATGCAAGAGTGGTCGCACTCATGGACCTCGAACTATCGACGCGAGAGCTACTTGCGGAATACGAGCGCATCCTTGCTGAGCTGCGGCGCCGCGAGATCATCCGCACGAACGACGCGCCTGCTGGTCAATACGCGGAGTGGCTCGCCCGCGAAGTACTCGGCGGTGAGCTCGCTCCGAACAGCACGAAGTCGTACGACCTGACCACCCCGGACGGCCAGCGCCTTCAAGTGAAGGCACGCGTCCTGCGCAATGACGTCGCCGGTGAGCGGCTCTTGTCACCGTTCCGTTCGTTCGACTTCGACCAGGCATTGGTGCTCCTGTTCGACGTCGCATACCGCGTGAAGCGCGCCACGTTGCTGCCGGCGGACCTGATCCGCGACAACTCGGCCGAGGACTTGCACTCAAACGCCCGACGGTTCGTTGCCCGTGACGCTGTGCTCGCCCTCGGCGTGGACGTCACGCACCTGTTCAACGACTGACTGCGACGATCTGGGTCAGTCGGGGCGGTGCTGGGTCACTGTCGTGTGGTGCGGTATCTGCTCGCGAATTCCTGAGCGAGCGCGGGTCCCTCAACATCGATGAATGCGCGCATGCGAGCGAACAGCTGTTTACGACTCGGGCGTTGGTAGTCGCCCGACTCCCTGAACAGTGCCCGGTGTGGATTGCCGGCTGCAACGAGCGCGTCGATCCGAGCATCTCCAAACTTCCGTCGCGCGAAACACGATGCCGCCGCGTCGGCGTCGAGCTCCATCGGGATCTTGTTGTACAGCTCGTTGCTCCCCGGAAGGTCGTGTGCGGGGGCGAGCGACTCCTGGGCGGCGAAGTGCAGGTTGAGAAGGCCGGTGCCCGGATCTGCTATCGCATACTGGCGGCAGTGCTCGAGCTCGTGCCGGATCAGGCCGGCAACCGCCTCCGGTCCTTGGTCAATTCGCACACCAGCGCGCCACTTGATCTGAGCGTCGGGGACATTGGCGGCCGCAAGCTGCGTCCCAAGGGTGATTCGGTCGGCCGGCTCGCTGATCTCTACGTTGCGCAGCCAGCATTTGCCCAGGTCGGCATTGTCCGACGTGTCAACGATGCGAAACAGCAAGGCGTCGGCACGGTCGATCTCTGCATCCATGAGAGCTGCCTGCCATAGCTCCTCGACGTCGCGATCCGACATGGCGCTGTACACGCACCCACTTTGCCCTTGGAACCTCGCCGGCCGGGGGATCCGAACGCGACGACGGTCCGTCGAGGCTTCGCGGGTCGATTGACTTGACGCGCGATCATTGTGTAGTGGACGACAGGAATCACACCTCGCGACAGAATATGACGAAGGCTCTCGGGCTCGTCACCGCGTGGAACGCAGGCGGCGACGACACGGAGCTTGCCGGTGACGTGCTGCTCTCATACATAGCGGAGGACGAAGAGCCGCAGCTCGTGTTCGGACTGACCAACCTCGCCGGAGTTCTCTTAATCCGACTATCGAAGGCCACCGGGAAGCCGACGGACGAGATCCTCCGGGAAATCGCACTGAAGTATTCGCCGGACCGTTGACGCAAGAGAGTGGACTGCGGCAATGCGCGACTAGTTGTACTCGGTCAGCGGTCTTTGGAGTTGACCCGCTCACTTGGACACCCGTTCGTATGCGTCAGGCGGCGAGATCCGTCCCGTCGCGGCGAGCGAACGCGGCGACCCGCTCGTCATGGGCAAGCCGGATCGAGGTCCGCTTCGTCGACCAGGCGTACGAGGCGGTTCCGAACGCGACCCCTCCCACGCTGCATTGTGGACAAGGACTTCATACTCAGCGAGATTGGACGCGCGGCGAATGACACCTCCACCGCCACTTGGCGACGGCAGCATCTTCTTTCTTGGACCCGCAGGATTTGCGACCGACGCGGATCTGCCCGCAACTCGCGAAGAGATGCTCCGGGCAGCGGTCGAGATCTGCGTCGACAAACGCCACGAGGACATCCCGGAGCTCATCGAGGCCGACCGCTTGAGATGTCGCGAAGTGGAAGCGGCCATCAGAGCCAAATGGGGTGAAGCGCTGTGGACGCTCGAAGCCCTGATCGTGGAGGCGGAGCGCGCGCTCAGACTGGACTGGACGATCCTGCGTGAGCACTCGGAGGCGTGGACGCCCAAGTCCCAGGTGCTCACCGCGCTCATTCGAAGGTGCTGCGAGACCTCGCGCGAGATCCTCGCCTTGATCCATGCCGGACTCTCGCTCGGAGCACATGCCCGGTGGCGGACGCTGCACGAACTGGCGACGACAGCTCACTTCATCGCGCTCAACAATGAGGAGCTCGCGGAACGGTTTCTCGCGCACCGAATCGTCGAGGAGACCAAAGATGAAAGAGAGATGTCGAAGATCAGAAAGTCCAGAGCGACCATCGAAGACACTCCACCCGATCCCGAACGATTGAAGTCGTTGGAGGTTCAGTGTCAAGCGGTGATCAACAAGTACGGAAAGGACATCAAGGAGAACTGGGGCTGGACGGCGAGCGTACTACCGAAGGGCCAGCGGCACTTCGGTGGTATTCGCCAGGCCGTCCTTGCCGATGCCGCACTGAAGGGAGCACACGCAGCCGTGCACGCGAGCGCAGGCGCT
Source organism: Acidimicrobiia bacterium (assembly GCA_038250905.1). GTDB lineage: Bacteria > Actinomycetota > Acidimicrobiia > IMCC26256 > JAENVU01 > JAENVU01. The sequence goes on from JBBSBV010000011.1 coordinate 32,842, forward strand.
CCATTCTGGTCAGAGAATCCAAACGACGCGCGCTGGCCTCCGAACGATTACGGACACCTGGCCCCGGCCGCGAACGTGACACGAGAACTGAAGACCGCATTCATGTCATACGGCTTGCACTTGTATTCAGTCGCTGGCATTCAGGACATGATCCTCGTGGGCATAGGCGGGTTCGTTCGGCTGTGTGACGAAGTGCTGGAGTGCTTGCTCAACGTCGAAGGCATTTCGCTCTCCGATCTCGAAACCGAAGAAACAAGCGGCGACGAACACTTGGCCCACCTGGCCTAGACGAGTTCGCTCACTTGGTTGGAGCGTCCGGGAGGCAGGGTGATCCTCCCCCGGTAGGGCTGGCATCGAGCCTGAGGTGGCCGGGGCGCCTCGTGCCGAGCCACGAGGTCCGCCTCCCCCGGGCAAACACGCAGCGCGTCGTCTGTCGTTGACCGTCCGAACTTCGGTGAACGACGACGGACGCCCGATCCTGCCCTTTTTGGCGAAACGTGTTTGCGTTCTACCCCGGAGTTGTGGCCATCAGGACGTTGGCCCGATGAACCAAGGAGCACGGATGCAGGTAGTGAGAGATGAACGAGGTTCGATCCCGGAGTGGGTCATGTTGCTGGTGATGGGGATCGGGATCGTGATGGCGCTCTGGGCGATCGTGCAGCCGGATCTCACGTCGATCGTGAGTGACGCGTTGAACCAACTCCGCGGGTGAACGCGCGCTCGGCGGAGGAGCGCGGTGCCACGGTGGTGGAGACCCTCGCGGTGATGCTGCTCAGCATCGCCGCGCTCATGGTGTTGATCCAGATGTCGCTGTGGCTGTGGGCGCGGAATGTCACCGTCAATGCGGCCGACGAAGGAGCACGCGCGGCTGCCGAGGTGGGCCGCTCGCTTGTCACCGGTGAGGCGCGGACCCTGGCGGTGCTCCACGACGGGCTCGGGAACGCGGCGCACGGCTTCGAAGTTGTCGCGACGCAGGACGGTGACACCGTGACGGTGCACGCCCGCGGGGTCGCACCGCGGATTGTTCCCTTCCTTCCCTCGTTCACGGTCTCGGCCGACGCGCAGGCGTTCGACGAGGACCAGGTGTTGCCGTGAAACCCCACGGCGAGCGTGGGACCGCCGTGGTCGAGATCGCAATCCTCGGGAGCCTCATCTTCGGCGTGTTGATCCACGTGCTCGTCGTTTTCGGAGCCCTGCACCGCGCCACCCTCGCGACGAGCGCCGCGGCTCGCGAATGCGGGAGGGCGATCGTGATGGCGGATTCCGAGGCGGAGGCGGCCCGGCGGGGCGCGGCCGTCGTGGAGCAGACCGGACACAACCATGGCCTTGCCCCGGGCCTCCTGCACCCGTCCGTCTCGGGGTTGAGGCAGCGCGGTGAGGTCCTCGTGGTGAGGGTCCGTACCGACGTGCCCGTCGCGGCCATCCCGTTCCTCGGATCGGTGCTGCCGGGACTTTCCGTCCCGGTCGAGGCCACCCACGCGGTCCGGATCGATCGGTACCGGAGCGGCGGATGAGACCCGACCAGCGGGGCCAGGCCTCTGTACTCCTCGTCGGCGTGTTGCTGATCGGATTGATGTTCGCGGGTCTCGCGATCGACGGCGCCCGCATGTTCACCGCGCGGCGCGACCTCCAGAACGTGGCCGACAGCGCGGCGCTCGCGGGGGCGTCCGCATTGGACGAGGGCGCGTACCGCGACAGTGGCGGAGTCTCGGTGCGGCTCGACGCGGCGTCGGCGCGTCACGCCGTCGACGACGTGCTGCGGCAGTCGTCGCTCCCGGCCACCGCGCGGGTCGACGTCGCGGTCGTGGCCGATCGGGTGTCGGTCCGGATCGTGCGTCCGGTGCGACCACTGTTCCTCGGGCTCATCGGCCTCGGTCCGCAGCAGATCGGCGCGCACGCAGCTGCATCACCCCAGACCGGGTGACCCGCCGCGTGCGTGGTTCGTGATCTCCTTGGCCAGCGTGGCGCATTCGGGGTGTTGCACCACGATGCGGTGCGGGCGCTGACGGGTGGTGGTGATCTCGAGGAACGTGGGATCGCGGTAGGTGGACCACAACTCCTGCGCGCCGGGTTCGTCGGCCACGGTGAACCGTCCGGCCTTCACCACGCCGCTGAGCCCGGTGCCGCCCACCTTCCACCGCAGCCGGGCACGGGCGGTCGCGGCGTCCACGACGGTTGCCCCGACCACCTCGGTGAAGGGAACGGTGATGCCACCGCTCACCGCCCACAGCGCATCGAGGGCCGTGAACTTCACGACGAGCGAGTCGTCGGCGAACGAGATCTCCACTCCCACGGTCGGAGGCTACGCGCCGGCGTGCTGCATCCGGGCGACGAGTTTCGGCAGCAGCGTGGTTTCAGCCGCGGCCAGCTGCGCAGTGGTGGAGGCGTCCACGTCGAGGGTGAGCCGGTAGCGGCCGACCTGCACGGTGATGAGGTCGGTGAGTTCGGTGGTCGGCTGCGTGCCGACGGTCAGCGCGGTGGTCACCCGCAACGCGGAGACGTCGTCGCCCACCGCGTTCACCGAGATCGGGCTCACCGAGAGGCTGTTCACCTTGGTGGTGGCCGGGACCCGGGCGGAGACGAGCTTGCGGAGGAGATCCCCGAGGCAGGTGACGGTGGCGGGGTCGCGCCCGAGATCGAGTTGTGCCGCCACTTCGCTGCTCGTGCTGTACGCACTCGTCGTGCTGCTCATCGTCACACCGTTGTGAGCGAACCGGCGCGAGTGGCGCTCCAGGAACCCGCCCTGTTTCTTGTCGAGGTAGTCGGCACAGCTCGGCACCTTCTGGGCCGCGCCGTCGGAGAGTCCCGTGGGAACCGGGCGCGGGCTCACCACTGCGCCCGGCACGTCGCTCGCGCGGAGGAGCCCGGCGCGCACCACTCGCCGGACCGCAGTCAGGGGGTTGGTGGTGCTGGTGGAGCCCGAGGGCTTCGTGGCCGTGGAACTCCTGCTGCTCGCACACGCCGCGGTGGCGGTGACGAGCAGGACGAACACGATTCCGATCCGGCGCATCCGGCCAGTCTTGTCCGGGTACCCGCGTGATCGAGCGCGCCCGCTGGTCTAGGCGCCGGCCTTCTTCATGCGGTCGACGACCTCGGGCAGGAGGGTGGTCTCGAGCTGCGCGAGCCCGGCGGTGTCGGGCGCGAAGACCTCGAACGACAACGCGTACTTGCCGATCTGCACACCGATCTGGTCGGAGAGCACGGTCTGGGTCTGTCCGGCGTTGGTGATGGTCGTGGTCAACCGGTACCCGAACTCGGCGTCGCCGATGTGGTCGACCGCGATGGGGCTCACGTCGAGCGAGTCGACGGTCAGGCCCTCGTCGGTGAAGGTCTTGCGGAACAGGTCGCGGTAGCAGTCGATGGTGGTGGGGTCGAGGTAGAGGTCGAGTTGCTCGGCCACCGCGGCGGCGGAGTCGTAGACGTCGATGGAGTCGCTCACCCGGCTGCCGGCCTTGCGAAAGTCGGGCGACTTCGCGGAGTGGCCGCCGTCGTTCACCTTCGCCACCAGGTTGGCGCAGGTCGGGATCCCCGCGGCGAGCTTCTTCACCTCGGCCGCGGTGCTGGCGCTGCTGCTGGGCTTGTGGGTCCAGCCCGGGAGATCGGAGGGTCGGAGCAGTCCGGCGGTGACGACCGGGTCGTGGCTCGCCGCCGTGGTGGAGGTGGTGGTGGACGAGCCGCTCGGCGCCGAAGACTTGGACCCGCCGCTGCTGCCGCACCCGGCGGCGACCACGATCGCGGCGAGAGCGACGACGAGGACCCGGATCCGGCGCATGCGGCCAGTCTCGTCCGGGCTGGGGTCGCAATCGGGGACACCGGTACGATCCGCCGATGGCCGACGACGCACCCCGCTCCACCGACTCCGGTATCGAGATCAAGCCGCAGTACACCGCCGAGGATCTGGGCGAGTGGGACCCCGTCGCCCAGCTCGGCGACGCCGGATCGCCGCCTTACACCCGCGGCGTCTACGAGCAGATGTACCGCACCCGGCCCTGGACGATGCGCCAGTACTCGGGCTTCGGCACCGCCGCCGACACCAACAAGCGGTTCCACTTCCTCCTCGGCGCGGGCCAGACCGGCCTCTCCTGCGCCTTCGACCTCCCCACCCAGATGGGCTACGACTCCGACCACCCGCGCTCGGAGGGTGAAGTCGGCAAGGTCGGGGTGGCGATCGACTCGCTCGAAGACATGGAGATCCTCCTCGCCGGGCTGCCGCTCGACACCGTCACCACCTCCATGACCATCAACTCCACCGCCGCGATCCTGCTGCTGATGTACGAGTTGGTGGCGGAGAACCAGGGCGTGCCCGCGTCGGCGATCGGCGGCACGATCCAGAACGACATCCTCAAGGAGTACGTCGCCCGCGGCACCTACATCTACCCGCCGCGCCAGTCGATGCGGATCATCACCGACATCTTCGCCTACTGCGGCGAGCACGTTCCGCGCTGGAACACCATCTCGATCTCCGGCTACCACATCCGCGAAGCCGGCAGCACCGCGGTGCAGGAGATCGCGTTCACGTTGAGCAACGCGATCGCGTACGTGCAGGCCGCGGTCGACGCCGGTCTCGACGTCGACGACTTTGCGCCGCGCCTGTCGTTCTTCTGGAACGGTCACAACGACTTCTTCGAGGAGGTCGCGAAGTTCCGGGCCGCGCGGCGCATGTGGTACTCGATCATGAGTCTGCGCTTCGGGGCGCAGAAGGAGAAGTCGAAGCTGCTCCGCTTCCACACGCAGACCGCGGGGTCGATGCTCACCGCGCAGCAACCCGAGAACAACATCGTGCGGGTCGCGCTCCAGGCGATGGCGGCCGCCCTCGGCGGTACGCAGTCGTTGCACACCAACGGCTTCGACGAGGCGCTCGGTCTGCCCACCGAGCGCGCCGCGCGCATCGCGCTGCGCACCCAGCAGATCGTCGCCTACGAGACGGGGATGACCGCCACCGTCGACCCGCTCGCGGGTTCGTACTTCGTGGAGTCGCTCACCGACGCGGTGGAGGCCGAGGCCTGGCGCTACATCGAGCGCATCGACGCCGAGGGTGGCGCGGTGGCCGCGATCGAGGCCGGCTTCATGCAGGACGAGATCGAACGGGCCGCCTTCGATTGGGCCAAGAGCGTGGACAACGGCGAGAAGATCATCGTCGGGGTCAACAAGTTCGCCGACGCCGCCGTGGGTGAACCCGACGTGTTCCCGATCGACCCGGAGTTGGAGCGCCAGCAGGCCGGACGCGTGAAGGATCTGCGGGCCCGGCGCGACCAGAGCGCGGTGGACGCGGCGTTGGCCGACGTGCGCGCCGCAGCCCAGGGAACCCAGAACCTGCTGTACCCGATGAAGGAAGCACTGCGCGCCTACGCCACGTTGGGTGAGGTCTCGGACGTGCTACGTGACGAGTTCGGCGTGTACCAACCCGCCCGCTGACGGGCTGTGCGCGGGGGCTAGCTGGCCCTCACCAGATCGTGGGCGCGCTCGGTGGTGGCGTTGATCTCGGCAAGGCGCCGGCGGGCCTCGGCCACACCCGACTGGCCGATCTCACGGGTCCGGGCATCGAGCCAGACCGTCCGCGCCAGGGTGTTCGAGCGCCGCTCGGCCCTGGCCTGCTTGGACTGCTTGGACTGCTTGGTCCCGGGTCGTCGGGCCTGCTGGGGCAGGTCGCCGTTGGTGAGGAGTCGTAGTTGCGTGGTCACGTGGTGAGTGTCGCATGGGGGTGTGACAGTCATGCCGGGCCTCCGATTCCCGTGGTCCCGGTCTCCGCGTGCCCGGGATGTCTTGGTGCTACCCCGGTCAACGCTCGAGTATTCACAATGGTTCCGAGGCGCCGGTCACATGCTGAGAGCCCCCGGAGAGCGGCTTCGTAGACTGCAGGACTCCGGCTCCCGAGCCGGAGCTTGCGGAGGCGAGCCGGCACGGAGCGAGCGGAATGAGCGCATGACCTTCAGGAGCGCGAGCGAAGGGCCCATGAAGACGATTCCGGGCGCGCGGGCGTACCTCGACCACGCGGCGAGCACGCCGATGCGCCCCGAGGCGGTCGCGGCGATGCTGCCGTTCCTCACCGACCACCCCGGCAATCCGTCGGGGAGTCACGGTGCGGCGCGGGCGGCCAAGACCGCACTCGAGGAGGCCCGCGAAGCCGTCGCCGCAGTCCTCGGCTGCGAGCCGCGCGAGGTGGTCTTCACCGGGGGCGGCACCGAGGCCGACAACCTCGCGATCACGGGCGGCGCGCGCGCCGCCCGGCGGATCGATGGCCTCGACGGCGTGGTCACCACCGCGTTCGAGCACAAGGGCGTGTTGGCGGCAGCCGCACGGCTCGGCGCCGAGGGATTCCGGGTCGCGATCGCGCCCGTGACGAGCGCCGGCATCGTCGACCTCGATGCGCTGGCGACCCGGCTCGACGACCGCACCGCGCTCGTCTCGGTGATGGGCGTGAACAACGAGGTGGGCACCATCCAACCGCTGCCGGAGGTGGCCGCGCTCGTCCGTCGACTCGCGCCGGGCGCCCGGCTCCACACCGATGCGGTGCAGGCCGTGCCCTGGGTCGACGTCGGGGTGCTCGCGGCCGACTTCGACCTCATTGCGATCTCCGGGCACAAGTTCGGTGGGCCCAAGGGCGTCGGCGTGCTCGTCGTGCGCGACGGCATCGCCGTCGACGCCGAGATCGAGGGCGGCGGCCAGGAGCGCGGGCTGCGCGCCGGCACCGTGAACGTTGCCGGTGTCGTGGCGTTGGCGACTGCCCTGCGGGTGACGCACGAGAACCGGACCGCGGAGAACGCGCGGCTGCACGGTCTGCGCAGCCGGCTGCGCGACGGCCTGCTCGCGGCCATCCCCGACGCGTTCGTGAACGGCGACCAGGACCACACCACCGCCGGTCACCTGCACGTGGGGTTCCGCGGGGTGGAGAGCGAGGCCCTGCTCCTGCTCCTCGACCAGCAGGGTCTCGACGCTGCGGCCGGGTCGTCCTGCTCGTCGGGCGCCACCGAGATCTCCCACGTGCTCGCGGCCATGGGCATGGACCGCGCCGACGCGACCGCGTCCATCCGCTTGAGCCTCGGCTACGCGTCAACCGATGCCGACATCGACCGCGCGCTCGCGTTGATTCCGGCCACGGTCGCGCAACTTCGCGGCGCGGTCGCCGCGTGAGCCGCGTCCTCGTCGCGATGAGCGGCGGTGTGGACTCGTCGGTCGCGGCCGCGCTCGTGCGCGACGCGGGCCACGAGGTCACGGGGGTGACACTCAAGCTCTGGGGCGGCGACAGTGATTCGGGATGCTGTTCGGTGTCCGACGTGGAGGACGCACGCCGGGTGGCCGCGCAACTCGACATCCCGCACTACGTCTTCAACTTCGCCGACGAGTTCACGGCGCACGTGGTGGAGCCGTACGTGGCCGACTACGCGGCGGGACGGACCCCGAATCCATGCATCGAGTGCAACCGGTCGATGAAGTGGGGTCGCCTGCTCGACCGGGCGCGGACGATGGGCTTCGACGCGGTGGCCACCGGCCACCACGCCCGCATCACCCACGACGCCGCGGGTCACGCGGAACTGCGGAGGGGTGAGGACCCGGCCAAGGATCAGGCGTACGTGCTCGCGGTGCTGGGGCCCGAGGCGCTCGCGATGACGATGTTGCCGGTCGGCGAGATGACCAAGGCCGACGTGCGTGCCCATGCAGCGCGCCTCCGGCTGCGGACGGCAGCCAAGGCCGAGAGCATGGACGTGTGTTTCATCACGCGCGGCGGCCGTACCGCGTTTCTCGACGCTCGGGTCCCGTCGACCCCAGGCCCGATCGTCGACATGGACGGCGCGGTGCTCGGCGACCACGACGGCGTGCGCAGCTTCACCGTCGGCCAGCGCCGCGGCCTCTCGGTGGCCGTGGGTGAGCGGCGCTACGTGGTGGACGTGGATGCAGCCACCGCGACGGTGACCGTGGGCGAACCGGCCGACCTCCTCCGCGATCAGGTGGCGGTGGAGCGGGTCACCTTCACCGGTGTGCCGATCGCCGACGGCACCACGGTCGCGGTACAGGTGCGCGCCCACGGTTCGGTGCAGCCCGGTGTGTGGCACGGCGACCGCGTGGCGTGGAACGTTCCGCAACCTCGGGTGGCTCCGGGCCAGACCGTCGCCCTGTTCGACGGCGACCGGGTACTCGGCAGCGCGATCGCCTGCTGAACCGCCCGAACCCGACGTACTCAGTCTGTGCGGACGTGGATCCGGTGCGCCCGGGCGCGTTCGAAGAGGAGCGGCGCGGCGGTCGGGGTCACGAGCAGGAGGTTCGTGGTCATGGTCACGCCTTCCCTGCGTTCCCGGCGCACGATGTCGGCGTCGTCGGTGAGGAGCAGCGCGCAGGAACCGAACGACGCGCCCAGCCGTAGGTCGGCGGCACCCTCGGGCGGGCGGCGGCTCGGATCGGCGGGGCCGAACCCCATGATCCGGGCCCGGGGGAGCAGCACCGGATCGGTGAGGGTGAGGGGATCGGCCACCACCATCCCGGCGGGCACCAGCACCACGAACCGGCGTGCGAGTTGGTGCACCAGGCGGATCACGAAGACCGAGGCCGGGACGGTGACGACCAGCACGACGATGCCGGCGGCCCACTCGCGATTGGCGAGCAGGAGCGGGCCGACCACGATCGCGGTACCGACGATCGCGATCGCGATCGGGGCGATGGGGAACGCGACGGCGGGCGGGACCTTGAGCGGGAAGCGTTCCTCCTCGCCGTAGGCCGCGCCCTGCACGCACAGCCGGGCGAACTCACCGCGGGTGCCGAGCGCGCACGCGACCGCGGTGAGCACGATTGCGGCGGTCCACCCGATGGCCGAGGCGCGACCGGTGAGCGCGACCGCGACCGACGCGCCGAACGCGATCGGCATGCCGAACCGCGCGACGGTGAGCGACATCGGCCGGGGCACCAGCGTGGCGAGCAACACCACGGTCCATCCGACCCATGCGAGCACCGCGGCGACGAGGCGCGCGGTGGTGGGCCAGGGCGCGATCGCGTCGGCGAAGGCGCCGCCCGCGGTCACGGGCAGGCTGATCCAGATCGCGCGCAGAAACCATATGTTCATGAGAGGAAGCGCGCTCCGCTTCGGAGGGTGCGAACGATGCGTTCGTATACTAGGAACCGTATGGCCCCAAGCCTGCACGGTGGAGTGTTCCCGACAGGGCTGGCAACGGGGATCGGGAGCGTTCCGTTCACGGATGCTCGCGATGCCGCGATGCTCGTCCTCCGCACGCAGCCCGACCTGCCTGCGATCCCGCAACTCGCGTCGCCTCGTGAAGGTGTGGTCGCGCAGTGGGCGAGCGCACTGCCCGAGGTGACCATCGCGCCCGACGGTTCGATCGTGGTCGACCTGGACCGGGTCGGTGAGCCGATCACCGCGGAGTTCACCGAGGAGTTCCACGCGGGCCTGCTGGGCTTTCTCGATGCCGCGGCCACGAGTGAGACCCCGTTGCAGCGCGTGAAGGCGCAGGTGGTCGGTCCGCTCACGCTCGGCGTCGCGCTCGTGCGCGCCGGGATCACGCCGACCGTCGCGTTCGAACGCTCGTTGGAGACCGTCGAGGCCTGGATCGGTGCGCTCGAAGCGCTGCTCGCCCGGCGGCTGCGCGGCGCTCGACCGCTGCTCTTCCTCGACGAGCCGGCGCTGGTGCTCTGGGCGAGCGACGACGGGCCGATCGAGCGTGAGACTGCGATCGACGTCCTCTCGAGTGCGCTCGCGGCCAGTTCGGTGGAGACCGGCGTGCACGTGTGCGGCGACGGCGACATCCGCCTCGCGTTCGAAGCCGGCCCCACCGTGTTGGGAGTGCCGGTCTCGGCCCGCCTCGTCGACGATGTCGGTTCGCTCGTGCGTCACCTCGATGCCGACGGGTGGATCGCGTGGGGCGCGGTGCCGACCGACCGCCCGATCGGCGAGAGCGCCGACCCACTGTGGCGGGAACTGGTCGGGGTCTGGTGCGAACTCACCCGGCGGGGTTGTGAGCCGCTGCGGATCCGTAGTCAGGCGATCATCACGCCCGCGTGCGGTCTCGTGAACCACGGACCCTCGCAGGCCGAGCACGCGATGCGGCTCGCCTCCGAACTCGCGGAGCGCGTCGCCGCGCAACGGGCCGCGGCGCGGCTCACCGCCGGCGCGTAGCGCGCCCCGGGTCGCATCCCGTCGTTAGAGTCGCAGGCATGGCGGCACCGAAGGCGCAGGTCCGACGCAGCGCCGAGTTGCGAGAGCAGATCCGGTACCACGACGAGCGGTACTACGGCCACGACGAGCCCGAGATCAGCGACGCCGAGTACGACGAGCTCCTCAACGAGCTGCGCGTGATGGAGGCCGAGTTCCCCGATCTCGTCACCGACGACTCGCCCACACAGAAGCCCGGCGCCGCGATGGTGCCCACACCGTTCTCCGAGGTGCGCCACCTGCAACCGATGTTGTCACTCGACAACGCGTTCTCGCGCGAGGACCTCGTGGCCTGGGGCGAGCGGATCGGCCGGTTGGTCACGGAATCGGTCGCCTACGTGGGCGAACCGAAGCTCGACGGCCTCGCGATCTCGCTGCTCTACGAGGACGGCCGGCTCGTGCGCGGCGCCACGCGTGGCAACGGAGAGACCGGCGAGGACGTCACTGCCAACGTGCTGACGATCGGGGACCTGCCGACCCGCATACGCGGCAAGCGCATTCCCACCACGCTCGAGGTGCGGGGCGAGGTCTTCATGTCGCTCGCCGCCTTCACCGAACTCAACGAGCGCCAGGTGGAGCGGGAGGAACGGCTCTTCGCCAACCCGCGGAACGCGGCGGCGGGTTCGCTGCGCCAGATCGATCCGAGCGTGACGGCGAGCCGGAACCTCTCGCTGTTCTGTTACCAGCCGGGTGCGCTGGTGGGCGGGCCCAAGCTCTCGAGTCATCACGACACCCTCGACTGGCTCCGCGAACTCGGCTTCCCCGTCAACCCACACATCCAGCGACTGGCGGACATCGACGCGGTCCACGCGTTTTGTGTGCAGATGGAGACCGACCGTCATTCGCTCGGGTACGAGATCGATGGTGCGGTCGTGAAGGTGGACTCCCTTCCCCAGCGGGCGGAGATGGGCAACACGAGCCGGGCGCCGCGTTGGGCGATCGCGTTCAAGTTCCCGCCCGAGGAGAAGACGACGCTCCTCAAGAACATCATGGTGAGCATCGGGCGGACCGGCCGGGCGACGCCGTTCGCGAGCCTCGAGCCGGTCTTCGTCGGCGGGTCCACCGTGCAGATGGCGACGCTCCACAATCCCGACGAGGTCGCGCGGAAGGACGTGCGGGTCGGCGACACGGTGGTGGTGCGCAAGGCGGGCGACGTGATCCCCGAGGTGGTGGGTCCGGTGTTGGCGCTGCGCAAGAAGGGCGCGCGCAAGTGGAAGTTCCCGGCCACCTGCCCGTGCCCGTTGCGCCAACCGCTGGTGCACCTCGAAGGTGAGGTCGACCGCCGCTGCGTGTCGGCCGACTGCCCGATGCAACGCGAGCAGAAGATCATCTACTTCGCGGGCCGCGGTGGGCTCGACATCGAGGGGCTGGGTGAGGAACGCGTCCGCCAACTCGTGAACGCCGGGCTGGCCTCGGACGCGGGCGACATCTTCTCGCTGGAGCACGACCAACTCGTCGCGTTGGAACGCATGGGCGAGATCTCGGCGAACAACCTGCTGAAGTCGATCGAGGAATCGAAGACGCGGCCGTTGGCGCGCGTGATCGTCGGGCTCGGGATCCGCCACGCGGGCCCGACCGCAGCCGCGGCGTTGAGCCGTGCGTTCCCCGACCTCGATGCGATCACCCACGCGAGCATCGAACAGCTCACCGCGGTCGATGGCGTCGGCCCGGTGATCGCCGAGAGCCTCCTCGCGTGGTTCTCGGTCCCCACGAACCAGGCGCTCATCGAGAAGCTGCGGACGGCGGGGGTGAACTTCGCGGCGCCGGCCGTCGAGGTGCCCGACGCCCCGCAGACCCTGACCGATCGGACCTTCGTACTCACCGGTGGCCTCGAGGAGTTCACCCGCGAGGAGGCCGAGGGCGAGATCCGGGCGCGCGGCGGGAAGGTCACGAGCAGCGTGTCGAAGAAGACGAGCTACGTGCTCGTCGGTGAGAATCCCGGATCCAAGCTCGCCAAGGCCGAGCAACTGGGTGTGACGTTGTTGGACGAAGCCGCGTTCGTGCAGTTGCTCGAACACGGGCCCGAAGGAACCGAGGAGTAGGCATGGTTGACAAGTCCGCGATCGGCACGACCGACGAACCGTTCACGATGGTCGTCGAGTACGGCAAGATCCGCGAGTTCGCACGGGCCACGAAGTCGGAGCATCCCGACTATCTGGAGTCGGCCTCGCCGGTGATCCCGCCGACGTTCCTCACCACGGTGTCGTTCTGGTCGCCGCGCGGTCAGTCGGTGTTCTCCAAGGTGAAGATGGACCTGCGCCGCCTCCTGCACGGCGGCCAGGAGTACACGTTCCACGGTCCACCGCCGGAGGCGGGCACCAAGCTCACGGTGCAGACACGCGTGGCCGACATCTACGAAAAGGAAGGCAAACGCGGTGGCACGATGACGTTCGTCATCACCATCTCGGAGTTCCGTGACGAGTCCGGCGCGCTCGTGGCCGAGGCGAAGTCGACCGCGATCGAGACCGGCAAGCCCGCGACATCGGAAGGTGCATAATGACCAGCTGGGACGACCTCACCGTGGGCACCGCGACTCCGGACCGCGAGTACGGACCGATCTCGCGCACCGACATCGTCGCCTACCAAGGCGCGTCGGGTGACTTCAATCCGATCCACCACGACGACGAGTTCGCGCAGTCGGCCGGGTACCCGGGTGCGTTCTCGGTCGGGATGCTCCAGGCCGGGATCCTCGCGAGTTACGCGACCGACTGGCTGGGTCCGCGCAACGTCCGCACGTTCGGTGTGCAGTTCCGCGAGCAGGTGTGGCCCGGGGATCGACTGGTGTGCTCGGGCACCGTGGTGGGTCGGGACGAGGCGGCCAAGACCGTCGACCTCGAACTCGTGGCCACGCGGGTCGGCGGCGGCGCGGCGATCAAGGGGTACGCGACCTTCGCGGTCGAGTAGCACCCGGGCGCGCTACGCCTTGGAGAGGAAGCTCCACGTGAAGCTGCCCGGCTCGGCGCCCTGGCTGCCCTGGAGGCGGTAGTCGACCCGGACGGTCACCGGTCCGGTCGGGTACGCGGTGACGTCGGTGTTCTCGGTCGGCTTGAAGGTGATCTGGCCGAGGCCGGGTACGAACCGCACCTGGTCGAACGGGATCGGGGTGCAGTCGGTGGGGTTGGGACCACAGATGGTGAGGTCGCCGATCAGGTCGTCCTGCAGGTCGACGGTGATGGGCGTGTTGGGCGGCACGATCGCGCCATTCGGGGGGCTGAATCCCTGGACCTGCTTGGGCTGGCGCTCGCTCGAGAGCAGGTTCGAGGTGTCGGCACTGCCGATGGCCCCGGCGATCAGCGCGGCCACCACGAACAGGCCGCTGCCGACGATTGCGACCCGTTTGGGGTGACGGAACAACGGTTGCTTGGTGCGCGTCGCGACCGCGTTCGGGGTCGTGCGGGCGGGGGTCTGGGGACCGTCATCCACGAAACGCACGGTACTGCGCCACCGGAGCCCCCGGACCATCAGCCCTCGCCGGTCGCCGGTCACATCCGCGCGCGGGGAGGTACGCGCGTTCGGGTGCCGCCGATCCGGACATACCGGCCGGTACCCTCGGGGGATGGCCGGAAGCACGGTTGCCGACCTCGTCGGTCGTGTGCTCGCTGGTCGCTACCGCCTGCTTGGCGCCATTGGTTCTGGTTCGAGCGGACGCGTGTACGTGGCCGACGATGTCCGCCTTCGCCGTCGCGTCGCGGTGAAGGTGCTTCATGCTGCCCTGGCCGAGGACGCCGGGTTCCTGCGGCGGTTCCGGTCGGAGGCGCAACTCGCGGCGTCGTTGCACCACCCGAACGTCATGGCGGTCTACGACTGGGGCGAGGACGGCGTGCCGTTCATGGTCCTCGAACTCCTCGCCGGCGGCTCCCTGCGCAGCATGCTCGACCGGGGTACCCGACTCAGCCCGGCCCAGACCGCGCACGTCGGCGGTCAGGTGGCGGGCGCGCTCGACTACGCCCACAGCCGGGGACTGGTGCACCGAGACATCAAGCCCGCCAACCTCCTGTTCGACGAGCACGGCATCGTGCGCGTCGCCGACTTCGGCCTCGCCCGCGCACTCGCGGAGGCGAGTTGGACCGAACCCGCGGGGACCATGCTCGGTACCGCGCGATACGCGGCCCCCGAACAGGCCACCGGCGCGGCCCTCGACGGCCGGGCTGACATCTACGCGCTCGGCCTCGTGTTGGTGGAGAGCGTGACCGGCACCGTACCGATGGTCGGCGACTCGCCGATGGGCACACTCGGCATGCGCCAGTCGTCGACGATCGCGGTGCCCGACACCCTCGGGCCGTTGGTGCCGATCGTGCAGCGCGCGTGCGCAGCCGATCCCGCGGCGCGCTACACCACCGCCGACGAACTGCGGTCCGCGATCTCCGAGGCGGCCGAGGTCCTGCCGCCGCCCGGTCCGCTCGCGCTGGCCGGACTCGGCGAGGTCGCCGACGACCCCCACCCCACCCAGGTCGTGGGGTCACGGACGCACTCGCCGCTGTTCGACCAGGACGAAACGGCGACGACGGCGACCACGCGGCGCAACCAGGTCGTGAGCGCGCGGGTGGCCCAACGGCGGCGTTCGGTCGGTCCGTTGGTGCTGGCGACGGTGGTGATCGTGGCCGTCGCCGCGGTGGCCTTCGTCTTCGCCCGGCCGACGGCGGGCCCGACCCGCACCGTGCCCCTGCTCGTGGGCATGCAGCAACCGGATGCGAAGGGCAAGGCATTCGACGACAAGTTCCTGTTCGCCACCGAGCTGCGGAGGTCGGACGACCCGAAGGGCACGGTCATCGGGCAGAGTCCGGAACCCGGCGGTTTCCTGAGCCAGGGCTCGACGATCCATGTGGTGGTCTCCAAGGGGCCCAAGCCGATCGCCATTCCCGCCGTGGTGGGCAAGACCGAGGCCGAGATGCACGCGCTGCTCGACCCGCTCTTCGTGCCTCTGGTGAGACCCCGCCCGAACGAACGCGTGCCGGCCGGCCAGGTGGTGCGCACCGATCCGGTCCGCCTGGCGCAGCCCGACGACACGATCCTCGTGGTGGTGTCGAGTGGTCCGCGACCGCGCGTGGTGCCCAACGTGGTGGGCAAGAGCTACGACGAAGCCGTCGCCGCGTTGAAGGCCGTCCAACTCGGTGCGCAGCGGATCGACGACTTCAGTGACACGGTCGCGATCGGCAAGGTGATCAGTACCGAACCGGCGACCGGCGCGGAGGCCCCGCGCGACTCGGCGGTCAAGGTGCACGTGAGCAAGGGCAAGGATCTCGTCACCATTCCGAACTTCGTCGGCATGACCATCGAGGAAGCGACCGCGGCGGCCACCAATGCCGGCGTCGAGGTCAATGCTTCGGGCGTCTTCACCAAGAAGCGCAAGGTGCTGGCCCAGGCGCCCCCGGCCGGCGGCGACAAGGTGCCGCGCGGCACCGTGGTGACGATCTTCTTCGGGTAGCCACACCGGTCGGTAGCATCCGCCGGTCTCGAATTCCCGCAGTAGGAGAGAACGGTCATGGGTGCACTCGACGGTCGTGTCGCGATCATCACCGGAGCAGGTCGCGGCCTCGGGCGCGAACACGCGCTGCTCTTCGCCGCCGAAGGGGCCAAGGTCGTGGTCAACGACCTCGGTGGCGAAGCCGACGGCAGTGGTGGCGACGCCACGCCCGCGCAGCAGGTGGTTGCGGAGATCGAGGCGATGGGCGGCGCGGCCATCGCGAACGGCGACAACGTGGCCGATTGGGATGGCGCGCAACGCCTCGTGAACATGGCGATCGAGACGTTCGGCGACCTGCACGTCCTCGTGAACAACGCCGGCATCCTGCGCGATCGCGTGGTGGTGAACATGACCGAGGCGGAGTGGGACGCGGTGATCGAGGTGCACCTCAAGGGCCACTTCTGTCCGACCCGCATGGCGGCCGCGTACTGGCGGGAGCAGGCGAAGGCGGGCAACCCGGTGAACGCGTCGATCATCCACACGTCGTCGACGTCGGGACTGTTGGCCAATCCCGGTCAGGCCAACTACGGAGCGGCCAAGAGTGGCATCGCCACGCTGTCGCAGATCTGCGCCAAGGAACTGATCCGCTACGGCGTGCGGTCCAATGCGATCGCACCGGCGGCGCGCACCCGGCTCACCGAGGCCACGCCCGGCCTCGGCGATGCGGTGAAGGCACCCACCGACGCGGCCGCGTTCGACGTGTGGAACCCGGGGAACGTCTCGCCGTTCGTCGCGTACCTCGCGACCGCCGACTGTCCCATCAACGGCGAGGCCTTCCTCGTGCAGGGCGGCACGGTGCAGCGGTTCCGACCGTGGTGGCTCGCGGAGAAGATCGAAAAGGGCGACCGGTGGACGGTGGCCGAGTTCGCCGACCGGGCCGGGGAGTTGCTGCCCCCGAAATGACACCGTCGCGTCGCGACGAACCCTCGGTCCCGGCCCTCACGCCCGCGCGGTGTGGGGGCCGAGTCGCGTGTGGCCGCGGTGACCGGTGTGGTCCGCGGGGCTGGAATCCCACTCTGGGTGATCTGGCCGACTTGCCACGCTTCGTGAGTTCTTGGGTGACGCTCGCGGTCGAGCGACCGGGCGTGCGGCACGTCCAGTCCGGGTTTCCTGACCCACTTTGTCCACTCTCCGTGGCAGAAATGGTCCGATGAGCCCCCTTGCCTGTTCGTGGTTTCTCCCGATAATGACTGCGGAGAGTGAACCTCATCCGGAGGTTCGTGCGGAGGAGCACATGCGTAGGCCGGCGAAAGGCGCGACGACCCACCCGACCCAGGCTCGCCCGGGTATGGGGTACGGCCGTCCGCTGCGTCCGAGTCCCGCGCCGGTCGACCGGGTGGAACTCACCGCGGTGCTGAACGCGTTCCTGCGCGGCGAGGCGACCCTGCCGAGCCTCGGTGATCGGTCCTCGGTCACATCCTCCGACTCCCTGGCGTAGCGCGGCGCCCGCACTCGTATCCTCCGGCGGATGTCGTCCGCCCGCCCGCCCGGATTCATCGGCGAGGCACCCGGAGGCGACGAGGTCCCGGTCGTCGGCTGGCCGTTTCTCTTCGAACACCGACTCCGACGCTTCCAGTCGCAGGACCGCTCGCCCTGGTGGGTCCTCGTCGCCGTCCTCACCGGCCTGTTCGCGACCGGGTTCAGCATCACGATCCTCGCGGTCTCGCTGCAGTCCGTCGCCACCGACCTGCACACCTCGGCCGGGGACCTCACCTGGGTCGTGACCGGACCGTTGCTCGGGCTGGCGCTGGCGATGCCCCTGCTCGGCAAGATCGGCGACACGCGGGGTCATCGCCGGCTGTACCTCCTCGGCTTCGCCGGGTTCACCGTCGGGGCGGCCTGCACCGCGCTGGCGTGGAACGGACCGTCGCTCATCGCGATCCGCACGATCGGATCCCTCCCGGGTGCCGCGATCGGGCCGGCCTCGATGGCGCTGATCATGCAGGCCTTCCCGGAGGAGGACCGGGTCAAGGCGATGGGCTGGTGGTCGCTCGTCGGGGCCGGCGCGCCGGTGATCGGGCTCGTCGCCGGTGGACCCGTGGTCGACGCCTTCGGGTGGCGCGCCATCTTCGTGGCCCAGGTGCCGCTCTCCCTGCTCGCGCTCGGTCTCGCGTTCTTCGTGCTGAAGGAGACGCCGAGGCGCGCGCACGAGACCCTCGACTTCGCCGGCGCGGCGACCCTCGCCGGCGCGACCGTTGCCGCGCTGCTCGCGCTCACGTTCGGCGCCCGCTGGGGTTACAGCGACCCGGTCGTGGTGACGCTCGCAGTGAGCGCGCCAGTCCTCATGGCCTGGTTCGTCAGGTGTGAACGCCGGGCGGTGCATCCCCTGCTGCCGCTCCGCTTCTTCACCGCGCCGAACTTCACCGCGTCACTCGGCGCGCAGTTCTGCGCGAACTTCGCGTACATGGGTGGGTTCATCGTGACCCCACTCCTGGTGCAGTCCCGCTTCGGGTTCACGGTGGGCATGACTTCGTGGGCGATGGCGTGCCGCCCGTTGACGTTCAGCGTGACCGCGCCGGCTTCGGGGTACCTCGCGGCGCGCGTCGGGGAACGGCGCGCCGGGCTGACCGGCACCGCGTTGCTCGTCGCGTCGATGGGGATCTTCGCGGTCGCGAGCGCGACTGACGCCATCGGCCTCGTCTTTGCCGGGCTCGCGCTCTCGGGCCTCGCCATGGGAGCATCGATGCCGTCGCTGGTGACGGTCGTGGCCAACACGGTGGAGCCGCGCGACCTCGGTGTCGCGAACGCAGCGCAGCAGATGGTCGGTCAGATCGGCACCGTCGCCGGCATCCAGGTGCTGTCGACGATCCAGGGCGGATCGACCGACGCGTTCCCGTTCACCGCCGCGTACGTGGTGGGCGGCGCAGTGGCGGTGACGGGAGTGGTGGCCGCCGGATTCATCTCGCGCGCGCGCCGAGCCACCCGACTCGACGTCGCCGAAGTGGCCTGACTCGACGGCACGCGCCCGGGCTCACGGGCGGGCGCCGGATTCAGTCGTCGTCGTTGATCGTCGCGACCCCGACACTCTTGGTGATGGTCCCGCGGGAGTTGCCGGAGATCGTGACGGTCAACGTCTCGTTGGCCTCGGGCGTGGTATCCGGCAGGATCGTCACGTTGATCGTGCCGTAGGCCGCGCCGGCTGGGATCACCACGGTGCCCAGGTTCGCCGTGTAATCGGCGCCAGCCACGGCAGTTCCGTCGCCCGTGATGAAGTTGACCGAGACCGCATGGTTGCTGATGGAGGACATCGTGACGGAGAGCTTGAGCGTTCGATTACCCGAGTTGCCCTCCTCGATCGACCCGTTGCTCATCGCGATCTGCAGCCCGGAACCAGGATCGTCGTCGCTGATGGTGCCGGTACCGGTGCTCCGACCGATCACGGCGCCGACCGGCGCGGAGAGGCGGACGCTGAACTTCTGTGTGCCTTCGACGATCGAGTCGCCGCGTACGTTGATGGCGACCGAGGTCGCGGTCGCGTTGGCGGGAATCGTGACCGTGCCGGACTTGCCGGAGTAGTCCTGGGGGCTGGTCGCGCTCGCCGAGATGGTCGTGTAGTGCGCGGAGACGGCCCAGGGAACCGGGTTCGAGAGCGACACGTTGAAGCGGGCCACTCGTCCTCCCGTCTTGCCTTCGACGACGCGCGCCGATCCGACGGACACCGTGGGAAGTCCGCTGACGGTCCAACCGGTATCGGCGAAGATGCCGAGGGTGATGTTCCCCGGTGAGTGGATGACCTCATTCGCGCCGATGGCCGGAGTCATGAGCGAGTTCGGATTGCCGGCCGGGAACGTGTTTTCGTCGAGGTGCGAATAGCTGCTGCCCGATTGCCACGAGTTCGGCGCGTACAGGCGCGGCGCGACGCCACCGTTGACCGCGGTCGCCTGGGTACCGGTGAAGCGCACGGTGGCCCCCTGCAACGCGTTGCCGAGTGCGACCGAGTTGTCGGGGAACGAGAGGAGCGGCGTGCCGTTGCTCGTGGTGAACCGGTCGTAGGCGAACGGGGATCCGCTGC
Organism: Acidimicrobiia bacterium; assembly: GCA_038250905.1. Lineage (GTDB taxonomy): Bacteria > Actinomycetota > Acidimicrobiia > IMCC26256 > JAENVU01 > JAENVU01. The sequence goes on from JBBSBV010000011.1 coordinate 52,474, forward strand.
CTTCGCAGCACGTGCCGACTCCGGAGTTCACGTTCATGATGCCGAGGAACCCGAGGCCGTGACCGAGTTCGTGGAGCACGACGCTGGCGAAGTCGACCTTGCCGGCCGTGTTGCCGTCGGTCCCGAAGTAGAAGGAGGGGAACGACGAGGAGAATTGCGCCACGATGTCGAAGCGAGTCGGGTCGAGGTCGCTGCCGTTGAGGGCGTTGGCCAGCGCAGATGGGTACCACGTGTCCGCCTGCGGTGCGCCGGGAAAGTTTCGGAATGCGTTGCCGGGCCCCGCGCTGCCGAGGACGCCCGAGCCGAGGGTGGTGAAGCTCGCGTCGATCGTGATCGGCACGGATGAGCTGACGAGGTTGGACCACTGGTCGACCGCGAACTGGAACGCGGCCTTGGCCTGCGGGTTGGCGTTGAACCCGGCGTCGTAGGTGACGACGAACGTGCTGGCGGTACTCGCCGCGTGGATCCCGCCGGTCGCCGGCGCCGGAACCGCGGGAACCAGGGTGGGCTGTGCCGGTGCCGGGCCCAACACGATCGGGACCGGGGCGACCGGCCGAGACTCGGTCGCGACCGGTGCTGCGGTGGCCGCGGGGCTGGCCAGCGTGGCGAGTCCCGCCGCGGCCACCGCCATCGCGCCCAGGATCGCGGCGACGCGCCGAGTCCTACCAAGATCTGCCATGAGAGCCCTTTCGTCCGGAATCACCGGTTTCGGCGCACGAAGTGCCGCACTTGAGGTCAGTGATCCTGACGGTCTACGTGTTCCCCCGGCGCAGGCGCGCCCACGGCTATCAGATCACAGAACCACGCGAGCAGCATGGCAATGACCGCGCCGCAGATCATGACCCCGGTGATGGTCATGCCGAGGCCCGAGATCAGCCAGCCGCCGACGAAGACACCGAGCGGCACCGTGCCGCCGAAGCTCATGATCCAGAGGGCCATGACCCGGCCGCGGATGTCGTCGGTGAGGTGCTCCTGCAACACGGTCGAGAGCGACGTGATGACGACGAAGTACATGAAGCCGAGGATCGGGCCGACGACGAAGGCCAACGGAAGCGACCGGATGAGCGCGAAGACCGCGAGGACCACCGCGAACGCGGCGAGCGACCAGCGGGCGAGCACTGCCTTGGAGTGGTGCGCGAGGAACGTGCCGACCGTCAGTGCGCCGAACGCCGCGCCCAACCCCCACGAGGCATAGAGGAAGAAGTACGTGTCACCGGTCGGATCCGCGATGCCGAGGTTCGCCTTGGCGACCTCGGGAAAGAGGCCGACGTACATCAGCGACACGAAAGAGAACGCGAACATCGTGATGAAGATCCGCCGGAGCAGCCGGTCGTGCCACGAGATCTTGAGGCCCGAGAGCACCTTTTCGAGCGGCTTGCCTTGGACCGGATTGGGGCTGTGCGAGTCGTAGCGGGCGAGCACGAGTCCGGCGACCGCGAACATGTAGGTCCCCGCGTTGATCGCGAAGACCGATGCGATCCCGAAGAGTCCGATCAGCGGCGCCCCGAGGGCGGGACCGATCACGCGGGAGAGGTTCATCTGTACCGACTGGAGCGAGACCGCGCCGGGGAGGTCCTCGCGCGGGACGAGGGTCGGCAGGATCGCACCCATGGCCGGCGCGTTGAGGGCGTTGGCGATGCCGATGGCGAGGACCACGAGAAAGATCGCCGTCTTGTCGGGGTGACCGGCGATGACGAGTCCGGCGAGGACGAACGAGAACATCATCTGCAGGCTCTGCATCGTGATGAGGAAGCGCCGTCGGTTCACCTGGTCGGCGACGACACCGCCGATCTGGCTCAGGAACAACAGGGGACCGAGCTGCGCGAAGTAGAGGAGGCCGACGTACCCGGCGTCTCCGATCTTCAGTGCGTACGCACCGAGCAGCACGTTCTGCATCCACGTACCGATGTTGGAGAGGAACGTGCCGCCCCAGACGAGCCGGAAGTCGCGGTGCCGGAGCGCGGCTCCGGCGGTACCGCGCTTGAGCGCGCGGTCGCCGTCGACGATCGCATCGGTAGCGTTGTCGGCCTCCGGGTCGTGCACGCGTCGGATCTGCATGATCGGCGCACCCTACGGGAGCGCCGCGGAACGGTCATCCGCGGAGCGAGTCTCCGAGCCCGGGGTGACCAAGTTCACCCGGAGTGCCGGCCGGAGGAGCCGGTTGCCACCGGGACCGCGACCTGGGAGGGTGTCGACATCCGTCCCGAGGAGGCAGCCGTGGACACCTGGGAGATGATCGATGCGGAACGCACTGAGTTCGCCGACCTCTGCGACACCCTGACCCCGGCGCAGTGGGACACGCAGAGCCTGTGCACCAACTGGCGCGTCCGTGATGTGGTCGGTCACATCGCCGGTGGCGCGAACCTGACCATGGGGAAGGCGATGGTCGAGCTGGTCCGATACGGGTTCCGCCTCGGACCGATGCTCGAGCGCACTGCGATCAAGGCGGGCAGTGAACCGACCGACGAACTCGCCCGCTCGATGCGCGCCACGATCGGCGCGCGGCGGACACCGCCGGGCGTGAAGCCCGAAGGAGTGTTGACCGACACGCTCGTCCACCAACAGGACGTGCGACGCGCGATCGGTGTGCCGCGCGTGGTCGCGAATGATCGGCTCGAGATCGCGCTCGATTCGATCAAGGACGTCACCAACAGCCTGTTGCCGGGGAAGAAGCGGGTGGCCGAACTCTCCCTGCGCGCGACCGACCTGGACTGGTCGGCGGGAACCGCGGGTGCACCCGAGGTCACCGGGACCGGCGAGGCGCTGCTGCTCGCCATGTGCGGCCGGCCGGTCGCGTTGGCCGACCTCTCGGGTGCGGGCGTCGAGACGCTCCGCGCGCGCATCAGCTGAACGCGAGCGATCCCACGCTCCGCGCGACTCGCGGCGCGCTCAGGCAGTCATCTCCTGGATGGCGTCGGTGAGCGCCTGGTTACCGCCGGGACCGCCACCCTGTTGGGCCATCATCAGCTTGGTCATGTCGCCCTGGACCTTGACCTTGCCGGCCATGAACGCCTGCATCCCTGCCTGCTGGTTGCCCGAGATGAACACGTCCTTGGCGGTCGCGTAGTCGGTGGTGAGGGTGACGTCGGCCGTTTCGTCATGGCCCTGACCCATCTCGGCCTTGCCTTCACGTGCGCCCATGTACATCTCGCGCTCACCCCACGGCGTGTCGGTCACGACGAGGTTGAGCACCATGTTCTGGGTCGTCGGCGCGTCGGCACCGTGCTCCTCCATCAGCGCCGAGACGGTGGTGAACCACTCATCGGAGAGAAACTCGGACTTCGCCACGGTGGGCCTCCTGGAGGTTGCAGTCGATCGCGTCGGAGGACATTACCGAGGGCAGCTCGGCGGCGTCGACCACCACTACATTGCGGTGATGGCCGACAGCGCCCGCGCCGAGCGCATCTCGACTCACGAACGCAACCCGAAGTGGCAGAGCGCGCCGCTGATCATCGACATGTCGATCTGCATCAACTGCGATACGTGTATCCGACACTGTCCACCGCAGTTCGGCGCGATCTTCAACCACGGGATCGACGTCATCATCCTCCCGGAGTTGTGTTCGGGCTGCGGGAAGTGCCTCCCGCCGGTGTGCCCGGTGAACTGCATCTTCGAGGACCCGGAATGGAAGGCGTCCCCGGCCGACTGGTGGGAGTACCCCGGCCGACGTGACGACCCGTACCGCTGACCGGTCCGCGATCGCCCGAACCCGCGAAACGGTCGGAGGGGTCCGGGAGCCGGGTCCCTAGACTCGCCCGCTCATGGCTGATCCGAACGCACGAGCCCCCATCTCCCGCGGCGACGTCGAGCACGTCGCCAAACTGTCCCGCTTGGCGCTGACCGACGACGAGATCGAGCACATCACGAGCGAGCTCGCCGGCATCCTCGACCACGTGCGCGACATGGAGTCCCTCGACCTGACCGACGTCCCACCGACGGCCCACCCGCTCCCGCTCCAGAACGTGCTGCGCCCCGACGAGGTCCGCCCGGGTGTGGACCGCGACGAGGTCCTGGCGATGGCGCCGGCGGCCGAGGACGGTCGCTTCCGCGTGCCGCGCATCCTGGGTGAGGCGCCGTGACCGCCGTCGAGATCGCCGCCGCGGTCCGGGCCGGCACGCGCACCGCGCGTTCGGTCGTCGAGGACGCACTCGCCACCATCGCGACGCGTGAGGCCGAACTGCACGCGTGCAACGCGGTGCTCGCGGCCGAGGCGCTCGCGTCCGCCGACGCGATCGACGCCGCGGTGGCACGCGGGGAGGATCCCGGCCCGCTCGCCGGCGTGCCGGTCGCACTGAAGGACAACCTCTGCACGCGCGGCATCCCCACCACGTGCTCCTCGAAGATCCTCGACGGTTGGCGCCCTCCGTACACGGCGACGGTCGTCGAACGGATCACCGATGCGGGCGGGATCCCGATCGCCAAGACCAACCTGGACGAGTTCGCGATGGGATCGTCCACCGAGAACTCGGCGTTCGGGGTCACGCGCAACCCCCACGACCCGGCGCGTGTCGCGGGTGGGTCCAGCGGGGGATCTGCCGCCGCCGTCGCGGCCGGGTACGTACCGCTCGCACTCGGATCCGACACCGGTGGCTCCATCCGCCAGCCCGCTGCGCTGTGCGGCGTGGTCGGGGTGAAGCCCACCTACGGACGGGTGAGTCGGTACGGCCTCATCGCCTTCGCATCGAGCCTCGACCAGATCGGGCCGTTCGCGACCACCGTCGACGACGCCGCACTCCTGCTCGAGACCATCTGGGGCCACGACCGCATGGACTCGACGTCGATCGCGTCGGTGCCCGACCCGCTGACCGGCGGGGCGGACGTGAGTGGATTGCGCGTTGGAATCGTCTCCGAGTTGACCGATGTCGACGGCATCGCGCCTGAGGTCCGTGCCTCGGTGGAACGTGCAGGTGCCGCGCTCGAAGCTGCGGGTGCGACGGTCGACCGGGTCTCGGTTCCGAGCTGCACGTACGGCCTCTCCGCGTACTACCTCATCGCGCCGGCCGAAGCGTCGTCGAACCTCGCGCGGTACGACGGCGTGCGGTACGGACTGCGCGAGGACGGCGTGGACGTTGCCGACATGAACGCGCGGACGCGCGCCGCCGGGTTCGGCCCCGAGGTGAAGCGCCGGATCATGCTCGGCACCTACGCGCTCTCCGCCGGCTACTACGACGCGTACTACGGACAGGCGCAGAAGATCCGGACGCTCATCATCCGCGACTTCGCCGCGGCGTACGAGCGCTTCGACGTGTTGCTCTCGCCGACCTCGCCCACCGAAGCGTTCGCGATCGGGGAGAAGGCGGCCGACCCATTGGCCATGTACCTGTCGGACGTCTGCACCATCCCCACGAACCTCGCGGGTCACGCGGCCATGACCGTTCCCTTCGGCACGGGTGCGGCCGGGCTTCCCGTCGGGGTGCAGGTGCTGGCGCCGGCGCTCGGAGAGCCGGTGATGTTCCGCGCCGCCCGCGCGCTCGAGGCCGCGGCCCCGCCCGCCGGGCCGAAAGCGGACAACGCATGATCAGAGGCGAGAGCGACGCCCTCGACCCGAATGACGAACCCCGGTTCGGGGCGGAGCGTGGCCGGAGCGGCCCGGCCCGCAGGGCCAAGAGCGGAAATGATGACCGTCAGGAGTGCGAGCGGAGGGACAGATCAGGAGAAGAAGTGCGTGAGCGCGCGGTTGAAGGTGGTCGCGGCTTCCCACTGGAGGAAGTGGCCCGCGCCGGGCACCACGAACGGCCCGACGCATTGAGTGAAGGCCACTGCGCACCGCTCGGGAAAGCTAGTCGGCACCACGTTGTCCTCCGGCCCGTAGAGCACGAGGGTGGGGACGTCGTTGGTCTCGAGGAAGCGCGGCAGTTCCAGGAACGGACGAGCGCCGGTCGACGATTCGTAGATGCCGAAACTGGCGCGGAGTTTGGTGCCGTCGGCAAAAGGTTCGGTCATGAAGTCGACTGCATCGCGATCGAATGCGGTCGGCGAGCCCCAGAGCCGGTGGCCGTACATCCCGGCCACGTACGCGCGTCGACGCGCCGGTGTGTCGAGCTCGGCCGCGAGGGCGTCGGCGTCCGTGGCCTGGCGGATGAAGTAGTCGGCGGTCGCGCGCGTCGCACGGTCGGCGTCGGGCGGGATGCCCGCGGCCTCGTACTCGCCGTTCGTCAGCACGGGCGTGACCGTGTTGAAGAAGCACAGCTTCGGGACGAAGCCGGGATAGCGCAGCGACAGGTCGTACACGATCGGACCGCCCGCGTCACCGCCGGCCGCGAAGCTCGTCGTGTGACCGAGTACCTCGTGCACGAGCGCATGGAGGTCGATCGCGAAGGTGGCGACGTCGTAGTGGTCGTCGGGCGCGACGTCGCTGTCGCCGAAGCCGCGCAGGTCGGGGGCGATCACCTCGAAGCCCGCGGCGACGAGCGGCTCCACGTTGCGCCACCAGATACGCCGCGTCTCGGGCCAGCCGTGGACGAGCAGGAGCGGTACCCCGCCGATTCCCTCCCGCAGGTAGGCAAGGGTCGCCCCGGTCGAGAGGGTGGCGCGATGCGTTGCGAATCGCTGCGGATTCAGATCGTCGTTCATGGATCGGAAGTTTGACATGGAGTACGAAGCCGTCATGGGGCTCGAGGTGCACGTCGAGTTGGCCACCGCGACGAAGCTGTTCTGCGGCTGCCCGAACGAGTTCGGCTCCGAGCCGAACACCAATGTGTGCCCGGTGTGTCTCGGCCTGCCGGGTTCGCTGCCGGTGCTGAACGAGCAGGTGGTGGAGTTCGCCCTGCGCCTCGGCGAGGCCTTCCATTTCGACGTGCCGGAGCGGTCGATCTTCCACCGGAAGAACTACTTCTACCCGGACATGCCGAAGGACTTCCAGACGTCGCAGTACGACTCGCCGATCTGCGCGGACGGCTACCTCGACGTCGACGGCACGCGGATCCGTATCGAGCGCGCGCACATGGAGGAGGACACCGGCAAGACCACCCACGTCGGTGGTGGCGGTCGCATCCACGATGCCGACCACAGCCTCGTCGACTACAACCGCGCGGGCGTGCCGCTCATGGAGATCGTGAGCCGGCCCGACATCCGCAGTGCCGAGCAGGCGAAGGGCTACGTCTTGGAACTGCGCGCGGTGCTCGAGGCCATCGGCGTCTCGGACGTGAAGATGGAAGAGGGTTCGATGCGCGTCGACGCCAACGTGTCGGTGCGACCTGTCGGGACCGAGACGCTCGGGACGCGGGCCGAGATCAAGAACATGAACTCGGTGCGGTCCCTGGGTCGGGCCATCGAATACGAGATCGAGCGCCAGGTGGCGTTGGTCGAGTCGGGTGGACGCGTGGTGCAGGAGACGCGGCACTGGGACGAGTCGGCCGGGATCACCCACGGGATGCGGTCGAAGGAAGGCTCGGAGGACTACCGGTACTTCCCCGAACCCGATCTCGTCCCGGTCGTGCCCACCGATGCGATGCGCGAACGGGCCCGGAGCGCGGTCGGTGAACTCCCGGCGGCTCGACGCGCGCGGTTCATCGAGGAATGGGGCGTGAGCGAGATCGACGCCCGCACCCTGATCGAGAGTCCGGGCCTCGCCGACTTCGCCGAGGGGGCGGTGGCGGCGGGCGCGCCCGGAAAGGACGTCGCCAACTGGACCAACGGCGAGATCCTCGGGTACCTGAACGAGACGGGACTGTCGCCGGCGGTGCTCCCCTTCACGCCGGACGCCCTGGCCGAACTGATCGGACTCGTCAGCGACGGCACGCTCTCGCGCAATCTCGCGAAGGACGTGCTCGCGGAGTGTCTGCGCCAACCGAAGCGCCCGCGTGCGGTGGTGGAGGAGCGGGGTCTGGCGCAGGTGAACGACGAGGGAGCCCTCGGAGCGTTGGTGGACGAGATCCTCATCGCCAATGCCGCCACGGTCGAGGAATACCGAGGCGGTGACGACAAGTTGCGCAAGAAGAAGCGCGGGTTCCTGATGGGTGAGGTCATGAAGGCCTCGAAGGGTTCGGGCAACCCGCAGACGCTGAACCGGTTGCTCGACGAGAGGCTGCAGTAGTGGAGATTCCCGAATACGCGACGGACGAGGGCATCGAACGGATCCTCGTCGTGGTGGCCCACCCCGACGACATCGACTTCGGCGTCGCCGGATCGGTGGCGATGTGGACCAACGCGGGGATCGAGGTCACCTACTGCCTGGTCACGAGCGGCGACGCCGGCGGTGAGGACCGGAACCAGTCGCGCGAGGACATGGCGCGGATGCGTGAGGCGGAGCAGACGGCGGCGGCGCGGGTGGTCGGGGTCGACGACCTGCGGTTCCTCCACTATCCCGACGGTCGCGTCGAGGCCACCCTCGAACTGCGGCGCGACCTGTCCCGGGTGATGCGCCAGGTCCGTCCGCAACGGGTGGTCACCCAGTCACCCGATCGCTTGTACGACCGCATCTACGCGAGCCATCCCGACCATCTCGCCACCGGTGATGCGGCGATCGCCGCGGTCTATCCCGACGCGCGCAACCCCTTCGCCCACCCCGAGCTGCTCGCGACGGAGGCGCTCGAACCGTGGTCGGTTCCGCAGCTCTGGATCATGGCCCGCCCCGACCCCAACGTGTACGTGGAGATCACCGACGTGCTCGACGCCAAGCTCAAGGCCCTGTGTTCGCACACGAGCCAGATCTCGGACCCGGACCGGATCGAGACGCTGCTGCGCGACTGGGCCCAGGCGAATGCCGTCGTCGCCGAACTGCCCGACTCGAGCTCGGCCGAGCTGTTCCGAGCGGTCGACACCCGGTAGCCATGGACACGCCGTCGCCACACCCGGAATCGGACGCCATCGGGAAGATGCGCTTCCGGCGCATGGACGAGGGCACACGCGATGACTACGAGGTCCTCAAGCGTGTGCACGAACACAATCTCGCCACGCTGCCCGACCTGTTGTTGGGGCTGCTCGGCGATCTCGGCGCCGACGTCAACTACCCGATCTCCCGTCTCGAGCACTCACTGCAGGCGGCCACCCGCGCGCAGCGGGACGGCCGCGACGACGAGTACGTGGTCTGCGCGTTGTTCCACGACATCGGTGAATCGCTCGGACCGTTGAACCACGGCGAGGTCGTGGCCGCGATGCTCGCTCCATTCGTGTCCGAGCCCAACCGGTGGATGCTGGCGAACCACCCGGTGTTCCAGGTGTACTTCTACGGCACCTACCTCGACATCGACCCGAACGCGCGAGACAAGTTCCTCGGGCATCCGTGTTACGACCGGACCGCGGAGTTCACCGCGTTGTACGACGAAGTCTCCTTCGATCCCGACTACGACAGCGAACCCCTCGCGACCTTCGAACCCATCGCGCGGCGGGTCCTGGCCCGGGAGTGGGCCCCGCCCTCCTGAACCCGGCGATCGGTCTCAGGCGACGATGCTGAGACTCGTGACCGGCGCGAGGCCCTGATGGCTGCGGGTCCAGGTGCTGCCCGAGTCGACCGACTCGTAGACCTCGCCGCGCGGGGTGCCGAATGCCGCGTCGGTTCCCACGGCGTCGAGCGCGTGACTGTCCACGTTGCCGTCGATCCAGTCGGTCACCCGCTCGAAGCGCTCGTTGGCGTGGATGTTGGTGCGGTAGACCGCGCTCTGATGCCCGCGTGGACCCTCGGACGCGCTGATCAGGATGGCGTCGTCGGGCACCGCGACCGCGCGGCAGTAGGTGGCGTGCAGCCCGCGGGCGTGCACCCGCCACGTGATCCCCGCATCCTCGGAGACGAGCAGACCCACTGCGCTCGCGGCCAGGATGAGGTCGTCGCGGCCCCAGACCGAGCGCACCTGGTGGACGTCGTCGCCGATGTCGACCGTCGGTGTCCAGGTGCGACCGCCGTCCGCGGATCTTGCGATCCCGCCGACATGGACGTTGGCGAAGAGCACGTTGTCGGGCGTGCAGGCGAGCGAGCGGACCTCCGGCGGCCCGCCCCATGGCGTGTACCACGCGTCGCGACCGGTGACCGTCTCGAAGCCGCGGATCGGCTCGAGTCCGTCGGGAGTGTGGCGGAGCAGATGGGCACCCTCGGTCCCGACGATCACGCCGCCCGGTGCGTCGATCGCGCAGAGCACCCCGCCGGCCGTGCCGATCTCGGTCCACCCGCGCTCGCCGTGCCACAGGACACGCCGGCTCCCCGCCACCACGACGTCGCCGAAGACACGGACCGGACCGGGCACCGTCGGGGCGGACCCGCGCGCAGGCTCGAAGAGTCCCTCCGCGGTGGCGATGCGATGGTTCATCGTGCTCCCGAAGCCGTGGGCCCGGAGTCCTCGGCATGTGTCCGGAACTCCTTGAGGACCTCGGCCCACACCTCGGGCGCGGCGGTGTACGGGGCGTTGACCGCGACCCGATCGACGAGTCCGACCGTTCGGCGCGCCAACTCGCGCCCGCACGCTGCCGGTGTGCCCCGGACCGCGATGAGATCGAAGACGTCGTCGCCGACGAGTTCGATCATCGGCTCCCACGCACCGAGCTTGCTCAGCCGGTGGCACTCCGGTTGGAGGTCTCCATACCCATGGTGGTCGAGCACCGGACGGTACGCGGGAGTGGACGCGTAGAACGCGATCTGGGCCCGCGTCGCGAGTTCCGCCGCGGCGCGCCCAGCGTCGTCGGCGCCGGTCGCGATCATCACCGGCCAGGCAATCTCGAACCCACTGCTCGCTCCACGCGCGCCGCTGCGCAACGCGGGAATCGTGCGGTCCCGGAGGTAGTCGGGCGTGCTGAACGGGTGCGCGAAGAACCCGTCGGCCTCGGTCCCGGCAGCTCGGGTCATCTCGGGCCCGACGCCGGCGAGGAAGATCCGTGGTGCCCCCGTGGTGGGGCGCTCCGGGGTGAAGAACGGGGTCATGAGGGTGTGGCGGTAGTACTCGCCCTCGAACTCCAGCGGGGTGCCGTGCTCCCAACATTCGAAGATCGCCCGCACCGCCCGCACGAACTCGCCCATACGTGCCGCGGGAGCCGACCACGGCATCGAGAACCGGCGCTCGATGTGAGCCTTGATCTGCGAACCCAGGCCGACGATCGCGCGGCCACCCGACGCCGCGTCGAGATCCCACGCCAGCTGCGCGACCGTCATCGGGTTGCGGGCGAGCGCGATCGCGACCGCGGTCATCAGCTCCACACGCTCGGTGTGCTCGGCGGCGAGCATCAGGGGTAGGAACGGGTCCCGCGGGCCCTCGAAGGTGTAGAGCCCGTCGAACGCGTCGGCCTCGACGCGCGCGGCCACGGCCGGGACGTCGTGCAGGTTTGCGGCCACCAGCGGCGCGTCGACTTTCATGCGGGCCCCATCATGTCGCCCCCAGCGTGGACACCCGGACCGGGCGCGGGTTCCGGACGTGGGTCACGCCCACCCGATCGCGGGTGGCGAATCGAACCGGAACCCATCAGGGCCGGGGCGTACGCTGCTCGGCATGACCGACATGAAGCCCCGCAGCCACGAAGTCACCGACGGCATGGAGCGGGCGCCGGCCCGGGCGATGTTGCGGGCGGTCGGGATGACCGACGACGACTGGGGGAAATCCCAGGTCGGGGTGGCGTCGAGCTGGAACGAGGTGACGCCCTGCAACCTTCCGCTCGACCGGCTGGCCAAGCGGGCGAAGGACGGCGTGCGGCATGCCGGCGGGTTCCCGTTGGAGTTCGTCACCATCGCGGTGAGCGACGGCATCTCGATGGGGCACGAGGGCATGCGGGGCTCGCTGGTGAGCCGCGAGATCATCGCCGACTCGGTGGAGTGTGTGATGCACTCCGAACGACTCGACGCGTTGGTCACGTTCGCGGGGTGTGACAAGAGCCTCCCGGGGATGCTGATGGCGGCGGCGCGCCTCAACCTGCCGTCGGCGTTCCTCTACGGCGGATCGATCCTGCCCGGTCGGTACAAGGACCAGGCGCTCGACGTGGTCAGCGTGTTCGAGGCCGTCGGCGCATGCGCGGCCGGCACGCTCACCGAGAACGAACTTGGCGAGATCGAGAAGCGGGCCTGTCCGACCGAGGGTTCGTGTGCCGGGATGTTCACCGCGAACACGATGGCGTCGGTCGGTGAGGCGATCGGGATGAGCCTGCCGGGCAGTGCGTCGCCCGCCGCGGTCGATCGCCGGCGCGACGACTTCGCGTTCGAATCCGGGCGGGCAGTCATGAACCTGATCGAGCGCAACATCCGGGCGCGCGACATCATGACCAAGGACGCGTTCGAGAACGCCATCGCCGTGGTGATGGCCCTCGGTGGTTCCACCAACGCGGTGCTCCACCTGCTTGCGATCGCCAACGAGGCGCGTGTCGATCTCGTTCTCGACGACTTCAACCGCATCGGCGCGCGGGTTCCCCACATTGCCGATACGAAGCCGCACGGGCAGTACCACATGTTCGACATCGATCGCATCGGTGGCGTGCCGGTGGTGATGCGAGAGTTGCTCGAAGCCGGGCTGCTCCACGGCGACTGCATGACCGTGACGGGCAAGACCATGGCCGAGAACCTGGACGACCTCGATCCGCCCGCACCCGACGGCGAGGTGGTGCACCCGCTGAACGCGCCGATCAACGCGCAGGGTGGGATCGCGATCCTGCGGGGCTCGATGGCGCCCAACGGTGGCGTGGTGAAGGTCGCGGGTCTCGACTCGCTGCAGTTCGACGGCACCGCGCGCGTCTTCGACGGCGAGGAGTTCGCCATGGAGGCGATCCTCGCTGGGAAGATCAACCCCGGCGACATCGTGGTGATCCGGTACGAAGGACCCAAGGGCGGACCGGGGATGCGCGAGATGCTCGCGGTGACCGGCGCGATGAAGGGTGCGGGCCGGGGCGCCGACGCGGCGCTGATCACCGACGGTCGCTTCAGCGGCGGCACCCACGGTTTCTGTGTCGGCCACGTCGCCCCCGAGGCGGTCGACGGTGGCCCGATCGCCTTCGTGCGCGACGGTGACCGGATCGTGATCGACGCCGCCGCGCACACGATCGACCTCATGGTCGATGCCGCGGAACTCGAAGCGCGCCGGGCCGATTGGAAGCTCCCCGAGCCGCGGTACACGAGCGGATTCCTGGCCAAGTACGCCCGACTCGCGCAGGGCGCCGAAACCGGCGCGATCACGAACGTCTGACGCGGGCTCGACCGGAGCGCGGCGAGGAACCATGGCGGCGCGCCCCGAGTGGTGGATGCTGACGTTCCCGATGGCGGGCGGCCAAGCAGGGATCGCGCAGTTCGCCGAGTCGGTGGGCTGGGACGGGATGGTGTTCGCCGACACCCAGAACCTGGCGGCGGACGTGTACGGGTCGCTCTGTCTCGCGGCTGCCGCGACCGAGACGCTGCAACTCGGCACGGGCGTGACCAACCCTGTGACCCGTCATCCCGCCGTGACCGCCGCCGCGATCGCCACGGTGCAGGTCGTCTCGGGTGGCCGGGCCGTGCTCGGCATCGGGCGGGGTGATTCGTCGCTCGCGCACCTGGGCCGCGCGCCGGAGACGCCAGCCGCGTTCGAGCGGTACGTGACCGTCGTGCAGCAGTACCTCCGGGGCGAGGTGGCGGACCTCGGCGACGGGATCAAGAGCCGCGGCGAATGGATCGGGGCCGGGGGCGAGGCGAAGGTCCCGGTCGACGTGGCCGCGACCGGCCCGAAGGTCATCGGTATCGGCGCGCGGTGTGCGGAGCGGATCACCTTCGCGGTCGGCGCGGAGCCGGAGCGCGTCGCGTCCGCGATCGCGACTGCACGCCGCGCGCGCGAGGACGCCGGCCTGGACCCGATGACCCTGTCGCTCGGTGTGTACGTGAACGTGGTGGCCCACCCCGACCTGGCGCAGGCCCGCGCCCTCGTCCGTGGTGGCCTCGGATCGTTCGCCCATTTCTCGGGGATGCCGGGGGCACTGTCGGCCGACCTTCCCGATGCCGCGACCTACGAGCAGTTGGGTGCGTCGTACGACCTCGACGGGCACGGCAAGGCCGAAGCCGGTCACCAGGCCGTGATGCCCGACGAGTTCGTCGACCGCTTCGGGGTGGTGGGACCGTCGGCGGAATGTGTGCGTCGGTTGCAGGCGCTGGTGGACCTCGGCATCGAGCGCATCGTGGTGATCGGCGGCTCGCGTGACGCCGATTCGGCCGAGCTGATTGCCGCGAACCGCCGGCTCATGGACGAGGTCGCCCCCCACGTCGTCGGCCGCGAGAACGGCTGAGTCGTCGTGCCGGAGATGTTGGAGGCCGAAACCGCGCGTGTGCTGATCGAGGCGCGCGCGCTCGACCGCGAGATCGCGGTGGTCCACGCGCCGGACACCTGGTTCCTCAAGCGAGGCCTCACGCCGGCCGCGGTGGAGACCGCCTTGACCGGACGGACACTGGTGACCGCGCGGCGGCGAGGAAAACTGCTCCTGTGCGATACGAACCGCGATGGCCCGACGCTCGCCATGCACCTCGGGATGAGCGGGCGGGTGGTGATCGACGACGAAGCCGCCGGTGATCCGCTGCTGTACGCGGCGAACGGCGACAACCCGGCGTGGCGCCGGTTCGGGATGACGTTCGTCGACGGAGGTTCGTTGTACCTGCGCGATCCGCGCCGGCTCGGCGCCGTGGAGCTCGATCCGGACGAAGCGCGGCTCGGCCCCGACGCCGCCGCCGTCGACCTGAAGTTCGTCCGCGCGCTGCTCGGCCGCAGCAAAGCGCCGGTCAAGGCCGTGCTCATGGACCAGTCGCGCATCGCGGGGCTCGGCAACCTGCTGACCGACGAGGTCCTGTTCCGTGCCGGCGTGGACCCGGCGCGGGTTGCGGCGACCCTCACCGACGACGACGTGCGGCGCGTGGCCCGGGCGATCTCTGTGACCGTTCGTACCCTCGGCCGGCGCGGTGGGTCGCACACCGGCGACCACATGATCGCCCGGATCCCGGGCGCGATGTGTCCGCGCGACGGCGCGCCGATGCTGCGCCGCACCGTCGGCGGTCGGACCACCTACTCCTGCTCTCTGCATCAGGTCTGATCAGGCTGCACAGACAGGATCGTCGACGGTCGGCAATGATGCGGGCCTCGGGCGCGCATCCGCGGCGCCGCAGGTGATCGGAGAGTCGCAATGGCGTTGCAGATCGTGGGAGCCGGGGTCGGGCGGACGGGGACGCACTCCCTCAAGGTGGCGCTGGAGCAGTTGCTCGGCGGCACCTGTCACCACATGGTCGAGATGTTCGGTCGCCCGGACCAGATCGCCTACTTCATGGGTGCGATCGACGGGCAGCCGACCGACTGGAGCGTCGTGATGGACGACTTCACCGCGATGGTCGATTTCCCCGGTTCGCTCTTCTGGCGTGAGAACGCGGCGGCGTATCCGGACGCGCCGGTGCTGCTCTCGACGCGCGACGCGGAAGGCTGGTACACGAGCGCGTCGAACACGATCTTCCTCTCGTTCGATCGGGTCCAGCCCGAGCTCCGGCCGTGGATGGAAGCCGTGCGGCGGGCGTTGCACGACCGGTTCAGCGACGACTTCGAGAACAAGGACGCGATGATCGCGGCCTACGAGCGCCACAACGCCGAGGTACGGGCCGAGGTCCCGGCCGAGCGCCTGATCGACTGGACGCCCGGAGACGGTTGGGGCCCGATCTGTGCGGCGCTGAACCTGCCCGTTCCCGCGGAGCCGTTCCCGGTGACCAACACGACCGCGGATTTCCGCGAGATGATGGGACTCGATGCACCGGTCCAGCCGTAGTCGCACGGAGCGGAACACGGGACCGAAGGACGTACGTCGCGCCCTGGCCGCGGTGGCGGCCGCGGTCTTCGTCGCGGCTTGCGGGTCGTCGTCGGGCTCATCAGGGTCGACGACGAGTTCGAAGCCCGGTACGCCGTCGGGTGGTCAATCGGGCGCGGCCATCGACGCCGAGTTCCACAGCGCCATGAAGGCGGTGATCGCCGCGACCTCGTTCAACTTTGCCATCACGACCCGCACCGGCAAGCAGCCGGTTGCCCACGCGTCGGGATCGTTCGTGGGTCCGGACCGCAGCCGCATGGTCTCCGGTGATGTGGAGCGGATCACCGCCGGCGACGCCGCGTACTTCCACGGCGGAGCCTTCGGGACCCAGGGGTGGGCGAAGTCCGACAAGGGGGGGAGCGGCGACCCCGATTTCATGGCGACCGTGATTGTGGCGCAGTCCGCCAGCCCGGTCGTTCGGGTCGGTACCACCTACACGTTCGACGAGGCTCCCAGCGGCGGGGCGCCCGGGCGCCACTGGAAGGTGTGGCTGACTTCGGGGCGGGTGAGTCGCGTCCTCTACCGCAGCACGGCCGGGGTCATGTGGGACGAGACGTTCAGCGGGTACGACAGCGTTCCGCCGATCGATCCACCGGCCGCGGCCGAGGTCCACGAGCTGACCGCGACTCCGCCGTGCCCCGCGGGTGAGCAGTCGAACTTCGCCGGGTTCTGTCGACCGGTCTGAGCCGAGTCGACGGGACGCGCCGTCAGACGTTGAAACGGAACTCCACGACGTCGCCGTCGGCCATCACGTAGTCCTTGCCTTCGATGCGCACCCGGCCGCGGGACTTGGCCTCGGCCATCGACCCGGCCGCGACGAGGTCGTCGAAGCTGACGACCTCGGCCTTGATGAAGCCGCGCTGGAAGTCGGTGTGGATCACGCCGGCGGCCTGGGGTGCGGTCCAGCCCTGGTGGATGGTCCAGGCCCGGGCCTCCATGGGACCGGCGGTCAGGTAGGTCTGAAGCCCGAGGGTATGGAAGCCGACGCGCGCGAGCTGGTTCATCCCGGGCTCGGTCTGGCCCACGCTCTCGAGCAACTCGGCCGCGTCCTCGGCGTCGAGTTCCAGCAACTCCGCTTCGAGCTTGGCGTTGAGGAACACCGCGTCGGCCGGCGCGACGAGCGCGCGGAGTTCCGATTGGAGCGCGGTGTCGGTGAGGCCACCTTCATCGACGTTGAACACGTAGATGAACGGCTTCGCGGTCATCAGTGACAACTCGCGGAGCAGGCTGACGTCGATCCCGGCGGCCTCGGCGCCGGAGAAGAGGGTGGTGCCGGCTTCGAGCAGGGCCTGGGCGGCGAGGACGGCCTCGAGCACGGCGCGCTCGGTCTTCTTGCCCTTCACCTCCTTCTCGATCCGCGGGATCGCCTTCTCGATCGTCTGCAGGTCGGCGAGCATCAACTCGGTGTGGACGACCTCGATGTCGTCGCTCGGATCGACCTGGCCGGATACGTGGATGACGTCGTCGTCGACGAAGACGCGCACCACCTGGCAGATGGCGTCCGCCTCCCGGATGTTGGCGAGGAACTTGTTGCCGAGCCCCTCACCCTCACTCGCGCCCTTGACGATTCCTGCGATGTCGACGAACGACACCGTGGCCGGGATGATCTGCTTGCTCGTGAAGATCTCGGCGAGCACGTTCAGGCGGGGGTCGGGGAGTGGGACCACGCCGACGTTGGGCTCGATGGTCGCGAACGGGTAGTTGGCGGCCAGCGCGTCGGCCTTGGTGAGTGCGTTGAACAGCGTCGACTTGCCGACGTTGGGGAGTCCGGCGATTCCGATGGTGAGGGCCACGGCGGCGAACCTACTTTCCGGGCCTGCGCGGCATCCGTCTGAGGCCATCGTCACGCCCGGTGTGACGGGCGGACGGCCGATTTCGGCCTGGCGGGATCGCCGGTACGATCCGGCCAACTCAGGGGGTGACGACGGCAGTGGATTGTGGGCAGTGCGGTACCGGCAACCGGGACGGCGCGCGGTTCTGTCGTGGATGCGGCCAGGTGCTCGCCCGTCGCTGCGCCTCCTGTGGTGCCGAACTGATCCCGGACTCGCAGTTCTGCGACGGTTGCGGGAGCCCGGTCGACGCGCCCGCGGCGGCCGCGGCATCGGCCCCGGCATCGGCCCCGGTCCCGAGCGCGGTCCGCAAGACGGTCACGGTCCTCTTTGCCGACCTCGGGGGCTCCACCGGCTTCGGTGAGCGCACCGATGCCGAGGTCTCGCGTCAGGTGCTCGCCCAGTACCACGCGCTCCTGCAGAGGGTGGTCGACGCGCACGCGGGCACGGTCGCGAAGTTCATGGGCGACGGGATGATGGCCACGTTCGGTATCCCCGAGGTCGCCGAGGACGATGCCCGTCGTGCGATCGACGCCGGCGCCGAGATGCAACAGCGGTTCCACGAGTTCGCGGCCGAGATCGATCGCCGTTACGGCGAGACGCTCACGTTGCGGGTCGGGATCAACACCGGCGAGGTGGTGATCGGCGCGGGCGACGCTGATCTCATCGGCGATGCGCTCAACGTCGCGGCCCGGCTCGAGAAGGCCTGCCGCCCGGGCCACGTGCTCGTAGGGGAGGAGACCTGGCGGCTCACCCGCGGCGAGGTCGGGTACGAGGCACTCGGCGAGGTGACCGTGGCGGGGCGCGCGCAACCCGTCGCGATCTACGAACTCGCGCTCGAGACCGATGCCACACCCGACGTCGCGACACCCTTCGTCGGGCGGGACGCGGAGATGCAACGACTGGTCGGCGTGTTCGACGACGCGCGCCGCGCGTCCAAGGCGCGTCTCGTGACGGTGCTCGGTTCGCCGGGTGTCGGCAAGACCCGCCTCTCACGCGAGCTGTGCTCGCATCTCGCCGACCACGCCGATGCCCAGCGGGTGGAGATCCGGTGCGACCGCGCCGGCGAGGCCACCTTCGCGCCGGTCGCGCAACTGATCCGTGACGCCGCCGGGCTGGGGGAGGACGCCGACGCCGACGCGGCACGCGCCGCGATCGGCACCCTGCTGCCCGAGACCGAGGCCGATCACGCGCGGGTCGTCGACGTGCTCGCTGCGCTGGTGGGTGCGGCGCCCGCTCGCTCCGTGGAGGAGACGTTCTGGGGCGTGCGCCGGCTCATCGAGGCGACCGCGGCAGTGCAGCCGCTCGTCGTCGTGATCGACGACATCCAGTGGGCCGAGCCGCTGTTGCTCGACCTGATCGAGCACCTCGCGGAGTGGGTTGCCGGCGCCGCAGTGCTGCTGGTCGGCCTCGCCCGCCCGGAGCTGCGCGAGGTGCGGCCATCGCTCGCCGAACCTGGCCGACCGGTCGCCGCGGTCGTCGTGCTCGACGGCCTCGACGCCTCGGCCACCGAGGCGCTCGCCGCCGGGCTGCTCGGCACCGATCGCCTCCCCGCCGGTCTGGTCGAGCGACTGCCGTCGTCCACCGACGGCAATCCCCTGTTCGTGCGCGAGCTGGTGCGCATGCTCGTCGACGACCGGGTCATCCGGCAGCGTGACGACGGCGAGTGGGAGCTCACGATCGACGCGGAGGCGGTCGACGTGCCGCCGACGATCCAGTCACTGCTCGGCGCGCGCGTGGAGCGTTTGCCCGCGGCAGAACGCGAGCTGCTCGAACGGGCGTCGGTGGTCGGTGCGGAGTTCAGCCTCGGCGCGCTGCGTGAACTGGCCGGCGCGCGTGCTCCGATCGTGCCGATGCTCGAGACGATGCGTCGGAAGGAGCTGGTCGAGCCCACCGGTACCTACTGGGGCGACGAGCCGGTGTACCGCTTCCATCATGTGCTCATCCGTGATGCCGCGTACCGGCGGTTGCTGAAGACCACGCGCGCGGATCTCCACGAGCGGGTCGCGGCCTGGACCGATCGGACCGCGGCGGATCTCATCGGCGAGCACGAGACCGCGATCGCGTTCCACTACGAACAGGCCTTCCGTTACCGGGGCGAGCTGGGCGCGCTCGACGACCTCGGCGCCGAACTCGGACGCCGTGCGGCCGAGCTACTCGCCATCGCCGCGCAGCGCGCGCTGGGTCGCGACGACCTCGCCGCGGCCGGCGCGTCGAGCGCCCGTGCCCTGGCTCTGCTGCCTGAGTCCGACGCCGCGGCGCGGGCCGACCTGCTGATGATGGGCTGCGAGTGCCTGCTCGCGACGGGAGACGGTGCTGCGGCCCGACCGCTCGTAGAGGAGCTGGTGCGGACGGCAGGCGAAGATCCTCGGCTCGCAGCCTGGGGCGAGTGCTACGCAGCCCAACTCGTCGGGCTCACCGATCCCGACGGTCTGGTCACGGCCGACGCCCAGGCGCAGGACGCGGCGGAGGCGTTGACCGCGCTCGGCGACGGGTCCGGCCAGGCGAAAGCGCACCAGGTACGCGCCGGGTTGCTCGCGCGCCTCGGGCGCGTCGGTGATGCGGAGCTGGAGCTCGACCTCGCGCTTGCCGCGGCCCGCGCCGCCGACGACCGCCGCCGCGTCACCGCGGTGCTGGGTGCTGCGCCGGACGCCGCCCTGTTCGGCCCGAGTCCGGTGGCCCGCGCCGGGGGCCGGTGTCTCGACGTGGTGCGCCTGCTGCGCATCACCACCGCGTCGCCATCGGTGGAGGCCGCCTCGAACCGGTGCCAGGCGGTGCTGGAGGCGCTGCGCGGCCGCTTCGACGTGTCCCGCTCGATGCTCGCCTCGGCGCGTGCCTCGCTCGAGGAGCTGGGTCTGCACCACGGGCTCGCGCAGACCGAGCTCTACGCGGGCATGGTCGAGCTGATCGCCGGGAATCCGCACGGTGCGATCGCTCCATTGCGTGCTGCCTACGAGGGACTGGGAACGCTGGGCGTCGGCGCCGATGCCGGTCAGGCGGCTGCGCTGCTCGCGACCGCGCTGCTGGCCGAGGGCGACGTGGACGGTGCCGAGCTGATGGCAGCCGAGAGCGAGGCACTCGCGGGCCAGAACCTCAAGACCGCGATCGGCTGGCGGGTGGCGCGCGCGGAGGTGCTCGCGGCGCGGGGTGATCTGACCGCCGCGGTCAGGCGGGCCGAGGAGAAAGTCGGGATCGCGGCCGGCACGGATCTCGTCATCGACCACGCCGACGCGTGCGTCGCGCTTGCCGCGCTGCGCGGTCGCGCCGGGGACGCGGCCGGGGCGCGAGCGGCGCGGGCCGACGCGAAGCGCCTCTACGAGCAGAAGGGTGCAACCGTCCCCGCCGAACGCCTCGACACGGCTGAGGACTTCGTCGCGGAGCCGGCTCCATCGCGGCCCGCTGCGACTGCTGACGCGTCGAGCGTGGAGAACGCCGCGAGCCGCGTCGACGTTCGGGTCGCTGCGATGCTTTTCTCGGGGTCCGATCGCGAGCTGGGCGATCTGATCGCTCCCGAGTTCGTCTTCGAAGACCGGCGGCACGTCGTGAACTTCGGCGTCAGCGACTTCGAAGCCTCGGCCTCGCATCTCGAGTGGGGACGCCACGAAGGCCAAGTGTTGGCGCCGCCGACGCCCGTCGCCGTTCGGGGCGAGCGCCTGGTGCTGAGCCGCCGGAGCGCGCGCAAGACACCGACCGGTGACGACCTCTCGTCGTTCGCGGTCGTCGAGCTCGACGACCACGGCCGGATGCGCGCGCTGGTCCAGTTCGACGAGTCGGACCTCGCCGCCGCGGTCGAGGAGCTCGACGCCCGGTACATCGCCGGTGAAGGCGCCGAGCACGCCGAGTCCGTCGCGTTCAACGCCGCGTGGATCCGGGCCTTCAATGCGCACGACTACGACGCGTTGCGGAACCTCGCGGCACCTGACTTCGTCGTCGTCGACCACCGACTCCTCGGACAGTCGCACCTTGACCTCGACGGGTTCATCGAGTCGTTCTCCAGCTACGCCGACGTCCGAATGTCGGCGGTCTGCGCAAGCCTGCGGGTTCGCGATCGGGTGACCCTCGCGACGACGGTCAACCACGCCGTAGATCCCGACGGCGGCGAAGTCCTCTGGGTGAATCACGCCGTCAGCGCGACGAACGCGAACGGTCGGATCGAGCGGGCCGAGCTGTTCAACGAAGACGACTGGGACGCCGCGCTCGCCCGCTTCGACGAGCTGAGCACCCCCGACCCGCGCACGCCGCGAGTCGAGAACGCGGCGACCCGTCTCCACGAACGCGTCATCCGCGCGGTCGCCGCTGGAGCCGATCATGAGCTCGTGGATCTCGTCGCCAAGGATCTCCGGTTCGACGACCGGCGGCGGGTCGTGAACTTCGGCGACAACGATCTGGCCGGTGCCGCGCAGCACATGCTGCTCACCCGCGAGCAGGGCCTCGAGATGTCGGTGCCGGCGCCGATCGCCGTCCGCGGCGACCGCCTCGCGCTGACGCACCAGGGTGCCCGAAGCTCCTCCGGTGACGATGGTTCGTCACTCGCGCTGGTCGAGCTCGACGAGCAGGGTCAGTTGTGCGCCAGCACCCATTTCAGCGAGGACGATCTCGCCACCGCGGTCAAGGAGCTCGACGCCCGGTACATCGCCGGAGAAGGCGCCGAGCACGCCGACGCGATCCGGCTGATCGTGGACCACCTCGCTGCGTTCCACGCGCGGCACTGGGATGCCCTTGCCGAGAGCGTGCGCGGCTACGAGATCGTCGACCACCGTGGCCTCTGGCCGGACGCGGGCCCCGAGTCCTACGTCGCGCGGATGCGCAGCCTCGCCGAGACGGCGCCCGACGCGACGATCGTCGCCCGGGAGCTCCACGTGCGGGGCGACGCCGCGCTCATCACCGCCGACGTCCGTGCGACCGCCGGGCAGGGTGACCGCCACGAGTACACGTTCCACACGGTCGGCTGCCCCGGCCGCTTCGAGTACTTCGACGAGTCGGATCTCGACGCCGCGCTGGCGCGTCTCGAAGAGCTCGGCGCAGGAACGTCGGCCACGTCGGGCACGCTGACGTTGGAGAACGACGCGTCCCGGCTGATGGTGCAGCTCCTGGAGCACCTTGGCGCCGGGCGGTTCGAGGAGATGGCGGAGCTGTTCGCCGCCGACGTGCGGCTCGCCGACCGGCGCCCGATCATCGGGCTGGACCTCGTCGGGCGGGAGGCGCTCGTCGGTTCCTTCGAGTTCGCCGCCGACCTCGGACCGAGCCGCAACGTGTCGTGTGACGTCGTCGCCGTCCGCGGGGCGAACCTCGCCCTCGCGCACTCGACGCAGGACTACGGCAGCTGGACGAACGCGGTGCTCGTCCTGGGTGAGCTCGGACCCGGCGGACAGTTCGTACGCGGTGCGTGGTTCGACCCCGACGCGCTGCTGGACGCGGTCGCGCTGCTCGACGAGTGGTACGTCGAGGGCGAGGCTGCCGAGCACGCACGGCTCGTCACCACGAACGCGGCGTTCTTCCGGGCGATGAACGCCTTCGACTTCGACGCAATGCGCGAGATTGCCGGCCCCGGCTTCCTCTACGTCGACCATCGCCCGCTCCTCGGCACGCCTCCGCTCGGCATCGACGGCTTCATCGAGTGGCAGGCCGGGTACCGCGACGTCGCGAACCACGCGGTCATCGTGGAGCTGATGGTCCGCGGCGGAGTCCTCTTCGCCACCGGGGTCAACCGCGCCGTCGACGCGAACGGGGGTGAGATCCACTGGTCGTTCCACATGGTCGGCGCCATCGACGCCGACGGCCGGGCGGCCCGGAGTGAGGTGTTCGCCGCCGAAGACCGGGGCGCTGCGCTCGCCCGCTTCGAGGAGTTGAGCACCGCCGACCCGCGTACGCCTCGCGTGGAGAACGCTGCGTCGCGCACGTCGCAGCGGGTCGTCGAGTTGGTCAATGCCGGACGATTCGACGAGGCATTGGCCGCGTACCGGCCGGACTTCCAGCGGAACGACCATCGGGGCATCGTGGCGGCGCCGCCGTTGCAGCGGGGCGCGGTGGAGTACATGGAGGGTTTCCGTGCCTATCTCGAGGTCTTCGATCGCTTGACCGTCGAGGAGATCGCGGTGCGCGGTGAGCGCTTGGCGCTCAACCGCTCCGTCGTCAGCAGCGACGACGGTCTCGAAACGGTCTTCCTGCACGTCGTCGAACTCGACGACGCCGGGCTGATCGCATGGATGGCCTACTTCGACGAGCACGACCTCGCCGTCGCGCTCGCCGAGCTCGACGACCGGTTCGTCGCCGGTGAAGGTGTGCCGTACGCCGCGATGCTGACCACCGCACGCAAGAATGCTGCGGCGACCGAGGCGAACGACTTCGCCGCGCTGGCGGCGACGTGCGCCCCCGGTGTGGTCTTCACCGACCACAAGCGGTTCGGGCTGGAAGGCGGGGAAGCGGAGTACGGCCGCGCCCTCGCCGAGTACGAGGACGTCGGTCTCAACGCACTGGTGACGAAGTACATCCTCCGGCCGAACGTGTATCTCGCCGCGGTCGCGGTTCGCGGCGTCGACTCCCACGGCACTGAGGTGGCATGGCCCTTCCTCAGCGTCGCCACGTTCGACGAGGACGCCCGATACACGGGCGCCGACTACTACGACCCCGAGGACTGGGACGCGGCGCTCGCCCGCTTCGACGAGCTGTCTGCCGCGCTACCGACCGAGCTGCGGAACCCACGCGTCGAGAATATGGTGATCCGGCGCCGTGTCGCGTGGGCGGAGCTCATTCGCAACGGACGGTTCGACGAGGCGCGGGCACGCATCGGCGAGTTCATGTCCGACGAGGGTGTCCAACGAATCGACCGGCGGCGGACCGTGGCCGCACCGGACGCCGACGGCGCCGGCGTCGTCGACTCCCTTCAGGCCATGTACGAGCTGGGCCTGGTGGAGGTGGCCGCGGACCCGATCGCGGTCCGGGGCGAGCGCCTTGCCCTGTACCGCCAGGTGTTCCGCAGCGCCGGTGGAGACGAGCTCGTGATCCTGACCCTGCAGGAGAACGACTCGACCGACCGCGCGGCGTTCCTCGCCAACTATGAGGACACCCAGCTCACCGACGCGCTCGCGGAGCTCGACGCGCGCTACACCGCGGGCGAAGGCGCGCCGCACGCGCCGTTGTTGTCCACGTTCGCGACCGGCTTCGGCGCGATGCAGTCCGGCGACATCGCCGCCATGGCGGCGGAGGCGTCACCCGAGTTCGACTACGTCGACCGTCGGCGAGCATCGTTCGGCGCGCTCGACGCGGGGGGCTTCGTCCGGATGGCGCAGGCCTACGGCGACATCGAGCGCACCAGCGCTGTGACGAAGGTGTACTTCGGCGAGCGCGCGCTCCTGGCTCGTCTGTGGTCGCGCGGCGTCACCGCGGAAGGTGCCGAGGCCGAGTGGGTCAACCACACGGTCTTCGTGGTCGACGACGCCGGTCGTGCGCTCCACGGCGAGTTGTTCGCCGAGGACGACTGGGACGCCGCGCTCGCCCGCTTCGACGAGCTGTGCGCCGCGCCGGCGGCCGACCCGCGGACGCTCGAGATCGACAACGCCGCCATGCAGCTCGTCCGTCGGGGCATGCGCCTGGTCGAGGATGGTCGCCTCGACGAGGTGGGGGCGATGTACCACCCGGATCTCGTGCCGGAGGGTCGCCGTCGGCTGGTCGCCGTACCGACCGGTACGTCCCAGGACGCCTGGGCCGAATACATGCAGATCTGGCTGGAGCAGTTCAACAGGTTCGTCGTCGAGCCGGTCGCGGTGCGCGGCGATCGCGTCGCCGCATACCGGCAACGGTCGTCCAACGAGGCCGGCGACGAGGCGGTCCTCCTCACGGCGATCGAGATCGACGACTCGGACCGCGTGGTCCGGTTGGTGAACTTCGACGACGAGGACGAGGTCGCGGCGATCGACCTGCTCGACGAGTGGTACGTCGAGGGCGAGGGCGCGCCGGACGCCGCTGTGCTCACTGCCGGCCGTGAGGGCTTCCGCGAGTACCACGCACGCGACTGGGCGGGATTCCGTGAACGGGCGGCGCCGGACTTCGTGTTCGTCGACCACCGGCCGCTGCCGTGGCCGACCTGCGACCTCGACGGGTACCTCCAGTTGATGCAGGCGCGCGTCGGGCAGGTGGACGTCCGGAACCTTGTGCGCAAGCTGTTCGTGCAGGGCCGGGTGCTCCTGAGCATCAGCGATGCCGTCGGCACCGACGAGCACGGCGGGTTGCAACATTGGCCGCTGCTGGTGCTCCACGAGCGGGGCGCCGGCGCGATCCGCCGCATCGAGTACTTCGCGCCGGAGCAGTTCGATGCCGCGCTTGCCCGCTTCGATGAGCTGGCCGCGGAACCGACGGCCGACCCGCGCCACCCGCGCGCCGAGAACGCCGTGATTCGGTTGCTCGCGCACGGCCGTCGGCAGGAAGATCTCGACCCCGACTATGACCGGGCGACGAGCTTGGCTCCCGACGTGAGCTTCGACGACCGCCGTTCTGGCGTCTCGCTCCCGCCGCTCCACGGCGTCGACCAGATGCGCGAGAACATGGTCGCCCAGGACGAGTCCTTCGGACCCACCGCGTTCGAGCCCGTCGCCGTGCGGGGCGACCACCTCGCCCTCGTCGGCACTCGCTCGAGGTCGGCGTCGGGATTCGAGCTCACCTCACTCATGGTCTTCGAGACCGACGACGAAGCGCGGGTCCGATCGATGGTGTCCTTCGACGAGAACGACCTCGCCGCCGCGATCGAGGAGCTCGACGCCCGCTACCTCGCCTCCGGACTGGCCACGGACGCGGAGGTCGCCGGGCTCGGCAACATCGCGGCACTGAACCGGCGCGACTGGGAGGCGTTCACCGCGAGCCTGTCGCCGGACCTCGTGACGATTGACCACTCGCCGCTCGGCTTCGCACCGGCGGGCCGTGACGAGTTCGTACGGAACCAGATGCAGAGCCTCGTCGCGGTGGTCCCCGACGCGGTCGTCATCCCCGTAAAGGTGATCGCGTCCGGCGACATCGTGCTGACGTCGTTCCACGCCGTCGGGACGACCGCTGAAGGGAGCCGGTACGAGTGGACGCCGGTGGCCGTCGGCCATCGGGGTGTCGACGGCCTGATCGACCGCTCGGAGTTCTTCCCGGTCGAGGACTGGGACGCCGCGCTCGCCCGCTTCGACGAGCTTGCGGCGTCGCCGGCCGCTTCTGTCGTTCCAGACGCTCCGAAGCTCGAGAACCTGGCGACGCGACGTGCCGAAGAGTTCGGGGCTCGGACGAATGCCGGCGACAGCGAGGGCATCCTGGCGCTGATCGCGCCCGGCTACGAAGCGCTGGATCGGCGTTCGGTGACGTTCGGCCCCACCACCTCGGGTGACGAGTTCCTCGCGGCAGCGGAGGATCTCATCCAGGTGTTCGACGAGATCGTGACAGACGCGGTGCTGGCGATCCGCGGCGAGCGACTGGGCGTCACTCGGGCTCGGTTCGTCAGTGCGAACGGGTTCGAGGTCGCGATGATCGGTGTCGGTGAGATCGACGACGACGGCCGGATCCTTGCGACGGTCCTGTTCGACGAGGACGACCTCACGGGCGCGATGCAGGAGATGGAGGACCGGTACTGCGCGGGCGAGGGCGCGGCCGACGCGTACATGATCCGACGGTGCGGGGATTTCGTTCGATCCATGGCGCAGCTCGACCGGGCTGCCACCCTGGCGCTCGTCGACCCGGCGGTCTCGTTCACCGACCACCGCAGCCTCGGGTTGGGCACGATGGGTTTCGAGGGAGTCCGAGGAGTTCTCGAAGCGCGCGCCGAACAGATCGCTACGGACCGGTCCTACTTCCGGACCGTCGAGGTGCGCGGCAACGCGGTCATGGGACTGCTCGAATCCCTTGGGGACAGCGCGGTGTACGGGACCGAGGTCGAGTACCAGCTGTACTGGGTCACGCAATTCGTGGCCGGTCGGATGCGGCTCGTCGACTGGTACGACCCCGACGACCACGCAGCGGCCCGAGCACGCTTCGAGGAGCTGGCCGACGCCGACCCCCGCACCCCGACGATCGACAACGACGCCGTCCGGCTGATGGCGCGTGTGCTGTGGACCGGTCGGTTCGCACCGGACCTGTCGACCGCGATGTTCTCGCCTGAGGTCGAGGTGGTGGACCGACGTGGGGTCATCTCGCTCCCGCCGCTCCCGCCGCTCACGGGCGCCGAGGGTATGGCCACCGTGTGGACGTCGATGTTCGCGGTGTACGACGACGTGGCCGTCGAGCCGCGAGCAGTCCGCGGCGAGGGTCTCGCACTGTTCGAGGCTCGAATGGTCACCGACACGGGGGCGCAGAGCACGATGTCCCTCCTCGCCGCGCTCGACCGCGACGGTCGACTTGAGACATTGGTCGCTTTCGACGAAGAGGATCTCGCCGCCGCCGTCGCACTGCTCGACGAGTGGTACGTCGAAGGCGAGGGTGCCGAGCACGCGTGGATGATCCGGCCGAGCATGGAGTTCTGGCGTAGCTACAACGCGCGGGACTGGGACGGGGTCCGCCGCGTCGTGGCCGACGAGGTCGAGAGTGTCGACCATCGGCTGGTGAGCGCGGGCACGACGCTCCATACCGCCGAGCAGATTGTCGCGTACGCGCAGGGGTTGATCGAACTCGTCCCGGACATCGTGGCGTTCGAAGCCGAGTACCTCGCGATCGGCCGCGCCTGGGCGCTGACCCACCAGGTCGCGTACGGGACGTCCAAGGACGGTGCGGAGATCGAGCGTCCGAGCCTGTTCCTTTCCGATATGCGCGACGGGCGGTCCACCCACAGCGAGCTGTTCGAACCCGAGCAGATCGCCGAGGCGCTTGCCCGCTTCGAGGAGCTCGAGGCCGCCGAGTCACCGGTCAGTACGACCGCGCTGTCGAACCGTGCCACCAGGAGTCAGGACCGGTACAACGCAGCGTTCGCGGCCCGGGACTGGGACGCCATGGCCGCGTCCTACGCCGACGACATCGTCAACGACGACCGGCGCACCGGTGTGAGTTCGGGGGTCACCGCCGGTCGCGAGGAGCTGTTGGAGCTCGTCCGCGGCCTGGTCGACGTCGGGTTCACGACGGTGACGACGATCCCGATCGCGGTCCGCGGTGCGGGGCTCGCCCTGGTGCGACGCACCTGGCACCAGGCCGACGGCTTCGACCTGCCGCTGCTCGCGGTCGTCGAGGTCGACGCCGACGATCGGACGACGGCGAACGTCATGTTCGACGCCGAGGACATGCTCGCCGCGGTCGCCGAGCTCGAACGCCGGTACCTCACCGCCGAGGGGTCCTGACCGGTTTGCTCCGCCCCGAGCCGCGCTCCGTCGGGGATCGGTACGATCGGGCCGAGCTTCGACGACGGGGGTAGGACACCGGTGGAATGCGGTCTGTGCGGCACCGTGAATCGCGCCAACGCGCGGTTCTGTGGTGGCTGTGGGTCCCCGCTCGCCCGTCACTGCCCCAACTGCAAGGCCGAGCTGGACGCCGGGCTCTCGTTCTGCGACCAGTGCGGCACGACACTCGACGCGGTTCCGACCGTCGTACCCGCTGCGCCGGTCGCCGCGGGCGCCGTCCGCAAGACCGTGACGGTGCTCTTCGCCGACCTCGGGGGTTCCACCGGCTTCGGTGAGCGCACCGATCCGGAGATCTCCCGCGTGGTGCTCGCGCAGTATCACGCGCTGCTCCAGGAGACGATCGACGCGCACCGCGGCACGGTCGCCAAGTTCATGGGCGACGGGATGATGGCCACGTTCGGCATCCCCGAGGTCGCCGAGGACGATGCGCGGCGGGCGGCACTTGCCGGCGTCGACGTCCAGCGCCGGTTCGAGGAGTTCGCCGCTGATGTGCTCGCCCGCTACGGCGAGCCGCTGACGCTGCGGGTCGGGATCAACACCGGCGAGGTGGTGATCGCCGCCGGTGACGCCGATCTCGTCGGGGACGCGCTCAACGTTGCGGCGCGGCTCGAGAAGGCGTGCCGGCCGGGGCACGTGCTCGTCGGCGACGAGACGTGGCGCATCACCCGTGGCGACCTCGCGTACGAGCCGCTCGGTGAGGTCACGGTCGCCGGGCGGGCCGGTCCGGTCGGCACCTACGAGGTGATCGGTACCGGCGCCGCGACGACGGATCCGGTCGCCCCGTTCGTCGGGCGAGTGGGAGAGACGACCCGTCTGCGCGCCGCCTTCGACCGCGCGCGCACCGACGCCTCTGCGGTGCTCGTCACGGTGCTCGGCTCGCCGGGCATGGGAAAGACACGGTTGTCGCGCGAGCTCGCATCCTCGCTCGCCGCTGCGGAGGAAGCGACGACCTACGAGATCCGCTGCGACCGCTCCGGCGGCGCCACGTTTGCGCCGTTCGCCGACCTGGTCCGCGAGGCGGCCGGCCTGGCCGAGCTCGAAGACGGCGACCATGCAGCGGACGTCACTCGCGACCGGATCGGCGCGCTCGTGCACGATGACACCGACCGCGCCCGAGTGGTCGACGTGATTGCCGGCGTGCTCGGCGCCGCCCCGGCCCGGTCGGTGGAGGAGACGTTCTGGGGAATACGGCGCGTGGTCGAGTCGCTCGCGACGGACCGGCCGCTCGTGGTGGTCATCGACGACATCCAATGGGCCGAGCCCAAGTTGCTCGATCTGCTCGAGCACCTCGCTGAGTGGGTGCAGGCGGCGGCGGTGCTGCTCGTGTGCCTCGCCCGCCCCGAGCTGCGCGAGCTGCGCCCCGCGCTCACCGAACCGGGGCGTCGCGTCGCCGACGTGCTCGCGCTCGACGGCCTCGACGCATCGGCGACCGCCGAGCTCGCGTCGGGCCTACTCGGGAGCGCGCTCCCGAGCGAGCTCATCAACCGCCTGCCGGTGTCGACCGACGGCAACCCGCTGTTCGTGCGCGAACTCGTCCGCATGCTCGTCGACGACGCGGTGATCCGGCGTCGGGACGACGGCGTATGGGAACTGGCCATCGACGCGGAAGCGATCGAGGTGCCACCCACCATCCAGTCGCTGCTCGCGACGCGCGTCGAGCGACTGCCGACCGAGGAGCTGCGGGTGCTGGAACTCGCGTCGGTCGTCGGGGCCGAGTTCAGCGTCGGCGCGCTCCGCGAACTGGCCGGCGACGACCTCGCGGTAACGGCAGTGCTGGAGCGGTTGCGCCGCAAGGAGCTGGTCGAGCCGACCGGGAGCTACTGGGGCGACGACCCGCTGCACCGGTTCCACCACGTGCTCATCCGTGATGCCGCCTACCGCCGGCTGCTCAAGACGACACGCGCCGAGCTGCACCGGCGCGTCGGCGAGTGGACGGACTCGATCGCGGCCGACCTCGTGGGTGAGCAGGAGACGGCGATCGCATTCCATTACGAGCAGGCCCACCGCTACCGCATGGAGCTCGGTACGGTGGACGAGGATACGGATCGCCTCGGTCGACGGGCGGCCGAGCTGCTGACCGTCGCGGCACGTCGCGCGCTGGATCGTGAGGACCTCACCTCGGCCGGCGCACTCGCGCGGCGGGCCCTGGCCGCGTTGCCGGACGCGGACGTCGACGACCGCGCCGACCTGCTCCTCATTGCGTGCGAGTGCTTCCTCTCGTCGGGAGACGTCACGGCCGGCGCGCCGCTGGTCGACGCGCTCGACGAACTGAGCGGTGACAACGAGCAGCTCGGGGCGTGGGCGGCGTGTTACCGCGCGCAACTGATCGGACTCACCGACCCCGACGGTGTGGTCGCCGCGGAGGAGATCGCGAGCACCGCCGCGACCGCGCTGGCGGGCTTGGGCGACGGCGCCGGTGAGGCGAAGGCGCACCAGGTGCGCGCCTTGCTCCTGGCGCGGCTCGGCCGCGTCGGCGAGGCCGAAGTGGTGCTCGATCTCGCACTGGGCGCAGCGCGAGCGTCCGACGATCGTCGGCGGGTCACGGCGGTGCTCGGCGCGGCACCGCAGGCCGCACTGTTCGGTCCGAGTCCGGTCGCGCGGGCGGGCGGACGCTGCCTCGACGTGGTGCGACTGTTGCGGATCACGACGGCCTCGCCCTCGGTGGAGGCGACGTCGATGCGGTGCCAGGCGGTGCTCGAAGCACTGAGGGGCCGGTTCGACGTCTCGCGCTCGATGCTCGCGTCGGCCCGCGCCTCGCTCGAGGAGTTGGGTCTTCGGCACGGGCTGCTCGAGACCGATCTGTTCACCGGCATGGTCGAACTGATCGCCGGCGACCCCGGAGCGGCGATCGATCCGCTGCGGTCGGCGTACGAGGGCCTGGGCACCCTGGGTGTGGGCGCCGATGCCGGCCAGGCCGCCGCGCTGCTCGCGATTGCGCTGCTTGCACGGGGTGAGATCGACGAAGCCGAGTTGATGGCAGGGGCGAGCGAGGCGCTCGCCGGGCAGAACCTCAAGACTGCGATCGCCTGGCGCACGGCTCGCGCCGAGGTGCACGCGGCGCGCGGCGACGCCGCCGCCGGCGTCACCCTCGCCGAGGAGGCGGTCGAGATCGCGGCCGGTACCGATCTGATCCTCGACCACGCCGACGCGTGTGTGGTGCTCGTGGATCTGTGCGAGCTCTCGGGGGACGCGCCGGGAGCCGAGCGGGCGCGGGCCGAGGCGCGCCGGCTCTACGAGGCGAAGGGCGCGACGGTGCCGGCGGCGCGCCTGGTCGATGCGATCGACGAGGCCGCCGTGGCGCCCGTAGTGCCGACACCCGAATCGACATCGACGGCGATGCCCACCGATCGGCGGCACCCAATCGCGGAGAACACGGCGTCCCGCTTCATGGAGGCGCTCCGGACTGCATTCAACTCCAAGGACCGCGCCGCACTCGGGCGGTTGATCGCACCCGGTTCCGTCCACGACGACCGGCGT
The DNA here is from genome assembly GCA_038250905.1 of Acidimicrobiia bacterium. Classification (GTDB taxonomy): domain Bacteria; phylum Actinomycetota; class Acidimicrobiia; order IMCC26256; family JAENVU01; genus JAENVU01. The sequence goes on from JBBSBV010000011.1 coordinate 84,836, forward strand.
TCCATCGTGGCCTCGGTGGGCCTCGACCCGCGCGGGAGGCTGGTCGACATCGAAGCGACCATCGATCAGGGGTTCTCCTTCGCCGAACCGGTCATCATCGCGGTGCGCGGCGAGCGGCTCGCGTTGAGCCGGATGGTGACCCGCACGGCGGCGGGGGACGAGAGCGCGCGCCTCTCGGTCAACGAGTTGGATGCCGAGGGCCGCATGGTCCGATCAACGCTCTTCGACGACGATGACCTTCCGGCGGCGCTCCGAGCGCTCGACGCGGCGTACTTCGTCGGTGAGGGCGAGCCGTTCCAGCGGCTGCTGACGGTGTGCGGGAAGTTCGGCTCGGTGTCGCTGCGAGACGACACCGCGGAGCTCGCCGACCTCGCCGCCCCGGGCTTCGTGTTCACTGACCGTCGACTGCTCGGATACGGCGACGGGGATCTGCAATATCTCCTCGATGCCGGATACACCGGGCTCGATCGGGTCGATGGATCCGTCGTGGACCGAGTCCTGCACCTGGCCGGGAGCGCCCTGCTCACGGTGCAGCGCTGGCTCGCGATCTCCGACACGGGATCCGAGTTCGAACAGGTCACGTGCTACGTCATGCACGTCGACGAATCGGGGTTGGTCGATCGGCTCGAGCTCTACGACGAAGCCGACTTCTCGACCGCGCTCGCTCGTCTCGACACGCTGAGCGTCCGGACGCCGGCGGTGACGAACCGTGCGACCGACGCGATCCGTATGGGCATGGCGGTGCTCAGCGCCGATCCGCGCAACGCCCGGAGTTTCATGGCGGACAGCATGGGGACGCTCACCACACCCGACATCCAGCGGGAGGACCGAAGGCGCCTCATCGCCTCGCCGTTCGCCGCCGACGGGGCCGACTTCGTGGACGAGGTCGCCGCGATCTTCGAGGTCTTCGACCGCATCGAGGTCGAGCCCGTCGCCGTGCGCGGTGAGCAGCTGACGCTCGTGCGGCTCCGCTGTGTGCGGCAGCCCGACTTCGAGTCGACCTGGCTCGCGCTCTACGAGTACGACGACCAGGACCGGCTCGCCCACGAGATCGACTTCGACGACGAGGACCTCGCCGCCGCGCTGGCCGAGCTCGACCGGGCGTACTACCTCGGCGAGGGCGCAGCGTTCCAACGGGTCCTCCGGGCTGCCGGCCGGTACGCGACGGCATCGCTTGCCGGTGATCTCGACGGTATACGCGATTGCCTCGCCGACGACTTCGTGGTGGTCGACCGTCAACCGCTCGGCTTCGGTGCGGGCGATCGCGACTACTTCATCGACATGCGGCGCTTGGCGGAAGACGATCCGGACGGCGTCAACCGCATGCTGCGCGTCAACGAGCACGCGCTCCTGGCCGTGTACGTCTCGAGGCCGGTCACCGTGGAGGGGACCCGCTACGAGCGTTCGGGCGCCCTGGTCATGGGCATCGACGCCTCGGACCGCGTCAACCGCATCGAGATGTATGCCGACGACGATTTCGACATCGCGTACGCCCGGTTCCAGGAGCTCGGCGCGCCGAGACCGGCCGGTGTCGAGCTCTCGAACCAGGCGACTGCGTGGATCCTGGACGGGCTCGAGACCTGCAACGCGGCACCGCGCGACGTTCGGGCCTTCCTCGACGCGGTCGTGACGGACGAGACCTTCCCGGGGGTCCAGCGTCAGGATCGCCGGCGCGTCGTCTCGATGCCGGACGTGGTCGACGCGGGAGGATGGGCGGAGAACCTCGCGTCGATCTACGACGTCTTCGACCGTATCGACGCCGAGCCCATCGCCATCCGGGGTCAGCGACTCGCGCTGTTCCGCGTCAGCTGTGTGCGGGAGCCCGACTTCGAGGCGGGGATGCTCTGCCTCTACGAATTCGACGAGCGCGACCACCTCGTGCTCGAGGTCGACTTCGACGAGGACGACCTCACCACCGCGATCGACCTGCTCGACGAGCGGTACTTCGCCGGCGAGGGCGCCGAACACGCGGACATCGGCGCGTGGTCGAGGACCTGCGCTCGGGCGATCCGTGACCGCGACTGGGACGGCTACGCGGCGATGCTCGCCGAGGAGTTCGTCGCCGTGTCGCACTTCCAGTTCGGTTTCGAGCTCGGGCCGGATGCGTACGTCGATTGGCTGCGCGCGACCGAGGGCCAGATGCCCGGCCTGACCGTCGTGGCCCACCGGGTCGAGGTCGTCGGTCGCGCGATCCTGGCCTCGGCCCTCGTGACGGGCACCACGCCCGAGGGCAACGAGTACGAGTGGCGCTTCCATCTCCTGAACGTGGCCGCCCCTGACGGTCGGCTGGCCCGCTGCGAGTACTTCGAGGACGATCAGTACGAGACGGCCGTCGCCCGTCTCCACGAGCTGGGCGCGCCGGGCGCGGACGGTCGGGTGCTCGAGAACGTGGCGACGCGGCTGATGCAGCAGTCGCTCGAGGTCGCGACCGCACGCCGGTTCGACCTGCTCCGTGAGCTCCTCGCCGACGATTTCGTCCGCGCCGACCATCGGACCGGGGTGTCGGCGCCGGTTGCGAACGGGCCCGATGAGTTCGTCACCGCGTACGCCGCGTGGTTCGAGGTCGGCTTCGACCGGCTCTCGATCTCACCGGTCGCCGTGCGGGGCGATCACCTCGCGTTGGCACGGTTGGTGTGGAGCAGCGCCGACGGCCGCACAGTCGGGTTCCTGGGCGTGTACGAGACGAATGCCGACGGTGTGCTCGTACGCGGCGCGCACTTCGACCCGGAAAACATCGATGGCGCGCTCGACGAGCTGGACGAGCGGTACATCGCCGGAGAAGGCGCCGACCACGAGTACATCGTCCGACGGGTGGGCGACTTCTCCACGGCTCAGCGTGCACGCGATTGGGACGCATTCGAAGCGCTGGTCGCAGAGGACTTCGCCCTCGTCGATCACCGCCCGATGGGGTTTCCGGACCGCGACCGCGCCGGTTACGTGGGCGTGATGCGGGCGACCGACGAGCAGACGCCGGGCGCCCGGATGATTCCTCGCACGCTCGACGTGCGCGGTGACGTCGTGCTGGCCCGTACCGGACGGGTGGGTTCGACGCCGGACGGCTTCGAGTACGAGTGGGAGCAGATCGCCGTCAGGGTGTGGGCGGCTGGCCTGTTGCGCCGCGTCGAGCTGTTCGCGGTCGGGGATGCAGCTGCTGCGCGGGCGAGGTTCGAGGCGCTCGCCGAGCGCGCCCGCATCACGCCCTATGTGGACAACCGGCTCGTGCGGATCACCGCGCGGTCACGGTGGCTCGCCCGGTATTTCGACGATCGACCGATGTCGCTGACCGAGGACTGTGTGCTCGCTGATCGTCGCGCGGGCGTGAATGCCGGCTCGGTGACCGGAGGCGCCTCCGTGCAGGAGAGCATCCAATCGGGCATCGACGTCTTCGGCGTGCTCGAGATGGAACCCGTCGCCGTGCGCGGCGATCGGCTCGCGCTCTACCGGTGGGCGTTCGTGGCGGAGGGCGGGTTCGAGGCGCCGGGGCTCTGTGTGATCGAGATGCGCGATGACGATCGTGTGCAGAGCCTGACGTCCTTCGACGAGTCCGACCTCGCCGCCGCGATCGCGTGCCTCGAGCAACGGCACGTCGAGCTGCGCGCCGACGCGATCACGCCCCAGGAGTTGACCACCGCGGTCGGCTCCCGCGCGTTCAACGCACGGGACTGGGACGCGCTGCGAGAGGTCTACGCCGCCGACATGCGGTTCGTGCTGCACACGCCGTTCCGGACCGAGGGTGGCTGGGCCGATTACCTCGCGCAGCTCCAGGTGATGGTCGAGCAGGTGCCCGACGTCGCCGTCGTCTTCGCCAAGGTCACCACCCGCGGTCGGTGCGGGCTGTCGCTCCTGCCGTTCACCGCGACGACGCCCGAGGGGAGCCGGTACTCCTGGTCGATGGTGCAGGTCACCCGCATGGGTGACGACGGTCGGATCGCCGAGTTCGAGCTCTTCGACATCGAGCAATGGGACGACGCCGTCGCACGCTTCGAGCGGTGGGCCGCCGAGTCTTCCGCACCGGGCGGTGCGCAGTCGTCACCGTTGCTCGGGAACACGGCGTCCCGGGTCACCGAAGAGGCGGCACGCGGGTTCGGCGGGGAGCGCGACCAGGTGCCGGAGCACCGAGCCGACGACCTGGTGCGGGTCGACCATCGGCGCATGATCGGCGCGCCGACGACGACGTCGCGTGACGACTTCTCGGCGGCGTCGAGGGCGTTCGAGGACCTGGGGATGACGGACCTCACGTTCGAGGTCCTCGCGGTGCGCGGCGACCGGTGCTGTCTCGGCCGGCTCACGTACTCCGGTGCGGACTTCGAGGTGAAGTTCCTCACCGTCGTCGGCTGCAACGAGAGCGACAAGATGGCGTGGATCGACAATTTCGACGATGACGACCTCGGCACCGCGCTCGAAACGCTCGACGAGCGGTTCATCACCGGCGAGGGCGCCGCGCATGAGTCCCTGATCCGGCGGTCCGGCGACCTCAGGAGCGCGTATCGGGACGGTGACTGGGCTGCGCTCCAGGAGCTGTTCGCGCCCGACGCCGCGCTCGCCGATCATCGGTCGATCGGGCAGGGCTGGCACGGGCGGGACGACTTCGTTGCGTCGAGTCGGGCTGTGGTCGAGCTGGTACCCGATGTCATGCACGTCGTGCGCCGGCTCGAAATCCGCGGCGCGACTTCCCTGGCCGACGGTGAAGCGTCGGGCACCACGACCGACGGGAACCGGTACAGCTGGGGCTACCAACTCGTCACACAATGGGCGGCCGGACGGATCACGCGCCTCGAGATCTTCGACACCACCGACCCGGCGTCCGCCCGGTCGCGCTTCGAGGCGCTCGCACGCGAGCCCCGGATGCCGGACGTCGACAACGATGCCGTCGGGGTCCAGGAGCGGCTCGCGTGGTTCGGGGTGCATGGCGATTTGGATGGCGCCCGATCGCTCCTCGCCCCCGACCTCCTGGCGATCGACCGGCGCCCGGGGGTCGCCGCGCCCGACATGGTCGGTCCCGACGCGCGCCTGGCGAACCTGGCGGCAGTCGCCGAGGTCTTCGAGCGGATCGACTGGAACGCCATGGCGGTGCGCGGCGACCGGCTGCTGCTCCTCGGGTGGACCATCAGCGCCGACGGCTTCGCCACGACCGGCTACGACGTCACCGAGATCGACACTGACGGCCGGATCTGTCGCATCGTCACCTTCGACGAGACCCAGCGGGCCGACGCGATCGAAGAGTTGGAGCGTCGCCACCGCGTCCTCAGCGGCGACGATCCGCCGGCCCCGACGCTCGCGAGCTTGACCCAACCGGTGTCCGTCGCCTTCGCCGCCCGCGACTGGGAGTGGATTCGCAGTCGCGTCGCACCGGACGTCGCGGTCGAGGACCGACGCAGCACGGTCAGCTCGCACCGCGTGGTCGGTGCCGAGGCCGTGAGCGCGCTTTTCCGCGGCTTCGCCGAGGTCGGGTTCGAGACGCTCGACAACATCCACGTCGCGTCGCGCGGGGACCACCTCGTCCTGCTCCGGCGTGTCTATCGGAGCGCGGCCGGCTTCGAGCTCGAGATGCTCGCTGTCGTCGAGACCGGCGCCGACGGTCTCATGGCATCGCTCGTGCTCTTCGACGCCGACGCCCTGGTGCCCGCACTCGACGAGCTGGAGCTCCGCTACGCGCGATCGGGCTCGATGGCCCGACCCGAGCGGGCGGTGCTGGTGGGATTCGCGGCGCTGAACCATCGGCGGTGGCGCGAGTTCGACGTGATCCTCGCGCCGGACGTGGAGGTCATCGATCACCGTCGGCTGGGCTTCCCCGCGTCGGCCGGTCCCGAGGGTCTGGTCTCGGCGCTGCAGTCGCTCGTGGCCCAGGTCCCGGATGTCGTCGCGATCATCGGTCGCATCGAGACGTCGGGCGACGCGGTGCTCGCGGTCGTCGACCAGGTGGGAACGTCCGCCGATGGCGTGGCGGCCGACTGGCGCTGGCACAACCTGATCGTGATCGACCGCGCCGGACGCATCTGCCGGATGGAGTACTTCGATGCCGACGAAGAGCAACGCGCCCGTGCTCGGTACCAGGCGCTGGCGGGTCCCGGCGACGCCTGAAGGCCGGTACTCCTGACTGGTCAGCCCAGGTACAGCGCCTTGGTCGGGGTGACGCGCAGGACGGTGCGGTGCTGTTCGTTCAAGGTGTCGACGAGTGTCGCGGGATCGGCGGGGTCGGTGCCCGACATCGCCGCGAAGATCCGGGCGGTCAGCTCGGCTCGGAGCGGGTCCGCTTCGATGGTCTCGGCCTCGCCGTAGATCACGAGGTGCGCGCGGCCGTCCGGGACCGTTACCGAAACCCTGGGTTGGCGCAGCGCGTTGTTCCACTTCGCGGTGTACGACTTGGCGGAGATGAGGAGCCGGCCCTCGTCGTCGACGGCGTAGCCGATCATCGACTGTTGGGGTGAGCCATCAGCGCGGCCGGTGGCCAGCACCGCCCACAGATGGTCGTCCAGGTACTTTCGGTGGTCCGTCTCCCATGCGAATGTCATGCCAATGCTCCTTCGGGTGATGGGGATGATGAATCAGCGGTGGCGAGGCTCAGTACCTGCTGCATGGCTGCACGGAGCGCCTCGACCGGATCCGCGACGCGGTCGTGGCTCCGCCAGGCGACGACGTGATCGGGCCGGACGAGCACACAGCCGCGGTCGGTGACCTCCCGCGTGCGGGTCCAGGTGCCGAGCACGTCGTTGTACGACTGCCCGAGCGCAATGGCGAACGGTTGGATCTCCACACCCAGCTCGTCGCCGACCTTCACCGCGGCCTGCTCCCAGTCAGCGCCGTCCGCACCCACGATCAGCGTGAAGCGGTCGTATGCACAAAGGTCGAGCGTCGAGATGTCGTGGGTGTCGCGCCCGAGCCACGCGTGGGGGAGCGCGGCGCCCGGATGGGTCGTCGGGTGGTAGTGCAGCTCCGGGTCCTGCGTGTACGGCGGGAACGGCGTGCCGTCTTCGACGACCGCGTCGGACGAATACCGCTGCCCCATTTCGACCCCGTGGGCGTTGAACTGGGCGTTCATCGTCTCGAGCCCGGCCAGGAGATCCAAGCGGATCGACTCCCCCTCGGGCCCGTAGATCTCGTCGAGGTGTTGGCGCGCGGCCTCCGGGGTGCGGCCGTCGAGCACGCCCATCGGTCCCAGCCAGGACAACATCTCGCCGACACTCTGGTTGGCGCGGTCCACCACCTGGCGCCCGACGGGCTGCCGTTCGGCGTCGTAGGTGTCGAGCAGACGGTCGCCGGCGCGTCCGGTGACGACGAGTGCGAGCTTCCACGCCAGGTTGTAGGCGTCCTGGATCGAGGTGTTGCTCCCGAGCCCGTTCGCGGGCGGATGGCGGTGGGCGGCGTCGCCGGCGATGAAGAGGCGGCCGCGCCGGTACCGCGTGGCGACGACGTGATTGAACTCCCACTGGCTGATGTGCTTGATCCGCACGTCAACGTCCGGGTCGCCGACCGCGGCGAGCACCCGGGGCATTACCGCGTCCTCGGTCAGGTCGTTCGGCTTCTGGCCCTGGCGGACGAAGATCGTGCTCCACTCGTTCCACGGCTCGATGCAGGTCCAGATGCTGACCACGTCGTCGCTGCCGGGGTTGCACACCACGAACAGTGCGCCCGATCTGTGCTCCGTGTACTTCGCGAGGTCGGCCTCGATCCAGACCGTGATCGCGTTGCCGAGGCCGCTCTCGCCCTCGAACTCGAATCCGCCCTGCTCGCCCACGATCGTGCGGGCCCCGTCGCACCCGATCACGTACCGGGCGACGACCTCGAACTGCTCACTGCCGTCGCGCGGGCGGACCCGCACGACGACCGAGTCCGCGTCCTCCCGCAAGGAGACCACCTCGTGGTGGAGCCGAATGTCGGCGCCGAGCTCGCGGGCGTGCTCGAGCAGGATCGGCTCGAGGATGTGCTGGGGGATGTTGCACATCTCACACGGACTCGCCGCCCGGTATTCGCCGATCCGGTCGTCGCCGGTGCCCCACGTCATCATGCGCGACAGCTCGCGCCCCGCGAAGGATGTGGCGAAGACCTGCTTGCCCATGAGTTGGTGCGGAAGCGCCCGGGCCATGACCCGTTCCTCGATACCGAGGTCGCGCAGGATCTCGACCGCGCGCTGGTTGGTGATGTGTGCTCGCGGAGAGTTGGCGGTGGCGTACTTCGTGACCGTCAGGGAGTCCACGCCCGCCCGGGCCAGGAGCAATGCGGCGGTGAGGCCTGCCGGCCCGGCGCCGACGACCAACACCTCCGTTGTGATGGTCTCCATCTCCGCTCCTTCACTGGTCGATCGACCAGTGAAGTATGCGAGCCGATCACTTGCTTGTCAAGTGACCGGTGACTCAGTCAGGGACGAAGAGCTGCGCCATGAAGTCGGCGTGGCGCTCGACCGCGGCGCTCGCGGTCGGGTCCGCGCCGGTGAGTACGCGGCACTCCGGCGCGACGGCGAAGATCAGTGAGCCGGCGCCGAGCAGCGCGTAGTAGGCGTGCGGCGCGAGGGCGCGGTTCGACGCGACGGACCCGATACCCCCCTCCGCGGTGATCTCGGAGAAGCGGGGTTCGAGGCAGGTCTCGACCAGCCAACGCATGCGGTCGTCGTCGTGGCGGCCGGCGTCGACCATGAAGTGGAACACCTCCGGATGGGCCGCGGCGAAGTGCACGTAGGCGCGGATTTCGGCGCGGGCCGCCGCATGACGTTCTGCCTTCGAGGCTCGGCGCGGCCGCTCGGGGAGCGTGCCGACGAGCTGACCGAAGATCTGGGTCGCGGCGGCGCGCCACAGGGCGTCCTTGGAATCGAAGTGGTAGGTCACCAGGCCTTGGGTGACCCCGGCGCGGGCGGCGATGTCCCGCGTACTCGACGCTTGGAAGCCCTGCTCGGCGAACGCGGTGACCGCGGCGTCCACGATGCGTTGGCGGGTGGCGTCGCGTTGTTCGGCTCGACTCATCCGGCTCACTCTACTGGTCACTTGACAAGGGAACCGCCAACCGCCATGATTCATTGGTCGAGTGACCAGCGAACAAGGAGTCGTCGAATGAGTCGTATCGATCCGGTGCCCCGGGACGAGCTGCCGGACCTTGCCGCGGTCTTCGGCGCGTACGAGCAGATCATGGGCTTCGTGCCGAACACCGTCTTCACGATGGCCCGGGTCCCGGGTCTCGTCGAGGGCTATGCCGGTCTGGCGCTCGCCGCGGCGATGAACGGGCTGATCCCCGAGCCGCTCGCGCAGATGATCGCCAACGTGACGAGCGCGGCGGGAGGTTGTCGCTACTGCCAGGCCCACACGGCGGCGCACGCCGCGAAGCTCGGAGTGGATGACGCCAAGCTCGCGGAGCTGTGGTCGTTCGAGACCAGTGGTCGCTTCGACGAAGCCGAACGGGCCGCGCTGCGGTTCGCGTTGCACGCGGGGCAGTCACCGAACGCGGTGACCGACGAGGATTTCGCGGAATGTCGCCGTTATTACTCGGACGAGCAGATCACTGCGATCGTGGCGGTGTGTGCACTGTTCGGATTTCTCAACCGGTGGAACGACACGATCGCCACGACGCTCGAGGAGACGCCTCGCGCGGTCGCGGACCAGGTGTTGGCCGCGCAGGGCTGGACCGTGGGGCAGCACGCATGAGCCGGATCCAGCCGATGTCGATGGACGAACTTCCCGAGTACGCGGAGGGCTTCGCGCTCATCGAGGGGTTCATGGGATTCGTGCCCAGTTCGCTACGGAATATGGCACGCGTGCCGGGCCTGCTCGACGGCATGACCGGTCTGTCCAGCGTGGTGTTCCTCGACGACCTGCTCCCCACCGCGCTCAAGCAGCTCATCGGCTTCATGGCCAGCGCAGGAGCCGGGTGTCGCTACTGCCAGGCCCACACGGCGGCGCACGCCGCTCACCTGGGGGTCGAGGCCGAGAAGCTGGCGGCCCTGTGGTCGTTCGAGACGAGCGAGTGCTTCGACGACGCGGAACGTGCGGCACTCCGGTTGGCCCTGCACGCCGGACAGTCGCCGAACGCGGTCACCGACGAGGACTTCGCCGAGTGTCGCCGGTTCTACTCCGACGACCAACTCACCGCGATTGTCGCCGTCTGCGCGCTGTTCGGCTACCTGAATCGGTGGAACGAAACGATGGCCACCACCTTGGAGCAGACTCCCCGCATGGTCGCGGATCAAGTGCTGGCGTCGCAGGGCTGGACCGTGGGGAAGCACGCGTGAGTCTTGCGCCGACGACGGTCACGCTCACCGGCACCGGGGTCCCGCTGCCGTCGCCGGGGCGGGCCGGACCGGGCGCGCTCGTGCGCTACGGCGACGTCGCGCTCCAGTTCGACGCCGGGCGCGCCACGGTGATGCGCCTGACCGAAGCGGGGGTTCCGCCGCACGCCTTGACCGCGTTGTTCGTCACGCACGTGCACAGCGACCATGTGGTCGACCTCGCCGATGTCACGCTCACCCGCTGGATCTTCCAGCAGCTCCACCCGACCGGCGGGCTCGTCGTCGTCGCGCCCGAGGGCAGCGCGGCACGATTCGTACGGCGCATGCTCGAAGCGTTCGATGACGACGTCGCATTGCGGATCGCTCATGTGCAGCCGGAGCCGCCCGAGGTCGATCTGCGGACCTTCGACCCACCAGCCGAGCCGATCCGGGTGTGGGAGTCGGACGACGGTGCCGTGACGGTCGACGCGGTGGCGGTGCACCACGAGCCGGTGACGGATGCGGTCGCGTACCGGGTGACGACACCGACCGGGGTCGTGGTGATCTCCGGCGACACTCGGGTGTGCGAGGAGGTCGAGCATCTCAGTACCGGTGCCGATGTCGTCGTCCACGAAGCGTGCCGGACGACCAAGATGCGCGACGCGATCGCGGGCAGCTCGTTCGAGACGATCTTCAGTTACCACGCAGACACCGTCCCCCTCGGAGCGCTGGCCGAGCGGGCCGGCGTCCGGCACCTGGTGCTGACCCATCTCATCCCGCCGCCTGCGAACGCAACCGAGGCCGAGGCGTTCGCCGCGGATGTCCGCGAGGGGGGTTACACCGGTCGCGTCACCGTGGGCGAAGACCTCACGGTCGTCGCAGTCGGTTCGGACCCGTGACGGTCTCGTGCCCCGGCCCCTCGGGTGTTGTACCGATCGCCGACGGGGCCGCTATGCGAGGATGACCGCGTGCAGGTGCCCGAAACCCATTACGCCCGGTCGGCCGACGGGCTCCGGCTCGCCTATCAGCTGTGGGGCGAGGGACCGCCGTTCCTGATCGTTCCGCCACTGCTCTCGAACATCGAGGTGAGCTGGGAACACCCCGCCTACCGACGTGTCCAGGAGTACATGGGCCGGCACCTGACGTGCGCGATGTTCGACAAGCGGGGCGTGGGACTCTCGGTCTGGACGCGGGCGACGCCCCGGAACGGATCACGGCACCGACGCTCGTCATGCATGTGAAGGGCGACCGGGTGTTGAACGTCGCAGCGGGTCGGGTCCTGGCGGATCTCGTTCCCGGTGCGCGGTACGTAGAGATCCCGGGTGACGACCACTTCCCCTGGCTCATGAACAACTGGCGCGAGATGGCGGACGGGTTCATCGGGTTCTGTACCGGCTCGACGCCGGTCCCCACCGTGACGCGCCGGTTTGCGACCGTGCTGTTCACCGACATCGTGGGCTCGACGCAGCGGTCGGGCGCGCTCGGTGACTCGGGTTGGCGCGCGGTGCTCGAACAGCACGACCGGATCACTCGCGAACTGATCGAGGCGCACGGCGGCCGGACGGTGAAGAGTACGGGCGACGGCCTGCTGGCGGTGTTCGATGTTCCGTCGCAAGGTGTGGAATGTGGCATAGCCATGTGCCGGGAACTGGCGGCCGCCGACGGCGAGCTGTGGGCGAGTTCGACGGTGCGCGACATGATGCTCGGTGGCGGGGCGACCTTCGACGAGCGCGGCGAGCACGCGCTCAAGGGCATCGACGGTAGCTGGAAACTGTTCGCGGTCTGCTGAGCCCGTCGGCCGTCAGACGTAGTCGGCGCGCTGGAGCCACCGGAACGCCAACCAGCCCGGGCCGATCGGGATCCAGAACGTTGCGAGCCGATAGAGGAACACCGCCGGTACGGCAACGGCGTTGTCCATCCCCGCCGCGACGAGGCCCGCGATGAGCGCCGCCTCCAACGCGCCGAGACCGCCGGGCGTCGGTGCGACGGTGGCGATCGCGGCACCGACGAGGAACACGGCGCCGACCTTGGCGAAGACGAGGTCCCCACCGAACGCCAGGGTCGCGAAGAACAGGGCGAGGATGTAGCCGAGGCTGATGAGCGCGGCGCCGCCGAAGAGCATGACCAGCTTCAGCGGGCGCCGGAACGTACGGGCGAGGCCGGAGGCCGACTGCTTCAACGCGGGAACCACTCTCGCCGCGATCTGTCTCCGGATCGCCGGGATGGCCAGTCCGATCGCGGCGATCGCGACCACGACGGCCAGTCCGTAGAGGAGGACGATCGGGTCGGGTAGTGAGATGGACCGGAACGTCGACTGGCCCGCCCAGAGCACGAAGAGCGCGAGCAGCGAGAGGTGCATGGTGAAGCCGGCGACGGTCGAGAGCCCGACGCTCGACACCGCGACCGCGTTGTCGACACCGCTGCGTTGGAGGAACCGCGTGTTGAGCGCCATGCCGCCGATGCCCGCGGGGGCCAGGACGGCCGCGAACGACGACGCCATCTGGGTGATGAACGTCGGCGCGGTCGGTATCCGTTGGGGGACCGCACCGGAGACGGCCAGCGTCGCGCCCACGTACGTGACGCCCGACATCGCGAGCACCGCCGGGAACCACCACCAGTTCGCGTCGCCGACCTCGCGCGTGATCGCGTGCAGGTCGGCGAACTGCGGCAGGAGGAAGTACGTGGCCAGGGCGAGCGAACCGAACGTCAGGATCGTCCGCCGGGAGACGCGCTCGAGTTGCGCTTCGGGCGGTGCCTCGACTCCGCAGCGGGCGGTGATCGCACTCCGGAGTTCGTCGAGCAGGCCCCGATGTTCGTGGAGCAACGAGCGTGTGCTGCTCCGCAGAGCCGCGGGTTGCAGGAGGGGAAGTGCGCGCACGAGCACGTCACCGCCGAGCGCGGTGAACGCGCTGGTGACCGCACGGTCGACGCCGACGGTGAGCGCGAGCACCGTGAGCAGCTGCGAGACGTCGGCGTCGAGCACCGAGTCGGGCGCCGCGATCTCGCTGTAGGTGAAGTTGCGCAGCCAGGCCTTCCCGTCGTCGTCGATCAACACGTTCGAACCCTGGAGCGCCCGATGGCCGATGCGATGGGTGCGCAGGATGTCCAGTTGGCACCACAGGTCGGTGAGAACGTCGTCGTCGACGCAGTCGGGATCGATCTTGGCGAGTGGCGTCGACGCGTCGATCCGGTCGTAGGCGAGCAGCATCGACTCGCTTCCCACCGACGCCACCGCGCGGAGGCGGGGGGTCCGGACGCCGACGTCGCGCGCCTGCAGGGCCACGAGCGCCTCGTGTTCCACGCCCCGGCGCAGCGACGCGAACGGGCGCTCGTCGCCCACGTCCTTCAACCGGAGCAGGCGGTAGGCGCGGTAGAGGAGGTCGGCGGACCGGTCGGCGGGGTTGACGACCCGGACCGCGACCGACGTGCCGTCGGTGAGTTCGGCGAGGTACTCCGGCGACGCGCGGTCGGCCGTCGACGCGTCACTCACCTCGGTGTCGGCGAGCCCACTGGTGCGGAGCGCGGTCTCCACCGCAGCATCGGTCGGGCGCCGCTCCGGCCGACCGAAGGCGAGGAGGGTGAGACACCCCATGGTGGCGCCGATGGCGAGCGCGAGGAAGATGTCGTCCGGCAGCGTTCGGCTCAGCATGAGACGCGCGATCGAGAACGCGATGATCAGGAACGTGCCCGTCCGGCGCCAGCGCACCGACACGAACGGGGCGAGGATGATGAACGAACACGCGACGTTCCCCAGGCCGCGCGGGGCGAGCACCCCGAGCGTGATGTGGACCTCCCCTGCCTGACGGGCGACCTCGGTGAGATTGGCATGGCCGAGCCAGGCGATCGCGACCGCGAAGGCCGTCCCGCTCACGATGTTGCCGACGAGGATGTAGCCCAGGAGTCGGTAGCGCCGGAGCACGAACGCCGGGACGAATACCGCGATCGCCACGATCGCCACCACGATCTGAGCGGCGCCCGTGATCAGGCGCTCGATGGTGGGATTGACGTTGTTGACGAGGCCGACGAGATCACGCTGGAAGCCGGTGACGGTGGCGGGTGCCCAACGCGTCAGCACCAGCAACAGCAGCGCCATCGCTCCGTACACCAGGAGGCGGATGACGTCGCTCGGGGAGCGTTGGTAGCCGACGATGTGCTCATCGGTGGCGGCCGCCGCGATGCCGGCCGCGAGGCCGATTCGGGGACCGTCGGAGGTGTCGACGCGGGAAAGACTTGATCTGGGGGCGATTCCCGACGATAATCTCGACTTCATGTACCGGACCGCCGACCTCCTCGTAGTAGTTACCTAGGCGTACGGCTTTCCCGCGTCCGTACGCCTGACCCCTCGCACATGCGGGGGGTTTTTCGCGTCCGGACCGCCCGAAGTCCGGACCTTCCCCAGGAGCACCCATGAAACTGACCGGCGCGCAAGCGCTCATCCGCAGCCTCGAGATGGAAGGCGTCGAAGTCATGTTCGGCCTTCCCGGCGGCGCGATCCTGCCGGTGTACGACCCACTGATCGACTCGTCGATCCGTCACATCCTCGTGCGCCACGAGCAGGGCGCGGGCCACATGGCCGAGGGGTACGCCCACGCGACCGGTCGACCGGGCGTCGCGATGGTCACGAGCGGCCCGGCGGCCACCAACATCGTCACCCCGCTCGCGGACGCCTATATGGACTCGATCCCGCTCGTCGTGATCACGGGCCAGGTGCCGTACGCCGTCATCGGCACCGACGCGTTCCAGGAGTGCGACACCGTCGGCATCACGATGCCGGTGACGAAGCACAACTGGTTGATCACCGATGCTCAGGACATCCCGCGCGTCGTGCGCGAGGCGTTCCACGTGGCCACCACGGGCCGGCCGGGACCGGTGCTCATCGACATCCCGAAGGACATCGCCAACCAGATGATGGATTGGGAATGGCCGGAGAGCGTCGACCTGCCCGGGTACAAGCCCAACCTCAAGGGCCACCCGAAGCAGATCAAGGACGCGGCCAAGCTCATCGGCGAGTCGCATCGTCCGGTGATCTACGCGGGTGGCGGGATCCTCAAGGCGCGGGCCGCCGAGGCGTTGCGCGAACTCGCCGAGACCACCGGGATTCCCGTCGTCACCACGCTGATGGCCCGCGGCGCGTTTCCCGACAGTCACGAACTCGCACTCGGTATGCCGGGAATGCACGGCAACTACACCGCGATCACCGCGATGCAAAAGGCCGACCTGCTGATCGCGCTGGGTGCCCGCTTCGACGATCGGGTGACCGGCAAGGTCGACGCGTTCGCGCCCGACGCCAAGATCATCCACGTGGACGTCGACCCCGCGGAGCTCGGCAAGGTCCGTCGGCCCGACGTGCCGATCGTGGGTGACTGCCGCAACGTGATCGAGCGGATCACCGCCGCGGTCAAGGCCGACCAGGCGAAGCGGGAGTGGCCCGATCTGAGCGACTGGCGGGCGACCGTCAAGGGCTGGCAGGTGGAACACCCGCTGTTCTACGACCAGCCCGAAGGGGGACCGCTCAAGCCGCAGTTCGTCATCGAGAAGCTGCGGGAGTTGGCACCGGATGACACGATCCTCGCGTCGGGCGTGGGTCAGCACCAGATGTGGGCGAGCCAGCACTGGCGCTTCGAGCACCCCTACACGTGGGTGAACTCCGGCGGTCTCGGCACCATGGGCTTCTCGGTGCCGGCCGCAATCGGGGCCAAGGTCGGCTGTCCCGAGAAGACGGTGTGGGCTGTCGACGGTGACGGGTGTTTCCAGATGACCGCGCAGGAGATGGTGACCGCGGCGGCGGAGAAGATCCCGGTGAAGATCGCGATCCTCAACAACGCCTACCTCGGCATGGTCCGGCAGTGGCAGGAGCTCTTCTACGAGGAGCGCTACAGCGAGGTGTATCTCTCGCCGGACCTGCCCGACTACGTGAAGTGGGCTGAGGCGATGGGTTGTGTCGGCTTCCGAGTCGAGACGCCGGAGGACGTCGTGCCCACGATCGAGAAGGCCAACGCGATCGACGACCGCCCGGTGGTCATCGACTTCCGTACCGACTATCGCGAGAAGGTGTACCCGATGGTGCCCGCGGGTGCGAGCAACAGTGACCTGATCATCGGCCCCGAAGCCGACACCCGAGGAGGGCGCTGAGATGGCTATCGACCACCACATCCTGAGTGTCCTCGTCGAGAACA
>JBBSBV010000012.1:0-100483 GCA_038250905.1 Acidimicrobiia bacterium
CCTTGCCAAGGTGAGGGTCGCGGGTTCGAATCCCGTCGTCCGCTCCAAGAAAGTGCCGATGAGAGGCTCCTTTGGGAGCCTCTCATTCGCGTTCAAGGCGATGTCATTGGCCGGGGAAGGGTTGACCCGATCCCCTTGCTGGTATCGCTCCGTCACTGCGTGCTCGTAGACGAGGGCGATGGCGCATGGACCGCGCCGCCGGACCACGACCTCCTTCGTCGTAGCCCTGACTGGCGGGGCACCGTCACCCGGCCTTGCACTGACTGCTGAGGGGACTCACATCAGCGGCTGCTGAGCGCCGTCGAGCGTTGTCCTGCGAATGAGCATCGGCCTGCAGTTGCACAGTTTCGACTTGTCAGGATGGGGTCACGGTGTGAGCGAACCACTCCCGGAAGTCCGGCCAACTGTAGGGTGGCTCAAGTATGTCGTTGGGGCCTGGGTTAGTTCCACGGTCGACCCAGAAGGACTGGAAGCAGACGTCAGCGAGGGGAACATCATCGACGTGGTCCGAAAAAAGGATACGGAATGGACGCCCTTTCCCTTCGAGTTCACGCAGCGTTGCATCCCGCTTGGCCACACCGATGTTCTCCTTCCATACCCCCCGCTCGTGGATATCCGTGGCAATCACCAGATCGAAGCCAAGGGCACGTCCAAGCGGTTCCGAGTATTCACCGAGCGCGGCAGTCGCGAGGACCGTGAGACAACCCGCGTCTCGCGACAGCTCGAATGCGCGTGCGACAGAGCGATCGATGTGCGTCTCAAGTACGCGCACGAAGTCCGGCATCTCGCGGTCTAACCGCCCGGCCCGAATTTCGGCCGCTAGTAGTTCGTGAACCCTGCGCTTACATTGCGCTCGACGCCGCAACCTGGTGACCCTCAACAACACGAGCGCAAGAACACGAACCCGGAATCGAAGCGGAGCCCACCCCAGCGTGGGTCTTGTGGCGACAACCCATCGTAGGAGTAAGTGGTAACTGTTTGCTTCGAGAAGGGTACCGTCGAGATCGAAGATGGTCACAGTTTCGCTAGCGAAGATCAAGAGACCAGGGACCCCGAAACTGGCTATTCTCGTGGTGGCAAAAATCAGGTTGCATCAGCGGCGTTTCAATAGACATTGCCAGCGCCGCTGTCTGAATACTCACTTCCGAACCAACAATGCGGCGCAAGTATTCGACGACGGCCAACAGAGATCCTCCTGTATCGACACAATCGTCGACGACCAGTAAGCTGAGGGGTATCTCGCGAGACGCTTTCAAGCTTGCTTCCTGTTCTCCGTCGAACAGCACTTCCCTCCTTGTTGAGAGGTGCCGCGTGATCAAACGGTTTTCGAGTCTTCGTAGCGGAGTGCTGATTTTCACAGGTACCAGCCGCAGCGCGGGCGCTATACGGCGTTTCCATTTGCTCGTCGACCTTCGCGCTGTGATGCTCATGATCACCACGTCCGGTCCGGATTGTAGTGCCATTGCTCCTGCTACGAAGTTGCCGGCGCTCGCTATACCGATTATGTGAGTTGGGACGATCCCTCCTGCCACCACAGACTGGTAGAGGCGAGCACACTCGCGATCGAGTGTCTCCACATCTAGGGTCTCCACTACTTGTCGGCGCTTATAGGCTCTGGTCGATACGCTCTGTGAAGGCATCGCACTAGCCGCCATTCGTAGGTGAAGCCGGGACTGGGACTGCCAGGATAAAGGGCTTGGGTGCCGCGATTGTGCATGCGGTGTCCACGATCAGGTTCCGAACTCCGAGTTCGTGTGCGAGTGCCGACATCGCCAGAAAATACGGAAGAGCGAACAAGAGCCTCACGGTCCGGCCCGAACGGAAGAAGAGGCCCAGAGCTCGATCCAATGTCGAGCGCCCGTGAAGGCCCGCGATGCCGTCGAGCATGGCCAAGCGGCTCTCCAGCCGCGCGCGCAAGTATCCGAGTTGGCCGTTCGCCTGCCCGCTCCGGATATTCTGTTTCAGGCCGCGGAAGCCAAATCGCAGGCCGCCTACCAAGTTCGAATCGTGTTGTCGATAGAGCAGGAGTGGCTCGCGTATGCAAGTGATCCCACGCCCACACGCCCCGGCAAGAGCCAACCACCGGTCATAAGTCGGAATGTTCGCCGGAATAGGAAGCGAACGGCCCAGCATGGTTCTGCGCCCAACGAGGGTGCAACCATGAACCGGGTTTCGTACGAGTAGGGCATATGGACGACGACCCTCGATCGGGCGCATGTTCGAATATTCGAAGACGGTCTGTCCCAACCGGCCAAGGCTGGCGTCAACCATCGTAAGGTCCGAGTAGACCAGATCGGCGCCACTCGCCAGTAGCCGAGCAAGAGACTTCGTCAGCTTGTCCGGATCCCACACATCATCATGATCACTTATCGAAAAGAACTCCGTTTGAACTAGCCCCAGCAGATCTTGAATACATTCCTTCTGACCGCGGTTCCGACTGTTATGTAGGATCGTCACGTTCGGCATATCGGAGAAGTGTCGTTCGAGCTGCATCGCCGTATCGTCCGAAGATGCATCATCGAGAATGACCAAGGACACGGTCACATCGTTCTGACCGAGAATCGATTGGATTTGATCGACAATGAAGCGCCTGCCATTGTAGGTCGGAAGCAGGACAGTGACCTGCATTTCGTCTGGGGGGCGGCTCGACGAAGGCGTCCCGGTTGCGAACGAAGAAATCCCGCCGCTGCTACGAAGGCCCGCTACTGGTCCGTCAACCGCTCGTTGGGACAAATGGGCGGTCATAGCACCCTCGTCAAGATTCGGACTCGATCACGGCTCGGGAGCCCGGGTCGGTTCCCAAGGCTCAACTTCCTTTGCCAGCGAGGAAGATCGGCATGCCTGACAAGCACTTCGGCGACCCCCACCCTCGGTTCCAACGCGTTCGAGGCTAGCGGAAGCGCTCTCGATCGGCCGGGTCCGCGAAACGAGCGAGCCAGCGGGTCCGCGGGCCCGCCTCGTCGCACATGGCGGATCCTTCGGAACTTGACCCTAAGGGTTCGTGGAGCGGCGGCCGGTTCCACATCGAGCGGCAGTGCTCAACGGCGACGACCCCTGGAGGACCGGCCTTGCCGCAGCACCCAGCCGACCCCGTGGTTGTAGAACCAGTGATTCACCCTCCGCGGGAAGGTTGTCTCCACAAACATCGTCCGGTGGTGCGGCACCGCGTAGTCCGGGTCATAGAACCATAGTGACAGGCTTCGCCGCCCGGTGCCGTTTGCTGACTGCACCGCCTCCGGATGGCCATGAAGACTTCCCGGTGAGGTTTCGAACAAGAATGCGCGATTGGGCAGAGGTGCCACTCGTAGGAACTCTTGCTTGCGGTGATCGCCGCTCCTCTTCCAGGAGTCGCGTGGCCCAACGTAGAGCGTTCCTCCCCAAGATTCATCCCATTCATCATTGAGATAAATGATCAGGTTGAAGCGGCGTGCTGCAGCCATATCAGCCAAGTAGAAATCATCCGTGTGCATACCGAGCATCCCGCCGGGCAGCGTCTCGTGAAATCCGGCTCCGATCATGTCTTCGTCGAGCGTCAGGCGGTGCGCACCCGTGACCGAGCGAAGCCACACGAGTAGTTCCTCTCCGCTGATTGCCTGCTGCAGCCGATCGGCCGCCTCACCCTCCAGGATCCTTCGGGGATGAATGCGGCGTTTGAGCTTTTCGGTATGCGAGTCGTAGAAATCGTCTACATCTTGGTCCCGTAGTGGAAAGACCGCAGACAACAGTTGGAACGCAGTCGCGTTCAAGAAGTCCTCGACAACTAGACATCGGATGCCCTCGTGGCCTTTGTCAAAACTGGAGGCGAGCTCCCGAGCTTGTTGGTGCACTTCACTGCTCATTAACCCTGACACAGCTCGCTCTCCAGTCCTACGGTTGCTCACTCCACCTGAATATCGCGTATCGGATGGCTGGTTTCAGATCTCCGTTTCGAACGACTCCGTCCGCTCGCGGAGCGCAGTATCCGCGGAAGGAGAGCCGTACATGGGCCACGGCAGCACTTGGAGACCCAGGTACTGGCGCAGAAGCTCGGCGTCAGGCTCATAAACTGCTCTTAGGTTGTCTTCGGTTCCGGCGGACCAGGATTCAGGCGCAGCGAGTTCCGTTTCGGGTTTGATGTTCCAATTATCGAATCGATGGAATATCAGATCGCGGTGCCGACGCGGGATCAGATGCCAGAGCCGCTTGATCGGAGTCCGTTCGAGACGTGATGTGAAATTCGGAAGCCGCCCATGGCTGCTTCCGACGAGAAAATGCTCGCCGAGTTTCGGCGGTGCAACAATATTTACGCCGAGAAACTCCTGTACGGACCGGACAAGGTCCATCGGGTTCTCTTGCAGGTCACGCGTGAACACTACCTGAATCTGCTCGGGTGGAAAGGACTCCAAGTACTCCGCAAGTATTCGCGCGTATTCGCCACGAACAACATATGAGTTCGTGTCGTCACCCTGTTCCCTTGACTCGGTCAGCGCTTCCGGCTTGAGTTGTTCTCTGATTGCGACGTCGAAGGAACGGTCTTCAAAACCGCGCCGGACGCTCATTCGGTAGTGTGAAAAGGCACGCTCGACGGGATCGCGCAAGATTGCAATGATCTTCGCTTGGGGGAAGGCATCCGCGATCCGAGGTGCCACACCCGGATCGCACATGTAGTCGGGCGTGACCGTTCCCAAAAGGCGATCGCCAGTGTCCAGAGGGAAGAAAGTCGAGATTAAGTGCTCGGGCCCGCGAGAGTAGAGCTCGGGTCGATTGAAGAACGAGGCTTCCTTGCTCGAGGGTATCGCCAAGCAAGGATGCGTGCGGAGGTGCTCAAACAGGGTCGTCGTCCCGGCCTTCTGGGCTCCGATGACCACGAAGTCCAATGACCTGGTCGATGAGAGTCTTTGCCGGTTCACGCCCATGTTTCTACTTCCTGGCCTTGACGCGCTACTCGCTGTCGTCGCATGGGGCGATGAAAGTTGGCAGTCACCGTTGGCAACTCACGCTGGTCGGTCCAGAGCGGACCCAGAGAAGAGGTGCACAGTAAGACAACAGTGGGGGCGAGCGCGTAATCGATCGCGGATTCATAGAAGAAGCAGAAACCCATCCAGGCCAAGATGATTCCCAGGGCAGCAAGTCGGAGGGGATCTTGCTCACGGTCGTTCGACAAGGAACGTCGTACCGCGACAACGATACCGAGTACAAGAGCGATGAATGCCGCGGCCACAAAGATGCCTTGCTCCGATCCGAGGAGAACAAAGATGTTGTGCGGTGCCAGGGTTGCTGTTTGTCCGAATCCGGGATCTCGCTGAATGAAGTTACCATTGCCGATCCCAAAGAATGGATTCTCTCCAAAGAGACGGAGTCCGGTTCGAAGAGCAACTGATCGGACTTGGCTCGAACCCTGATCGGATTGGAATCGTGCAAACCAGGATGCTGGAGCGAGTAAGGCGATCATCGCAGCACCAAAGAGAGCAGCCATCAGCGTGGCCACGAGCCGGGAGGCGGGCAATAGTTGTCGTCGATACAGTGTGATTGCCAACCCGGCAACGACGAGCGGCGCGATCACCCAGCCGGCACGAGCAAACGTGAAAAGCAACATTGCCGCGCAGGAGAGAGTGGCGAAGGCTGCCATACGTGAGGCAGACACGCGAGTGAATCCGACCAGCCAGAGAATCGTGTACGTCAGCCATTGAGCCAGGAGATTGGTGTGGAAGAATGGCCCTTGCACCCGTTTGAGGCCACCCCCGACGTCAAAGACTTGCGAATCTTGTATCACGCCCCCTGGGAAATACTGGGCTAAGGCTCCGAATGTGGAGTCGGTGACGTACTGGATCGCGCAGACAACAAAGATGGTAAACACCAAGAACATGATGCAACGCGCCAGTTGCGCGGTCGTCATCAACTGGGGCAATCGGTAGCGAGAGAATCCATAGAGGAGTCCCAAGCTTGTCCAAAGACTGACGTTGCGCCAGGACCCTCCCGCTATTGCGTCGCTCAGTCCCATCAAGAATACGAGCACAAGGAAACACATCAGAACAGAATCGATCCGACGAGAGGCTCGTTGACTGATCTCCGAGGTCCGTGCGTCTAGCGCCCATGCGACACAAAGCGGCACGAGGACAAGGGTGAAGGGAAAGATCGTCAGTCCCCATCCAGTGATTTGGGCTGGAAGGGGTACGGCAGTCGACAGGACCAGTCCAATACAGAGAAGCCTTTGAAAAGGCCGGCCTGGAAGAACTCTGGATGGCGCGAGGGTAGTCAGGGTGTCTGTCCCTTCCGTCCGATCTGAGCGATCTGCCGGAACCCCGCCGGCGACAGGTCTGCTGGCGTCCAGATTCCGAACCTTTGGCGAATGACCAACACGAGGGCCAGGTTCTGCGCTGCAAGCCCAATGCTGGAGGCGATCGCAACTCCGACAGTTCCGAATCGCCCCACCATCACGATTTCGAGTGCAACCGTACCCAACGCTGCAAGGAGCGAGACTCGCAGGAGTGCAGATCCCTCGCCCGCCATCATGAGGGTTACGCCACACGAACCCATCAACACACCGAAGGCCTGTCCGGCGGCCAAGACGACCAACAGCACGAATGCCCCCTCGTAGAAGGTGCCGAATACGAGGCCCAGAAGCTCATGTCCGAAGAGTCCCAGAGCGACCAGGGAAACCAGCGAGGGGACTGTCGCCAGTGCGGCGGTAGAACGGAGCGTCCGCTCCATCTCGGGGTGTCGACCTTGAACATGAAGTTCGGCGATGATCGGCGGCACGACGCCGTTGACAATCAGCAGGGGAACTACAGCCAGGAAACCTAAGCGTAGGGCGGCACCATATAGCGCAACATCGCGTGTGGAACCATAGGCCCCGACCACCCACAAGTCGGTCTGGTTGACCAGAATCGCAGCAAGCTCGACCATCATGAGTGTCACTCCAGGGCGGATCAGTGAGGTTGGAGCGAAAGGCTCGATCGCCCCAAGGCGTCTTGCTCGTCTCCAGAGCGCGATTGCAGCAACCACCAACGCGATCCAGCTTGCAAGAAGTGAAAAGCTCACAGCCCATCCGAGTGCCACGACCCCCGAGCTAGCAAACACAAGGCCGAGAACCGTCAAAGTGGTCAGCGTCCGGAATGCGTCTCCAAACAACGTTGCTCGCGCGATCTCGTGAAACCCACGGAATGTTTCGGCAAATGTGGTCCGTAGAGCCTCAGAGAAGATCCACGCCCCGGCAAGCAACATCACTCCAGCGATGGGAGCCGAGTGCAGGACCTGGCGCGCAAGAAGGGGTCCAATGCCGAGGGCAAGCGCGGCACCACACACAGCCGCAAAAAGGGTGCCCACTATCGCGACCGAGCGGATAATGCCACGAGCTAGCCCTGGCCTTCCCTGCGCAATCGCACCCGCGGTGAGACGCACCACTAGCTGCGACAGGCCCAACTTTGCAACCACGGCGGTGATCGTCACGGTGCTAAGCACCAAGTAGAACGCACCGAGATTCGCGGGGGTCAAGAGCCGTGCAAGCAGTGCGCTCGTCGCGAGCACGCCAAATGTGCTGACGAGGAGACCGAGCATCGACCAGGGGGTGCCCTGGAGAAGCCGTCTCCGCACGACTGCGTCGATGGCGGCTGGGCGGGGCGAAGCCGATCCGGCGCGACGGGTCCTCATACGCTTGGCTTCCTCGGTCGCGTAGGTACGTTCGAGGACCCGCGAACTGCACCATTGGTCTGCGATCGCTCCTCGGGAGCCGCGCCATAAGTCGATCGGCACCCAGAGGCGGTGGCGAATGTTGCTTGTAGTCTCCGGTGGATAGTGAGGGCCCATCCGGACATTCCGACGGGCGGGGTTCGATCCACGTTGTCCGATTGACCGACACGTTTCTGCAGGCTCGTGCCCTCCAAGCTGCACCTCGAGAACCCTCGCTTGACTACCGAACCACCACGGCTGTCGTGCAGGTCCCTGGGTTCGGCGCTCATCGGGGCTGAGCGCTCGGGAACCGTTGCAGGTATTTCCGGATCAACCCGAACGCGGGCTTCTCCGAGAAGTCTCTCCGCATCAGCCCGTAGTGCTGCTGGTGATAGGAGCCAACGACGGTGTCACGATCGTTGTAGATGAAGACACTCGTCACGTACGGGTAGTTCCGACGTATCAGTTCGAGCGCGCGGACCAGATAGGCAGCCTGAGTCCCTTCGGTGACACCTCGGGCTTGAGTTGAACTGGTCTTGTTGGGATGGGTCGACCAACCAAGCTCGGTGAACCAGACCGGTTTCTTGCCGTCGCCATGCGCAGCCATCAGTTGGTGCACAGCCACGACATGACGAATGGTGCGGTTCGACGTGTCGGGCACCTCTGGGGGCGCGTCGGCAGGCACGACGTAGGGGTGTGTCGCAACGACATCGAAGAAGCCCTTCGCCCCAGCGTCATAGAGGCTGGAGAGCCACGATGTGTTGTTGTAGGGCGTCCCTCCCAGCACTACGCGTGCGGCCGGGTCCGCCGCCTTGATGCCTCTGTATGCAGCCCGGAGCAGTGCTGTGTACCGCTGTGGTGTTCCGTCGATGAGAAAATCGCGGCTGTTCGGCTCGTTCCAGATCTCCCAAGCCGAGACTCGTCCCCGGAACCGACTCGCGAGCCAGCGGGCTACGTCGCCATAGTCGGCCGGCCGCGTTGGACCCGTTCTTGGGTCGTGGCCGCCGTTTGCCCACCGTGGTGTCCCGACGATTTCGGCCAAGATGCCGAAGCCGCGCGCAGTTGCTTCGTCAACGACGCTCTCAAGCAATGCGCTGTACGCCTTTGAGTACTGGCCCCTTGCCAATGGTTCGAGCCGCGACCAGGCAATCTCGAATCGTACTGACCTGAACCCAGCTTGACTGAGGCGATCTATGACCTCGGCTCTCTGAGCGGAAGTCTGATCGGTCCAAGTCAGATGGCTGTTGATCCCCGCTACGAAGGGAAGAGCGTGGGAGTCACCCGACGCCGACGCTTTCGCCGCGGGCGGTGCCGTCATGGTCGAATGTCCGGCCGCGGGTTTCTGTTGCGCGCTGGGGCCACATGCGGTCAGGAGTGCGGCGATACAGCAGAGCGCGGTGACGCGCAGCCGTGTGTGGCGACCGAGAGACGCAGAAGCGTCGCGCGCGGGGTCCGCACTCGCGTTGGGGTGCAGTTCGGCGTTCCGAGCCGGAGCGGGATGATCAGAGGCTTGCGTGTGGGGATCAGCCCTCTTCGGTGGTCGTCGACGCCACGCAGTGGCTTGGGCGGCGCGGACGACAGCGCAACAGAGACGCATCAGTGATGGGGAATCCGAGTAGGTTGACAGGAATGGCCGATGGGAATCTTCGTGGGCCCAGTATGGCTGACTACGGGCGGCTTCTCTGGCGTCAGCGTTGGCTGATTATTGCGACGGTCACAGTGGCTGTTGCCGTCGCTGTCGCATTGTCGGCGCGGCAGCAGCGCGTCTACCAGGCTACGACTGATGTCATCATTCAGGCCAGTGCCGTCCAGCAGTTGCTGGACTCGACCGCTCAGAACCCGCTGAACATAGCTCGGAACATTGCCACGGAAGCTGCGGTCCTCCAGAGTCGCGTCGTTCAGGACGCGGCAACCGCGAAGCTGGGCCACGCGCCAGATGTCTCTGTGTCGAGCAGCGACACGTCGGATGTTGTCAGCGTTGTCGCCCAGAGTCGCAGTGCCCGGCGTGCGGCGGCCGACGCGGACGGGTACGCCGACGCGTACGTTTCGTTCCGCCACAAGCAGACGGACAGCCAACTCGTCCAAGCCGGAGCACAGATCGAGTTGAAGATCGCTGCGATCGACGCTCGTCTGCCCACGCTCCGGGCAGGATCGCCGGAACTGTCGACTACGGAGCAGCAGCGGTCGTTCTTGCAGCAGCAACTCGACCAACTCCAGCTGACCGCGAGTCTGAACCAAGTCGGAGGCGCTCGGGTGCTCGCTCGCGCTGATGTTCCGACCACACCGGTCGAGCCCCAGCCCGTGCGGAATGTCGCGATCGCGCTGGTTTTCGGTTTGCTCCTGGGGATCGGCTTGGCGTTTCTGCGGGATTACTTCGATGACTCCGTCAAGACGCGTCAGGACCTTGAGCTTGTCGGGCTGAACCTTCCGGTGCTGGCGGAAATCCCGAGTGCCTCGGGCTGGCGCGACCGTGCCGTCGCCACACTGGTGTCCCGCGAATCGCCAAACTCCCCGGGCGCTGAGGCATATCGGACGCTGCGGACGGCGATCCTCTTCCTAGAGATTGATCAGAAGCTAAGGACGATCCAAATCACGAGTGCGAACTCCGCTGAGGGGAAGACGACGACAATCGCGAACCTTGCCGTGGCGTTTGCGCGTGCAGGCCGCCGCGTTGCGATCATCGATTGCGATCTACGTCACCCGCGTGTCCACAAGTTCTTCGGACTCTCAAACGAACTCGGGTTCACGTCGCTCCTCCTGGGGGAGGCCTCGCTAGACGACACGGTGCAGCGAGTGCGAGACGAGCCGAACATCACCGTGCTTTCGGCGGGCCCACCGCTGCCGAACCCGTCGGAGGCCTTGTCCACCCTGCGAGCGCGCGATCTCATTGCCTCCGTTGAGAAGTCATGCGAGCTCGTGCTCGTCGACAGCCCGCCGATCCTGCCGTTGAGTGATGCACTCATCGTCAGCGGGATGGTTGACGCGACATTGGTCGTTGCGAGCGCGAAATCTTCGTCACGTCGAGCACTGCATCGCGCGGTCGAGGTTCTCCGACAGGTCGACGCGCACCTGGTCGGAATGGTGCTCAACAACTCCGAATCGATCGAGACATACGGAAGCAACACGCAGGGCTATGTCGACCGATGACGCGAGTTTTCCCGGAGCGAGGCTCGTCGCACAGGTGCCTCATGTCCCCGGGAGAAGCGCATCGCAACTCAGGGCTCATCCAGTAGTTCGCTCTGGGGTTAGCGGAACCGGAGGGGACGGCTATCGGCCGGAACGAGCCATGATTACGCCGAACGTTCTGGCCAGAATCGCGGCGTCCGACTTCAACGAGAGCCCCTCGATGTACGCGAGGTCAATGTCGACGTGCTCATGCATGACGCCGTGACCGCTATCGCTGACCTGCCATGCGCCGGTGAGGCCAGGCCGGACGACATGTCGTCCGTGTTGCCATGGCTCATAGCGCTCGACGATCTCGACGATCTCCGGTCGAGGCCCGACGAGGCTCATGTCACCTTTGATGACGTTCCAGAGTTGCGGGAGCTCATCAAGCCGCGTCTGTCGTAGGAAGCGTCCTACCGGAGTGTGCCGCGGGTCGTCATCGTCTTTGTGGTTCACGCGGCGATCCGGTCCGACAAAGGACAGGCTCTGATCGCGGCGGTCCGGCCGCATCGTACGAAACTTGTACACCGTGAAGCTGCGGCCACCGAGCCCGACGCGTCGCTGCCGGTAGATGACCTGTGATCCGAGTTTTATGCGCACGGTTACTGCGGTGGCAATTGTTACCGGGGCGAGGACAACGGCGCACCCCACCGCCAGCGCAACATCGACAACGCGTTTGCTGCGCGGCAAATGGAACGACTCACCAGGAGACCCAGGCCCCGGCCCACGTCCACTGCGCGTGCGGTCCGCAGTGGGCGGTGCTGGGTGGAATGGATCTCCCAACGGCACTGCGGTGATCGGAGCGCTTGCGTGATTTGACAGTTCAGGATGTGGTGTCACAACTGCGCACCCCTCCCTATCTGCTTGTTCCCTGCGGCCGCGCACACTGTGCCAGGTGCAACCTCGATGGCGCAATGGACTTTGGTCCCGACCGGAAGGGTGGGCAGCCCGGTCTTGACATAGCGCACATTTGCGCCTAGGAATCTTCGAGCGGAGTCTCTGGTGTTGGAAGCGTGGCGTAGTGACTCTGGCGGTCGGGTGGTCGAGGGTGCATCGTGGGCACGGTGGTAACGCCGCGTTGGACGTTGCCCGTCCGGGGGCACGAGAGACCCTCGAATCTGACCCGGGCGTGCTGCCTGCAACAAGGCATAGGCGCGGGCCGGTGCGCATCCCTAAAACGCTGGATACTCGTCCACGCGTGCGCAGAACGACCCGAACCTCGGGCGGGGTTGAGCGAGATCGGTCAACCCCGCGTTCAGCACGGCGACAGAGCCCGAGGGTGGTCACGTCGTCAGGCGAGAAGCGCAAGGCGCGCTCGCCGCGTCCGTCGTTCGCAGTATTCGCGTTGTTCGCGGCTGCGGCAACAGCCCTGTTGTTTAAGGTCTCGTCGCCCGAAGGAACGTTGTTCAATTACTTCTTGACCCCGCTGTGGTCGATGTACTTCCCCCTGATGCTCGTCGGGCTGGTGGGTGCCGTGCACCTTCGGTCAAAGAACACGCAAGTCCGACGTGGTCGCGGCTCACGGTTCGTACCCCGATCCTTCTTCGTCGGCCGCACCAGGAAGATGCTCATCGTGACGATCCCTTCGCTCGTCTCGCCTGGGAACTTGCCGGCACTCAAGCGGGTCATCTCATCCGTGATCACCGAACTTCCGAGCCACTTCGATCACTTTCGTGTCGACGTAGTTGCGGAGTCCGGCGACGATGTTGGACCGCTCATCAAGTGGCTGGTCGAAATCCGAGCCAACCATTCCTGTGAGTATCTCGATCTAACGTGCGTCGCCGAAGATGAGGCCGAGTCCGCGGCAGACCGCACCGATGAGGATGTGCTGCCGGGTCCTCGCGTGCGCGTTCTTGTGGTGCCCAGCACCTACAGCACACCGAGTCAGGCGCGCTTCAAGACGCGCGCCAACCACAACGCGATGGAGGTCCGTCGCCTACACGGAGAAAACGACGAAGACACCTACGTGTACCACCTTGACGACGACACCCACATTGGCAAGGACACAGCTGCGTCACTCGCGGAGTTCATCGAACGAAGCGACCAGAAGTACCTGCTCGCGCAGGGCGTCCTCGCGTTCCCGCGCGAACTCACCCCGTCTCTGTTCTGCTGGCTCGCCGATGCAATCCGACCAGCCGACGATCTCACACGGTTTGCTTTCTTCACGGGCGCGCTCGGTACTCCGCTCGGCGGACTACACGGCGAGCACCTAATTGTCCGAGCGGACATCGAAGACGAGATCGGTTGGGACTACGCGAACACCGTCATTGAAGATGCCTACTTCGCGATCGAGTTCTCGCGCCGGTACCCAGGTCAATCTTCGACCTTGAACTCCTACTCCTATGGGGCATCCCCGTGCTCGGTACGTGATCTTGTGCGTCAACGGCGGCGTTGGCTTGAGGGACTGCTCCGCCTCGTCACGAATAGGCGTCTTCCCTTGAAGTCGAAGATCCCACTCGCGTACGCCGTCATATGCTGGGGGGCGGCTCCCTTCCAGTTCATCGGATTGGTCCTCCTGGTGTCGGTAGCAACTGGGATC
Organism: Acidimicrobiia bacterium; assembly: GCA_038250905.1. Taxonomy (GTDB): domain Bacteria; phylum Actinomycetota; class Acidimicrobiia; order IMCC26256; family JAENVU01; genus JAENVU01. The sequence continues at coordinate 13,352 of JBBSBV010000012.1, forward strand.
AACAACACCTCACCTGTGAGTAACTGGATTCTCCCTTTTTGGAGCCTGAGCCTCGCGTTCATCTTCTGGCAGTACTTCGAGGGCTGCAAAGTAAATCTGGCGGCGTCGACCTCACAGCGACGGCGGTGGGCCTACTTCTTCATCATGATCCCGTTCGTCTACATCGTCGTACCTGTGGAGACGTTCGCGTGCCTGCTCGGGTTCGTGCGATTCCTTGGACCGGGACGCCAGAAGGAATCAGAGGTCATCACGAAACCGTTCTAGGGGCGCAGTGGCATGAGTTCGTTCGACCCTTGGCCGTGAAGATGGGGCTGCATGCGACTCGGAATGTGGAGTCCACCTGCAAGGGTGAGCACCGTAGCGACGCGTGCCGTGTCCCTGCCGTGAGACACGCGAGTTGCTGCGAGTTTGAGTGAGTCCCCGAAAGACGTTTCCGCAGATCAGAGCGCATCACTGCAGGTCGGCGCGTGGTCGTGTCTACGTTGCCAAGGTGAGGGTCGCGGGTTCGAATCCCGTCGTCCGCTCCAAGAGATGTGCTGATGAGAGGCTCCTTCGGGAGTCTCTCATCGCGTTCGGACCCCGGTGCCGTGCAGCTCTTAACGTGCTCGTCGTCGCCAATCGATGCACGAACCCCAAGGGACGGCCATGACTGTTGACGACCCGAGCCAGGACAATCGTCCGGACGCCCAGCACCGGGCCAAGACCAATCAGCGGGAACCGGAGGACACGGAGCCGGAGGCCGGCGATGGTGGCGAGACCGCCCCGTCCGAGGCCGCTGGGATCCGCAACGCTCAGCCGCCCCTCGAACGGTCACCGGTGACGATCCGGCGCGGGTCACGCGCCGCGGCCGGTGTCGCCGCGATCGCCGAGACGATGCGGGTCGGGTTCAGGGAGATGGGACCCCGACGCAGTCTCTCCATGTATTTGCAGGCCAACAAGAAGGACGGGTTCGACTGTCAGAGCTGCGCGTGGCCGAGTCCGGACGGGAAGCGCCACATCGCCGAGTTCTGCGAGAACGGTGCAAAGGCGATTGCGTCCGAAGCCACGTCGAAGCGGGCCAACGCCGAGTTCTTCGCCCTGCATTCGATCGACGACCTGGCCGCACACTCCGACCAGTGGCTCAACGAGCAGGGTCGATTGACCGAGCCGTTGGTGCTGAGGTCCGGGAGCCGCCACTACGAACCGATCGGATGGGACGAGGCCTTCGCGTTGGTGGCCGACGAGCTCCGTGCGCTCGATTCGCCCGATGCGGCGAGCTTCTACACGTCGGGGCGCACGAGTAACGAGGCCGCGTTCCTCTACCAGCTCTTCGTCCGCCAGTTCGGGACCAACAACCTGCCGGATTGTTCGAACATGTGCCACGAATCGTCGGGGACTGCGATGGTCGAGAGCATCGGCGTCGGGAAGTCGACCGTCGTGTTCACCGACTTCGACGAGACCGACACCATCTTCATCGTCGGCCAGAATCCGGGAACCAACCACCCTCGCATGCTCACCGCGCTCGAGCGGGCCAAACGCAATGGCGCGACGATCGTCTCGATCAACCCGATGCCCGAGACCGGCTTGATGCGGGTCCGGAACCCCAATCCGCAAGAAGCCGCGAGTCCGGCGTCGTACCTGCCCGAACTCCTCGGGAGGGGCGCCGCGCTCACGGACCTCTACCTGCAGGTTCGGGTCAACGGTGACGTTGCCCTCCTGAAGGGGATCATGAAGGCCCTGCTCGCGGAGGAATCGGTCCGCTCCGGGTCTGCGATCGACCAGCCCTTCATCGACGAGTACACCGAGGGATTCGACGCGTTCGCGGCGGACCTCGCCGCTACCGGTTGGGACGAGATCGTCGACGGCAGCGGCGTCGCCGTCGACGAGATCCGGGCTGCTGCGCACATCGCTGCGAACGCCGAGCGGATGATCGTGTGTTGGGCCATGGGGATCACCCAACACCAGAACGGCGTCGACAACGTCGCGGCCGTCCTGAACCTGCTCCTGCTCGGAGGTCACATCGGGCGTCCCGGCGCGGGTGCGTGTTGTGTGCGGGGGCACTCCAACGTGCAGGGCGATCGCACCATGGGCATCTGGGAACGGGCCGGCCAGGAGTTCCTGGACGCGCTCGGCGACGAATTCGAGTTCACGCCCCGGGCCGATCACGGACTCGACAGCGTCGACACCATCACCGCGATGCACGACGGCAAGGTGTCGGTGTTCGTCGCGCTCGGCGGAAACCTGCTCGCTGCCGCACCCGATACCGTCTACACAGCCGAAGCGATGCAGCGATGCCGGCTGTCGGTCCAGATCTCGACCAAGCTGAATCGGGGCCATCTCGTCACCGGTCATCAGGCACTGATCCTCCCGTGTCTCGGACGGTCCGAACGAGACGTCCAGGCGTCGGGTGAACAGTTCGTCACCGTCGAAGACTCGCTCGGTGTCATCTCGTCATCACGCGGCACCCTCGATCCGGCGTCGCCCCAACTCCGCAGTGAACCCGCGATCGTCGCCGGCCTGGCGACCGCGGTCCTCGGTCGGGCCACCACGGTCGACTGGCCGGCACTGGTGGGTAACTACGACCGGATCCGGGACCACATCGCAAACGTCGTGCCCGGGTTCGACGACTTCAACCGGCGCATCAAGCGCGACGTCTTCTACCTCCCGAATGCGGCGCGTGAACGCGTGTTCCACACGCCATCGGGCCGGGCGAAGTTGGCCATCCAACCGATACCGGTGCATGACCTTCGGCCCGACGAGTATCTGCTGACCACCGTTCGGAGTCACGACCAGTTCAACACCACGGTCTACGGACTCAACGACCGGTATCGGGGCGTCCTCGGCGGCCGGCGGGTGATCTTCGTCAATCATGACGACGCGCGAACAGCCGGTCTCGCGGAAGGGCAACTCGTCGACGTGACCAGCCATTTCGAAGGCTCGACGCGAGTCATGGAGCGGGTCCAGGTCGTGCCGTACCGGATCGCGCGGCGCAGTACCGCCATGTACTTCCCGGAGGCGAACGTGCTCGTCCCGGTGGGCAGTGTGGCCGACAAGAGCAACACCCCGACGTCGAAATCGGTACGCATCACCCTGATGCCGTCTGCGCCATGAGCGCACGGCGTCAGGCCGTGTGGCGCAACCCGACGTGAACGGCGGCCCGTCCGGGCCGCCGTTCACGCGTGACGGGCTGGGTCGACGTCAGTCGTTACAGGCGCTGGCGACGAAGCTTGCCGGGAGGCCCTGCGGGTTCGATGTGCACACCTCGGTCTGCACCGCAGTGCTCGCCTTCTGCCAAGTGCCGTTCACGTCCTGAAGGAGGTAGGCGTAGTCCACGACCGTGTTGCTCGCGGAGCCCGCGGCAAAGGCCCCGTTGCAGGTGATGTCGATCACGTGGTCGGGGTTCAGCGCAACCTGCGCGGCGGCGGTCGTGCACGAGGCGTTCGACGGGGCCGCGGTCGTGGTCGACGACGCGGTGTCCTTGGTCACCGATGCGGCGGGCTTGATCTTCTTGGCGGTGTCCTCAGCAGACTTCGTGGCGTCCGAAGAGCAGCCGGCGACGGCAACGAGGGCAAGCCCGATGATCGCGACGCGAACGGTGCGTCGGGAGGTCGTGAGAGGGTTGATCAAGGTCGGATCCTTTGCTCGCGGCCGGTGGCCTTCTCTGCGTCGCCTGCCGACGCGTTGACCGTGCACGTATCGGGTGTGTCCTCGGACACTTGAGATCCGATTGTGTGGCGTCACCACTTGTCCACAATGGGTGTTACGCAACGCTTCGGCAGCTACGAGTGGCTGGGCTGCGAACCGGCCGCGGACATCGGCCCAACTGGCCGACGTCTCTAGCCCTCCCTGTCCGCGCCCGCCTGCTTGAGCGAGGGCCAGAAACTCCGGCCGCCAGCGAGTCTCGTCCCACCTCGGAGCGGGCGCAACCGCCTTTGGACCCGAAGACGAGGGGGATCGACCGGTCCTACACTTGCGCCAGGTCGGGACCGTCGAGCACGTTCACTCCCTGCCCGGAACTGCTCCGGTCCCGATCCTTTCAGCCGGAAGGCCGGTGCGGGCTGAGACTCACGTCTCGCGCACCACGGTCGCCGCGGGTTTGTCGTCGCGCTGGCCCAGGTACGCGGGATGGCGGATGTGACCGTTGTCGGTCCACTCGGTGAATCGGATCTCCACCACCACCTCGGGAACGAGGAAGCGCGAGTCCCGCGGGACGCCGGTACCGATGAACGGATTCGCGTCCTGGGCGAGCGGTGCGAACACCGCGGCCAGGCGGTCGAGTTCACGTCCGGAGAACCCGGTCCCGACCTTGCCCGCGTACCGGAAACCGCCGTCGTCGTCGACCCCGATGAGCAGCGCGCCGATGCGGCCGTGACGCGATCCGGTCCCCGGTGTCCAGCCACCCACGACGAACTCCTGACGGAGTTCGTGTTTGATCTTCAACCACGCGCCGGTGCGCCGGCCCGTCTCGTATCGGGAGTCGGTCCGTTTGGCCACGACCCCCTCGAGTCCGAGGGCGCGGCTCGCGGCCAAGGTCGCCGGACCGTCGACGATGCTCGCGGGCGGGGTCTGCCATGAGTCGGCGCTCAGTCGCAGTGCCTCCAGTGTGGAGCGCCGGTGGGTGTACGGCAGGCCGGTGAGCAGGTGGCCGTCGAGCCAGAGCACGTCGAAGAGGATCAACGCAACGGGCGCCTCCAGGCGCAGGGTCCGCAGTCGCGCTTCGTCGCGCACGTGCATGCGTCGTTGCAACAGTTGGAAGTCGGGGCGCCCATGTTCGTTGAGGGCGACGATCTCCCCGTCGAGCAGCACGGGGACCGGCGCGACCGCATCGGTGAGTGACGCGAACTCGGGGTAGCCGGCGGTGACGTCACGCCCGTTCCGGCTGGTGATCCGGACCCGACCGTCGTCCACGTACACGAGCGCGCGGACGCCGTCCCACTTCATCTCGTACGCCCAGTCGGCACCGACCGGGAGGACGGTCGCCGCCTTGGCCAGCATCGGGGCGACGCCGGACGGCGCCGGGTCTGGCCCCTCGCTCACACCGCGCCGAGCGTTTCGTCGAACAGGTCACGCATGGCGCGCCACGAGCGCCGGTCGGCGGCCGCGTTGTAATCGATCACCGTGGGCATCCCAGCCTTGCCGGCATCGGGGTTGGTGAAGCTGTGGACCACGCCACCGAAGAGCAGCATCTGCCAGTCGACCCCGCCCGCGCGCATCTCGGCCTCGAACTCGGCGCGCTGCTCGGGCGGGATGATCGGGTCGTCGGCCCCGATGTTGACGAGAACCGAACCCCGAATGTTGGACGCGTCTTCCGGCCGCGGGGTCCCGAGCCCACTGTGGAAACCGACGATCGCCTTGAGGTCGGTGCCGGCGCGCCCCAGCTCGAGGGCCATCGTGCCGCCGAAGCAGTAGCCGATCGCGGCGACGCGCGTCACGTCCACGGTCGGTTGTGCGAGGAGGAGATCGAGACCGGTGTGGGCCAACGAACGGATGCGGTCAGCATCGGTCCGGAGTTCACCGAGACGCGCCATGGCCTCGTCGCGGCTGAGTGCTCCAACGCCACCGCCGTGATAGTCGAGCGCGAACGCCGTGTAGCCGAGACCGGCCAATTGTTCGCAGACCACCTTCTCGTGCGTCCCCATTCCCGGTCCTTCATGGCAGACCAAGACGCCGGGCCGGGACGTCGAGTTCGTGTCGTCGAACGCGAGGTACCCGATGTGCTCGGTGCCGTCGATCGCGTACGAGATGGGTTCGGTGTGCACGGTGCTCCTCCGGTGGGGGACGACGCGTCGGCCGATCTTCTCAGACCCGTCGGGTTTCGTCAGTCCGCGCCCGTCGATTCGAAGAAGCGGGCGATCCAGCGGCCGACATCGAGACGATTGAGTGGCCGACCCAGCGTGGCCCGCGCGATCGACACCTTCTCGGCGCCGATCAGGTCGACCCGCTGCGCGAGCAGATGGTCGGCGAGGTCGGGCACGAACTCCGGATGCGGCTGGAGGGTCCATGCCCGCTCGCCGATAGTCAAACCGGCGATGGGGCAACCGACGCTCCGGGCGAGCAGTTCGGTGCCGGCCGGGATTTCCATGACCTGATCCTCGTGACTCGCGATGAGCGCGAGGGTGGAGTGCATCGGCACCATCCATGGTTGCTGGTCGACCACTTCGTAGTCGTGGACTCCCACCTGCCACCCGTCAGCAGCCCGGGCCACCGGCGCGCCGAGCGCCTGGGCCACCAGTTGGTGCCCGAAACAGATACCGACGTACGGCCGCTCGCGCGCGAGCAGTTCGCGGAGCAGATCCTCGGCCTGGGTGATCCAGGCGTGACCGTCGTAGACGGAGCACCGGCTGGGCGACACCAGCCAACCGTCGCATTCGTCGACGGTGCCGGGAAAGTGCTGCTGGTCGAGGTCGTAACGCACCAGTTCGATACCGGATCCGGCGAGAACGTTCGCGAAGAGTTGCGGGTAGTCGCCCGCGATGGGTTGCCCGCTCTCGGCCACGTGACCGACGAGGAGGAGCCCGACGCGCGTCAACGGAACGAGAACACGGGTGCGCCCGGACCGTCGAGGGGCGGCAGATGGCCGAGGTCCCGCAACAACGGCATCACGCCCTCGCCGAACCAGTACGCCTCTTCGAGGTGGGGATAGCCGGAGAGGATGAACTCGTCGAAACCGAGGTCGTGGTACTCGCACATGCGTGCGGCTACTTCCTCGTAACTGCCGACGAGCGCGGTACCGACCCCGCCGCGTACAAGCCCCACCCCGGCCCATACGTTGGGGTGCAGGAGCAGGTTGTCGCGATCCCCGCCGTGCAGGTCGGCCATGCGCTTCTGCCCGACCGACTTCGTCGTCGCGAAATCACGTTGGGCATCGGCGATGTCGGCCGGGTCCATCGCGTCGACGAGCGCATCGGCGGCTGCCCACGCCGCGTCGGCGGTCGGGCGGGCGATCACGTGAAAGCGGATCCCGAACTTCAACGTGCGGCCGGCGGCCGCCGCCAGCGCGCGCATCCGCTCGACCCGTTCGGCCACCATCGCCGGCGGTTCCCCCCACGCCAGGTACACGTCGACGTGCTCGGCCGCCACGGCTTCGGCAGCAGCGGAGGCTCCACCGAAGTAGATCTCCGGCACCGGGTCGGGGACGGCACGGGTCGTGGCGCCGGTGACCTGGAAGAAGTCACCGTCGAAGTCGAACGGCGTGTGCGACCACGCGCCCCGCATGATCTCGATGAACTCTGCGGTCTGTGCGTAGCGGGTCTCCTTGGGGGAGTGGATCCCGAACCGCGCGAGTTCGGCGTCTTCCGCGCCCGTGACGATGTTGACGAGCAGCCGACCACCCGACATGCGCTGGTACGTCGAGGCCATCTGGGCGGCCAGGGTGGGGGTGAGCAGGGCGGGCCGGAACGCGACGAGGAACTTGATCCGCCGGGTCGACGACAGCAGCGATGCCGTGGTGAGCCACGCGTCCTCACATCCGGTTCCGCAGGGCGTGAGCATGGCGTCGAAACCCAACGAGTCGCACGCCTGCGCGACCTGGTTCAGGTATTCGTGATCGGGCGCCCGCCGATGCGAACCGGCACTCGTCGGCAACACCTCCCGCGAATCTCCGCCCGTGGGGAGGAACCAGTGGACCTTCACACCGTGGCCTCGATGACGAGCCGGCCGGAGTCGACGTCGTAGACCAGCGCGGCGATCGCCACGGAGTCCGGGACGAGCGGGCACTCGCGCAGGATCGTGATGTCGGCCAGCAACGTTTCGCGTTGATCGCCGATCGGCCGGAAGTCCCAGTCGTCCGTGGGCACGTGGGTGTGCGAAGTGATCTCCGCCCGGAGCTCGTCGTTGCTCGCCTCGGTCATCTTGCATCGGGTGTGCCCGATGACGGCGATGCGTTGCACGTTCAGAAAGTGGACGCCCAATACCAGTGAGCGCAGCGCGTCGTCAGTGACGCGCGCCCCCGCGTTCCGGAGGATCTTGGCGTCGCCGGGAACGAGCCCGAGCATCTGGAGCGGTTCGATACGGGAGTCGATACAGGTGAGGACCCCGAGACCCTTTGCGGCCTCGGGACGCAGCCCGCCGAGGCAGAACTGTTCGGCGTAGCGGTCGTTGGCCGCCAGGATGTCAGCGAAGGTGGAGTCGGTCATCGCAGGAGTCTGTCGGATTCGCGCGGCCCCGCTCTACGCTGGCGCCGGATTCGAGGAGGAAATCGTGATCGAGTTGACGGAAACGGCACCGGTCGGCACCACCATCGCGAGTGTGCCCCGCGCAACCGAGCCGTTCCGCGTGCCGGCCTCCCGGTATTTCTCCCCCGAATGGGCCGAGCGCGAAGCGGAGCGACTCTGGCCCCGGGTCTGGCAGATCGCCGGGACGATCGATCACGTTGCCGCGCCCGGTGACTGGTTCGAGTACCAGGTCGGCTGGCTGTCCGTGGTGGTGCTGCGGACCGACGACGGCGGGCTCCGGGCGTACCAGAACGTCTGTCGGCATCGGGGCAACGCCTTGGTGTGCGGCGAGGGCCGGGGGCTGGACCAACTCCGCTGCGGTTACCACCGTTGGTGTTGGAACCTCGACGGCGCGTTGAAAGAGGTGCCGTCGCGCCGAGGATTCGGTGCCCTGCGCAACGACGACCTCCCGTTGATCCCGGTGCAGGTGGACAGCTGGGGCCCGCTGGTGTTCGTCAACCTCGGCCTCGAAGCGGAGCCGCTCTCCGAGTTCCTCGAAGGAGTCCCGGCCGACGCGCCGTGGCTCGGGCTCGACGAGTTCCACTGCACGTACGACGTCGCGATGCCGATGCCGTGCAACTGGAAGACGCTGATCGACGGCTTCAGCGAGACGTACCACGTGCAGGGCCTGCACCGCGAGATGCTGCCGATGACCGACGACGTCAACTCCCCCCAACGACTCTGGAACCGGCACGGCAAGTTGGAACAGCCCTACGGCGTCCCCAGCCCGCGACTGCGCGACGGAGCAACCGACCAGGAGATCTACGACGCGTTCGTCGCGATCATGGGCACGCGGATCGGGAAGGCGACGACGGACCCGGCCGGTCCGGTCCCGTCGGTCCCGGACGGCGGGTCGCTGCGCGACGCGCTGGCGTCTGGTATCCGGCAGACCGCTCGGGCCGCCGGGGCCGACCTGAGCGCCCTGACCACCGACCAACTCATGAACATGCAGCAGTACAACCTCTTCCCGAACGCGACGATCGTCGCGTTCCCCGACCTCCTGCAGGTGGTGAAGTCCCGGCCTGGTGCCTCCCCCGACCAGTGCTTCATGGACACCCTCGTCTTCGAGCGGCGGACGCCGGGTGCCGATCGCAGTCCGCCGATGCGCGTCACCGTCGAACCGGGAGCGATCGATTTCGGCATGGTCATCAACCAGGACGTGGAGGCGCTCGGTCGCGTCCAACGCGGGCTCCACCAACCGGGGTTCACCGAGTTGACGCTCTCCGGCGAGGAGTGCCGGATCGTGAACCTGCACCGCAATCTCGAGGACTTCCTCGGCGTGAGCCCGACGGAGATCCACGGCGGCTGACCCGCCCCGGCGCGTCGTGGCGTCAGAAGTGCCAGCGGGTGGCGCCGCCGGGCTCGACGGTCAACAGCGCCGTTGCCGATGAAGGCGTGATTCGGTACACGAACCACGGCGGGGGACCCGCAGAGGGTGCGCTGAACTCGGCGGTGAGCGCGGCACCAGTCTCGTCGACCTGCACGGGCCAGCCCTCGGCCGCCCACTTGGAGGCGAGTATCGCCACCGTCTCGGGATCGGTGACCACGTGTGCCTCGCCCGCGACGACGAGGTCGAACTCGGTGGCGGCGACGCTCAGGGTGCATCGCGGATCCCGTTCGAGATTGGTTGCTTTGCGCGTCGACGGACCGGTCTCGAAATAGAAGGCGCCGTCGAACCACATCGCCCCGATCCCGGTCACGTGAGGCGCACCGTTCGGGTTGATCGTCGCGAGCCAGCACGTGTGCCGGTCCGGACCACCGGTACCCGGCGCCTGGGTGAGACCGGAGTCCAGACGTTGGGTGATCTTCTCCCATTCGACCAACGGCGATTCGTAGAGATCAGCGAGGTTCGTCGCTTTCACATGTCCTCCGGTGGGCGAGGCGAGGGGGCGGCCGGCTTCAGAATCCCGACGGGATGACGGCCTCGATGAGGTGGGGACCCGGTTCCGAGGCCGCGTCCTGGAGCGCAGCCGCGAGTCCCTCGGCATCGGTCGGACGCGTCGCCGGCACTCCCATTCCCTGGGCGAGCGCCACGAAATCGAGGTCAGGTCCGGTGAGGTCGAGCATCGACTTCGCGACGGGTCCCGGCGACTCCACCCCAACTCGCGAGAGTTCGAGGTTGAGGATCGCGTAGGAGCGGTTGGCGAAGATCAGGGTGGTCACGTCGAGCCCCTCCCGGGCCTGGGTCCAGAGTGCCTGCATCGTGTACATGGCGCTGCCGTCCGCCTGGAGGTTGACCACCGGACGGCCACCGCCGGCGACTGCGGCTCCGGTCGCGACCGGCATGCCGAATCCGATCGCACCCCCGGTGAGGGTCAACCAGTCGTGCGGCGCGCATCCGGCCGTGGCCGGCGATGCCCAGATCCCTCCGGTCTGGGCCTCGTCCACCACGATCGCGTCGTCGGGCATCGCCCAGGCCACGGCCGCCGCGAGGGACGCGCCGTTCAGTTCGCCCACCGGGCGATCGGGACGGGACGCCTCCACCAGTCGGGCCGAACCGACGTCGATGCCGAGTTCGTCAGCGAGTTGCGCGACCGCAGCCGGGCCACTCTCGTGGGGCTCGGCGAGCGTGTGGACGGAGCAGCCCTCGGGCACGAGATCGCTCGGCCGATTGGGATACGCGAAGAACGTGACCGGTGACTTCGCGCCGACGAGGACGATGTGGCGGAGTCCGTCGAGTTGCGCGCTCGCGAACTCGGCCAGGTATCCGAGGCGGTCCGCGGCGGCGATGCCGGCACCCCGGCGGATTCGGGTGGGGAACACCTCGGCGAGGACCCGAGCACCGTGCGCGAGGCCGATCGCGTCCACGATCGCGAGTGCAGCCTCGTCCCGCATGATGTCGTCGCCGACGAGGAGTGCGGTCGGCTCGCCCGAACGCAGCACGGCCGCCATCTCGGCCACGGCGTTCGCGTCGGGCGCCGCCGGTTGGAGGAAGGTCTGACATCCGACCGGTACGCCACCGTCGGACCACGAAGTATCGGCGGGGAGGATCAGCGTCGCGATCTCGCCGGGCGGGGTACGGGCCGCCACGACGGCCGCAGCCGCGTCGGTACCGAGCCGCTCCGTCGACGTCGAGCGGCGGATCCAGCCCGAGACGTTGGCAGCAAGCGTCTCGATGTTGCTCTCCAACGGTGCGTCGTACTGCTGGTGGTACGTGGCGTGGTCCCCGACGATGTTGATCATCGGGGTGTGCGCACGTCGGGCGTTGTGAAGGTTCGCGATGCCGTTACCGAGGCCGGGTCCGAGGTGGAGCAGGGTGGCCGCGGGGCGGCCCGTCATGCGGGCGTATCCATCGGCGGCGCCGGTGACCACTCCCTCGAACAGGCCGAGGATGGCGCGCATTCGCGGCTCGCCGTCGAGGGCGGCGACGAAGTGCATCTCCGATGTGCCGGGGTTCGTGAAGCACACGTCGACGTCGTTGTCCACCAGGGTGCGCAACAACGACTGAGCACCGTTCATCGTCATGGGTTCTGGTCCTCGTCGTCGAGCAGCGTGCCGGGGTTCAGGATGTTATGAGGGTCGAACGCCGACTTGATGCGGTGCATCAGCGCGAGCTTCACCGGGTCCTCCAACGCCAGGAAGTGCGCCTGCTTCGCCTTCCCGATCCCGTGTTCACCCGAGATCGCGCCGCCGAGTCGCAGCCCCTCGGCGAAGAGTTCGTGCAGCACCCGCTCGCGCTTCTCGGCGTCACCCTGGAAGACCGAGAGGTGCACGTTGCCGTCACCGGCATGGCCACATCCGGCGATCCACGACCCCGATTCGCCGGCGATCGTCGCGACCCGCTCCATGAACTCCGGCAGCGACGCTCGGGGGACCACGATGTCGACGATGTCGTCGGCGTGGTTGGCCTTGGCGACCCAGAAACTCTTTTCGCGCGCGTCGATCAGCGACGCGGCCGCCGCACCCGGCAGGACGTACACGTCGATGGCGCCGAGTTCGGCAAGTTGTTCGGCAAGGGTCGCGACGTCCTCGTCGAGTCGGTCGTCGGAGTTCTGTTCCATCATCACGACGAGGTAGGCGAGTGCGGATGCGCGCACGGCATCGGGGATGCCGAGGTCGAGGCCGACGTGAGCGGTGATCGCGCCGAGCGTGATCATGTCGATGTACTCGAGGATCATCGGTCCCACACCGCTCGCGACGATGCGCGGGATGGCGTGGGTCACGGCATCGAGTGATTCGAACGGAGCGAGGACGGTCGCGTTATGCGGCGCGCGCGGGTAGAGCCGCAGTGTCGCCTCGGTGACCAGTGCGAGCGTGCCTTCCGATCCGATGACGAGCTGGGTGAGGTCATACCCCGCGGTGGCCTTCACGAACTTGCCGCCGGTGCGGATGACTTCTCCCGTGGGGAGGACCGCCTCGAGTCCGAGGACCTGGTGCCGAGTGACCCCGTACTTCACCGCGCGCATCCCGCCCGCGTTGGTGGCGACGTTGCCGCCGAGGGACGCGCTGTATTCCCCCGGGTAGACCGGGTACGCGAGGCCGTGCGGGGCCAGTGCCTCGTCGAGTTGGGCGAGGGTGACGCCCGGTTGCACGACGGCGACGTGGTTCTCGGTGTCGATCTCGAGGATCGCGTTCATGCGCTCGAACGAGACGACCAGCGAGTCCGGTCGGGGAGTGCATGCGCCCGACAATCCGGTGCCGCTCCCACGCGCGGTGATCGGCACCCGATGTTCGATGGCGATCGCCACCAACGCGGCGACTTCCGCGGTCGATGCCGGACGGGCCACGTACGCCGGTGCAACCGCACCCACGCTGAGCGCTTCGTCGTGCCCATAGTCGTCGCTGATCGCATCGCCGGCGAGGAACTGGGTGGCACCCACGGCATCGGCCAACGCGGTCTCGAGGTCGGTCACAGCGGGCCTCCGGGCTCGGGCATCCACCATCTGTAGGCGCATTCACCGGTCGGGGGCAAGCGACGTTCCGACGGCCGGACGCGCGACGATGGCCCGGTGGACCTGGCCGCTGCCCGCCTCGTGCTCGGCGTGACCGAGACGACGAACTGGATCGAGGTGCGCGCCACCTACCGGGAGCTGATCCGTCGTCATCACCCGGACGTGGCCGCCGACCTCGCCGACGCCGGAGTGCGCACGCTGCGGACCGCCCAGATCACCGAGGCGTTCGCGGCGATCGTGGCCGCTCGTGTCGAACGGCCCGAGACCGGCGCGCCCACGACCGGGACACGTCCGGCCGGTACGGAATCTGCACGCCGGACACCGCCACCCGACGACCTCATCGGGCCCTCGTTCCGGCATCCGACCGTCGGCGTGGACGACACACGCGTCGTGCTCCTCGACGCGTCGATGACCGACGCCTTCATCGCCCTGCACGAGGCGTTCTCCGTGCTCGGTGCGGTTTCGTACATCGACCGGCTGAGCCTGGTGCTCGAGGCCATCGTGGTCCCGATCCCGCAGCAGGCGACCTCGCTCCTCACCTGGCTCGACCGCACCCCGGATGGCCACACGCAGGCGACCATCTGCGTCGAATCGCTCGGCGGACATCCGGCTGCGCCACTCGATCCGCTCGTCGACCGCATCGCCGAACTCCTGGCATCGCCGCGCCCGCCGGTGCCATCGGCCTAACGTCCGGCGTCGTCCGTCCGGCCTGCGAGGAGCTTGCGATGCCCGTTCCACTCGATGAGTACCCGATCCACCAGGCACCGCTCTCGATGGCGTTCATGGACACGAGCGACCGCAACGCGTACGACCGCTGCTACTGGAACGCCCACGACCGGTCGGGCGACCTGTTCCTCGTCACCGGCCTCGGCGTGTACCCCAACCTCGGCGTGATCGACGCGTACGCCACGGTGCGCAAGGGCGACCTGCAACACACGATCCGGATGTCGGATGCACTTGGTGACGACCGCATGAAACAGGAGGTCGGTCCGTATCGCATCGAGGTGATCGAACCGCTCCAGAAGCTGCGCGTGATCTGCGACGGCGACGACCACGGCGTCGGGTTCGACCTCACGTGGGAAGGTTCGTTCCCCGTCGTCGACGAGGCGCGGCACCGGTGGCGTCGCAACGGCCGGATCAACCTCGACGCGCAGCGGTTCGCCCAGGTCGGCACGTGGGAAGGCGTGCTCCGGGTCGACGGTTCCGAGATCGCGGTCTCGCCGGACACCTGGGTAGGCACGCGCGACCGCTCGTGGGGCATCCGGGGCGTAGGGGAGGCCGAGCCGCCGGGGCGGGCCGGCGACGAGCCTCTCGAAGGATTCTGGTGGACCTACATCCCGATGCGGTTCGAGGACTTCGCACTCATCGTGATCCTCCAGGAGGAGGCGGACGGGACGCGGGTCATGAACGACGTGAGCCGGGTGTTCCCCGCGTCGAGCGGACGCGCACCGGAGCAGCTGGGCTGGCCCGAGGTGGAGATCCGCTACGCGTCCGGCACGCGAATCCCCACCGGCGGCACGCTCTACTTCCAGACCCGCGGCCGGAAGGAACACCGACTCGACGTCGAGTCGCTCGGATACGTCGCATTGAACGTCGGTGCGGGCTACGGCGGCGATCCCGACTGGGGTCACGGCCAATGGCGTGGCAAGGGATTCGTCGAGGGTGCGGTCTACGACCTCACCGACCCGGCGGTGGCCGGACGGGCCGCGTTCAGCGTCGTCGACCACGTCGGACGCGGGGTCTTCGACGGCGAGGAGGGCTGGGGCCTGTTCGAGCACGGCTGCTTCGGCCGCCACGACCCCTCCGGCTTCACCGACTATCTCTCCCTCGCCCCCTGACCCCACCGCCGGGCCTGGAGGACAGGTACGGATGGATCCGACCTCTCGAACCGCCAGATCGACAAGCGCTCGGCGACGCGGGGGTCAGTTGCGGGGGAGGTCGCGGAAGGGAGCGGTCTTGTCGGGGCGGGGTTCGCCGGGGAGACCGAGGACCCGTTCGCCGATCACGTTGCGTTGGATCTGTTCGGTACCGCCACCGATGCGGACCGACCACTGGTTGAGGAACAGCTGTTGGTACGTCCCGTCGTCGAGCGCGTCGGCGCCGGTGAGCATCCCGCCCGCGCCCTCGAGCGCGAGGGCGAGGTCGCCGTCCGCCGCCACCCGTTGTGACACCGCCAACTTCATGATCGACATCTCCGGCCCCGGCGGCAGTCCCGCTTTGGCCCGCGCCTTGGCCCGCTGACCGATCCAGTTGAGAATCTCGAAACGGGTATACGACCGCGCCAACTCCTGACGGATGACCGGATCGGCCGTCCGCCCGGTCGTCCGGGCGAGCGCCGCCAGGCCCTTGAACCCGACGCCCGATCCACCGCCACCGATCATCTGGCGCTCGTTGCCGAGCGTGGTCTGGGCGATGCGCCACCCGTTGTTCACGTCGCCGACGACGTTCGCCGCGGGAATCCGCACGTCGGTCAGGAACACCTCGTTGAAGTGCGCGTAGCCCGTGATCTGACGAAGCGGCCGGACCTCGATGCCTGGTGATCGCATGTCGACGAGGATGTAAGTGATGCCCTGGTGCTTCGGAACGTCCCAGTTGGTGCGGACGAGCATCATCCCCCAGTCGGAGAAATGCGCACCGGAGGTCCACACCTTCTGACCGGTCACGACGTACTCGTCGCCGTCGAGTTCGGCGCGGGTCGTGAGCCCGGCGAGGTCCGACCCGGCGCCGGGCTCGGAGAACAGCTGGCACCACACGTGCTCACCGTTGAGCATCCGCGGCAGGAAGAACTGCTTCTGCTCCTCGGTGCCGTGTTGGATGATCGTCGGCCCGACCATGCCGATCGCCACCATGAACACGCCCGAGGACACCAGCCGTCGCGATTCCTCCTGGGCGAAGATCCGCGCCTGGCCGACGGTCCCGCCGCGGCCGCCGTACTCGACCGGCCACGTGATGCCCGCCCAGCCGCCGGCGGCCAAGGTGGCCTGCCAGTCCCGACACTCCTGCACGTGCGCCGCTTCCGATTCGGCCGACATCTCCTTGCCGAGCGGACTCGAGGAGACGCCCGGCGGACGCGGCGGCGCATGCTCCTCGAGGAACGCCCGAGCGGCGAGTCGGAACTCGTGATCGGCGGGGGACTCGTCGACAATCGGTTCGGTCACGGACGGGACCGTACCCAACGGTGCGCGGTCCGCACGACCGGGTGCATCGGTGACCGTCGACCGTGCAGGTGTCCCGCCCGAGAACCGATGGCCCCATGAGGCAGGATGGTGTGGATGTGGCGGGCGACGATCAAGGGGGTGCTCGCCCGCAAGGTGCGCCTATTCCTCACTGCGCTCGCCGTCGTCCTCGGCGTCACGTTCGTGAGCGGCACCTACGTCCTGACCGACACGCTCCATGCGTCCCTGGGTGAGATCTTCCAGCAGTACGCATCGGGGAGCGACCTCGTCGTGGCGGCCCATCACCAGGTAGGGGACCGGGCCACGAGCCGGCAGCGGATCCCGTCGGGTCTCGCGGCCGAGGTCCGGCAGGTCCCCGGGGTCAAGGCGGCAACGCCCTTCCTCATCGGCGACGCGAAGTTCATCAAGAAGGACAATCACACCGCGATCCAGGCGCTCGGATCGGTCACCCTCGGCATCTCGTGGGCCGGTCGCGGATCGGTCGGGCCGGCGCGCCTCATCGAAGGCCATCGGCCGACACGCGACGGCGAAGTTGCGATGGACGGCGGTACCGCGAGCCGGTACCACTTCCATGTGGGCGACAAGGTCCGCGTGCTGCTCACCGGCGCGGCGGAACCATTCCGGATCGTGGGGATCTTCGCGCTCGGTACCCGTGCCGACCTCGGCTTCGCCACCGTCGCCGCCTTCGACCCCAAGACCGCGGAGCGCGCGTTCGCCGCACCCGGTCTGGCCGACTTCATCTTCGTGAAGGTCGGACCGGCCGCCTCGGTCCCACAGGTCCGTACCGCCATCAAGCAGGCAGTCGGCACCGGTCTCACCGTCGACCGCGCCACCGCGTTCGCGGCCGTCCTCCAACAACAGGTGGACGAGTTCCTGGGGATCCTGAACGACCTGCTGCTCGGGTTCGCCGGCATCGGGTTGCTCATCGGCGGGTTCATCATCTTCAACACGTTCACGATCCTCGTCGCGCAGCGGACGCGGGAACTCGGCC
Organism: Acidimicrobiia bacterium; assembly: GCA_038250905.1. Taxonomy (GTDB): domain Bacteria; phylum Actinomycetota; class Acidimicrobiia; order IMCC26256; family JAENVU01; genus JAENVU01. Next base: position 30,603 of record JBBSBV010000012.1, read on the forward strand.
TGTTCCGGGCGATGGGCGCGAGCCGAAAACAGGTGGTCGGCTCGGTCCTGATCGAGGCGGCCGTCATGGGCGTGGTCGCGTCGGTCATCGGCTTCGCGGCCGGAGTCGCGCTGGGCAAGTTGCTCCTGTGGGCGCTCCCGGGCTTCGGCGTCCCGGTACCGGATCGCGCACTCGTGCTCATCAGCCGGACCGCGATCGCGAGTGCTGTCGTGGGCATCGGGGTCACGCTCGTCGCGGCGGTCGTCCCCGCAATCCGCGCCGCCCGCACGCCGCCGATTGCGGCGATCGGTGATCTCCGCACGGTGTCGCGGCTCCGGTCGACGATCGGCCGCGTGGTCAGCGGTGTCGTCGTGGGCGCGATCGGCATCGCGCTCGGCGCATACGGCATCTGGGGCTCGCAACCGCTGCAGAACGCGGTGGCCATCACGTTCCTCGGTGGATTCGTGATCTTCGTGGCGATCGTCGTGCTCGGACCGTTGGGTGCCCGCCCGCTCGCCGCGCTGGTCGGCCGACCCTTGCCCACGCTGTTCGGTGTGACCGGCACCCTCGCTCGCGGCAATGCCATGCGGAATCCCCGCCGCACGACGGTCACCGCGGCTGCACTCGTAGTCGGACTCGCGCTGGTTGCCCTGGTGGCGATCTTCGGCGCATCCCTCAAGGCCTCGACCCGGGCCGCCCTCCAGGACGTGAAGGCCGACGTCATCATCACCGCACCCGGCTACGCGGGCTTCTCGACCGACATTCGGACCCTCGCGGTCAACTCACCCGGAGTCGAGAACGCGGTGTCGTTCCGGTGGGGTCAGGCGGCGGTCGGCGGCAACGAGGAGACCGTCAACGGGATGATCGGCGACAACTTCAACGACCTCATCGACTTCAAGTTCCAGGGCCCCGTCCCGACCACGGTGGGCGACGCCGACGTCCTCGTGTCCACGACGCAGGCGAAGCAGTACCACCTCCGCGTCGGCGACCCGATGGTGATCCGGTTCCCGAGGCTGGGTGCGACGCAGTTGCACGTGAGCGGGATCTACGACACCAACCGGTTCTCGGGCGCGTTCCCGATCGACTTCCTCGTGTCCGAGTCGCTCTACAACGTGGCCTTCGGAGGTGCACCCCAGGACACGTTGCTGTACGTGCAGGCGAGACCCGGCCAGGGTGCGGCGGTCGCCCGCGAGCTGCGCCAGGCGTTCCGAGACCCGTATCCCAACGTCGACGTCCAGACTCACGCGCAGTACGGCGCATCCCGCCAATCGTTCCTCGACCAGTTCCTCAATATCTTCGTGGCGCTCTTGCTGCTGTCGGAGTTGATCGCAGTGCTCGGCATCGTCAACACCCTCATGTTGTCGGTGCACGAACGCACCCGCGAACTCGGCCTGCTGCGGACCGTCGGCACCACGCGTCGCCAGGTGTGGGGGATGGTCTCGGGGGAGTCGATCATCATCGCGATCATCGGTTGTGTCGTCGGGATCGGCGTCGGTGTGCTCTGGGGCTGGGGTGTCATGCGCGTGTTGCGCGACCAGTTCGGCCAGCAACTCGTCCTCCCGGTCGGCCAACTCGGTTGGTTCGTGGGCGCGTCGGTCGTCGCCGGATTTCTCGCCGCGCTCCTCCCGGCGTGGCACGCCAGCCGCCTCGACGTGCTGGACGCGATCGCGCACGAGTAACGGGGCCTCGCGAACCCGTCCTGCTACGCTCCTTCGGCTTCACGGGGGCGGTTAGCTCAGTTGGTTAGAGCGCTTGCTCGACACGCAAGAGGTCGGAGGTTCGAGTCCTCTACCGCCCACCGAAAGTTTGATCCTGCGGGGCTTTCGGGCCCCGCAGTTTCGCGTCATGCTGTCGTCAGCGTCACGGCGATGGGGGAGCAGGGCAATGGGATCACGGGTACGGATCGCCGGCTTGCTCCTGGCGTTGGTCCTCGTCGTGGCCGCCTGCGATTGGTCCAGCATCGGGTTCGACGCCACTCGCGGCGGCTACAGCGCCTTCGACACCAAGATCACACCGGGCAATGTCGCCGGCCTCACGCAACGGTGGAAGGCCGACGGCGGCTTCCAAGCCTCCGCCCCCGTCGTCAGCAAGGGACGACTGTTCGTCACCAACCAATACGTGCCGAACGTCCACCCCGGCGGCCTCGCCGCCTACGACCCGACCGGCGCAACGTGTACCGGTTCCGCTCCCGCAATCTGCACGCCGCTCTGGTCGAAGCCCTTTCCAGCGGCCACCCCCTTCTCGGACGACCCCCAATGGGGGCCACCGATCTCGCCGCCCCTCGTGACCCCGGACTCCGTTTCGGCCGGCGGTTTCCTGCACGCAGACGTGTACGTCGGCGGCGGATACATCCATGCCGGCACCCTGGCCGGCGGAAGCTTCGATCCGGTGACCGGATCCAGCGTCACCGGAGAACTACGAACCGGCGCCGCGTCGGCAGCTGCTGCGAAGAGCGCCGTCTATGGGTACCGAACCGAACTCTGGACCTACGGCAGCGTCTTGAACCGCTTCTACTACGACATCACCCGTCTGTTTGCGACGGTGCCGGTGGGCCAGGGCACGTCGTTCGTGATCGACGGTCCGGATCCAACTCAGCTGGGGAGTCCGCGGGAGTTCGTTGGTAGCGCACCGGCGGTGGCCGACGGCCGACTCTTCGTCCTGAGTGCCGGTCAACTCCAGACGTACGACGCCAACGGCATCCAGAACTGCTCGACCCCCAAAAGCAGTGGTCTCCAGGCCTGGAACACCTTTCCCACCACGACCTGGTCTTGCCGACCCGTCTGGACAGCCACATTGAGCCAGGCGGGTGCGTTCGACGGGATGCCTGCGATCGCGAAGGGACGCGTCTACGTCCCAGGCCTGAACGGTGGGGTGGAAGTGTTCGACGCGGCGGGCTGCGGCCAGGCCACCTGCAACTCACTGTGGACCGCTCACGCCGGAAGCGTGCACATCGCACCGGTTGCGGTCACCGACACCACGCTGTTCGTGACGTCCGACGACGGTCACCTCTACGCGTTCCCCTCCGCCGGCTGCGGTGCCGCCACCTGCGAACCCACCTGGACCGCCAACATCCCCAGCGGACCCCACGCACCGTCGATCGCCGGTTCGGTCCTCTTCCTCGGCACCAATAACGGCACCCTCGCCGCCTTCAACACCAGCGGATGCGGTCAGACCACCTGCACTCCACTCTGGACCACCAACGTCGGCGCCCCCATCACCACCGCACCCGTCATCTCGGACGGCCGGGTCTTCGTCACCGACACCACCGGCACCATCCACGCCTACGGACTGTGACCCCCGGCGGAGAAGCTTTCGCCCCTGCGCCGCCTAAGGCATGATCGGGTGATGGCACCCGTCCGGATCACCGCCGGTTCCGGCGCGATCACCGTCACCGCCGAGGCGCGGGACGACGTGATCGTCGACCAGGGCCAGCACCACCCCCTCGGCGGTGTGCTCGAGATCAAGGGCGACTCCGAGGGTGTGGTCATGCGCGTCCCCCTCGGGACCGACCTCGTCGTGGGTGCCTCGTCCGGTTCGATCACGCTCTGCGGCGACCTCGGCGAAGTCCGCGCCACCACCCGCAGTGGCGGCATCGAAGTGGAGTCGGCAACGTCACTCGACGTCCGCACGATGTCGGGCCGGGTGAAGATCGGCACGGTCACCGGCGCCGCTCGCATCAAGACCGCGAGCGGCAAGGTCTCGCTCGTGCGCGTCGACGAGGAACTGCACGTCGCCAGCGTGTCGGGCGCGGTCAAGGTGGTGGACGCGAACGGCGAGGTACGGGTGAACACCGTCAACGGCACCGTCGACGTCTCGATGGGCAACGCGTCGGACGCCCGGGCGGATTCGGTGTCCGGTGCGGTCAACATCCGCCTCCCGGTCGGCGTGCGACCGTCGTCGTCCCTGCTCTCGCTCAGCGGATCGTGTGTCTGCGAGGTGGAGACCGGAGACGACTGCTCGGTCACCGGACGCACCGTCAGTGGACGGATCACGATCACCGCGCGCAAATGAGTACGGCAACCGGCGCCGTGGTCTTCACCGACCTCGTCGGCTTCACCGAGTTCACCGCGACCGCAGGGGACGACGAGGCGCTGCGGCTCCTGGCCGTCCAGGACCGGATCGTCACCAGCCTGCTCGATGACGACGCCCGCATCGTCAAGGAGTTGGGTGACGGTCTCATGCTGTTCTTCCACGAACCGTGCACCGCGATCGCAACGATGCTGCGCGTGCTCGTCGCGTTCGAAGCCGCGTCGGAGATCGAGGAACTGCCGCTCTGGGCACGCGTCGGCGGGCATTGGGGGACGCCGAGCACCCGAGGCGACGATCTCGTCGGTCACGACGCCAACGTCGCGGCGCGCATCGTCGACATCGCGTCGCCGGGTGAGCTGCTCGTGTCCCAGGCCCTGATGCACGCAGGTGATCACAAGGGCGTGGTCTTCTCCGAGATCGGGCCCGTGATGATGAAGGGTCTCGTCGAGCCGATCTCGTTGTTCCGGGCTGAGGCGGCGCTGGGGAAGGACCTCGACCTCATGGCCGGGATGAGCACGCTCGCGCCGTAACCTGGGATCGAAGTCGACCCGAAGGGAATGCGTGGCTGCTGACGGTTTCGTCCACCAACTTCCGGATACCGATCCAACGGAGACCCGGGAATGGTTGGAGTCCCTCGACGCAGTCGTCGACACCCAAGGATCTTCCCGGGCGCGGTACCTCCTGATGCGGCTCCTCGAGCACGCGGGGTCGCGCGACGTCGGACTCTCGGCTGCCATCTCCACGCCGTACGTCAACACCATCCCCCCCGAGGCCGAGCCGTGGTTCCCCGGCGACGAGCAGCTCGAGCGCCGGATCCGGGCCTACGTGCGCTGGAACGCGGTGGCGATGGTCGACCGGGCCAACCACCGCTTCGACGGCCTCGGCGGCCACCTCTCCACCTACGCGTCCGCGGCCGCGCTCTACGAGGTGGGGTTCAACCACTTCTTCAAGGGCAAGGACGACGGCAGCCACGGTGACCAGGTCTTCATCCAGGGCCACGCCGCGCCCGGGATCTACGCCCGGGCCTACCTCGAAGGTCGCCTGAGCGAGGACCAACTCGATCGCTTTCGGCGTGAGGTCGAGGGCGACGGACTCTCCTCGTATCCCCACCCGCGGCGGATGCCGGAGTTCTGGGAGTTCCCGACGGTGTCGATGGGCCTCGGTCCACTGAACGCCGTCGCCCAGGCGCGCATGAACCGCTACCTGCTCCACCACGAACTCGCCGACACCACCGCGGCCAAGGTTTGGTGTTTCATCGGCGACGGCGAGATGGACGAACCCGAGTCGAAGGCCGGGCTCTCGATCGCGGCCCGGGAGCAACTCGACAACCTGATCTTCGTCGTCAACTGCAACCTCCAGCGCCTCGACGGACCGGTCCGCGGGAGCGGCAAGATCATCCAGGAACTCGAGATGGCGTTCCGGGGTGCCGGCTGGAACGTGATCAAGGTGGTGTGGGGACGCGAGTGGGACTCGCTCCTCGCCGCCGACGTCGACGGTGTCCTCCTCGCCCGCATGAACCAGGCCGTGGACGGGGACTTCCAGAAGTACGCGACCGAGTCGGGCGCGTACATCCGCGAACACTTCTTCGGACCCGATCCCCGCTTGCGCAAAATGGTCGAACACCTCACCGACGACGAACTGGTGCGGCTCCCGCGTGGCGGCCACGACTACCGCAAGGTGTTCGCCGCGTACCAGGCCGCGGTGGAGCACCGGGGGAGCCCGACCGTCATCCTCACCAAGACGGTGAAGGGATGGACGCTCGGCTCCGGCGTCGAGGCGCGCAACGCGACCCATCAGGTGAAGAAGCTCTCGGCCGCCGAGCTACGGACGTTCCGTGATCGGCTCCACCTCGACATCCGCGACGACGAGCTCACCGAACTCGCGCCGTACCGACACCCGGGGGAGCAGTCCGCGGAGTACGAGTACCTGACGGCGAGACGGAAGATCCTCAACGGGGCGTTACCCCGTCGCACTTCGGCCACCCCCGCGATCCGCGAGGTACCCGAGGCCGCGTTCGCCGAGCTGAAGGCCGGCACGGGCGAGAAGCTCCAGGCGTCGACCACTACCGCATTCGCCCGGCTGATCCGCAAACTCCTGGCCGACCCGGATCTCGGTCCGCGCGTCGTGCCGATCGTCCCGGACGAGGCGCGGACCTTCGGCCTCGACGCGCTCTTCGCCGATGTGAAGATCTACGCACCGTTCGGTCAGCAGTACGAGCCGGTCGATGCCGGCCTGCTCCTCTCGTACCGGGAGGCCAAGGACGGTCGGATCCTCGAAGAAGGCATCACCGAGGCCGGATCGATGGCGTCGTTCACCGCGGCGGGCACGGCCTACGCCACCTGGGGCCAGCCGCTGGTGCCGTTCTTCATCTTCTATTCGATGTTCGGGTTCCAGCGGGTCGGTGACCTGATCTGGTCCTTCGGCGACCAGCGGGGGCGCGGCTTTCTGCTCGGCGCGACTGCGGGACGCACCACGCTCACCGGCGAAGGACTCCAGCACTGCGACGGCCAGAGCCAGCTCCTGGCCAGTTCCGTGCCCAACTGCCGCAGTTACGACCCGGCCTTCGCCTACGAGGTGGCAGTGATCGTCGCCGACGGTCTGCGCCGGATGTACGGACCCGACCCGGACGACTGCTTCTATTACCTCACGCTCTACAACGAGAACATCTCGATGCCGGCGATGCCCGACGGCGTGGAGGAGGGCATTGTCCGCGGCCTGTACCGCTACCGCGAGGCCGAGGCGGGTTCGCATCGGGCCCGCATCCTGGCGAGCGGGATGATGATGGCGGATGCGCTGGAGGCCCAGCGGGTGCTCGGCGAGCGTTACGACGTGCACGCCGACGTGTGGAGCGCACCGAGCTACCAACAGCTGCGCGACGACGGATTGGAGTGCGAGCGGTGGAACCGCCTGCACCCGACCGAAACGCCGCGGGTCGCGTACGTGACCGAGGCACTGTCTGTCGATGGTGGCCCGGTCGTCGCAGTGACCGACTACCTGAAGCTCGTCCCCGACCAGATCGCGCGCTTCGTACCGGGTCCGTTCGTGCCGCTCGGCACCGACGGCTACGGCCTCTCGGACACCCGGGCCGCGCTGCGCGGCTATTTCGAGGTGGACGCGGCCCACATCGTGGTGACCACCCTGCACCAGTTGGCGCTCACGGGCGCGATCGAGGCGTCGGTCGTCGACGACGCGATCCGTGAGTTCGATCTCGACCCGGAAGCGCCCCGCCCGAGCACGGTCTAGGCGTCAGGCGCCGCGACGGTTGTATTCCTCGTCGGGGTCCCACGGCTCTTTGTCCTTGCCGTCGTCGCCGTCGTCCTCGAGATACACGATGCCGGCGTCGTCGTCGTCGATGTCCGCGAGCGTGCCTCGACCCTCACGGAACATGCCGTCGTCGAAGCCCTGCTTGAGTTCTCGAGCCTCGCGGAAGCGACGTGCTCGTCCTTTTCTGGCCATTCACCTACCCCCGACGGGCCGATCGGCCATACAGCGGGCCGTCATTATCTCGCATCCGGACCCCGTATGTGAAACCACGGCGTCAGAACTTTTCCTGGGCCGCTGGAACACCGTCGAGGAACGGGCGATTCCCGTACCGATCGACGTGCAGAACCTCGCTGACCGGCCGACGCGTCGTCGGTCCGTATCCACCCCGCATCGGCCATCCGAGCGGTATCACGGCGCACGGCGTGACGCCCGAAGGTAGCCCGAGCGTGCGGCGGACGAGCATCCGATTCCAGAGCGGCAGCGTGGTGAGGGTGGCGCCCAGCCCCAGGGATCGGGCCGCGAGGAGCAGGTTCTGGATAGCGGGGAACATCGACGCGTAGAAGGTGGTGCGGCCGATGTGGGTGTGGCCCGGGCGCCCGTGGAGGCACGCGACCACGATCACCGGCGCATTCTCGAAGTGATCGGCCTGCCACTGGACCGCGGCGAGCATCCGGGCCGCCCGAAGATCACCGCGGGCGCGGCCCTTGGCCACCCGCCGGTAGATCGAGAAGGCCTGCCGGTTGAGCCGGGCGAGTTGGTGCTTCACGTCGCCGTCGCGGATCACGATGAACTCCCACGACTGGGCGTTGCTCCCCGTCGGGGCCCGCACCGCGAGTTCCAGGACCGCCTGGATCGTCTCGTCGTCCACCGGATCGGTGCGCAAGCGACGCACGGCCCGCTGGGTCCGCATCGCCTCGGCCAACGGCATGTCGAAGCCATCGGCAACTTCTGAGAAATCTGGCATCGGTCCCCCCGGTGGTGGCCGACGATCGTACTAGTGCGCCCGGGCTGCTCCGGGCACGGTGCACTGGCTATCCTCGGACGCTCGGGCGATTGGCACAGTTGGTTAGCGCGCTGCCTTCACACGGCAGAGGTCGTGGGTTCGAATCCCGCATCGCCCACCGAGAACCTGCGGCTCACAGCGGTGCAGAGGGCGGGGTTTGGTCGGCCCACGCCGTGTTCGCGACCCCGACGCGATCCACCGAGGTTCAGAGATGTAGGCGGCTGCCAGCCCCTCGGGTTCACCCGCCGGTGGTCGTGATCTGGAATACCGGATGGTCGGGTCCGATCCGCAGCAGGTCCTCGTCGGTGGAGTTGGCATCGACGCCGTCGAAGAAGACGCCGACTTCCATCTTCCAGCGGCGTAGATACGCACGGAGGATCGCCGGCTTGTCCGCTTCGGAGAGCTCCGAGGCATGAAACCGTTGGGTGTGTCGGCCGAGGCGGAGGCAACCTTCACCAGCCACGCGGAGGTTGCGAACCCATTGCGTGGTGCCCCGCGGGGCAACGAGGTACGTCTGCCCGTCGTGGCTCAACAGATTGACCGGTGTCTCCCGGATCTGGCCGGTGGTGCGCCCCCGGACTTGGAGGAGACGGGAGCCCCAGACGCTCACGCCGCCTCGGGTTGCCAAGGCGACACCGCGATTGAAGACGTTCCGGGTGAACCAGCCGGGCTTCCTGTATTGCTCGTCAGACATTGACCAAACTCCCTTCATGGTTGGGCCGCGGGCACGGTGAGTTCACCCATGACCAACGCGACCGGTCCACGAATGATTCCGACCGGCGATACCGCCGCAGGGTCGGGATGGGCGACCCGTCGACCGTGCACCGCCGACGAAGCGAGACCCAGGAAGGGCAGACGCGGCGCCCACCAGAGATCTCCTCGAAGTCTTCACACCCTGTCGTGGAGCGCAGCCGCGCACGATCGGTACCCTCGTTGCTCATGCGCAGAAGGCTTCAGGACCTGTTCGACGCGGCGTGGCGAGCGCCCAAGACCTTCCTCACCGTGATGGTGGGGCTGGGGATCCTCGGGCTCTCCGGACTGGTGTTCCTCGGCGCCTCGGAAGACGTGATCCAGGGCAACGGAGCGGAGAAGCTCGACGCGCAACGACTCGGTTGGATCGTCCAGCACCGGTCGGGGACCCTCGTCGCGATGGCACGGATCCTCGACACTGCCGCCAGCGTCCCGGTCGTGGTGTTGCTCGCCCTGGCCCTGGGAATCTGGCTCTGGCGCCGCGGCCTTCCGGTCGCCATCGCCGGACTGCCCCTGGCGTCGTTCCTCGTCGCCGAATCGCTGGTTGCGGTCCTGAAGCCACTCGTCGGCCGGGCTCGGCCGGGCGCTGCGCTCCGGCTGGTCACCGAAACCGAACCGTCATTCCCCTCCGGACACGCGACCGGCGCGTCGGCGTTCGTGGTCAGCGCCGCCGTGATCGTCGCGATCTTCGTGTTGCGGCGGCCGCTCGGCCGACTCCTCACCCTCCTCGCGGGCCTGCTCCTTCCCGCCCTGGTCGCCGGCAGCCGTCTCGAACTGGGCGTCCACTGGCCGACCGACGTGGTCGCGGGACTGGCGCTCGGGGTGGGCACCGCGGTGGTGGTCGGCGGCGTCGCGCTATGGATCATGAGTCACCCCGATCCGCGACCGACCGCATCGTCGCAACGACGGACCGTGCTCCGGGCCCGGCTCGTGGCACTCCTCACCAAGAGTCGCTGGAGCGATCCCATGGTTGCGTCCAGCTGACCGGTGGGCGCATCGGGCAGGCCCGGGGCGTCGAGAACACGGGACCGGGTGTTGCGCAACCGGCGTAACCGGTCAGACGCGCTGACCCGCGAGTTGCGCCATCTCGATCCAGTTCTCGACCGCACCTTCGAGCGCGACGACGCGTCGTCGCGCTTCGATGAGGCTCGTCCGGGCCACGCCGAGTTGGTTGCGGGCACTCTCGATGTTGCCGCGGAGCAGTTCGTCCACCGTCATGGAGCCGCGGGAGGGCCTCGTACGTCGTTCGTTCGTGATCAGATCGGTCATCGGGTTCCTCATTGTGCAGTCGGACCGGGGTCCGTGGTTCTTGGGGGGACTCCCACAACGACGCGGGGGTCGGCCGAGTTCCCACCGGTTCCACCGGGATCCCCAAATTTCGGGAGCGGTCCCGCGAAGGAACTGCGCCCCGGACCGGTAGAATCACCAGCTCTCAATCGACCGTTGTGGGCCCATTCGCGGCAACGACGACGAACCAAGATGGGTTTCGCATGCGTGGTGGTCCTCGGAATCGGACACTGGTCAGCCTCGTCCTGGCCGGCACGCTTGCCGCGTGGGCGATGGGTCCGACGGGGAGTGCCGGTGCGGTGAGCTCGCCCGACCCCGGGGCGTCGCACGCCGCGGCCACGCCTACATCGTCCGCGCCCGCAACGGCCCAGCTGGCCGACGACCGGCTCATCGTGACGCTGGTCCCCGGGACCTCGGCCGACGCCGGCGCGGCGATCGCGGCGAACGCCGGCGCGCAACTGGAAGCCCGCGCCGGTGACACGCTCGTGCTCGATCCGGGTTCGTCGATCCAAGCGTCGTCGAGCCTGTCGAGCAACCCGCAGGTCAAGGTGGTGGAGCCGAACTACGCGCTGCACGCGGCCGTCGCACCCAACGACCCGCTCTTCCCGGACCAGTACGGCCTGGCCGACGCGCAGCCGGGTGGCATCCGTGCCGAGTCCGGCTGGAACGACACCAAGGGCTCGCGCGACATCGTCGTCGGCGTCCTCGACAGCGGGATCAAGACGAACCACCCGGATCTCGCCGCCAACATCTGGACCAACCGAACCGGTGTCAACGGCTGTGCCTACGGCACGCACGGGTGGGATGCGTTCGCCAAGAACTGCTACCCGATCGACGACGCCGGACACGGCACGCACGTCGCCGGCATCCTCGGTGCGGTCGGCAACAACGGGATCGGCGTGAGCGGAGTGGCCCAGCGGGTTTCGCTCATGAGTCTCAAGATGCTCGACCTTCACGGCGGCGGCAATGTGGCGAGCGCCATCGGCGCGATCGATTTCGCGGTTGCGGCCAAGAGTGCCGGGGTGAACGTCCGCGTGTTGCAGGCGTCCTGGGATTCCTCGACCTATGTCAGCGCGATCCACGACGCGATCGTGCGGGCGAACAATGCCGGCATCCTCTTCGTCGCGGCAGCCGGGAACGGCCTCGACAACGACGGCGTCCCACGCAATCTGGATACACCGGGGAACGACACGTATCCCTGCGAGGACCCGAGCCCCAATGTGATCTGCGTCGGTGCCTCGACGCCGACGGGCCAACTGGCGAACTTCTCGAACTACGGCGCCACTGCCGTCGATCTCGCGGCCCCCGGTTTCCGGATCGAGAGCACCGTTCCCCGTGGGTTGGTGCCGGGCTGCGACCCGGCGTCGGACTACTGCCTCTTCGACGGAACGTCGATGGCCACCCCGATGGTCTCGGGTGCAGCCGTCGACATCCTCGCCGCCGAGCCGAACCTCTCGGTCAGCGCGTTGAAGGACCGGATCCTCACGACGGTCGACCCGCAGGCGTCGCTCGTCGGCAAGGTCGCGACCGACGGTCGGCTCGACGTCTGCAAGGCGCTGCCCAACTGTGACGGTGGGCCCCAGGTGCGGCCGACGAAGCCCACGAACTTGCACGCGCAGGCCGGTGACCGATCGGTGCAGCTCCGCTGGGCGCTGCCGGACTCGAACGGCAACTCGTTCACGATCTCTTCGTACGAGGTCGACGGCCCGAACGGGATCACCAGCCTGCCGCTCACCGCGACGCGACTCACGATGACCGGCCTGACGAACAACACGACGGTGCGGGTCAGGGTGCGCGCGGTCGGTTCCGGCGGCAACGGTCCGTGGGCCTCGAAGATGGTCCGCCCCTACGCGGGCGGTTACGTGGTCGAGGGATCCGGAGTCGCGGATCCGGTGGGAGTCGGCGGAAGGACGCCGAGTCCGATCTCGGACGGTCCGTTGTTCCCGGGTGATCTCGCCCGGGGCATCGCGATCGTCCCGGAAGGCACCGGGGGATACATCCTCGACGCCTTCGGCGGCCTGCACCGTTTCCGGATCGGCGCCACGAGTCCGCTCCCGCCGACCGCGACCGGCGCGCCGTACTGGCTCGGATGGGACATCGCACGCGGTGTGGCCACCTCGACCAACGGCGGGGGTTACATCCTCGACGGCTTCGGTGGCCTGCACCCCTTCGGGTCCGGGCCCCAGGCACGGCCGAGCGCGGCGAAGGGCGCTACGTATTGGCCGGGCTTCGACATCGCCCGTGGAGTCACCCTCAACGCCAAGGCAACCGGCGGCTACGTGGCTGACGGCTACGGAGGTATCCACCGGTTCCGGGTCGGGAGCAGCGCCCTGCCGCCGAACACGACCGGTGGGCCGTATTGGCCGGGCTGGGACATCGTCCGCGGGATCGCCCTGGTGCCCGGGACGAGCGGCGGCTGGATGCTCGACGGCTTCGGCGGAATCCATCGGTTCGGCGCCGGCGGTGCAGCCCCGGCGGCTCCCTCGTCGGCCCCGTACTGGCCGGGCCAATACCGCGCCCGCGGATTGGGGCTCTGAGAACCGGTAAGCTGGGAGTCCCGCATCGCTTTCCCCCGAGGTTCGCATGGCTACCGAGGACCAGATTCGCACCACGGTGGCCGCGTACGTCGACGCCTACAAGACCAACGATCGGGCGGCGTTCCTCGAACTCTGGGCGGCCGATGGAGTGTTGGAGGATCCGGTCGGCACCCCGTCGCACTCCGGGACCGCGGCGCTGGGCGCGTTCTGGGACGGTGCCCGGGAGCTGGCCGACAGCATCGAACTGGTCCCGGAGTCGGTGATCATCGCCGGTGGCGAAGCCGCGATGAACTTCGAGGTCCACGCCCACATGGGTGACGGCGGACTGGTGATCAAGGTCATCGACATCATGACCTTCGACGACGACGGCAGGCTCACCACCGTGCGGGCCTACTGGGATATGGCTTCCGCGACCCCGCTGGAAACCGGAACCACTGCAAGCTGACTCGTCGCGACCGCGGCGAGTATCGAAACCGACTGGCTCCGACAGGCTCCGGTCGGGCACAATGGAGACACGATGCAGGTCGAATCCCGTGATTCCGTCTCTCTCAAGCCTGCCGAGCTCGACGAGCTCGGGCAGCTGCTCTCCGCCGTCGGACTCTCCGGCATGGACACGCAGCTCGAGGGCCACGTGGAGCACTTTCCCCTGATCGTGCTCGCCGCGATCGACGAGGACACCCATGGGTTCCTCTTCGGTTCGCTCGAGCGAGTGGGTGGGACGCCGTGCATCCTCTGGGGTCTCGGTGCCACCAAGAAGGGCCGCCAAGCCGGTCTCGCGGTGAAGGGCATGGTCGGCGAGCTCTACCGCCGGGCCGCGATCTCGTTCCCGGACGAGGATGTCCTCGTGGCGGGCCGCATCGCCCACCCGGCCGCGTACGGGCTACTCCAGGGTCTCGCCGACGTCGTGCCGCGCCCGGACTACGCGCCCACGGGTGAGGAACGTGCGTGGGGTCGGCGGCTCGCCCGTCGGTTCGGCTGCGACACCCGCTACGACGATCGCGCCTTCCGCGTGACGCACAAGGGCAAGGGGAAAGCATCGCCCGAAGCGGTGCTCGACGCGAGCACCGTCAAGGGTGGCGGCAAGGCCGCGACCGAGGTGCTCGGCGAGGTCGACCCGATGCGCGGCGAGGCGGTCATCGCCTTCGGCTGGGCCACGGCCGACGCACTCGCGAACGGTCTCGGCCACAGCTGACCCACGGCGTCGGCGTCAGAGGACGTCGTCGAGGGCCGCGGTGAACGCGTCCGGATCGTCGATCGGTGCCCGGCACGCGAAGTGCTCGCACACGTACACGACGGTGGATCCGGTATACGGCCGGTCGGCGACGAGCGGTGTGAGTTCGGCGCCGGAACCATCGGCGCTGCGTACCCCGACACCGGAAGCAGCGGGACGGCGCGCCCATTCCGTGGTGTACGCGCGATCGGGACCGATCACCGCCACCTCCACGGCCGGAGTCAACGCCCGCTCGTAGGCGCCGAGCATCATCCCGAACGATGTCGGGTACTGCGTCATGGCCGGGCCCAACCGGGCGAGGAGCCGCCGGGTTCCCACAGCCAGTGCGTCGTCGCCGGTCACCGCGGCGAGTCGGAGCAGCGCATCCGCCGCGAGTGAGTTCTCCGACGGCGTCGCGTTGTCGAAGAAGTCCTGGGGTCGCACGATCAGCGCCTCGGCGTCCGCGCCGGTGGTGAAGAAACCACCGCTCTCGGGATCGGAGAACAGTCGCAACATCTCGTGGGCGAGTTCGACGGCCTCGGCCAACCAGGCGACGTCGTCGAACTCCGCCATCGTCACCAGGGCGCCGATCAGTGCGGCGTAGTCCTCCGCGTAGGCGAGGTGCCGGGCTCCGCCATCGGCCTGCCATGACCGCAGTACCCGCCCCTCGGATCGCAACTCCGAGAGAAGGAACGTGAGGTTCGTCCGCGCCGCGTCCATCCAGTCGGTGCGCTCGAACGCGGCCGCGGCCTCGATGAGCGAGCGGGTGAACATCGCGTTCCAGGCGGTGAGCACCTTGTCGTCGAGACCGGGACGGACTCGAGCGTTCCGGCGGGCGAGCAGGAGGGGCGCGGCCTCACGAACGGAGGCCGGCGTCGGACGCGCTCGGTCCGACCGATACAGGATCGAACCCGAGTACCCGGTGTGCGGATCGGTGAAGTTCCCCGCTTCGGTGACGCCGAAGAACTCGCATACCGCGGCCGCGTGTTCGCCGCAGACGTCGGCGATCTCGGCGGGTGACCAGAGGTAGAACTTGCCCTCGATCCCCTCGGAATCAGCGTCCTCGGCCGAGAAGAACCCGCCGCCCGAGTGCCCCAGGTCCCGCAGGACGTATTCGACGGTCTCCTCCACGACCTCCTGGTAACGGGGGTTCCCGGTGGCGAGGTAACCGCGCAGGTACGCCCCGACGAGGAGGGCCTGGTCGTAGAGCATCTTCTCGAAGTGGGGGACGAGCCAGATCGCGTCGGTCGAGTAGCGGGCGAAGCCGCCACCGAGGTGGTCGTACATCCCGCCGGCCGCCATCGCGTCGAGTGTCGTCGTGACCATGGAGAGCGCATCCGGGTCGCCGGTACGACGATGCGTGCGGAGGAGGAAGTCGAGCGTCATCGACGGCGGGAACTTCGGCGCCCGACCGAATCCGCCGTCGCGCGGATCGAACTGCTGGGCGACCGCGGCCGCGGCGTGATCGAGCACCCGGAACGCAAGGTCGGTGCCGTCGGAGTCGAGCGTGTCGCGCAGCGTGTTGCTCTCGATGGCCGCCTTGAGTTTGGCCGTCTGCTCGTCGACGTCGCTGCGCTGGTTGGTCCAGACGTCGTCGACGGCCTCGAGGATGCGCGGGAACCCGGGCATCCCTTGACGGTCGGCCGGGGGAAAATAGGTGCCGCCGTAGAAGGGCTCACCGGTGGGCGTGAGGAACACCGTCATCGGCCAGCCGCCCCGGCCGCTCAGCGCCTGCACGGCATCCATGTAGACCGCGTCGACGTCGGGCCGTTCCTCCCGGTCGACCTTGACGTTCACGAACAGCCGGTTCATCAATGCCGCGATCTCGGGATCCTCGAACGACTCGTGAGCCATGACGTGGCACCAGTGGCACGCGGAGTACCCGACCGAGAGCAGGATCGGGCGGTCCTGGTCGCGGGCGGCGGCGAA
Source organism: Acidimicrobiia bacterium (assembly GCA_038250905.1). GTDB lineage: Bacteria > Actinomycetota > Acidimicrobiia > IMCC26256 > JAENVU01 > JAENVU01. The sequence goes on from JBBSBV010000012.1 coordinate 46,591, forward strand.
CGCCTCCGGCCCCCAGGGGTACCAGTCCACCGGGTTGTCGGCGTGCTGGCGGAGGTAGGGACTGGTTTCGCCGGCGAGTCGGTTCACGCGGCCGAGGTTAGACAGCGAGCGCGGTCAGAGCGGCGTCCACGCTGATGAACGCGACGTCGACGAACGCGCGCTGTGCGTCGCGGTCGTCGGCAGCGATCGAGTCGGCCATCGCCCACAGTTCGGCTTCCACCGGCGCGAGACGCGCGGAGATCCCGACCAGTGCATCGTCACTTGCCTCCGCGCGGTCTCGCAGCGCGGCGAAGCGCGTCCAGGTGCCAGGATCGGCGAGCGCGACCGGCACCCCGACCAACGGGAAGCACGGCACGTAGACGGAGACACACGGACTCCCCAACGCGCACCACGCCCGGATACCGGCGCCGGGCTCACGCGGCACCGCGACGACCATCGACGCGGTGGTCGCCTGGAACGAGCGCACGTGCATGCAGACCGAGACCCCGGTGTTGTCGGGGCCGGGCTCGTCCGGTATCGGAGCCGGACGTCCGGGCTCCGGCATCACCCGGGTGCCGTGATCACGGAGGGTCGCGAGGACCGACACCGGATCCACCGGATCCCGGGCCACGCAGGCGCGGGTCGCGGCGAGTCTGTGGTCGGCAATCGACGTCGGGACGCGCGGATCGCGGAGCGTCTGGAAGTCGGTACCCGGTGAGAGATCCGTCGATCCGCGGGTCCAATCGGTCGCGAGCGAGATGCGGTTCGACATCGCCGCCCCGCCTGCATTCGGGCGTGCGGCCCACGTACGGTCGGCGGTTTCGAGGGTCCACGTGGTCGTGCGATCGGCGATGAGGAACGACGAGTCGTAGGGCTCGTCGTGGTCCTGCTCGCCGCTCCCACCCTGGCCGTACTGCTCGAGGAGTCCCGTCATGACGGCGAGCGCCTCGTCGGCGGTCCGCGCCCGTTCGAGGCCGAGCCGGACCACATCCATCCCGAGGAGCGCCGGCGGGCGCGACCGCGGTCGGCTGGTGGTCCAGACCTTCTCGTTCCCGATGGCGACCCCGTGCTCGTTCACCCCGTGTTCGAGGCCCCAGAGCCACGTGGGCTGCGAGCCGACGAGCGCGTAGGCGCCGGTGTCGGGGAGTGAGAGGTACTGGGTCGAGAGGGTCGATCCCGCGGCCCGGGCCGGGAAGCTCCGCACGACCTGAGCTTCGGCGGGCGGCCGGTCGGAGTTCTTGGCAAAGATGAGGCCGCCGTCGCCGTGCACGCACAGGGTGTCGCACATGACGTCAGCCGGCGGTCAACGAGCGGATCTCGGCTGCGAATGCGTCGACCCCGAGTGGTCGGCCGGTGGCCGACTCGATCAGTTCGTCCCAGCGGACGCTCCAGCCCGGGCGGAACACGGCGTCCGCGAGGAATCGGCCCGCGTCCGGGCGACCGACGATGCCTCCGAACCGATCGCCCAGCGTCGCCTGGAGTTGCGAGGCGACCATCTCCCCGAGCAGGTAGTTCTGGTAATAGACCGGCGCCAACGCGATATGGATCTTGGCGGCCCAGTCGGGGGCATCACGACCGTCGGGGCGGGTCAACCCCTGGAACCGTTCGACGAGGTCCCACCACAGCCGGTCGAGATCGGCGTCGGGATCGGCGTAGAGACTGCGCTCGAAGTGGGTCATCACCAGGACCCACCGGGCGAAGACGAGCAGCATGGTCAGCCGGCGGTGGGCGAGGGCCGGAGCCGCCGCGGTGACCGTGTCGTGGGGGACACCGGCGATCAGCTCCAACCATTCGGGATCGAGGGGCAGCCGGCCGAAGAGCATGGCGATGCCCTCGGTGGTGAGCGGATGCATCGTACGGATCGACCACGGCAGGTCGGCGTCGACCCCGGTGTCGTAGACGGCATGGCCGAACTCGTGCAGCATCGTCTCGGCCCAACGCGCGCCCGGGACGTTGTTGCACAAGACCCGCACGTCGCCCTCGCGGTCGACGTCGATGCAGAACGCGTGCTGGCTCTTCCCGCCCCGAGGCAACAGATCGCTGCGGACCAGGATGGGGTCGATGTCGAGGCCGATACCCGCATAGGTAGTGCGCGTGAGCGCGACGAGATCGGTATCGGCGAACCATGCGTCGAGATCGACCGCACGACTCTCAGGTGCGCTCTGGAAGAAGGGGTCGTCGTAGTGCCACGGCCGCAGTTCCGCGACGGAGCAGCCGAATCGCTCGGCGCGCCGGCGGTCGTCGTCGGCCTTCCAGCCCGAGAAGGGTTCATCGGTCGCGGCCTCGACCGCCGCGAGCGTCTCCAGCAGCGCGTTCTCGTCCAGCTCCGATGTTTCCAGTGTGAGGGCGAAGTAGTCGCGCGCGCCGAGTTCCTGTGCGGCACGGTTCCGGAGCCGGGCCAGTTCGCGCACACCCTCGGCGACCTCGGCACCCACCTGCTTGGAGGCGAGATACGCGCGGCGTCGCAGGTCGGCGTCATCGGAGGTGCGCAGGATCTCGAGGATCGCATTGTCGTCCACCGCGGCCCCGTCGAGTGTGGGCCGGAACTCGTTGAAGACCCGGTCGATGCGGGCTTCGCCCCGCACCATCTCGTCACGGATCGACGCCGAGATCTGCTGCGGCGCCATCCGGTCGCGGAGGACAGCCGCCTGCCGGGCCGGACAACGCTCGGCCGGTTCGTCGGCCACGGTCGCGAGGGCTGCGTACATCGTCGGGTCCGCGAGGGCCTCGCGCAACGCGAGGTCCGCCGCGATGCGCTCCGCTTCGTTGGCATCGGACGTGTCGGTACTCGCGGTCCACCAGGCCTGGTTGGCGCGCCGATCCAATGGCGCCAGGCTGGCTGCGAAGCGTTCGATCTCGTCGACGGTGAGGGACATCGGTCGAGTGTAGGAGCGGGTCGCGGACGCCGCCGCCGCCGGTCGGCTACTCGAACCAGATGCGCTGGTACTCGCGGCTCATCGGGTGGGTGAGGAGCACGACGAGGACCACGGCAAACGCGAACGAGATGATCGTGGGGAACCCGAGCACCGCGGCGCCGGCTAGGGAGATCCAGATGCCCACGTTGAGGATCGCGGCGACGACGGCCACCCCGTAACCCCACTTCTTGTCGTTGGCGATTCCGAACCCGCCCGCGGCAAGGGCGACACCGAGGAGCACGAAGACCGCGTACCCGCCGCCGTCGATGAAAGCGAAGAACGCCTGGAAGTAGCAGAGCAGCGTGCCGTTGACGAGGGTCTGCGGCTGCGACTGATTCAGGAAGCGGTGGCGGTTCACCCGGGCATTCTGGTCGATGCCGGGGTGCCGTTCCCGGTCGCTCGGTCACGAAGCTGTCCGCAGGCGGCGTCGATATCGGTCCCGCGGTTCCGGCGGACGGTCGCGTTGAGTCCCTCTGCGTGCAGGTCGGCGGCGAAGGCGCGGATGCTCGCGCCGACCGGAGCGTGACCGGCGAAGGCCGCGGTCCGGTTCAACGGGATCAGGTTCACGTGGGCCCCCAGGGGGCCGAGCGGACGCAGCAGTTCGGCCAGGCGGAGGGCGTGGCGGGGTTGGTCGTTGACTCCTTCGATGCAGGCGTATTCGAAGGTGACGCGCCGGCCCCGGGCCTGGCCGTACTCGTGCGCCGCCGCGATCAGCTCGGTGAGCGGGTACCGGCGGTTCACCGGGATCATCGAACTCCGCAGGTCGTCGTCCGCGGCGTGGAGCGACACCGCGAGCGTGACCGGAATCGCCTCGCCGGCCAGGCGTCGGATTCCCGGGACGATGCCGACGGTGGACACGGTGATCCGGCGGGCCGAGATCCCGAGGTCGCCATGCAGACGTTCGATCGCCGTCCAGGTCGCGTCGTAGTTGGCCAGGGGTTCGCCCATGCCCATGAACACCACATTGGTGACGGGCTGGGGCGACTGGTGTGCAACCACCAGGACCTGCTCCACGATCTCGCCCGCATCGAGCTGGCGTGTGAAGCCGGCCTGGCCGGTCGCGCAGAACGTGCACGCCATCGCGCACCCGGCCTGGGACGAGACACAGACGGTGGCGCGCCCGGGCGAGAGCATCAGCACGGTCTCGATCTCGGCGCCGTCGGCGGTCGTGAACAGCCACTTGCGCGTCTGTTCGTGATCGCCCCGTTGCTCGACGAGCGTCGTGAGGGTCGTGGGGAAGGCGGCCGTCAGCTCGTCGCGCAGCGTCGCCGGCAGGTTGGTCGCGGTCTCGAGTGGTCGACGCTGCTTGTAGAGCGCGTCCCAGACCTGCTGGACCCGGTACCGCGGATGACCGTGCGCCGCCATCCACGTCTCGTACTCGGTGCGTGACGCGCCGTAGCGGGAACTCATGTGACATCCGATCCGGTGCGCATGGCGGTGTCGGTCCGCACGATCTCGAAGCCGAGCGCCACATAGAGCCCGAGTGCGGCGGTGTTCGAGGCGGCAACGTAGAGCTCGCCGGTGGGACACGAGCGTACGTCGGCCAGGTAGCGGAGACCGTCGACCACGAGGGCCCGGCCCAGTCCGAGTCCCTGCGCGTCCGGATCCACACCGATCACGAAGATCTCGCCGACGCGCCCCCGGTCGATGTGCACCTTGGTCCAGCAGAACCCGACGAGTTCGTCGGCCCGCCACGCGAGGAGGAAGCCTTCCGGGTCGAACCACGGTTCGGCCATGCGCCGGGCCAACACCTCGGCGATCCATCCGCCCTGGTCGGGATGGTTGAGGAAGGCGCGGTTGTTCACCCGGAGCCACGCCGCCTCGTCGGTCCCGGGCCGGAACGGGCGAGGCTCGATGCCGGGCGGCCACTGCGCCCGCTCCGTCAGCGGCAGCGGGACCTGCATCCGGTGTTGACGGCGGTCCACGAGGAATCCGGCGCTCGTGAGCGCGTGCAGCAGGGCGGGATCCGAGCCGGGCAACCACACCACCAGCTCGCCGGGCGGGAAGGCGGCGTGCTCTGCGTCCAGTGCGTGCTGCAGGACGGCGGTGATCGTGGTCGGCGCGGCATCCGGGACCGCGCCCAGGGAGAGATGGCGGTGGCGCGGCTGGAACGTGTCCGAGGGCGCGGTGATGGCCGCGACCGTGCCATCCGGGCTCGCCGTCAGCCGGATCGCCGGGTCGTCGGCCGCGCGCCCCGCGACCGCCCACACGGCCTCGGGAAACGCCTCGTGGCCCGTTTCCCGGCGCGTGGCGTCGTCGATCGCCCGGAGTAGTCGGACCGATGCCGCCGCGGTCGGATCGGTCGGAACGGGGGAGGCCATCGGGCGAGACGCTACTTTCCTGCCATGTCCCGACCGCGTGGAGCGAAAGCGCGAAGTGCGGTGGTCCTCACCCGCCTCGCCGACGAATACCCCGGCTCCGCACGCGACCTGTGTGCGTTGCGCCACGACAATCCGTTCCAGCTGCTCGGGGCCACGATCCTCTCGGCCCAGTGCACCGACGAGATGGTGAACTCGGTCACGCCCACGCTCTTCGGCCGCTATCCGACGCCCGACGAACTCGCGACGGCCGATCCGGAGGAGGTCGAGCAGATCGTCCATCCCACCGGCTTCTTCCGTCAGAAGACCAAGAGCCTCATCGGGATGGCCACCGCAGTCCGCGACCGGTTCGACGGTGAGGTCCCGTCCGCCCTCGAGGATCTCGTCACGCTGCCCGGGGTCGGCCGCAAGACCGGCAACGTCCTGCGTTCGGTGGCCTTCGATCTGCCCGGCCTCCCGGTCGACACCCACGTCGGTCGGTTGTCGACCCGGCTCAAGCTCACGAACGAGACCGATCCGGTCAAGGTCGAACTCGATCTGAACGGACTCATCCCGCCCGAGGAACGTGGCGGATTCTCACTGCGGCTCATCCTCCACGGGCGGCGCACCTGCATCGCCCGGCGGCCCAAGTGCGACGACTGTCTCCTCGCCGACATCTGCCCATCGGCGGGCCGGCTGTGAACGGCGTCGAGACGCGCGCCATCACCCGACCCGAACTCGGCGAGTTCTTCGAGATCCGGTGCCAGTCGTTCGGGCTGCCGCCGTCCGACCGTGACGACTGGCTCCGACGCATCGAGGCCGACGTGGATGCGGTGTGCCTCGGCTGTTTCGACGGTTCCCGCATGCTCGGCGCACTCCGTGTCCTCCCGGGCGGGCAGTGGTGGGTGCGCCGATCGCTCCCGATGGGCGGGGTCGCCGCGGTCGTCGTCCGACCCGAAGCACGCGGGCGGGGCGTGGCGCGCTCGCTGCTGCACGGCGCGCTCGACTGGATGCACACCGCCGGCATCGTGGTCAGCGCGCTCCATCCGGCATCCACCCGGGTCTACCGCAGTTCGGGCTGGGAGATCGCCGGCCGCGAAGGCGTTCTGCGGGTCCCGACCCGCAGCGTCGCCGCGATTCACCGCGGTGCCGATCTCGACGTGGCGCGGCTGGGCGTCGACGACCGGACCGCGATACGCGCGTGTTACGCAGACCTTGCGCAGCGAACCCACGGTGCGGTCGACCGATCGTCGTCGTACTGGCATCTCGTCGACGCGACCCTCGAATCGCCGGCCGCGTTCGTGTACGGCGTCCGTCAGGGCGATGAACTGCGCGGCTACGTGCGGTACGAGCAACTTCCGAGACGGGAATGGGGCTACCGGATCGCGGTACGGGAGGTGGTCGCGGCGGATCTCGACGTCGCCGCGTCGCTCTGGCGTTTCCTCGGCGGCCACGTGATGCAGTCGGAGTTCCTCGACGTGCCGGTCATCCTCGAGGACCAGCTGCTGCTCCTCCTCGACGAGCAGGACGTGCGGCTGCTCGGGGAGAACCGGTGGATGACGCGCGTCGTCGACCTCGCCGCGACGGTGGCCGGGCGTGGCTACCTCACCGCGGCAGCCGACGCGCTCACCGTGGACGTCACCGATCCGTGGCCGGGTGGAGCGAGCGGAACCTGGCGACTCGAGGTGAGCGGGGAGACCGGATACGCCCAGCCGACCACCGCCGACGCGTCCCTTCGGATCGACATCGGGGCGCTCAGCGCACTGATGATCGGACGGTTCACCGCCGAGCAGCTCCTGGCGTCCGGGCGGCTCCGGGGCGATCCGCACGATGCCCGGCGCCTCGGCGGGATGTTCACCGCACCGTTGCCGGTGCTCGCAGACGACTTCTGACCGGTCGCCGGACCCGAGTCTGCGAGACGAACCAGGTCAGACGCGCGCCGCGAGCGACTTGATCGCCCGGTCGACGGCCCGGCGCGCCATGATCAGGGCCCGCTCGGCGCTCTCGAGGTCACCGGCCACCCCGGAACCGTCCGTGCCCCGGTAGTGGTCACCGACCTCCACGATCCGCTCGGTGAGTTCCTCCAGCGATGATCGCAGCGTGCTCAGTTCGGCGTGGTCGGCGGAGATGGTCACGGTTCGAGCCTGACAACCCGCGCGGGTCGGTGCAACTCGTCACCGGTTGCCGGACCGGCACCGGTACGATGCGCCCATGCTCGCACGCCTCGACCTCCGCGACGCGCGCGCCGACCTCGAATCCCGTCTCGGTATCGGCATCCACGCGCCGACCACGGACGATTCGGTGACCGAGGTGGTGCAGGAGATCCTCGACTCGGTGCGCCGACGCGGTGACACCGCGGTGCGCGAATACACGCAGCGGTTCGACGGACCGTTCATCGATCAGTTGCGGGTCACACCGGACGAGTGCCGTAACGCGGTGAACGAGACGCCGTCCGAAGTCCGTGACGCCCTGGAGCTCGCCGCCGATCGGATCAACGAGTACCACAAGGCGCAGGCCCTGACCCCGCCCGCCACCTATTCGTCGGCGGGTGTCGAGGTCACCGAGGCGATCCGGCCCGTCGACCGAGCCGGGCTCTACGTCCCCGGAGGTCGTGCCGCGTACCCGTCGACGGTGCTCATGACCGCGATCCCGGCTCGGGTGGCCGGGGTACCCGAACGCGTGCTCTGCGTCCCACCGGATGCCCAGGGTCGGGTCCCCGCGGTGACCTTGGCCGCCGCGCTCCTCACCGGGGTCGAGGAGATCTACCGCGTCGGGGGCGCGCAGGCCGTCGCCGCGATGGCGTACGGGACCGAGTCGATTCCCGCGGTCGACATCATCGTCGGACCCGGGAACGCGTACGTCGACACGGCCAAACGCCTGGTCGCGGGCGCGGGGATCGTCGGGATCGACGGGCCGGCCGGCCCGTCCGAACTGGTGGTCATCGCGGATCACACGGCAGATCCCGTCCAGGTCGCGCTCGATGTCGCCGCCCAGGCCGAACACGGTCCCGGTGGGACGGTCTTCGTGGTGGCGTGGGAGGCCGAGGTGCTCGACAACGTGCTCGACGCGGTGCTGGGGTACCTGGCGTCGGCACCCCGGGCCGATGAGATCCAGTCGACCCTCGCCACCGGGGGGAAGTCGATCCTGGTCCGAGACGTCGAGCAGGCGTGCGCGGTCGCCAACACGGTCGCACCCGAGCACCTCGAGTTGATGGTCGAGCAGGCCTCGGATCTGGTGGCGTCGATCCGCAACGCCGGGGCCGTCTTCATCGACGCACCCACCGCCATCGGCGACTACGTCGCGGGCGCGAACCACGTCTTGCCCACCGGACGCGCCGCCCGCTTCGCGAGCGCGCTCCGCGTCGACGACTTCCGGACCCACATGCACATCGTGCGGGGGAGCGAGGCCGGGCTGGCGGCCATCGGGCCGGCCGCGGTCACCCTGGCGCGGGCCGAGGGACTGTCCGCCCACGCGGCGTCGGTCGAACGACGGCTGCGCCGGTGAGCCGCCCACTGCCCCGGAGCGACCTGCAGATGCTGTCGGGCTACCACTCGCCGCAGCTCGACGTGTCGATCCGGCTCAACACCAACGAGAGCCCGTTCCCACCACCGGCCGCCTTCGTCGACGCGTGGCTCGCCGAGCTGCGGGCCACCGCACTCCACCGGTATCCGGACCGGGCCGCCGCCGACCTCCGCGACGCGATCGGTCGCAACGTCGGCCAGCCCCGCGATCGCGTCTTCGCCGCCAACGGTTCCAACGAGGTCCTCCAGACCGTGCTGCTCACCTACGGCGGTCCGGGTCGGCGGGCGCTGGTCTTCGAGCCCACCTACGCCTTGCACGCCCACATCGCCCGCATCACCGGCACCGAGGTGGTGACCGCCCACCGCACGGACGAGTTCGGCATCGATCCTGCCTACGCGGTCGCGCTCATCCGGGAGCAGCGACCCGAGATCGTGTTCGTCTGCAGTCCCAACAACCCGTCCGGCACGGTCGAACCGCCCGAGACCATCGCCGCGATCGTGGCGGCATCCGACGCGCTGGTCGTCGTCGACGAGGCGTACGGCGAGTTCGCGGCCGATTCCGCGTTGACGTTGGTCAGCGACGACCGGCCGCTGGTGGTCAGCCGGACATACTCCAAGGTGTGGTCGCTCGCCGCGTTGCGACTCGGGTTCGCCGTCGCTCCGGCATGGCTCGTGGAGGAACTCGACAAGGTGGTGTTGCCGTATCACCTCGATGCCGCGACCCAGATCGCCGGGCGGGTCGCGCTCGACTTCGTCACCGACATGGAAGCGCGGGTCCACCTGCTGATCGAAGAACGCGAGCGGCTCTTCACCGCGCTGCTCGAAACCGACGGCGTGGAGGTCTTCCCGTCCGGCGCGAACTTCCTCTTGTTCCGATGTGCCGGACGCGGCCACGCGGTCTGGCAGGGCCTGGTGGACCGGGGAATTCTCGTGCGGGACTTCTCGTCCTGGCCCGGCGTCGAAGACTGCCTGCGGGTGACGATCGGGACCGCCGAGGAGAACGACCGCTTCCGGTCGAGTCTCCACGCCGTTCTGCGCGAGAGTGACCCGGCATGAGCCCGGCCCGTACCTCCCACCAGGAACGCACCACCAACGAGACGAGCATCACGATCGACCTCGACCTCGACGGTCGGGGCGAGGCCACTGCCACCACCGGGATCCCGTTCTTCGACCACATGCTCGAGCAACTCGGCAAGCACGGCGGGTTCGACCTGCGGATCGACGCATCGGGTGACCTCGAGGTCGACACCCACCACACGATCGAGGACGTCGGCATCGTGCTCGGCGCCGCGTTCAAGGAGGCCGCCGGGGCCAAGGTCGGCGTCCGCCGGTTCGCGTCCGGGCTCTACCCGCTCGACGAGGCGTTGGTGCAGGTTGCCCTCGACCTCTCCGGCCGACCGTTCGTGGCCTACGACATCGACCCGGTCTCGGAGTGGATCGGCACGTTCGATCCGCAACTCGCCGAGGAGTTCTGGCGGGCATTCGCGTTCGCGGCGGGGATCACCCTGCACCTGCGTTCGCTCGAGGGTCGCAACGGCCATCACGTGATCGAGGCGTCGTTCAAGGGCGTCGCGCGTTGTCTCCGCGACGCCATCCGCGTCGAGAGCGACGCGCTCCCTTCGACCAAGGGTGCGTTGTAGACCTCTACCCGGCGATCGACCTGCGCGACGGCAACGCCGTGCGCCTCCTCCGCGGCAATTTCGCGGCGGAGACGGTGTACGACGCCGACCCGGTGGCAGTAGCCCGTGACTTCGAATCCCAGGGCGCACGCTGGATCCACGTGGTGGACCTCGATGCGGCCCGCACCGGTGTGGCCGGCAACCTCGGAGCCATCGAGGCGATCTGCGCCGCAGTTGCGTGTCGGGTCCAGGCGGGCGGCGGGGTGCGGTCGGTCGAGGCCGCGGGCGCACTGTTCGGGGCCGGTGTCGACCGGGTGATCGTCGGTACCGCGGCGGTCGAGAGCCCCGAACTCGTGGACGTGCTGTGTCAGTTGCACGGCGGGCACGTCGGCGTCGGACTCGATGCCCACGGCCGGGAGGTGGCGGTGCGAGGGTGGGTCGCGGGCAGTGGCCGGAACCTCAACGACCTCGCCCAGCGGTTCGGGCAGTCGGGGATCTCGGCGCTCGTGGTCACCGAGATCGGCCGCGACGGGACCCTCGAAGGACCCGATCTCGACCAACTCGAATCGGTGATGGCGATGACCGGAGTCCCCGTGATCGCGAGCGGCGGCGTCGGTACCGTCGAGGATCTCCACGCCCTCGCCGCACTCGAAGTGGGCGACCGTCGACTCGCCGGTGCGATCGCCGGGCGGGCCCTCTACGAGCACCGGTTCACCGTCGCCGAGGGTATCCAGGCCTGCAACGCAGGCGGGCGTGGCCGGCCCTGAAGCCCGGGTTACTGCTCCAGCCGCGCGGCCAACCATTCCCGGGCGAGCGTGCAGAGTCGATCAGTGCGGCCGATGAAGAAATGTGACGCGCCGGGCACGATCTCGACGGTGAGCGCAGCCCAACTTCCGGCGTCGGCCACGACCTCCGCCGGTGCGCGCACCTCGTCGTGCTCGGCCAGGAGCAACAGCTTCGGACGCGGATCGGCGGCGAGATCGTCGAGGCGGACGGCGAACCGCAACGGTGGAGCGATACCGATCCAACCGGCGACCGCGGGATCGTGGACCGAGAGCGCGACGTCACCACCGAAGGACCAACCGGCGACGAAGCAGGGAACCGTGGCGTCGGTCGCCAGCCAACGAAGCGCCGCTTCCGCGTCCGAACGCTCGCCGACTCCGTCGTCGTAGGTGCCCTCGCTCGCGCCGACGCCCCGGAAGTTGAACCGCAGGCAGGTGAATCCGGCTGCCGGGAGGCCCCGGAACAGCTCCGAGATCACCAGTGACCGCATGGTGCCGCCGTGGAGCGGGTGCGGATGACACAACACGACCCGCGCCGCCTCGTGCTCGCTGCGGGCGACCTCGGCCTCCAGGACGAGCCCGTCGATGGTGACGAGCGACACGGGTTCGATCACGGTGGTGGAGCGTATTCTCCGGCCCTCATGACGACACCCTTCGACCAAGAGACCGCGGTCCACGCCCGGGGCGACGGAACGTTCACCGCCACCATGGCCCCCACTTGGTGGGTGGCGCGCGGTCCGAACGGCGGATACCTCGCGGCCGTGATCCTGCGGGCCCTCACCGAGACCGTCGACGATCCGACACGCACCCCGCGTTCGTTGACCGTCCACTACCTGAGCCCGGCCGGGGCCGGCGACGTCGAGATCGAGACCCGACGGGAGCGAGCGGGTCGGTCGATGACGAGTTGCTCGGCCCGGGTCACCCAGGACGGCCGGCTCGTCGCACTCGCGCTCAGCGCGTTCTCCTCGCCCCGTCCCGGGATCGAGTTCTGCGACTCGGTGATGCCCCAGGTGCCAGGCCCGAACCACTACGTCGCCCGCGAGGTCCCACCCGAGGCGCCGGCCATCGCACACCGTTGGGACACCCGGTGGGCCATCGGTCACCCGCCGGTCCCGGGCGCTCCACGCGGCGCGCGTGCGGTCGCGGGTGGTTGGATCCGGTTGCCCGAACACCGTGCGGTCGACGCGCTGGTCGCAGCGGCGATCACCGACGGTTGGGTGCCGCCGACCTTCAGCCGGGTCGAGGAACCGGTCGTCGTCCCCACGGTCGACCTCACGATCCACTTCCGCAACGAGTTGCCCCATCCGGGACTGGCGCCGGACCAGTTCGTCCTCGCGTCGTTCCGGACCACGGTGGCCACCGGTGGCTTTCTCGAGGAAGACGGCGAGGTGTGGGCGCCCGACGGCACGCTCCTGGCGCAGTCACGTCAGCTCGCGACGGTGTTGCCGCTCTCGGGGTTCACTCCGAGCTGACGATGCCCCGCAACGCGTCGGCTCCGTAGAGGGGCTCGACGATCGACCGGTAGCTCGGCCCGCGGGAGAGCAGGTGCCCACCGTCGACGTTGATCAGCTGACCCGTGACCCAGGTGGACTCCGGACCCACCAGGAACCGGGCCATCGCGGCGATGTCGTCGACGGTCCCCACGCGCGAGATCGGCATGCATTCGAGGTAGTCGTCGAGGACCGGACCGCCCGCGGTCACGAAACCGACGAGGTCGGTGTCGACCAGGCCGGGCCGGATCGCGTTGACGCGCACGCCACTGGCCCCGAGTTCGACGGCCGCGAGCTGGCAGACGTGGTCGATCCCGGCTTTCCCCGGACCGTACGCGCCGAACCACGGATGCACATTGGAACTCGCGATCGACGAGATACCGACGATCGAACCGGCGCCCGCGCGCGCCATCGCCGCGCCTGCGTGCTTGATGGTGAGCATCGTGCCGGTGATGTTGAGGTCGATCGTCCGCCGCCACGCCTCGACGTCCATCATCGTGATCGGGCCGAGGGTCTCGGAACCGCCGGCGCAGGCGACCACGCCGTCGAGCGCTCCGGTCAGGGCGAGCGCCTGCTCGACCGCGGCGGCAACCTCGGACTCGTGGGTCACGTCGGTGGCCACCGCCTGCACGGTGACGCCGGGCGCGGCGACTTCCCGCAGGTGGGCGACGCCCGCCGCCAACCGTTCCTCCGACCGACCGCAGATCGTCACCTGGGCGCCGTCCGCCGCGAAGCGAGCAGCACAACCCAGGCCGATACCGCTCCCGCCACCGGTGACGAGGATCGAACCGCCTTCGAGGCCGCCGCGTGGGATCGAGGTCATCGTGATGCTCCCGTCAGCTCGGTGATGAGGAACGCGAGGACCATGGCCTCGTCCTTCCAGACGTCGTAACGACCCGAGGGGCCGCCGTGACCCGCGCCCATCTCGGTCTTCAGCAACAAGGTGCGATCGTCGGTCTTGGTGACGCGCAGCTTGGCCACCCATTTCGCCGGCTCCCAGTACGAGACGCGCGGGTCGTTGAGCCCCGCGGTGACGAGCAGGGCGGGGTAGTCCTTGGCCTCGACGTTGTCGTAGGGGGAGTACGTCAACATGTACGAGTAGTCGTCGGGATCCTCGAGTGGGTTGCCCCACTCCTCCCACTCGGTCACCGTGAGCGGCAGTTCCACGTCCTGCATCGTGGTCACGACGTCGACGAACGGGACTTCGGCCACCACGGCGCGGAACAGGTCGGGCCGGAGGTTCGCGACCGCACCCATGAGGAGCCCACCCGCACTCCCACCCCGGGCGCCGAGCCGGTCGGGACTCGTGTACCCGGCCGCGCAGAGGTGTTCGGCACACGCGATGAAGTCGGCGAAGGTGTTGCGCTTCGCCTGCAGGCGACCCTGCTCGTACCACTGGCGACCGAGTTCACCGCCGCCGCGAATGTGGGCGATCGCGAACACGAACCCGCGGTCGAGGAGGCTGACCCGGATCGAGGAGAACGTCGGGTCGACCGACGACTCGTAACTCCCGTACCCGTACAGCAGTGCGGGCGCGGTCCCGTCGAGCGGGACGTCGCGCCGATGCACCACCGAGATCGGTATCCGCGCGCCGTCCTCGGCGGTCGCCCAGAGCCGCTCGGACGTGTAGTTCTCCGGGTCGAAGCCACCGAGCACGGGGGTGCGTTTGACGAGCTGACGGGTCCCGGCGCGAAACGGTTCGTCGTACGCGCTCGTCGGGATCACGAGGGACGTGTACCCGAAGCGGAAGTGGTCGGTGTCGAACTCGAGGTTGTCCGCGATCCAAGTGCTGTAGACGGGATCGTCCATCGCCAGGACCCGCTCGTACGGTTCGCCTTCGAGGCCGATGACCCGAAGTTGCTCCAGGCCGGCTTCGCGTTCGGAGACGACGAGTGCGGCTGCGAATGCGTCGACGTCGTCGATCTTCACGTCGGCCCGGTGGGGGATGAACTCGGTCCAACTCCCGCGGCCGGGCGAGTCGACCGACGCGGTCATCACCTTGAAGTTCGTCGCGTGATCGGCATTCGTGACGATGAACAGCTGCTCGGTGCCGTCGGCCGCGACGTGGTGGTCGACGCCGTACTCGAGCCCTTCGGTGCGAGGTTCCACGAGGCGGAGCCCAGCGGTCAGGTCGTCGGGGTCGAGCAGGTGCGCCTCACTCGTCAGCTTCGACTCGGTGGTGACGAGGATCAGACGGCCGCTCCGAGTGCGACCGACCGACACGAAGTAGCGCTCGTCGGCCTCGTGGAAGACCAGAACGTCCTCGGCCTCGCCGAGCGTGTGGCGCCACACCTGGAACGGGCGCATCGCATCGTCGGGACGGACGTAGAGGACGGTGCGGTTGTCGTTCGCCCACGCGAGACCGTAGTAGGTGCCTTCGATCACGTCGGGGTGGTCGACACCGCTCGCGAGATCGCGGAATCGGAGCGTGTGCAACTCGCTGCCGTCGTCGTCGAAGGCGTACGCGATGGCCGACTGGTCCGGCGCCAGCGCGAGCCCGCCGAGCGAGAAGTACTCCAGGCCGGCCGCGAGGTCGTTCTCGTCGAGCACCACGGTCTCGTCAGTGCCCTCGGGCACACCCGCGGGCCGTCGACCGTGCGACGCGTACTGCGCGCCCTCGAAGGTGCGGGTGAAGTATTCCCATGGACCCTTGCGGGCCGGGGGCGAGATGTCGGTCTCCTGGACCCGGGCGCGGATCTCCTCGAACAGCGTCGCCTGCAACTCCGTGGTGGAGGCGAGGACGCTTTCGGTGTACTGATTCTCGGCTTCGAGATACGAGATCACGGCCGGGTCGTGCCGGTCCCGCAGCCAGTACCACGGGTCGACACGGGTATCACCGTGGCGGACGAGTTCGACGGGGCGGGGCGGGGCGAGTGGGGGCATGGTGGTCACGGCGGGGGAGTCTGCCATCGCAATGAGTGGGAGCGACGACGGAGGTCGGCGGTACGCTCGCCCGCATGCCGATTGCGACACCGATAGCGCACACCGAGGCCGAGATCGCGGCCGTGAGCTTCGACGCCGACGGGCTGGTTCCGGCCATCGTCCAGGAGGAAACCACCGGCGCGGTCCTCATGATGGCGTGGATGAACGAGGACTCCCTGCGCCGCACCCTCGAGACCGGACGTACCTGGTTCTGGAGCCGCAGCCGCCAGGAGTACTGGTGCAAGGGCGAGACCTCGGGCGACCGCCAGTTCGTCCGTACCGCGCACTACGACTGCGACATGGACGTGCTGCTCTTCGTCGTGGAGCAGGAAGGCCGGGGCGCCTGCCACACCGGCGAACGCTCCTGTTTCTTCCGGGCGTTCGGCTCCGGCGCCGAACCCGGCCGCGTGTGAACGGCGCCTCGCCGGACGTCGACGCCTTCCGTGCGTTGGCGCGGGAGTACACGGTGGTCCCGGTCTGGCGGGAGGTCCTGGCCGACCTCGAAACGCCGGTGTCGGCTTTCCTCAAACTCGTCGGTGACGGCGACGGTTTCCTGCTCGAGTCCGTGGAGCACGGCCAGCACTGGGGCCGGTTCTCCTTCATCGGACGCGATCCCGTGCTCACGTTGATCGCGCACGGCAACACCGTGACTGCGATCGGCGACCTCCCACCCGACGTGCCCACCGATGCCGGGGCCCTCGCAGCCATGGAGGCCCTGCTCGCGCGGTACCGGGCGCCGCAGTTCGATTCGCTGCCACCGTTCCACGGGGGCGTCGTCGGCTACCTCGGGTACGACGTCGTGCGCGAGATCGAACGCCTCCCCAACGTGCCCGACGATCCGATCGGCTGGCCCGACGCGGTACTCGCCCTCACCGGTCACGTCACCGCCTTCGACCACTACCGCCAGCGGTTGTTCCTCATCGAGAACATCTTCATCGCCGACGACATGACCGACGCCGACCTCGACGCGGCGTACGCCCGTGCTGTGGCTCGGATCGATGCGCTGGTTGCTGATCTGGCCGAGCCGCTCCCGTACACACCGTCGCCGCCACCGGCCGATGCGTTGCACGAACTCCCACCGTTCACCAGCTCGATGGCCGAGGGCGACTACTGCCGCGCGGTCGAGGCGGCACGGGAGTACATCTTCGCCGGCGACATCTTCCAGGTGGTGCTCGCCCAACGGTTCGACCTCGAAGGGACCTACATCCCGTTCGACGTCTACCGGGTGCTACGCCAGGTGAACCCGTCGCCGTACATGTACTTCATCCGGCACGACGAGGCGACGATCGCCGGGTCGTCACCGGAGCCCATGGTCCAGGTGACCGACGGCCGGGTCGTCAGTCGTCCGATCGCCGGCACCCGGTTCCGCGGCCGCACCGCGGAACACGATCGCCACATGGCAGCGGAGCTGAGTGAGGATCCGAAGGAGCGGGCCGAGCACGTGATGCTCGTCGACCTCGCCCGGAACGACGTCGGCCGCGTGGTCACGTTCGGCACCGAGCAGGTCGACGAACTCATGGTGCTCGAGCGGTACTCGCATGTGATGCACCTCACCTCGCAGGTCTCCGGCGATCTCGCGCCCGGGCGGTCGGCGGTCGACGTGTTGCGCGCCACGTTCCCCGCCGGCACTGTGAGCGGTGCCCCCAAGGTGCGGGCCATGGAGATCATCGACGAGCTCGAACCGGTGAAACGGGGGCCGTACGCAGGGGTCGTCGGCTACCTCGACTTCTCCGGGAACCTCGACACCGCGATCGCGATCCGCACCATGGTGTGGCGGGGCGACCAGGCGAGCGTCCAGGCCGGGGCCGGGATCGTGGCCGACAGCGACGCCGAACTCGAGAACCTCGAATGTCACAACAAAGCCAAGGCACTGCTCACGGCGGCCCAAGCGTCGCTCGGGCTGCGAACGGTGCGACCGTGACCCGCCGGGACGTCGTCACCGTCTCCGGCGCGGACACGTGGACGTTCCTGCAGAGTCTCCTGTCGCAGGATCTCGACGGTCTCCCCGAGGGCGAACGCCGCATGACGCTCCTCCTCACGCCGCAGGGCAAGGTCGACGTGCTCGCCGGCATCACCCGGGTGGGTGACGACGCGGTGCTCGACACCGACCCCGGCTACGCAGACCACCTCGTCGCCTCGCTCACGCGCTTCAAGATCCGGACCAAGGTCGACTTCGCGGTCGCGGCGGCGCCCGATCTGGACGCGCCAGGGTTCGCGGCCGAGGAGGCCGACCGGATCGCCGCAGGCACGCCGCGTCTCGGCGCCGACCTCGACGATTCGGTGATCCCGCAGGAGGCGTTCCTCGAGGTCGATGCGGTGAGTTTCACCAAAGGGTGCTTCATCGGCCAGGAATTGGTGTGCCGTATCGACACCCGCGGGCACGTGAACCGCTTCCTGCGTCACATCGTGCCCGAGGACCCGTCGGTCACCCTCTCGGTCGGCGGCGAGATCGTGGTGGGTGAGAAGGTGGTCGGCGCCGTCACCAGCGCGGCACCGGGCATCGCCCTCGGCTTCGTCCGCCGCGAGGTGGAACCACCCGCACCCGCGACCGTCGACGGTGTCCCAGTGCGCGTCGAGGCGCTTCCTCGGCCCACCCCCTAACCACTCAGTCCATGGCGTTGGCACGGGCGATCGCGCCGAGCCAGGACGCGCTGGGCTTCGGGGTGCGCACCTGCGTCGTGCGATCGACCCCGACGAGGCCGAACTGCGGGCCGTAGCCGTGGGCCCACTCGAAGTTGTCGAGGCAGGACCAGTAGAAGTAGCCGCGCACGTCGAGACCGTCATCGAGACAGCGACGCAGACCGCCGAGGGCGTCGGTGACGTAACGGATCCGCTGCGTGTCGTCGCTCGTCCCGATGCCGTTCTCGGTCACGTAGATCGGCGACCCCGTCTTCTCGACCGCGTACCGGATCGCGACCTCGAGCGCGTCGGGCCAGTATTCGTAACCCATCGGCAACTCCTCCACACCCGGCTCCGAACCGGTCGGGAGTCCGGTGGCGTCGAGCCGGGTCCGGGAGTAGGCCTGTACGCCGACGAAGTCGTCGCCGGCGGCCGCGTCGAGGTGCTGGCCCTCGTGCATCTGGCGGGTGGTCTCGAGGATGGCCTCCGCGCCGTCCGGGATCCACCAGTCGCCCATCGCGATCGTCGACCCGACGGGGAAGTCACCCGGGCCGGCCTTGATCACGTCGTAACCCTTGCGGTGCGCGGCCTTGAGGTGCTCGTTCGCGGCGGCGTACTCCCCGAGGTCGCGATGACCCGGCGGAAACGCGCCCACCACGTGGCCCATCAACGACACGATGTTCGGTTCGTTGATGGTGCACGCCATGCCGATGTCGTCACCCAGCGCGCCGACGGCCACCTCGCAGAAGCGAGCGAACCGGTCGACGATCGCCGGATCGGTCCAGCCGCCCTCGGTGACCGCCCAACGCGGCGTGGTGAAGTGGTGGAACGTGACCACGGGCGTCATCCCGTGCTCGCGGGTTGCGACACACATGCGCTGGTAGTGGTCGAGCGCGGCGCGGGAGAACTCGCCCGCTTCGGGTTCGATGCGCGACCACTCGAGCGAGAACCGGTACGCACCGAAGCCGAGCTCCTCCAACATCGCGATGTCGGACGGGTACCGCCAGAAGTGATCGCAGGCGTCGCCTGCCGGCTCGACGGTTCCCGACCCCGGCGTGTGTTCGAACGCCCACCAGTCGTTGTTCCAAGTACCGCCCTCCACCTGATGAGCCGCGGTCGCGGTGCCCCAGACGAAGCCATCGGGAAACGAATACGTCATGCGCTCGACCCTAGACTCGCCCCGCCATGACCGTCCTCGATCGCATCCTCGCGACCAAGCGCGACGAAGTCACGATGTTGCGACGACCGCAGACGCGTGACCTGCTCCGTCGACGCGCCCTCGACGCACCGCCGACGCGCGACTTCACCGCTGCGCTCCGCCGGACCGACGGTCATCCCGGTCTCGTGGCCGAGATCAAGCGGCGCTCGCCGTCGAAGGGCGACCTTGCAGTCGACCTCGATCCCGCGCGGGTCGCCACCGAGTACGAGTCGGGTGGTGCAACCGCGCTCAGCGTCCTCACCGATGCGCCGTACTTCGGGGGTTCCATCGCCGACCTCGAGACCGCGCGTGAAGCAGTCGAGATCCCGGTCCTGCGCAAGGACTTCACGATCGACGAGATCCAGGTCTACGAGGCGCGCGCGGTGGGGGCCGACGCGATCCTGCTGATCCTCGCCGCGATCTCCGACGACGCGATCGTCCGCGATCTCTCCGAACTGGCCCACGGACTCGACCTGGCCGTGGTGGTCGAGGCCCACAACGAGGCCGAGGTGATCCGTGGCGTCGCGCTCGGGTGCCCGATCCTCGGGGTGAACGCACGCGACCTCGGCGACTTCGCGGAGGACCTGGACGGCGCTGCGGCGCTCGTCGGCCAGATTCCGGCCGAGACCGTCACCATCGCCGAGAGTGCGATCCGCTCACCCGAGGACGCCGCGCGCATGGCGGCGGCCGGATTCGACGCCTTGCTCGTCGGCGAGGCCCTCGTCCGCAGTGCCGATCCCCGTGCCTTCGCCGCGTCACTGGTCGCGCCGTGGGTGCAGCCCCGGTGACACGGGAGCACGTAGGGGAGATAAGTCCCCGGATGAGGGCGGTCGAGGCGGTACGGTCGCACCCGTGTTCGTGAAGATCTGTGGCATCACGAACGAGGAGGACGCCCTTCTCGCGGTCGCGATGGGTGCCGACGCGCTCGGTTTCAACTTCGCCCCCGGCAGCCGGCGCCAGGTCCGCCCCGATCAGGCCCGTGAGATCATCCGCCGCCTCCCGAGCGGGACGGTGACGGTCGGTGTCTTCCGGGACGAACGACCGGAGCGCGTCATCGAGATCGTGAACAGCGTGCGACTCACCGGTGCGCAACTCCACGGGCGTGAGCCGTTGTCCGAGGTGCGGTGGATCCGGCAGCGCTGCACGTTCGTGATCCAGGCCTTCACGGCGGGCGATCCCAACCTCGCGAGCGCGGCCAACGGACCGGCCGACGTGATCCTGGTCGATTCGCCCGATCCCGGTTCGGGTCGCCTGTTCGACTGGAAACTCGCGGAAGGTGCGCCGGGTGGGGTCCGCCTCCTCGTCGCCGGCGGACTCAATGCCGACAACGTCGGTGATGCGATCCGTCGTCTGCGGCCGTGGGGCGTCGACGTCGCAACCGGGGTCGAGTCGTCACCCGGCCGCAAAGACGCCCGCAAGCTCCGGAAGTTCATCCAGGAGGCGCGCTCGGTGGGTGACGTCGTCGAGGACGACGAACGGCCGCCGGTCATCGCCGACGCCCCGTACAACTGGGAACTCGACGAACTCGACGGTTCCTGACCGGCCGCACCGGCCGTCATCCCGAGCCGCGGGCAACCAGTGCGGATTGCGCACTGCGGTCTCCTAACATGAGCCTTCCTCGACCCACTGGAGCATGCATGTCCGCGCCTCGCCGCGGTGACGGTGTCACCCTTGGACCCGCCGGATCCGAGCCGATCGGGCTCGGCCGGTTCGGCGAGTTCGGTGGGCGCTTCGTCCCCGAGACCCTGGTTCCGGCGCTCGAAGAACTCGAAGCCGAGTTCCGCCGCGCCTGGGCATCCGAGGAGTTCCGCACCGAATACGCGACCCTCCTCGCGCAGTATGCCGGTCGCCCGACCCCGGTCACCGAATGTCACCGCCTGTCCGACCGCCTCGGCGTACGTGTGCTGCTCAAGCGGGAAGATCTCACCCACACCGGTTCGCACAAGATCAACAATGTGCTCGGCCAGGCCCTGCTCACCAAGCGGATGGGGAAGCACCGCGTGATCGCCGAGACCGGCGCCGGCCAACACGGCGTGGCGACGGCCACCGCATGCGCGCTGTTCGGCCTCGACTGCATCGTGTTCATGGGTGCGGTCGACGTGGAGCGCCAGGCCCTCAACGTGTTCCGGATGCAGCTCCTCGGCGCCGAGGTCGTCCCGGTCACCTCCGGCAGCGCCACGCTGAAAGATGCGATCAACGATGCGCTGCGGGACTGGGTCGCATCGGTCCAGTCCACGCACTACTGCATCGGTTCCGTCGTCGGCCCACATCCGTTCCCGTGGATGGTGCGGGAGTTCCAACGCGTGGTCGGCGACGAAGCCCGAGAGCAGTCACGCGAAATGCTCGGCGGTCACGACCCCGACTTCGTGGTGGCGTGTGTCGGCGGCGGATCGAATGCCATGGGCACCTTCGCCGGGTTCGTCGACACCGACGCGACGCTGGTCGGCGTGGAGGCCGGCGGACTCGGGATCGAGACCGGCCACCACGGTGCGTCGGTGAGCCGCGGGGTTCCCGGGGCACTCCACGGTGCGCGCTCGCTGTACCTCCAGGACGAGGACGGCCAGATTCTCGAGGCCCACTCCATCAGCGCGGGGCTCGATTACCCGGGTGTCGGACCCGAGCACGCCGCGCTCGCGGCCAACGGTCGCGCCGAGTACCACTCCGCAACCGACGTGGAGGCCCTCGAAGGGTTTCAACTCCTGTCCAAGGTGGAGGGCATCGTCCCGGCCCTCGAACCCGCACACGCGATCGGGTGGCTCATGCGCGAGGCCGGCCGGCGGATCCCTTCGGGTTCCACGGTGCTGCTCACGCTGTCGGGCCGCGGTGACAAGGACGCGATGCAGGTCGCGGAGATGCTCGCGGGCGAGGCGCTCGCATGAACCTCGAGTCGACCCTGCGCGCGGCCCGGGACTCCGGCCGCAAGCTCCTGGTGCCCTACGTGACCGGCGGGCTCGGACGAGGCTGGCTCGACGTCGTACGCGCGGTGGCCGATGCCGGCGCCGATGCCATCGAGATCGGCATACCCTTCTCCGATCCGGTCATGGACGGCCGGACCATCCAGGAGGCCTCGCAACGGGCGCTCGACATCGGCGCGACGCCGAGGAGCATCATCGACGAACTCACCGACCTCGACGCCGGGGTCCCCCTCGCGGTGATGACCTATTACAACCCGGTCCACCACATGGGCCACCAACGATTCGCACAGCGGCTCCGCGAAGCCGGCATCGATGCGGCCATCGTCCCCGATCTCCCCCTCGACGAACTCAACGGTTGGGCCGACGCAGCAGACGACGCCGACGTGGAGACGATCCTGCTCGCGGCCCCGACGACGTCGGACGAGCGCCTCGCCGCCATCTGCGAACGAAGCCGTGGCTTCGTCTACGGCGTTGCCCTCATGGGCATCACCGGTGAGCGCGTCGAACTCGCGGTCGAAGCCGCCGAGATGGGAGAGCGGCTGAAGGCGGTCACCGACCTGCCGGTCCTGCTCGGTCTCGGCATCTCCACCCCCGAACACGCCCGCACGGCCGCGGCGAGCGCCGACGGGGTGATCGTCGGGAGCGCACTGGTCCGACGGCTGCTGGAAGGTGGGGGCCCCGAAGGCGCCGCCGAGTTCGTCGGTCAACTCCGCAAGGGACTGGATGATTCATGAGTATGAAGCGGGAGTTCTCGGACGACTGCGACCTGTGTGAGGCGGCACGGATCACCGAGTGGTTCCACGAGGACGACGTGTGCTGGATCGCCGAGTGCGAGATCTGCTCGGTGCCGATGGTCGTCTGGCGGTCCCACGGGATCGAACCGTCGGCCACCGAACTCGCCCACATGCACGACCGACTCGGCGACGTGGTGACGACGCACTTCGAGTTCGACCACTACGTCGACGACAACATGCGCAACATCCCCGACCACTACCACGCTCACGCCCGACCCAGGGGCGGCTTCTTCGGCCACGGCCTGCGCCGGAAGACGACCTGATTGCTCGTTCGCTCGCGCGAACGAGCAAGCGTCAAGCAACCAGTCGGCGGCGCCGGTGGCGGTGCGGGCGAGCGGTCGGGACGACCACGCTTCCGGGCCCGCCGTCGAAGAACCCGAGATTGGCGAAGTTGTACCCGAGCACCTGGCGCGAGTCGGCCTTGAGCCACGTGTCGAGGATGGTGGCGTACACCTGGCGGAAGTCGACGTGGTACTTGAGGTTGCCGTTGCCATCGAGGTCGTTGGTGCGTGACGGCGCACCGTAGAGACCACCCTTCACCCGTGGCCCCACCACGAAGAGCGGCGCCGCAGTCCCGTGGTCGGTCCCGGCATCCGTGTTCTCCTCGGGGCGGCGACCGAACTCCGAGAACGTCATCACCGTGACACGGTTCTGCCACGCGGGAGCCAGCGTTGCGAAGAACGCGTCGATCGCGTTGTCGATCTCCGCGAGTTGGGCCGCCTGCCCGCCGGCCTGACCCGAGTGGGTGTCGAAGCCACCGATGTTGGTGTTGAACACGCGGATCCCGAGGTTGGTGTTGATGAGCTTCGCCACCAACGTCAGCTCTCGGCCGAGGTTCGTGTTGGGGAAGGTGCCCTGGTACGCCGGCTGGATCTTCTGGGCGAGGTCGAGGGTGTCGTGCTCGACCTTGGCCGCGAGATCTCCCCACTGACCGAGGCCGGTGGCGCCGCTCGAGAACGCGGCCAGTGTGTCGAACATGCGGGCGTCGTTCGGGTCCCGGCGATCGATCCCGAACGCACCACCGAGGTTGGTCGGTAGTCCCGACGCGCGCGCCACCGATCCCACCATGTGCAGCGGGACCGACGTTCCCACGACCACGCCGTACAGGCTCTCGGCCGCCGCATTCGGCAGACCGTCGAGATACCGGCCGATCCACCCGGTGGCCGGTCCGGACTGGGTCGCACCGCCCCAGCCGTTCATCCAGATGCCCATGGACGTGAAGTGGCTCAGGTCGGGGTTGGCGTACCCGACGCCCTGCACGATGGCGACATCACCCTGGTCGAATCGGGCCTTGAGCTTCGGCAGCGACGGGTGGAGACCCACCCCGGTGCCGACGCTCAGCGCCGCGCCGGGCTTGATGCCGAGGTTGGGACGCAACGAGTAGTAGCGGGACTCACCCGTCGGGACCACGGTGTTCAGACCGTCGTTCCCGCCCTCCATCATGATCAGCACGACGATGCCGTCATTGGCGCCGACCGGCGGCGCGGCGAAGGCCTCGAGGCCCGGGAGCAGGCTGCCCATCGTGGCGACACCGGCACCCGCGCCGGCCAGCTGTAGGAAGCGGCGCCGCGACATACCACCGGGGAGTTCGGCCGGTCGGGAGAGGCGGACCCGCGCGAGGTCGTCGTACTGCTCTGCGTTCATCGTGGAGTCCTCATGCCAGGAGCACGTCGGGGGTCAGCATCATCATCGTGGTGAGGTTGATCGCCTCCCAGTCGTGCCAGGAGTACGTCGGCGCGGACTCGGTGGCGCGCTGGGTCGCCAGCCAGTTCCGGAGGACGCCCCGGTCCCATGGGGAGACGGGGGTGATCGCCGGGTCGCGGCCGAACTTCTGGTACGCGAGGTCGATGGCCTGGTTCACGGTCATGACGAACTGGTTGGCGTTGTCACGGGCCGCGATCTCCAGCAGGAAGCCCGCGTCGTGCGCGTGCCACGTGAGGTTGCGGGCGAAGTCGGCCCGGGCCCAGAGCGCAGTGCTGTTCAGCCAGTACGCGTTGTTCTTCCACCCCGCCACGTTCGGCGGCTCGAACAACTGCTGGCCCATGTCCTCCATCCACCACTGCGGGTTACAGTCCGCGGCGGTCTGGCCGAGCATCCGCAGGACGGTCACGATCCACTCGACCGGACCGCGTACGAGTCCCTGACGGGCGGTCGGGGAGTAGAACTCGGGCCGCAGGAAGATCGACCGCAGCAGCGTGTGGATGTCGAGGTTCGACCCGACGAAGTCGGCCTGCAGCGAGTCGAGGATCGTCGCCGAAGGGTTCGGGTAGGCGAAGAACGTCCACAACTTCTTCGCGATGAACCTCGCCGCGGTCGAGCGGTGGGGTTCGACGGTGAGGATGTGCGTGATGATGTCCGGGCCGTCCCAGTTCTTGGTCACGCCCATGAACGTCTTCGGATTGCTGTCGTGGCGCTCGGGGTAGAAGCGGTAGACGCGCGGTTCGACGTTGTAGTCCACGTTGTGACCGGTCCAGGCCCGGGCGGAGGCCACGATGTCGGCTTGCGTGTACTGATTCACCCCCAGGGTGAACAGCTCCATCAGCTCCCGCGCGAAGTTCTCGTTGGGGGTGCCCTTCTCGTTCGGGTCGTTGTCGAGGTAGATCAGCATCGCGACCTGCAGCGACATCTGTTGCACCAGCGTCTCGAATCCGCCCGTGGCGGCCGTGCGGAACAGATGGTTCTGGTCGAACATGTCGACGGCGCGCCCGACCTTGCTCACCTGGGTGGCGAAGTGTCCGTGCCAGAAGAACGCGAGCTTCTCCTGGAGCGGACGCGGGACGGTACACATGCGGTCGATCCACCACTTGGTGAGATCGACCATGCGCTCCCAGTCGCCCTTGGCCGGATCGCCGAGGCTCGCCGGCGGCGTGTCGGTCGGGTTCGACGAGAAGTCGAGCAACGAGTCGACGATCGCCGGCAGGTCCATGGGGGTGTAGGTCGCGATCTCTGCGGGCGTCGCTTCGAAACCCGAACGGCGGAGCAAGTGCGCGACATCTGCGGCTGGCGTGGACAGGGGGTCCTCCTCGACGGTCGTTCCCGCTTCGGAGGTATCGACGGCCGAGATGAGATTTCTTGAACCGTTTGCGTGATTCTCGAGCGGCCTAGACCTCGGAAGGACTCACGTCGTCGAGTGACCGACCAGAGGACTCCGGCAGGTGCGGCAGGAGGAAGACCGCCGCGAGCACCGGCGCGATGCCACACACGGCGATCGCACCGCCGAGGCTGCCGATCTGGTCCCGCAGCACGCTGGTGAGGAGGAACCCGGTCACCGATCCGAGCACCGAGCAGATCAGCAGGATGCCGTTCGCGGTGCCGCGGACTTCGGTCGCGAAGAGCTCGGCGTCCATCGCGCCGACGCTCAAGGTGCCGGACGCGCCGGCGATGATCCCGATGCTCGACGCGATCCAGAGGATCGGACCCGTGCTCAGGAAGAAGACCATGCTGAGCCCGGTCCCCACCAGCAGGCCGATGATCGCGACCGGCCGGCGGCCTCGGGATTCGGCCAGCTTTCCGGCCAGGAGGATGCCCGCCAGTCCGGGAATCCCGTTGGTCACCGCCTTGAACCCGGCGATCGAACTCCCGGAGAACCCGCGCTCGTGCTCGAGGTAGCGGTTGGTGAACTGCGCCGACGGTGCGCTGAACACATTGGAAAGGAAGCCGAGCCCGGCGAGCAACGCGAGACGGCGCCCGTAGCTGCGGTCCAGCACCTCGCGCAGGCGCCCTCGATCCTTGGTCCGGGCCGCGAGCGAGCCGTACCGGCGCGTCTCCGGAAGCTGGCGGGCGAGGCGGGGCACCAACACGGCGATCACCGCCGCGACACCGAAGGCGATCCGCCAGGTGTCGCGACCCAGGTCGGCAATCGGGAGCAGGGCGACCGAGAGCGCATACCCCGCACCGGCCGCGAGCCCGAGCATCGCGATCGAGAACGCCCGCGCGCCGTCCGGAGCCTCCTCCACCACCGCGATACCGCCCACGATCAATGCCGTGTTCACTCCCGCACGCACCACGATCTGGGCGGCCGTCAGCAACGCGAAGGTCGGTGCCACCGCGCTGAGGAGGCTGCCGAGACAGATGGCGAGCAGCGAGCCGAGGAGCACCCGGCGCCGGCCGATTCGGTCGGCCAGGGCCGCGGCGAACAGCGCGAACAGCGCGCCGAACCGGGTGATCGCGGCGGCGTCGGCCAGGCCCGAGTCACTGACCCGGAACGTGGTGGCGATCGCGTTGGCGAACTGACCGAACAGCGCCGCTGCGAAACCGGTGAGCGTGCCCATGAAGCACACCGCCGCGAGGAGTCCGGCCTGTTCCCCTTCGAAGCCCGACGGCGGCGTGAGCGGCGAGAGGCGTGGCCGCGTGGGCGGCGGCGTGCCGGCGATCTCGGCGTCGATCGCCGCCGCGCTCCAGGTCAAGGACCGGCGACGCGCGTTCCGTTCGACCAGCGAGAAGAACCAGCCGAAGTACGGGATCGCCTGACCGTGCTCGGCCACCAGCGTCAACTCGGTCCCGGTCCCCGCGGCGGCCGCCGTGACCACCAGCGTTCCGTTCGGGTCGGCCGCCAGCGCACCGCGGCCGTCGGCGTCGAGATCGAGCGCGCGGCGCGCGTGGGCGAGCGCCTCGACGGGGGCGGCATCGAGATGGATTCGCTCCTGCCGCTGCACGACGCGGCATGCTACGGGTCGTTCCGATCACACCGATGCACCGGAGGCACCGAATGGCTCAGCTCGAGGTTGGCGACCGCGCTCCTGCGTTCACCCTGGTGGACCAGTCGGGGGCGAAGGTGAAGCTCACCGACTTCAAGGGCAAGAAGGTCGTCCTGTACTTCTACCCGAAGGCCGATACGCCCGGATGCACCACGCAGAGCTGTGAAATGCGGGACCACCGCAAAGATCTGGCCAAGCTCGGCGCCGACGTGTTCGGGATCTCGCCCGACGCACCGTCCAAGCAGGCGAAGTTCGACGCCAAGTACTCCCTCGGTTTCCCGCTCCTCGCCGACGAGGACCACGCGGTCGCCGAGAAGTACGGCGCGTGGGGCGAGAAGTCAATGTACGGCCGCAAGTACATGGGCATCGTCCGCTCGGCCTTCGTGATCGACGAGAAGGGCAAGATCGCCGGCGCCTTCTACAAGGTCAGCCCGAAGGACACTTTTCGCAAGGCGGAGGCCGTGCTGAAGACGCTGGGCTGACCCGCGTCTCCCGACGAGGCCGTGTTTGCAACCGCATCGGAGGTGTGGTCCCATACGGCCATGGGCGGGCGGTCACAACTCAGGTCGGTGTTGATGGTCGCCCTGGTCGCCGTGTCGGCCGCGTGTGGAAACGGCAGCAACGGTGCCGGCGGAAACGTCGCCAGCAGCTCGACCACGACAACGCAGGCCGCACGCCGGGAACGCACTGCCGTTGACGGAGTCATCGACGAAATCGTGCGAAGTCAGGGCCTGCTTACTCCCGCCCCCGGTACGACCGATGGCGAACTCACCGTTCGAATGATGGTGACTTCGCGCGACTTGAAGGGGGCGGCCAACCAACTGCGCCGCCCTGACCTCGGCGTCCCCGAGTCCGCGGCCGAGCCGACACGTATGGCCCTCTCCACCATGGCAGCGGCGCTTGATGCCGCCATCTCGTGCAGGCAAACCCACCTCGGCACCGAATGCGAGCCCGCGAAGTCGCTCGTTCGTGATCGCGCCAGCGCGCTTGGCGACGCGCTGGTGGTCTTGATCCCGTACGGCACGCGATCCGCCGGCGAGATCAGCCAGCGTCGGGGCTAGGCACCGATGGCGTGGAACCCACCGTCGACGTGCACCATCTCGCCCGTCGTCGCGGGAAACCAGTCCGACAGCAACGCGATCACGCCCTTCGCCGCGGGTTCGGTGTCGCGGATGTCCCAACCGAGCGGCGCGCGCTGAGCCCACACGTCCTCGAAGTGTTCGAACCCGGGAATCGACCGCGCGGCCAAGGTTCGCAACGGCCCCGCCGACACGAGGTTCACCCGGATCTTGCGGGGCCCGAGTTCGCGAGCGAGGTAACGGGCCGTCGACTCGAACGCGGCTTTCGCCACGCCCATCCAGTCGTAGACCGGCCACGCCTTGTCCTGGTTGTCGAAGTCGAGGCCCACGATCGCGCCACCGTCGTGAAGCCGGGGGAGCGCCGCGACCGCGAGCGCCTTCAGCGAATAGGCCGACACCTGCATCGCGATCGCCACGTCCTCCCACGGCGCGTCGAGGAACCCACCGCCGAGACACGACGGCGGTGCGAACCCGATCGCGTGCACCACGCCGTCGAGATCGAACGGGAGGCGGTCGGACAACGCGGCGAGGTCGTCGGCATCGGCGACGTCGAGTTGGATGATCTCCGGGGTCTCCGGCAACCGACGCGCGGCACGCTGGGTGAGGCTCATCACCCGACCGAACGACGAGAGCACCACCTCGGCACCCTGTTCCTGGGCAAGGCGGGCGACTGCATACGCGATCGACGAGTCGTTGAGCACCCCGGTGACGAG
The DNA here is from genome assembly GCA_038250905.1 of Acidimicrobiia bacterium. Classification (GTDB taxonomy): domain Bacteria; phylum Actinomycetota; class Acidimicrobiia; order IMCC26256; family JAENVU01; genus JAENVU01. Next base: position 76,131 of record JBBSBV010000012.1, read on the forward strand.
GAGCTTCTTGCCGTCGAGCAGCATCAGCCGGCCGGGACGATGACGAGCGTCGCGTTGTGTCCGCCGAACCCGAACGAGTTCGACAGGACGGGCGCGCGGTCGATGGTGCGGGCGGCGCCGTGGACGACATCCAGCGGCATCACGTCGTCGGCCGTCTGGTCGTGGTTGGCGACCGGGGGCACAAGCCCTTCGCGGGCGGCCCGGAGCGCCATGATCGCCTCGACCGCACCAGCAGCGCCGATGAGGTGACCGGTGACGCCCTTGCCCGCCGTGACTGGCGGGGGAGTGTCACCGAACACCTTGCGGATCGCCTCGGATTCCGCGGCGTCGTTCAACTCGGTCGACGTGCCGTGGGCATTGATGTGGCCGATGGCGGAGGGGTCGAATGCCGCGTCGGCGAGGGCGAGTTGCATGCACGCCGCCGCACCCGCTCCACCCTGGGAGGGCGCGGTGATGTGGAAGGCGTCGGAGTTCGTCCCGTAGCCCGCGATCTCGCCGTAGACCCGCGCACCACGGGCGGCGGCGAGGTCGGCCCGTTCGAGGACCAGGAACGCGGCACCTTCGCCCATCACAAAACCGTCGCGGGCCTGGTCGAACGGCCGCGACGCGAGTTCGGGCTCGTCGTTGCGCTTGCTGAGCGCGCCCATCCGCGCGAAGGCGGCCACGGCGGGAGCCATCAAGGTCGCCTCGGTACCGCCCGCCATCACGACGTCGGCGGTGCCGTCGCGGATGATGCGCGCCGCTTCGCCGATCGCGTTCGCACTCGCGGCGCACGCGGTGGTGATGCACAACATCGGACCGGTCCAGCCGAAGTGGATGCCGATCATCCCGGCGGTCGAGTTGGGCATCATCATCGGCACGAAGAACGGGCTCACCCGCTCGGGTCCCTTGTCGAGATAGACCCGGGTCTGTTCCTCGAGCGTGATCAGACCACCGATCCCGGTACCGGCCACCACCGCGCATCGGGCCGGGTCGGCACCGATCGCACCGGCGTCGGCCAACGCGTCTGCCGCCGCGGCGAACCCGAGTTGGGCGCCGCGGTCGACCCGGCGGCTCTCCTTGGGACCCAGGTACGCGACCGGATCGAAGTCGAGGACCTCGCACCCGAAGCGCACGGGGAGCGCCGATGCGTCGAACCGTCGGATCGGCGCGGCGGTCGATCGGGCCGCGAGCATCGCCGCCCAGTTCGCGTCGGGGCCTACCCCGGCGGGCGTGTGCATGCCCATGCCGGTGACGACCACCCTCGGCCTGCCCCGGTGGTCGGTCCACTCCGTCATCGCGTGCTCGGTCCCGCTTCGCTCATGACAACGCCGCCGCCTTGGCCAACACGAGGTCGACCGCGTTCCCGACCGTGGCGACGCCTTCGAGGTCCTCCTCGGGGATCGAGACGTCGAATCGCTCTTCCAGCCCCATCACGAGTTCCACCAGGTCGAGCGAATCGGCATCGAGGTCCTCGGCGAAGCGGGCAGATTCCACGACCGCGGCGGGATCCACACTCAGGACCTCGACTGCCACCTCGCGAATCGCGTCCAGCGCAACCTGACGCTCCATGTTCGATCACTCCTTTGGTGTCGTCGGCGACGACGTGTGGTCCACGTTGTAGCCGAATCGGGCCACCTCGGGTCGGACCAGATCAGAAGCCCATGCCCAATCCGCCGTCCACCGGAATCAACGCCCCGGTGATGTAGCCGGCCGCGTCCGACGCGAGGAAGACGATGGCGGCTGCGCACTCCTCCGGATTGCCCGGCCGCCCGAGGGGCACCAGGGACGCCACCCCTTCGAGCCAGGCCTCACCCATCGCGGCGGTCATGTCGGTCGCGATCGGTCCCGGCGCCACCACATTGCAGGTGATCGACCGACTCGCGAGTTCCCGGGCCGTCGAGCGGGTGAGCCCGAGGAGCCCCGCCTTCGCGGACGCGTAGTTGGCCTGACCGGGCCCGCCGAGATGCGCGACCACGGATCCCACGTTGATGATCCGCCCGAACCGGGCCCGCATCATCTTGGGCGTCGCGCGACGCATCGTGTGAAATGCACCCGTCAGGTTCACGGCGATGACGCGGTCCCACTGATCGTCGCCCATACGGACCAGGAGCCCGTCACCGGTGACCCCGGCGTTGTTCACCAGGACTTCCACCGCGCCGAGCTCGGCCTCGATCGCCCCGAACGCGGCGTCGACCGACGCGGTCTCGGCCACGTCGACCACCACGGCCAGGCCGGTGCCGCCGGCCGCGGTGATCGCGTCGACGGTCTCCTGTGCTGCGTTCGCATCGGAGGCATACCCGACCGCGACTCGTGCGCCGGCGCCGGCGAGCGCCACCGCGGTGGCCCGACCGATACCCCGCGACGCGCCGGTGACGAACGCGACCCGACCCGACGTCATGTCGATATTCCGGCCGCGTCGGCGGGAGTGGAGATGTTGACGACCGGGGTGCCGGCGATGGTGCGCTTCGCGAGCGCGGCCAGCATCGATCCGTGGCCGACTTCGAAGAGTTGCTCCGCGCCGAGCGAGACCAGGGTCGGTTGCACCGAACGCCAGCGCACCGTGGTGCCGACATGGATGGCCGATCGTTCCCGCCAGTCGTCGGCCGGTGCATCGGTGCCGTAGGCGAGGCCGTCGGCGTTGGACACGACCGGCGCGCGCGGCGGTCCGAAGGCCACCGTGCCCAGATCGTCTCGGAGTGCCTCGACGGCCGGCCGCATCAAGGGGGTGTGGAACGCACCGCCGACTGCGAGCGGGCGTGCCGTCCGGGCACCGGCCGCCTTGGCGGCCGCGACACCGGCCTCGAGGCCTGCCGGGGTGCCGGCCAACACCACCTGTCCGTCGGCGTTGTCGTTGGCGATCCAGCACGCATCGGGCGCGGCTGCGCACCCGGCGGCGGCGTGTTCGAGCGTCGCTCCGAGCAGCGCGGCCATCACACCGGGCCGGGCGTCGGCGGCGGCCTGGGTGCGGTCGGCACGGACGACCGCGAACCGGACCCCGGCCTCGAACTCCAGCGCCCCGGATGCGATGAGCGCGGTCACCTGACCGAGTGAGTGCCCGGCGAAGGCCACGGGCGCCACGGTGGATCGCATCGCCTCCCACGCGAGGAGTGACGTCAGGAGCACCGCGAGTTGCGCGTTGCGGGTGCGGGCGAGTTCATCGGCGTCGGCATCGAGCAGCAATCGACCGACCGGCTCGCCGAGTACGGCCTCGGCCCGGCCGACGACCGCGTCCCACTCCGGCGTTCCGACCCACGCCGACCCCATACCGGGCATTTGGGTGCCCTGGCCCGGAAACACGACGGCCGACGCCATCTTCACGGCGCGTCAGGATGATCGGGCGATGCGTTGGCCTCCCGATCGATCTCCTCGGGGCTCTCACCGAGCAGCAACCGGGTCTCGACGTCACGCGGGAGCGGACCGTCGTCCCCGTCCTCGGACCGCGGCACGAGGAGCAGCATCAGTATTCCGAACACCGCAACGATCACGACGATCGCGATCCACACCGATCTCTCCCCGCGTCCGCCGGCACTGATCGAACCATAGTTCTCGTCCCGGGTTGTTCCAGGTGCCAACATGGCGCCGCTCGCCCGGGTGGTGGAATGGCAGACACGGTGGACTCAAAATCCACTGTCCGCAAGGACGTGAGGGTTCGAATCCCTCCCCGGGCACTCGCGGTCGCGACCGAACTCGTCCCGTTTGATGAGCATGTACGCGAGGCCCGCGAGACCGATGAGCATCTCGTCCCACTCCGAGAGTGCGCTGAACGACGTGAAGATCCACGGCGCCGCGAACAGGTCGTCGACCATGTCGAGCACGACGTACGTGGTGATCACCGCGAACGTGCCGAGCAGCGCGCGGGGTGTCGCCACCTTGCGCAGGCCGGGGACGAGACCCGCCCACACCCCGGCGAGACCGCCCACGGCAAACGTCAGGCGCAGGTACTCGCTGTGGCCCCAGAGTCCGGGCAGGTTGTGGAGGTTCGTCTCACCCTGGCGGTTGAGGTGCTTCCATGTTCCGGGGGTCTTGAAGAAGAACACCCACTGACCCCAGGAGATCTCCTCCATGGCGACGAAGAAGAGGCCGATCGCGAACAGGCCCAGGAGCACCCAGGTGAGCCGGGACTCGCCGTTGCGCCGCGCCCGGAACGCCACCACGCCACCGAGGACGCTCGCCGCCAAGAGACCCAGGAACGTGATGTCCTCGACGATGAGGTCCTCGCGCATCAACCACTCGGCCAGGTGCCGCGACGCCGGGAGGAGGTAGAGCGCGTGGAACGCCAACGTCGCTCCGAGAACGACCGCGGTGAGCAGTCGACCGTTCGCCAAGAGTTTCCGAACCCATTGCGCCAGCACCGTGCCTCATTCCCCGATCGCGGACTCGTCCCCAGCGGTGCGCTGCTCGCCCTGCACGAATTGTCCGAGTTTACCGGTTCCTCACCACGATCGGATCCGCGATGCCGCACGCTGATGCTCACGAACTCCGGGCCGACACGTGACCCAACCGCGCCTACCCGCGGATGCCCATCCGTTTCGCGATGACCTCGTTCATGATCTGGTCGGTGCCGGCGCCGATGCGCTGGAGCCGGGCGTCGCGCCACAACCGACTCACCGGCGTCTCGTTGAGGTAACCCGCACCGCCGTAGATCTGGAGACACGCATCGACCAGCCGGTTCTGCACCTGCGCGGCGTACTTCTTGGCCATCGAGATCTCGACGACGGGATACTCGCCGTGCTGCACGCGCCAGATGGTGTCGTAGGTGAGTGCACGTGCTGCCTCGAGTTCCGTGGCGGCGTCGGCGAGCATGTGCGCGATCACCTGGTTGTCGGCGAGCGGCCGGCCGAATGCCCGCCGTTCACGGGCGTACGCGATCGTCTGCTCCATCACGTCGTCGCCCTGGCCGATGCTCTGCGCGGCACCGGAGAGCCGCTCGTACTGGAGCTGCCACGACATCTGGGTGAACCCCTGGCCGACCTCGCCGCCCAGGAGGTTGCCCGCCGGCACGCGTACATCGTCGAGCGCGATCTCCGCCGTATCGGAGGCACGCATACCGAGCTTGTCGAGCTTGCGGGAGACCGACACACCGGGAAGGTCGGTGTCGACGATGAAGATCGACACGCCACGATGCTGCGAGCCGGGGTCGGTCTGGACCGCCATGGTCATGAAATGCGCGCGGGTGCCGTTGGTGATGAACATCTTTCGGCCGTTGATCACCCACGTGTCGCCGTCGAGTTCGGCGCGGGTGGTGATGCTGGCGACGTCGGATCCCGTGTCGGGCTCGGTCAGCGCGATCGCGCCGATCTTCTCGCCGGCGATAGCCGGCCGGAGGTACCGCTCCTTCAGCTCGTCGGTTCCGAACTCGCCGATCGCGGGGGTGCACATGTGGGTCTGGACCGCGACCGCCATGGGGATCGAGCCGCCGCCGCAGCGTCCCAGCTCCTCGATGAACAGCAGGCTCGCCGCGAGGTCGCCGTCGGACCCACCCCAGGCCGCGGGGTAGTGGAGACCGAGGAACCCCAGCTCACCGCACCGCCGGAACACCGAGTCCGGGAAGAACCCGGCTGCTTCCCACTCGTCGACGTGGGGACGGAGTTCGGTGTCGACGAACCGGCGGACGGTCGCCCGCAGTTCGTCGTGTTCCGGGGTGAAGATCGGGTGACGGGGCACCGACGCATTCTGTCCCGCATCGCCCGGTTCGACCGTGAACCCCGAGGATTTTCGCTCGGTCCGGCGTACACTGCCGCCGTGTCCCGGGCATCCATCGAACGGCGGCTCCTCGATCTCTCCGAACGGATCAAGCAGACCAACACGGAGATCGGGGTCGCCAACGAACAGTTGATCTTCCTCGACGAAGAGGCCGAAGACGCGCGGCTGCGCGCGATCGTGGCCGAAACGCCGATGGAGGTCGCGGCCGCCAACGAGGCCCAACGCCATGCCGATGCCCTCCGCCGCCAGTTAGAAGTCCTGGACCGAACACTCCGTGCGCTCCGAGTCGAACAAGACGAGCTCTTGGACCGCCTGACCGCCGAACCGGCCCCGCGCTGAGGATCGACGAGAGGATCACTGTGTCAACCGAACAACGCACCCGAGTCGTCGTGGCCGAGGACGAGGCCATCATCCGGCTCGATCTGAAGGAACTGCTCGAGGAAGAGGGCTTCGACGTCGTCGGCGAAACCGGCCGCGGTGACGAAGCCGTGGAGCTGGTCCGCGAGCTGCGGCCCGAGCTCGCGATCCTCGACATCAAGATGCCCGGCCTCGACGGCCTCTCGGCGGCGCGCCTCATCACCGGTGAGCGCCTCGCCGCGGTGCTGATCCTCACCGCCTTCTCCCAGCGCGACCTCGTGGAGCAGGCACGCGACGCCGGCGCCATGAGCTACATCGTCAAGCCGTTCCAGAAGAGCGACCTCATCCCGGCGATCGACGTCGCCCTCGGCCGTCACGCCGAGCTGAAGAGCCTCGAGACCGAAGTCGGCGACCTCGCCGAGCGCCTCGAGGCCCGCAAGATCATCGACCGCGCCAAGGGTGCGCTGATGGACAAGCACGACATGACCGAAGCCAGCTCGTGGCGATTCCTCCAGACCGAGGCGATGAACCGTCGCACCAAGGTCCACGAGATCGCTGCGCTCGTCGTGTCGGGAGAGCTCGTACCACCCGCCGCCACATGACCGACGCACCACCCGTCCGCAAGCTGCTCCTCCTCGATGGCCACTCGCTCGCGTACCGGGCGTTCTACGCCCTGCCGACCGATCTCGCGACGTCCTCCGGGCAGGTCACCAACGCCGTCTACGGGTTCACGTCGATGCTGATCAAGGTGGTGGGCGACGAGAAGCCCGACCACCTCGGGGTCGCATTCGACACCGCCGCGCCCACGTTCCGCAAGGAGATGGACGCCACCTACAAGGCCGGCCGGAAAGAGACGCCGGACCTGTTCAAGTCGCAGCTGCCGCTCATCCACCAGGTGCTCGAGACGCTCGCGGTCCCGGTCATCGAACTCGACGGCACCGAGGCCGACGATGTGATCGCGACGCTGGCCGAGCGAGCTGCGGCCGACGGCATCGACGTGATCATCGTCACCGGCGACCGAGACTCGTACCAGCTGGTGCGCGATCCGCACGTGCGGGTGCTCTACAACAAGCGCGGCGTCTCCGATTACGCGCTGTACGACGAAGCCGGGATCCTCGAACGGACCGGCGTGACCCCGGCGCAGTACCCCGAGTACGCGGCGCTGCGCGGCGACCCGAGCGACAACCTCCCCGGCGTCCCCGGCATCGGCGAGAAGACCGCCGCCAAGCTCGTGACCGCCTACGGCACCCTCGAAGGGATCTTCGAACATCTCGACGAGTTGCCGCCGAAACAGCGGGCCAACCTCGGCGAGTCACACGACCAGGTCTTCCACAACCGCACGATGTCGATCCTGCACCGCGACGTTGCGATCGACGTCGCCGTCGAAGACCTCCACATCGGCGGTTGGGACCAGGACGCGGTGCGCGAGTTGTTCACCCAACTCGAGTTCCGCACGCTGTACCCGCGCCTGCTCGACGCGTTCGGCGCGGTCGACTCTGCCGATGCGGTCGAAGCCACTGCATTCGACGTCGAAGTCGATCGCGTCACCACCGCAAAGACACTCGTCGCGAAGCTCGACGCGATCACCGCGGCCGGCAGCCCGTACGCCCTCGACGCCGATTGGCTCGTCGGGCCCGGCGCCGGTGGCCTTCGCGGCCTCGCCATCGCGACCGGGGACGAGGTGCTCTACGCACCGGTCGACCTCCTCGGCGAGGACGCCGTCGGCAGCGCGCTCGCCTCGTTGCTCGGCCCCGACGGACCGCCGCTCGTCGCGCATCGGGCCAAGGAACTGATGCACGCGCTCGCGCAGACTGCGGGCGTCGAGGTGCACAGCCTCGATCGGGACACCGCGGTCATGGCGTACCTGGTGGACCCGGGGGAGGGGAAGTTCGACCTCGGCGACCTGGTCCTGCGCTTCTGCGGGATAGAACTCGTGTCGCCCGACGGCGCCGCGGCCGAGGGCACACTCGATCTCGACGGTGATGTCGCCGGGGACACCGCAGGACGGCGCGCCGCCGCGACCCTGACCCTCGCACCCGCGCTCCAGGAGGTGCTCGAGGCCCGGGAACTCAGCGAGTTGTACGACACCGTGGAGCGTCCACTCGTCGGCGTGCTCGCCACGATGGAGGCCACCGGCATCCGCGTCGACCGCGAGTTCCTCGACACGATGCGCGCCGACCTCCAGAAACGCTGCGACGAACTCGAGACCAAGATCCACGCCCACGCGGGCGAACCGTTCGTGGTGAACTCGGTGCCGCAACTGCGCCGGATCCTCTTCGAGGTCCTCGAACTCACGCCGGTGAAACGCACCAAGACCGGGCCGTCGACCGACGCCGATTCGCTCCAGAAGATGGCGGCCGCGGGCGACCATCCGATCCTGGCCGACCTCCTCAAGTACCGAGAAGTCGAGAAGCTGCGCAGCACCTACGCCGACGCGCTGCCCCGGCTGATCAAGGCCGACGGTCGGATCCACGCCACGTTCAACCAGATCGCGACGACGACCGGCCGGATCTCGAGCGAGAACCCGAATCTCCAGAACATCCCGATCCGCACCGAGGAGGGCAAGACCATCCGGCGGGCGTTCATCGCCGACGATGGCTTCGGGATCCTCACCGCCGACTACTCCCAGATCGAGCTGCGAATCCTGGCGCACCTGGCCGAGGATCCGGGCCTGATCGACGCGTTCACCCGCGGCCTCGACGTGCACACGGTGACCGCGTCGAAGGTGTTCGGCGTGGCCGAAGCCGACGTGGCCGATCATCACCGACGGTTCGCGAAGGTCGTGAACTACGGCCTCGCCTACGGCATGGAGGCCTACGGCCTCGCGCAGCGAATGGACATCCCCACCGACCAGGCGAAGGAGATCCTCGACAACTACTTCGCGGGGTTCCCCAACGTGCGCGCCTACATGGAACAGACGATCGTCGAGGCCAAGGCGGTCGGCTACACCACCACCATCCTCGGTCGTCGCCGGCAGATCACCGAGTTGGCATCGGACAACTTCCGCATTCGTCAGATGGGGGAGCGGATGGCGCAGAACGCACCGGTGCAGGGCTCGGCCGCCGACATCTTCAAGGTCGCGATGATCCGCATGGACCGCGCGTTGCGTGACGGCGGGTACCGCACGCGCATGTTGCTGACCGTGCACGACGAACTCGTCTTCGAGGTTCCCCTCGACGAGCGCGACGCGATCGAACCGGTCATCCGCGAGGCGATGGAGGGCGCGATCGAGCTCAACGTGCCGCTCGTCGTCGACATGGGGTTCGGCACCAGCTGGGCCGACGCCAAGTAGCGATGCGCCGATCGTCCCGTCCGTGAAGCCCGCGCCGAACACGCCCTGGTTCAACGAGGTCGCGGCGTTCCTCGGTCCTGCGTACTTGAAGAACGCGTTCACCAAGGGCACGGAGCAGGAAGTCGACTTCATCGTCAAGGCGCTCGGGCTGGAGCCGGGGATGCGGGTGCTCGACGTCGGCTGCGGACCCGGCCGGCATGCGATGGCGTTGGCCCGGCGCGGGATCGAGGTGCACGGCGTCGACCTCTCACCCGAGTTCGTGGAACTCGCGCGAGCCGCAGCGGGAGCGCTGCCGGCCACGTTCGAGGTGCTCGACGTCCGTGATCTGGCAATCACCGGCGAGTTCGACGCCTCGATCTGCCTCTGCCAGGGCGGGTTCGGGCTCCTCGGGGGCCACGACGACGAGGCGGTCATCGGGCGGATCACCCGAGCGGTGCGAGCAGGCGGGGGTGTCGCGGTCAGCGCGTTCTCCTCGTACTTCGCGCTGCGCTGGATCGAGGACGGCGACGATTTCGACCCGGCGACCGGCGTGAACCACGAGTTGGCGACGCTGCGGAACGAGGCGGGCGAAGAGGTCGAGCGTGATCTCTGGACCACGTGCTTCACCGCACGAGAGCTGCGGCTGCTCGCCCGGGGTGCCGGGCTCGACCCGATTGCGATCTCCGGAGTGACCCCCGGCGCCTACGGAAACGAGCCGGTCACGCTCCGCGACCCGGAGCTCCTGCTTCTCGCACGGGTGCCATCGGACCGCTAGCCTTCCGGCGTTCCCATTCCGCAAGCCCTGTTCAACGCGTGGCCAACCTGGTCCCGCCCGACCGTTACCCCTTTTGTAGGAGACCGACTTCCGTGCCCGAGACGACCCAAGCCACACCCACCGGTGAGGCTGAACCCACCTCCGACCTGCCCGAGCCCAGCACCGAGAGCGAAAACGCCGCTCCGGCCGAGACCACCGAGACCGCCAGCACCGACGAGATCACCGAGACCGGTACCGACGACGGTGCGTACACCGAGATCACCGAAGTCGTGTTCAACGACCTGGGTGACATGTCGTTCGCCGACGCGGTCGACGCGACCCTGGTCGAGTTCGACGAGGGCGGCCTGGTCACCGGCACCGTCGTCAAGATCGACTCCGACGAGGTGCTCCTCGACATCGGCTTCAAGTCCGAGGGCGTCATCCCGTCCAAGGAACTGTCGATCCGCAACGACGTCAACCCGAACGAGATCGTCACGCTCGGCGAGGTGCTCGAGGCGCTCGTCCTCCAGAAAGAGGACAAGGACGGCCGGCTGATCCTCTCGAAGAAGCGCGCCCAGTACGAGCGCGCGTGGGGCACGATCGAGCGGATCAAGGACGAGGACGGCATCGTGTCCGGCCCGGTCATCGAGGTCGTCAAGGGTGGACTCATCCTCGACATCGGCCTGCGTGGCTTCCTGCCGGCGTCGCTCGTCGACCTGCGCCGCGTGCGCGATCTGCAGCCGTACGTCGGCAAGACCATCGACTGCAAGATCATCGAGCTCGACAAGAACCGCAACAACGTCGTGCTCTCGCGTCGGGCGTACCTCGAGGAGACCCAGCGCGAACAGCGCGACGAGTTCCTCACCAACCTCAAGCCGGGCGAGATCCGGCCCGGTGTGGTGTCGAGCGTCGTCAACTTCGGTGCGTTCGTCGACCTCGGCGGCATGGACGGACTCGTCCACGTGTCCGAGCTGTCGTGGAAGCACGTCGACCACCCGAGTTCGGTCGTCACGGTCGGCGACGAGGTCACCGTCCAGGTGCTCGACGTCGACCTCTCGCGGGAGCGGATCTCGCTTTCGTTGAAGGCCACCCAGCAGGACCCGTGGCAGGAGTTCGCCACCGGTCACCAGGTCGGCGAGCTCGTCTACGGCCGGGTCACCAAGCTCGTGCCGTTCGGTGCGTTCGTCCAGGTCGGCGACGGCATCGAGGGTCTGGTGCACATCTCCGAGATGGCGGTCCACCACGTGGAGGCGCCCGAGCAGGTCGTCACCCCGGGTGAGGAGCTGTGGGTCAAGATCATCGACATCGATCTCGACCGTCGGCGCATCTCGCTGTCGATCAAGCAGGCTGCCGAGGGTGGCGTCGTCGCCGCCGAGTACCAGGAGCAGTTCGGCGAGCACATGTACGACGAGGCCGGCAACTACATCGGCCCCGAGATCGAGATCGAGGAGAAGCCCGAAGCTCCGCCCGAGCCCACGATCGTGGCACCGGTGCACTCCATCGGTGGCGAAACCGACGACGAACCGTCGTTGCTCCCCATCGAGGGTCTGCTCGTCGAGGACGCTGCCCCGGCACCCGCCCCGGTGCCGACTTCGCCTCCGGCTTCGACCCCCGTGGCCGAGGCTGCACCCGAGGCCCCTGCCGCCGAAGCACCGGCCGCCGAGGAGACTCCCGAAGCCTGATCCGGCGCCGCAATCGCGGCGTGGTCACCGAACGTGTCGTTCCGGCGCTTCTCGTCCTGGTCTCCAGGCCGGGGGCGCCGGTTCGTCGTTCCGGCGACGTGCCGCATGGGTGGCCCGCGCTCCCGATCTTTGCGGCGATTGTCGCCTCAGTGCGTCTGGGACTCGTTGAGTCGACAAACGGTCGGTGGTGGTCGGGTGTGGTCAGCGCAGGTGGACGATGCCCATCCGTACGCCGGAGATCACGGCCTGGGTGCGGTCCCGGGCGTCGAGCTTGGCGTAGATCGACGCGAGATGGTTCTTCACCGTCTTCACGCTGATGAACAGTTCCCGACCGATCTCGGTGGTGGAGCGACCGTCGGCCACGGACTGGAGCACTTCCTTCTCGCGGCGCGTGAGAGGGCCGGTGATGTCGACGACCTCGTCGGCTACCGGTACCTCGGGGAACTGCGCGAGCATCGCCTGCGCGATGTCACGCGAGATCAGGATCTCCCCGGAAGCGACGGCCCGTACGGAGTCGACGACTTCACGGAGTTCGCAGTCCTTGGTCAGGAACCCGACGGCTCCCGCACGGATCGCACGCGCGCGCAGCGCGTCCTCGTCGTGCATCGTGAGCACGAGGATGCGTGACGTCGAACCGTTGGCCGTGATGCGGCGGGTGGCCTCGATCCCGTCGATGACCGGCATGCTCACGTCCATCAGGACGACGTCCGGCACCAGGGTCTGCACGAGGTTGACCGCTTCGTTCCCGTCGGCGGCCTCACCGACCACGTTGAGTCCGGCCTCTTCGAGCGCGCGGCGTACTGCCTGACGCAGCATCTGGTGATCGTCCGCCAGGACCACTCTGGTCACGAGGTTGCCTCCAGTTGTATTTGCACCGTGGTCCCTGCACCCAGTTCGCTGTCGAAACGGACCCGTGCGCCGATCGCGTCGGCCCGTTCGCGGATGCCGACGAGACCGTACCGCTCCGGTGTCGGTCGCGACGCGTCCATCCCCGTGCCGTTGTCACGCACGACGAGGCGCGCTTGATCGTCGGAGCAATCCCAGATGACGTGCACAGATGACGCATCGGCATGCCGTTCGACGTTCGTGAGCGCTTCTTGGAAGATGCGCCACAACTCCTGTTCCACTTGCCGCGGCAGGCGACGATCCGGACAGATCGCCTCGAACGTCGCAACCACCCCCGTGCGTTGCGACCATCGTTTGAGGTACGGCTCGGCGAGCGGGACGAGTCCGTCGTCCTCGGTCACCGTCGTACGGAGTTGGTACAGCGTCTCGCGCAACTCGACGACGACCTCCCGCACCACGCGATGGAGTTCCGGGAGCGCGGGGTCGCTGTAGCGGTTCGACAACCGGTCGAGCTCGAATCCGATGTACGCGAGCGACTGTGCGGTGCGATCGTGCAGGTCACGGGCAATGCGGGCCCGTTCGGCCTCCGCACCGAGGGTCCGGAGCCGGCCGAACCACCGGGCGTTGTCGACCGCCAGCGCGAGCGACGACGCGATACGTGAGAAGAGTTCCGCGTCGGCAGTGGAGATGCGATCAGGCGCCCGGTGTTCGACCGCGACCAACCCGACGACGCGATCCGGCGTCCGGAGCCCGACGATCATGGCGCTGCTCGCGAACTCGCCGTTCCACAGCTCGCGCTGGGACGTCGTGCTCTCGACCCGCACCACCCCGGGTTTGTCGAGCGCCTCGCGGATACGCGACGGCAACTCGTCGGTCTGGAGATGTTCCGCGACCGCGGCACCTTCGGCGAGCTGCGTGCGCCATGAAGCACTCGTCTCGTCGGCGAGGAGCACGACGAGGACGTCGGGCTCGAAGACCTCGCGCAACGTATCGCGGGCGGAAGCAACGACTTCGGCGAGGTCGAGTGAATCGGGGAGTGTGCGGACCACGTCGTGCAGCGCATGGAAGAGGTCGTTCGCGAGCGTCATCCGCGAGACCTCGTCTGCGCTCTCCCGTTCTCGTTCTTCCGCTTCGAGCCAGAGCTGCCGGGTGTAGCCACCGACGACCGCGGCGGCGATCACGACGATCGAGACGAGCAGCCCGGTCCGGAGCGCGTCCTGGCTCGCGCCGCCGACTGCATCGGCCATGAGAATGGTGCCCGCGGTGAGCAGCGCCGCGAAGCAGCCCTCGCGGTAGCCCCATCCGTAGGCCGCCAGCAGGACGAGCGGGATCGGCATGAGGAGGAACGGACTCGACCACGTGTCAGTGACCGCGATGGAGCCGACCGCGATGAGCAGGTCGATGACGACCCAGAGTTCGGCCCGCCACGTGGCCGGATAGATCTGCAGCGGCTTCATCGTCCGGAAGACGGTGTTCGCCAACAACACCGAACCTGCGATGTACAGCGCGTGCATGTCGGGCTGGTGTGTGGTCAGGGCGAGGGCCGTCCCCACGGCCAGGCAGACCCAGCGCAGCCAGGTGACGAGCGGGCCGAGGCGGCCGAGTTCCTCGACCGAGCGGGGATCGAGGCGAGGTCCGATCCGACGGGTCCAACCCCGGAAGCGACGAGGCCGGCCCGCGGCACGGCGGCTCGCCCGGGCGGCTCGGCGTTTCACCGCGCGGCTGGGCGCATCGGTGCGGCGGAGGGGAGGTGGGATGGTCTCGATCGCGCAATTGTGGCCTGCCACGTCGTCGTGGGCCGGTCAATCGCACTTCGCGGTCCGGCTCCTAGGATCCCGACCATGCTGCTGGTCGGTCTCACCGGAGGTATCGGGGCGGGGAAGTCGACGGTGGCGTCGCTCCTCGCCGAGCGGGGTGCGGTCATCCTCGATGCCGATCGCGTCGCCCGCGACGTCGTGGAACCGGGCCAACCCGCGTTCGACGCCCTGGTGGAGCGGTTCGGCCCCGAGATCGTCGGAGCCGACGGACACCTCGACCGTCAGGCCCTTGCGGACCGCGCCTTTGCCACCGACGAGGCCCGGGAAGCGCTCAACGCCATCACCCACCCGGCGGTCCACGCCGAGTTCGGCAAGCGGATGTTGGAGGCACCGCCCGACGCGATCGTGGTGATGGACGTGCCCCTGCTGGTCGAATCCAACACCGCGGCCGAGCGGGGCTACGAGGTGGTGATCGTCGTCGAGGCGCCCGAGGACCTGCGGCTCGACCGCCTCGAGGGCCGGGGACTCGACCGCGCCGATGCCGCCGCCCGGATGCGGGCCCAGGCCACCGACGAGGAGCGCCGGGCCGTCGCCACCCACCTCGTGGACAACGGCACCGACCACGCCGCTCTCGTCACCCAGGTCGACGCCCTCTGGGCCGACCTCCAATCCCGCCACCTCAACAAACCCACCTGACCCCCGCCCGCCTCACACCCCTCAAACGCGCGTCGCCGCGTCCGATGTGCGGATGTCTGCACCACGACGGTGATCCGCACAACGCAACCTCGACACCGGCGGTCACACCCAAGGCATACGGTCGACGGACTTCCTCGAACACGCCGTCAGCGTCGGTCGACGCGCGAAACACCCGAGGAATCCGTCGTGAACCCAGTTCTACGCCTCGTGCTCGACGTGGCCGAGCTTCAGCGTGGCATCGTCAGCCGCGAGCAGGCCCGACGTGTGGGCGTCACCGACGCCCAACTCGATGCGTCCATCCGTAGCGGCCTCCTGCTCGCGGTCGCGCCAACCGGCCTCTACCGCGTTCGGGGCGCCTCGATGTCACCGTGGAAGCGTCACGCCAACAGCCGCGGATGCGTCGAGTCGAGATCGCGACGGGCGACCACTCCTTCTTCACGGTGCGTGTTCACCGATTTCGCAGCTACGGCGAGCCGCGGCTCGTTGTCGACGGCCTCCGGTGCGTCGACGCGGCCCGGACGTTGATCGATATCGCACCGCACCTCGACGCGGAAACGCTCGAAGCGGTGTTCGAACGGGCACGACGTCTCGGGTTGGTGTCCATCGAAGCGCTGGCCCGCCGGTTCGCGATCGTCGGAGGCAAGGGACGCCCCGGGACCGGGCGGATCCGCACCCTCCTGGCCGGAACGACGCCGAACCCACTGGAGTCCCTGCTCGAGGTCAAAGCCTGGCGGCTCGTCCGGAGTTCCACGCTGCCCGACCCGGTACGACAGCTTCCCGTCACCGTCGGCGCCCAGAACTACCGGCTCGACTTCGCGTGGCCGCACCTGCGTGCCGCCTTCGAGACCGAGGGTTTCGAGTGGCACGGCACGCACGCTCGGTGGAAGCAGGATCGGATCCGCACCTCGGCGCTCGAGGGGCTGGGCTGGCGCACGGTGGTCGCCACCTGGGCCGATGTCGTGTCTCGGCCGGCCGAAACCATCGAGCGCCTCGCGGCCATGCTCGCCGAACGAACCGCGCTGGTCCGGTCGGGTGAACGCTTTCGATGTGCGGATCCCCGTACTGATGCGGTGATCCGCACATCGAACTCCGGAAGAGGTGTCACACCTCGGGCGTAGGGTGGCGGGGTGCCCGAATTCCAGCTCGTGTCCGACTTCGAACCGTCGGGCGACCAACCGAAAGCGATTGCGGAGCTCGCCGCCGGGGTGGAGGCGGGCGAGCGATACCAGACCCTGCTCGGCATCACCGGGTCCGGGAAGTCGTTCACGATCGCCGGTCTCATCGCCGAGGTGCAGCGGCCGACGCTGATCCTCGCGCCCAACAAGAGCCTGGCCGCCCAGCTCGCGTCCGAGTTCCGCGAGTTCTTCCCGCACAACCGGGTCGAGTACTTCGTCTCCTATTACGACTACTACCAGCCCGAGGCGTACATCCCGTCGAGCGACACCTTCATCGAGAAGGACTCGTCGATCAACGACGAGATCGACCGGCTCCGCCACAGTGCCACCAGCGCCCTGTTGTCGCGGCGTGACGTCATCATCATCGCGAGCGTCTCGGCCATCTACGGCCTCGGTTCGCCGGAGACCTACGCCACCCAGCTGCTGACCCTGAACGTGGGTGAGGAGCACGACCAGCGGGCCATCCTCAAGCGGCTCGTGGAGCTGCAGTACGAGCGCAACGACATGTCGTTCGTGCGCAACAAGTTCCGGGTGCGGGGCGACACCATCGAGATCTTCCCGGCGTACGAGGAACACGGCATCCGGGTGCAGCTCTTCGGCGACGAGATCGAGCGCATCATGTCGGTCGACCCGGTCACGGGTGAGCTGGTCGAGGACCTCCAGACGCTGGTCCTGTTCCCGGCCTCGCATTACGTCACGCAGGAGGAACAGCTCAAGCGGGCGATGGACGGCATCGAAGCCGAGATGTTCGAGCGCCTGGCCTGGCTCGAGGACCGCGGCAAGCTGCTCGAGGCCCAGCGCCTCCGCATGCGCACGACCTACGACCTCGAGATGATGCGCGAGATCGGGTTCTGCTCCGGCATCGAGAACTACTCGCGTCACCTCGACGGCCGGGTCGCCGGCGAGGCGCCGTACACGCTGCTCGATTACTTTCCGAAGGACTTCCTCATGGTCCTCGACGAGAGCCATGTGACGGTCCCGCAGCTGCACGGTCAGTACGAGGGTGACCGGTCCCGGAAGGAGACGCTGGTCGAGCACGGGTTCCGCCTCCCGAGTGCGATGGACAACCGGCCGCTCCGATTCGAGGAGTTCGGCGAAAAGATCAACCAGGTCGTGTTCATGTCGGCCACGCCGAGCCCCTACGAGCTCGAGATCTCCACCCAGGTCGTGGAACAGGTGGTCCGACCGACCGGCCTGATGGATCCCGAGGTGATCATCCGCCCGACCAAGGGCCAGATCGACGACCTCGTCAACGAGATCAACCTCCGGGCCGAACGGGACCAGCGGGTGCTCGTCACCACACTCACCAAGAAGATGTCCGAGGACCTCACCGACTACCTCCTCGAACTCGGTATCCGCGTGCGCTACCTGCACAGCGAGGTCGACACGCTCGAGCGGGTCGAGATCCTGCGTTCCCTCCGGCTCGGCGAGTTCGACGTCCTCATCGGCATCAACCTGCTCCGGGAGGGCCTCGACCTGCCCGAGGTGTCGTTCGTGGCGATCCTCGACGCCGACAAGGAAGGCTTCCTCCGGTCGTCCACCAGCCTCATCCAGACCATGGGACGGGCCGCCCGTAACGTCGAGGGCCAGGTCGTGATGTACGCCGACCGCGTCACCGACTCCATGAAGTTCGCGATCAGCGAGACCAACCGGCGTCGGAA
Source organism: Acidimicrobiia bacterium (assembly GCA_038250905.1). GTDB lineage: Bacteria > Actinomycetota > Acidimicrobiia > IMCC26256 > JAENVU01 > JAENVU01. Next base: position 94,015 of record JBBSBV010000012.1, read on the forward strand.
GCGTCAGCTCGAATACAACGAAGAGCACGGCATCGACCCGCAGACCATCCGCAAGAAGGTCACCGACATCCTGGAGATGGTGCGCCTCCGCGACAGCGACGACAGCGGCTCGTCGGGATCCCGGAGCGGTCGTGGCCGCGGCCGGAGCCGGAAGAGCAGCGCGTTGTTCGCTGACCTCCAGGGTGTCCCACCGGACGAGCTCGGCCGGCTGATCCAGACCCTCCAGGAGGAGATGCACGAGGCGGCCAAGGACCTCCGGTTCGAGGAGGCCGCCCGCCTCCGCGACGAGGTCAACGAACTCAAGCGCGAACTCAAAGCGGTGAGCTGAGTCCTCCGGACCCCGCCGTCACCGCGAAGGCCGACGCGATCGCCTCCACATGACGATGATCGGTGCCGCAGCAACCACCGATCACATGCAGCTGCGGGAGTCCGTCCCTGAGCGCCACGTACCACTGCGCGAGGTCGACCGGATTGCCCGCATCGAGCACCTCCATCTCGTCGAGTTCCTGATGGCTGAGCGTCGACGCGTTCGCACGAACACCGCGCAGCCGACCACTCCAGCCGGCCGCCGCGTCGAGGACCGCAGCGAAGTGAGTCGGATGCGCACAGTTGACCATGTAGTGGGTGACATACCCGTCGGTCGCCGAATCGGTGGCCTCGATCGCCTCACCGAGCGTCATACCCGACGGGAGTCGACCGTCGGTCTCCAGCGTGAACGAGATCACGACCGGAAGGGCGTGCGCTCGGGCCGCTCGGACGATCCCGACGGCTTCGTCCACGTAACAGATCGTCATCGCAGTCGCGAGGTCGATCGACGTGTCGGCCATCACCCCGATCTGGAACGAGTGGTAGTCGCACGCCTCCTCAGCGGTCATCGCGTCGTCGATCCGGTAGCCGTCGCCTCGCGGCCCGACGACGCCACCGACGAGCAGGGGGCCAGGTCCTCGCCAACTGCTCCGAAAGCTCTCGGGCACCGCGACCGCAGCGGCGATGAGCTCGGCGAGCGCAGTCCGATCGTGACCGAGAGTCGCGGCCCAGTCCGGGTTGGCCCGCCAGGTGGCGGCCTCGAGCAGGCAAGCAGCACCCGTGCGCCCGGCGATGCCGACGTAATGGGCGTAGTACTCGGCGAGAAGCGCCCGTCCGTCGGACGTTCCGGCGAGTGGGTACGCCGCGAACGAAGGAAGTTCGACACCCTTGTCGAACACCAACCAGGTTTCCAGACCGGCGTCGGTGACGACGACCGTGTCGGGAGTGGGGAACGGGGAACGCGGAACCGTGTTTGCAGTCATGGTGGCTACAGAACCACGAAATAGCCGTCGCTGCTTGAGGACTGCGTGAGGATTTCCCGGAAGATCAGCTCCGGTGCCCGGCCACCACGTCGATCGCGGTCTGGAGCGCCCGTTCGGCATCCAGGGACCGCCCCTCGTCCCACCAGGCGCTGAAGCGACCCGCGCCGGCTCGGCGTTCGACGGCTTCGAGGACGCGCTCCACCCGTTCGGCCTCCACGCCGTAGCTCATGCGCAGTCCGTCGTTGGATGCCGCGGCCCCGAGCACAGTCGCGGCCCGGTCATCGCCGAGATCCGCCAGGAACCCGATCAGGTTCCGGATCGCCGTCACCGCGTGAGTCGTGTTGCCATGGCGCTGGAAATCGGCGAGCGACTGTGCGTAGGCCTCCAATGCAGCGCCAACGTCTCCGACCCGCGCGTATTCGTTGGCCAACGACGTACGTGCGCAGGAGACCACGAACCGGTTCTCGACGAGACCGCCGATTTCGATCGCTTCGAGGTACGCGCTCGCGGCCTCACGCTCACGCATCATGCTCAACCCATCGCCCCGTGCGAGCGCGATCCACGCCCGATCCGTCGGCGCGAACTGGTCGACCGCGACGTCGGCCAACTGCGCGAGCGCGGTGGCCGGATCCCCGCCGTAGGTCGAGGCCAGTGATGCATCCACCGCGGCGAACGCCCGGGCGTGAGAGTCGTCAAGTTCCTCACCGAGTCGACGGAGCTCGGCGGCCGCGTCGTGAGCACCCGCGAGGTCACCTTCGTAGAGCGCGATGTCTGCCAGGAGTTCGACCGCCGCGGCACGGATGCGTCCCCGTGCGGTCCCGAGCACGATCGTCACCTGGCGTCGGGCCCAGACCAGGTCACCCGCGTGGGCGGCCGCTCCGGCCGCCAGCAGCCGGGCACCGGGGAACGAGGACGGGTCGGCGGCGAACGCACTCGACAGCAGTTCGCGACTCCATGTCGCCGGTTCGTTCCACAGGCTCGAATAGGCCGCATGGAACAAGGCGCCGCTCATCGCTGCGGCCAACTCCGGCGCCTCGGCTCGGGCCCATCGGTGGGCCGCGCGGAGTTCGTCGACGACACCCTCGATGCGACGGCGTGCCGCGGACTCCCGTGGGGTCCGCAGCTCATCGTCGACCTCGCGTGCGACGACGAGAAAGTGTTCGGCATGGCGGCGCCGCAGCGGATCGGCACGCACCGAGTCCTCCAGCCAACGCTGCGCCACCGTGCGCACCGTGACGAGCATCGAATAGCGCGATCGGACGTCGTCGAGTTCGGCGACGAGAAGCGACCGTTCCGCGAGCGCCGCGAGGTCGAAGACCACCCCACTCGGATCGTCGGGGGCCAACACGGCCGCCACGTCATGGGCGGCAGCCCCACCGGCGAAGACCGAGAAGTCCTCGAAGATGCGGCGGTGACGCGCGTCGAGCAGACCTGCCGACCATGCGACCAACGAATCGAGCGATCGGTGCCGCCGGGCCGGGCTCCGGTGCGACACCTGGAGGAACGGAGTGCCGTCCGCGATTGCGCTCGCGAGTTCGTCGAACGACATCGAGCCGGCCCGGGCCGCCGCCATTTCGATCGTCAGCGGGAGCCGATCGAGACCCTGCACCAACTGCGCGATTCGTTCCGGTTCGATCGAGCCGGGGTCCCACCCCGGCACGACGGCCCGGGACCGGGCCGTGAACAGCGCGCCCGCCGATTCGAGATCCAGCGACGACAGCGGAATGACCCGCTCCCGGCTCAGGCCGAGCGCAACCCGACTGGTGGCCAGCACCCGCAGGTTGACTTCGGGAGACGCCCAGAGTTCGACGACCAGGTCCGCCACCTCGTCGGCCACCTGTTCGCAATTGTCGAGTACCAGCAAGGCGTCGAGCCGGGCGATCGAAGCGAGCGCATCATCACGGCGCCCGACATCGAGGACCACGTCGAGCGATCGCGCGAGAGCCGGAAGGATCTGCTCCTCCGCATCGACGGCGGCGAGTTCCACGAACTGAGTGCCGTCCGAGAACGACTCGCCTTCACGGGCCGCGAACTCCCGCGCAAGCGTCGACTTGCCCACCCCACCTGGCCCGATCACGGTCACCAGCGCCGACGCCGCGATCTCCGCCGTGAGCGCGGCCATCTCCCGTTCTCGACCGATCAGCACCGTCGAGTCCGCACCGGCTGGGAGCCGTTCGATCGGCTGCACGGGAGCGACGAACTGGTAGCCGCGCCCCCGCACGTTCTTCACCGAGTGCTGCCGGGTCCCGTCATCACCGAGTGCGTGCCGGACCTCCTTGACCCGCGTCGTCAGGCTCGCCGCGGACGTGAAGCGGTGACCCCACACCCCGTCGAGCAACTCTGCATTGGGCACGACGCGGTCGCGGTGTTCGACCAGGTACGTGAGGAGATCGAACGCCTGCGGCTCGAGGTGGACCGGGGTGCCCCGGCGCAGGAGTTGCCGGCTCGCGACGTCCAGGTCGAACTCGCCGAATCGGACCACCGCGCAGACTGTGCCAGATTCGGACAGCCGCGGGACGCAATTCCGACCGTCACCCAGCCTGAACCTCAGGGGAGGAACATACGTTCGTCGGGGTGTGTCGCGCGGGTAAGGTTCGGTCATGGCGGAGCGGAAACCGAAGTCCCGACGCGCGAGTAGCGCCGACGCGAAGCCGGTCGCAGCTGCGAAGGTTGCCAAGACCACCCGGAAGACCGCCACGAAGCCTCCGGCCAAGACCGCGAAGGCTCCCGCCCGGCGCCCGTTGCCGGCGCCACCCGTCGGCGAACCCGACATGATCTCGGTGCGTGGAGCGCGCGAACACAACCTGCGCAACATCGACATCGATCTGCCGCGCGACCGCCTCGTCGTGATCACCGGGTTGTCGGGCAGCGGGAAATCGAGTCTCGCGTTCGACACCATCTACGCCGAGGGTCAGCGGCGGTACGTCGAGAGCCTGTCGAGCTACGCGCGTCAGTTCCTCGGTCAGATGGACAAGCCCGACGTCGATTTCATCGAGGGACTGTCACCCGCGATCTCCATCGACCAGAAGTCGGCCGGTCGCAACCCGCGCTCCACGGTCGGGACCATCACCGAGATCTACGACTACCTGCGCCTGCTGTTCGCCCGCATCGGCATACCGCACTGCCCGAACTGCGGTCGGGTCATCACCCGCCAGACGCCCCAGCAGATCGTCGACCGCGTCCTCGAGTTGCCGGAGGGCACACGCTTCCAGGTGCTCGCGCCCGTGGTGCGTGGTCGGAAGGGTGAGTACGACGGTCTGCTCGACGAACTCGCGCAGCAGGGGTTCACCCGCGCCCGCATCGACGGCGAGACCATCGAACTCGCCGACCGGGGGGCCGATCGCCTGGCCCGGTACGAGAACCACACCATCGAGGTGGTGGTCGACCGCCTGGTGCGGCGCCCGGGAATCGAGCGACGCCTCACCGATTCGCTCGAGACCGCGCTGCGACTCGCCGAGGGCGTGGCCGAGGTCGAGATCGTCCGCAAGGACGACGCCACCGAGGGCCAGGCCGCCCTGCCCGGCACCGCACGCAAGGCCAAGGACACCGACTCCGAGGGTTCCGAAGTCCTCACCTTCTCCGAGCACCTCGCGTGCTCGCACTGTGGGCTCAGCTTCGACGAACTCGCGCCGCGCAACTTCTCGTTCAACTCGCCGTACGGTGCGTGTGAGCGATGCGACGGACTCGGCACCCGGTTCGAGGTCGACCCGGAGTTGGTGATCGGCGACGAGGACCTCTCGATCGTCGACGGCGCCATCTCACCCTGGAGCGGGTACCGCGGCGAGTACTTCGGGCGGGTGCTCGAGGCGGTCGGCGACGAGATGGGCTTCAGCACCACCACGCCGTGGAAGAAGCTCACCAAGCCCCAGCAGAAAGCCGTGCTGTACGGCACCGGCAAGGTGCAGGTCCTCGTCCAGTACAAGAACCGCTACGGACGCAAGCGCGAGTACAAGACCAAGTACGAAGGCGTGATCCCGTGGTTGGAGCGCCGCCACACCGAGGCCGAGAGCGACCGCACCCGCGACCAGATCGAGGGCTACATGCGGGAGGTGCCGTGCGGTGCGTGCGGCGGCGCCCGCCTCAAGCCGTCGTCGCTGGCCGTGAAGATCGGCGGTCGGAGCATCTCCGACGTCGGCAACCTGTCGATTCGCAACACCGCGGCGTTCTTCTCCGAAGTCGAACTCAACGAGCGCGAGCGGCTCATCGCCGAGCGCGTGCTCAAAGAGGTGAACGAACGCCTGAAGTTTCTCCTCGACGTCGGCCTCGACTACCTCAGCCTCAACCGTTCGGCGGGCACGCTCGCCGGTGGTGAGGCCCAACGCATCCGGCTCGCGAGCCAGATCGGCAGCGGTCTCGTCGGCGTGCTCTACGTGCTCGACGAACCGTCGATCGGTCTCCACCAACGTGACAACCAGCGCCTCATCGACACGATGGTGCGGCTGCGCGATCTCGGCAACACGGTGATCGTGGTGGAACACGACGAGGAGACCATCCGCGTCGCCGACCACGTGGTCGACATCGGTCCCGGCGCGGGGGAGCACGGCGGCGAGGTGGTGGCCCAGGGCACCCTCAACGACATCTTGAACGAACCCCGCTCGATGACCGGCCAGTACCTGTCGGGCGCTCGCGAGATCCACGTACCCGAACGCCGTCGCGAACCGGGCGACAACTGGATCACCGTGCGCGGCGCACGCGAGCACAACCTGCGCGACCTCGACGCCCGACTCCCGCTCGGCTGTTTCGTTGCCGTCACCGGAGTGAGTGGCAGCGGCAAGAGCACGTTGGTGAACGACATCCTCTTCGACTCCCTGATGCACAAGATCTACCGGTCGAAGACGGTGCCGGGGAAGCACAAGAGTGTCGACGGTGCCGACGCGCTGGACAAGGTCATCAACATCGACCAGTCACCGATCGGACGTACACCCCGGTCGAACCCCGCCACGTACACCGGCGTCTTCGACAAGGTGCGGGCGCTGTTCGCGGCCACGCCCGAGGCCAAGATCCGCGGCTATCAGCAGGGCCGGTTCTCGTTCAACGTGAAGGGCGGCCGCTGCGAGGCGTGCGCGGGCGACGGCACGATCAAGATCGAGATGCACTTCCTCCCCGACGTCTACGTGCCGTGCGAGGTGTGCAAGGGCGCCCGCTACAACCGCGACACCCTCGACATCACGTTCAAGGAC